>DFJW01000106.1 GCA_002373775.1 Ruminococcus flavefaciens | reverse complement strand
AGATCTCCACATATCCCGGCGGATACAAGGAGAATGCCGGTATCTTCACACACAACAACGCATGGATCATCTGTGCTGAGGCTTTTGCAGGCCGCGGTGACAAGGCATTCGAGTACTACAGCAAGATCGCTCCTGCTTTCACTGAGGAGACATCCGACATCCATAAGACAGAGCCGTATGTATACGGTCAGATGATCGGCGGTAAGGATGCAAAGAACTTCGGTCAGGGCAAGAACTCATGGCTCACAGGTACAGCTGCATGGAACATGGTAGCTATATCTCAGTACATCCTCGGTGTACAGCCTGATTTCGACGGTCTGAAGGTTGATCCTTCAATTCCTCACGAGTGGGACGGCTTCACAGCTACCCGTAAGTTCAGAGGTGCTACATACAACATCACTGTCAAGAACCCCGAGCACGTTTGCAAGGGCGTTAAGTCAATGACTGTTGACGGCAAGGCTGTTGAAGGCTGCATCATCCCTGTTTGCGAGGGCGGCGTTCACGAAGTTGAGATCGTTCTCGGCTGAGCAATATATTGAATCTCTTAGGGCAGACTTTATGAGTCTGCCCTTTTTGCATGCCATATTTTCCTATCCAGCTGCATATAATCTATAAGCAGCGTGACGCTGCACTTGATGGCGGCTGAGACGCATACATCGTGCAATTAAGACGGAGGAATAAGCTATGCAGGAGAAAACGATAAAGCAGAACCACAACATAATCATGGAGAACAGACACAGCCTGAGCATATCCGGCGTGACGGATGTTGACAGTTTCGACGAGCGTGAGATAAGCCTGTACACTACGCTCGGGGAACTGGTGATACGCGGCAGGGAACTGCACATCGACGCCATGAGCGTGGAGACCGGAGACATGACCATAACCGGCGATGTCTGGTCTCTGGTATACGGTGATAAGGACAGGAAAGGTCCGGTATCCGCGCTGGGGAGACTTTTCAGATGATACCGGAGACGTACTTTTCCGTACATGAGGAGTTGTGCCTGCTGGGGATGACTTTTCTGCTGGGCGCAGCTCTGGGCGTATGCTATGAAGTCCTGCGAGCCGTGAGGGTGATATTTCCGCACGGACAGCTGCTCATTGCAGCTGAGGACATCCTGTTCCTCGGCTTCTGTGGGATATCTGTAACAGCCTTTGCTTCGGCAGCTGCACGGGGTGAGATGCGTTTCTACTATTTCATAGGCTGCATAGCCGGAGCAGGTGTGTATTT
Organism: Ruminococcus flavefaciens; assembly: GCA_002373775.1. Taxonomy (GTDB): domain Bacteria; phylum Bacillota; class Clostridia; order Oscillospirales; family Ruminococcaceae; genus Ruminococcus; species Ruminococcus flavefaciens_M. The sequence goes on along the minus strand of DFJW01000106.1, from coordinate 2,680 downwards.
TGCCACAGCCGGCAGTATTTTTCACCGGGCATTATGCAGGATGATATCCCTGATAAGGCGCGTATTTCTTGGGGTTATGAGTCCTTTGAAGTCGGTATATGTACTTTTCCGTAAAAAAGCCGCCGCCAAATTTGTGGGATATTCCAAAGTTATTGTAAACTCTATTAAAAAAATGGATTTTCTATTGCTAAGACGTGTCCGTTTGATGTATAATAAAAGAACAAATAAAAAGAGAAAGAACGTGAAGAACGTTGGCAAAAAAAGCAAGAAGAACCAAAAAAAGGCTCTTTAACGGACTGCTCTTCCGGCTTGTTGCTGTAGCTATGGCGGCAGGCTGCGCGATAGTTATCATCACTACTAACAGGGACTGCGCAGAAAAGGAAAACGAGCTTGCTGATATCGAGACAAAAATAACGGCTTTCGAGGCTGATAACGCTGAGTTGCAGCGTGTCCTTGAAGGTGAAGATATGAAGGACTATATGGAAAAAGTCGCTCTTGAAGAGAGAGGATATGCTTATCCCGATGAGAGACGCTTTTATGATACGTCAAGAGACTGACGGTATCAGTATTCAGGGGATCATTCAGGCACACAGATGTGCCTTAAAAAGGAGTTTTTTATAAATTATGCAGCTGGAAATAGGTAAGATCTACACCGGTAAGGTCAAGGGGATAACTCAGTATGGCGCATTTGTGGATATCGACGGCGGTGGTACCGGTATGGTGCATATCTCTGAGATAGCGAATACATATGTCAACGAGATACGCGATCATCTGACCGAAAATCAGGAGGTAAAAGTCAAGGTCATCGGCATCAATGAAGCCGGAAAAGTCAGCCTCTCCATAAAGAAGGCTTCGGACCAGCAGGCTGCACCTCAGCAGCAGAAGCCGAGACGTCAGAACAACGGCGGCGATCAGAATCGCAGCAAGCCCAATATCTGGGAGCCGAAAAAGACGACTCCGCCTTCGGAAATGACGTTCGAGGACATGATGTCAAAGTTCAAGCAGTCGAGCGAGGAACGCATGTGTGACCTCAAGAGAAGCACTGACCGCAAGAACGGCACAAGAAGAAAGTAAAGCAGAGCCGCCGCAGAAAGGCGGCTTTTTTGATGATATGTGCAGGAGGTTTATATGCCAAGATTTTTTTCGGAAGTTACTGATGAGGAGAATATCATTCTTACCGGCAGCGATGCGAATCACATCGGCAGATCACTGAGGATGCGTCCGGGCGAGGAACTGACGGTATGCTGCTGCGGAGTGGATTACAACTGCGTTATCCGCAGTATCACGGCGGATGCGGTGTATCTTGACCTTGTGAGCAAGCACCGCTGTGCAGCAGAGCCTTTGGTGGAGGTGACGCTGTTTCAGGCTGTCCCTAAGCTGGATAAACTGGAGTACATCATTCAGAAGAGCATAGAACTGGGAGTTTCGAGGATAGTTCCGGTGCTGACGAGACGCTGTATATCCCGGCCGGATGAGCAGGAATTTGCGAGGAAAAAGCTGCCGCGTCTGAATAAGATCGCGGAGGAAGCCGCAAAGCAGTCCGGAAGAGGCATAATACCGGAAGTTGCACCCATGGTCAGCTATAAGGAAGCGCTGGAAATTATGAAGAAACTGGACAGGAATGTACTGCTCTATGAAGAGGAAGAGGGCGGAAGGTTCTTTGGAGATGTAGACTTCAGCGGCGTAAAAACTGTCGGTCTGCTGATCGGAAGTGAAGGCGGATTCGACAAAGAAGAGGCGGCTGCGGCAACAGAAGCCGGAGCAGAACAGGTGTGGCTGGGGAAAAGAATACTTCGTTGTGAAACTGCACCAATAACTGCCCTATCAATTTTGATGTTTTTAACAAATAATATGTAAACAGTTGAAATCCGAAAAAAAGTGTGATATAATATATGTAGTTTATCGTAAGCTGTTCGCAAGCGCTTCGGTAAAAAAATATTACTTGCGGAGAAAGAGGAATTTGAAATGAATAAATTATTATTTGCAGTTTTAGCAGCAGGCGCAGCTGCCGGCGGTTATCTCGCAGTTAAGAAGCTGAACGGCAAGAGCGAAGATTCCGATTACGATGACGACATCTATGATGACGTTTACGATAACGATGACAGCATCGATTTCGAGATCACAGATGACACTGCAAAGGAAGCTGCTGAAGAAGTTGCTGACGCTGCAGAGGACGCAGCTGACAAGGCTGAGGAAGTTGCTGAAGAAGTTAAGGATGCCGCAGAGGACATCGTTGACTGATTTTAAAAAATGCCCGGCTGTCGCAAAGAGCGGCAGCCGGTTTATTTTTGTCAGATACACACGATTGGCTCGGATATTTTTGTGTATTGTGACGAATTTGCAATTTTATACTTGACAAACTGCTTGTGACCTGATATAATATAAAAGCTGTCTGACAGCGAAGCCTACAGAGTTGCCGAGGCGTAGCTCAGTTTGGTAGAGTGCTTGGTTTGGGACCAAGATGCCGCAGGTTCGAGTCCTGTCGCCTCGACCAGAATTTTTTCAAAAAAATTCAAAAAAGCACTTGACAAATCACAAAATGTGTGATATAATAATTAAGCATTAAAGCTGGTGTAGCTCAGTTGGTAGAGCAGCTGATTTGTAATCAGCAGGTCGGGGGGTCAAGTCCGTCCACCAGCTCCATTTTTTCGGACGGTTAAAAATAAATATGGGAGAGTTC
>DFJW01000112.1 GCA_002373775.1 Ruminococcus flavefaciens | reverse complement strand
TGCTGTCCGCAGTGAAGCAGTGTTTGCTGCACCTGAAGCTGCTGGATATGCTGCACCGGAGAGGTTAGCTGTTCCGGAAGAGGAAGCACCGGTAAATACAGGCAAAAAAAAGAAAAAGAAGAAAAAGAAGAAAAAGACTTTCAAGGAGAGTTTTCTCGGACTGTTCCCGAGAAAGGGCGACAGTATAGGCGAGCGCATAAGGAAGCTTGTGTTCCTTGGTTCGATAGCGGCTATAATCGTATGCGGTTATCTTGTTGCTGACTATTACTATGAACTCTGGTACAGCAAGAAGTACAATGACAAGGTAATGGGCGATTACTGGGATTCCTTCGGTTCAGACAGACCTCATTCCAACAACAGCGGATATTCCGGCAGTCTGGACGGCGATGCCGAGCAGCCTGTGTATACGCTGCTTGACGGCGCTAAGGCACTCCTTGACATCAACGATGAGGTGGCTGGCGTTATCATGATCCCGGATACGCTTGTCAATAATCCTGTCATGAAGGCAGAGGACAATGACAAGTACCTCGACAGAAAAATGAACAACAAGCAGAACCGTGCAGGCGAGCTTTTCTTCGATTACCGTGTTCATTTTGATGACGTGGACTACAACGGACATCTTGAATATCCGAACTCCGATAACCTCGTGATCTACGGCCATAACATGGGTGATGACCAGATGTTCGGATGCCTTAAATACTATGAGCGGAACTACGATTACTATGAGAATCATCCGATAATATATCTTAATTCCAACTATAACGAATACACATATAAAATATTCTCGTTCTTCATACTCGATGCAGAAGATGAGACAGAGACAAAGTTTGACTGCTGGAACAAGATCAACTTTGACGATGAAGGTGCGTTCTACGATTTCGTGAATGAAGCCAAGCGCAGGACTATCCGCACAAATGATGTTGATGTTGAGTACGGCGATAAGCTGCTGACTCTGTCAACGTGCAACACTATGCTCGGCGACCGCGGAAGACTTATAATCATGGCACGTCTTGTCCGTGAAGGCGAAGATCCCTATGAAGGAACTCAGAACAGTCAGGAAAACCCGAATATCAAATGGCCGAGCATGTATTATGACATAAGAACTAATGAGCATTACGATCCCGATGCGGAATTTGTTCCATATGGTCCTTCCGGATCGGACGAAAGTGAGTCTGAAAGCAAATGAATAAACCAGCAAAAATAGTATCAGCATGTGCTGCGTGCGGAATCGCCGTGGCATTGGGAGCTTATGTTTATAAGCTCAATTCCGGAGAGAATGACGTGCCGACGTTCAGCTCTGTGGTCGAATCCACAGTTCCGCCTGTTGCTACAGAAGAACCAGTCACAGAACCGGAGCCTGAGCTTCCGGCAAACTGGGCAGAGGGCATGAAGTATGTCCCGTCCAACACCGGGATGACCGACCGTGCAAAGCAGCTGCTGAAACTCAATCCGGATATCATAGGATGGATAAAGATAGACAATACTATCTGTGATTATCCCGTAGTTATAGATCCGGGCGAGGTGGAGGAAGGATCACCTTTCTACGGTCCTGAGGCATATATCCCTGATTCCTATTATCTGGACCACGATCTTGACAGGAGCTATAAGCGTTCCGGAACTCTGTTCCTTGATTACAGAGATGTATTCGGCAGCAATGAAGAGGAACAGTCAGAGAACCTCGTGATATATGGTCATAATATGGCTGACAATACGATGTTCGGATCAATACGCCGTTATCGTCAGGATTATGATTTCTATGATGTCAGCCCGTTCATTGAGCTGAGTTCGAACTACAGGGATTATGAATATGTGATATTCGCATTCCTGATAACAAGCGGCAGTTATGATGCAACAGACTTCCACTACTGGAATATGGAAGAACTTGACACGAAGGAGGATTTTGACTTCTTTGTGGACCGCTGCAAATCATGGGCGATGCTCGATACCGGAGTGGATGTTCAGTACGGAGACAAGCTGCTGACACTTTCGACCTGCTATGCAGACGAAGATAATTCGCGATTTCTTGTCGTGGCAAGAAGACTGCGTGACGGAGAAGTTCCCGGCGACATGTCCACTATAGTACATACCGAAGAATGGATTAAAGCTCATACTCCTGAAGAGCCTTCCGAGGAAACATCTGAGGAAGCACAGGAATAATGAATATACACATTTATTATAACGGAGAATGATATTATGAGATTCCATAAAACATTCAAAGGAATAGCTGTGCTGCTGTCAGCGGTCATCACGTTTTCTGCATTCACAGGAATGGAGACTTCTGACGCGACTGAAAATGAAACATTGACAGAGATCACTGCTGAAGAGGCATCTGTCAGCACGGCAGCAGATGAGGAAAAGGATGAGATGTCCGGACACAGCGGCGATGAATTGGCTGACTGGAAAAAGGCTGAAGTATCTGAATACGACAGCAGCATCTCACTTGTGAGCTATGCGCCTACAACACCGGAAATACTTGCAGCAGCGGAAAAAGCTGCAAAGCGGAAAGCTGAAGCTGCCGAAAAGGCAAATCAGGCGATCAGCGATCAGGAGAGAACAGCTCTCGCTGCAAAGCGCGCTGCGATAAAGCAGGCATCACCACTTCTGACGAAAAAGCGCAAGAGCGCTGATCCTACAGCCGTTGAACTGTATCTTTCAGGCGGAAATCTCAGTGACCTTCCTGATCCGATAGTACCGGTAGTTTCAAGAAATCCCGGCGAGTTCTCTGTAGTCAGCTACGGCTGGGGACACGGAGTAGGAATGAGCCAGAACGGTGCTAACTTCTACGCCCTCTACAGCGGCTGGACATATCAGGATATACTGTTCCATTATTTCCCGGGAACATACCTTATGGATACGGGGCTTGTAGGAACTGAGAATCTTACTATCGCACATGCACCTGCCGGCAACACCCTTGAAGTTGTATCAAAGATAGTATATAACGAAGTGGGCAGTTCATTTGCATATGAGGCGATAAAAGCTCAGGCGGTTGCAGTATATACATATATAAAGTATAATGGTGATGATTCTTCGGACCTGAGAGGCAAGCCAAATCCTCCGCAGATAGTTATCGACGCCTGTGCAGAGGTGCTTGGTCAGGCACTCTATTATGACGGAGACTATGCGCTTACGATGTTCTCGGCTTCATGCGGCGGCTGTTCAGCAAACTGCTATGAGGTCTTCTATCAGGATATTCCGTATCTCAGAAGTGTGGACAGCTACTACGACAGTGCTTATGATCCGCATTACGGAACAGTAAGCTACTATTCCACAGCGGCTATGAGAAGAAAGCTCCAGAATGCTTACGGAATAACGCTTTCTGATGATCCGGCCAACTGGATACAGCCTATATACTCGGAAGAGACCGGCTATGCTACTGATGTATGTATCGACGGTCAGATGTGGGTGAGAGCTTATCCGTTCTCACTGGCAATGGGATTCAAGTCCTGCAAGTTCGATATCGGCTATACTTACGGTGATTCCGTAACAGACTATGAGATAATCGGTGATCCTGTGATGCGACTTGATCCGGTAGCGGATCCTATGCCGAACGGCAGACAGCATTACGAGTACGATCCTACAGAGGATCCTACGGAAGAGATAACATCTGAAGAACCTGTTACAGATGAGCCTGCAACAGACGAGCCTGCTACAGAAGAGCCGGCGACTGAAGATACTTCGGCGGCTGATCCTTCAACAGAACCCGGCACAGATGAGCCGACTACCGGAGATGTAACGGAGCCGACTTCGGAAGAACCGGGCAGCATAACAACAGAACCTGATACTAACGTTGATCCATCCGGATCATCAGTCAATACAGAAAATAATACTTAATAATCTGTCTCAACAATAATTATAACAGCTGATCTGAAATAAGTCTTTGAGTTTGAACACTGATTCCAATCTCGGGGACTTATTTCTTCATTTCTGAGGTCAAAAACAGCCTTTTGGGTGAAAAAAGGTGAAATTTGAGCTTCATTGATTAAATATTCAAAAACATTTGTTTCGCATCCTGAGTACGCAACGATAAACTTTAAACAAAATCGACAAAAACACATCGTTCGACCTGCGTTACATTGTGCAATATTCCGTCTTGAATAATGTTTCAATTAGTGATAGAATATTGTTAAGGGTGAAAAAAGGTGATGAGTTGTGATTAGAGGCATCGGAGAGGTGCTTTAGAGTTATCAGGAAAGCGAGGCGAAGTTCATGTCAGAACCATTGTGCGGTACTTATTATCCGAGTATCGACCAGAAGGGCAGAATGAGCTTCCCCAATAAGCTCCGCGATATACTCGGCGCAGAGTTTTATCTCTGTGCAGGTCACGACGACAGCTACATCGCAGTTTATTCTACTCAGGAATTCGAGATCTACAGAAGCAAGCTGTATTCTGTTCCCGGAAAGATAGGAAGCGATATCAGAAGAAAATTCCTCTCCTGCGCTGATAAGCAGATACCCGACAAGCAGGGAAGAATATTCATCGCTCAGCATCTGAGGGACCATGCCGGCATTACTGATGACGTGGTGGTGATCGGCGCTGAAAACAGAGCCGAGATCTGGAACAGAGCGACCTGGGAGAAATTCAACAGCGAACTTTCACAGGAGGATATCAATGCAGCTCTGGCAGGCTTCGTTCTTTAATATTAAGGAGAGGTTTAAATGGAGTTCAGTCATATCCCCGTAATGCTTGGTCAGTGTATAGAAGGCCTTGATATCCGTCCCGACGGCATCTATGTTGATGGAACTGCCGGAGGAGCAGGACACTCTTCGGCGATCGCCTCAAAACTCGGCGAAAACGGCAGGCTTATTGCCCTCGACCGCGATCCCGACGCTGTGGCAGTTGCAACAGAACGACTTTCTGTATACAAGAACGCTCAGGTCATACACCGGAATTATTCCGAGATCAGAAGCGTACTTGATGAACTTGGCATTGATAAGGTGGACGGTATACTTATGGATCTTGGCGTATCTTCCTTCCAGCTGGATGAAGGCAGCCGCGGATTCTCGTATCACACAGATGCTCCTCTTGACATGCGAATGAGCAAAGAGGGAGTGAGTGCAGCGGATATCGTCAATACTTATACAGAGCAGGAACTTGCAAGGATAATATTTGAGTACGGCGAGGAGAAATTCTCACGCCGCATAGCTGCAAATATTGTCGCCGCAAGAGAAATAGCTCCGGTGGAGACCACTCTTCAGCTTGCTGATATAATAAGGGAGAGTGTACCACAGAAAGCCCGCCGCGATAAGAACCCTTGCAAAAAGACCTTCCAGGCTATAAGGATGGCAGTCAACGGAGAACTTGAGCATCTGTCTCACGGGCTCGAAGATGCGTTTTACAGTCTGAAGGCAGGCGGAAGACTTGCAGTCATAACATTCCATTCTCTTGAAGACCGACTTGTAAAGCAGAAATTTGCAGGCTGGTGCAGAGGATGTACATGCCCGCCGGATTTCCCCCAGTGTGTATGCGGAAACAAGCCGCAGGGAAAACTTGTAAACAGAAAGCCCATAGAGGCAGATACAGAGGAACTTGAAAGGAACAACAGAAGCAGGAGCGCTAAACTCAGAATAATCGAAAGGAGTGCGGATCGCGATGGCAGAGCTGAATTACGTTCATTATTATTATGAAGACGACAGCTATGAAGGCGGAGATGCCGAAGAAACGGAATCTGCCGGCAACGGTGCTGATAACGAAAAAGAACCGGAAGAAAAGCCAGAGATCAGGATGCGCCAGACAGAAGCGCGCAGCGGTTCGCTCATCAATATTATTCTGATCTCTGTTCTCGCGGCATTGCTCCTCAGCACAGTTATCTATTCTCTTGACAAGAGAAACACCATGTACAACAAGGTGTCATCCAAGAATCAGGAATTGAGCATGACTGAAGCTGAGAATGTCAGGCTGAGATCGGAGCTTGAAAGCAGAGTCTCTGCCAAAAACGTCGAAGATTATGCGAAGAATGAACTTGGAATGCTGAAGATAGATTCATCTCAGATCAAGTACATTAAGATACAGACCGGTGACGTAGTAAATATTCCGGAGCAGGAAGAAACAGTCTGGACTAAGGTCAAGGGCTTTTTCGAGAGCTGTGTGGAATATTTCAGAGGGTAGTACCAGTATAAATATAGTGTAGGTGCTTCCATTGATAATCATGATTACTATCGGCAGCAAAAAAATATAAATGCCGAAGTTGGTAGAACACGGAGATACAGCGGGTGATCGGAATACCGGGATCACCGGGCCCGGGTCCTGAGCGGAATATGAGGATCCGGGTACGGCGGTTCCACGCTTGAATAGCGAAAAATCCTTCGTCGTATCAGAAAAAAAGGACATCGACCAAGAGAAACAGGATGTTCAAAGGCGGGGCACACAACACCCTGCCTTATTTTTTAGCCCAGTGAGTGCGAAAGGAGAGGCACATGGCAAACTATAACCCTACGAATTCAATGAGATTCAGAGTGCGCATCATTATGACGTTCGTTTTTTTCGGACTGTTCCTTGCGGTGGCACTGAATTTTTTCAGGATCTCTGTTATAAATAACAAGAAATATCAGGCAATGGCGAACAGCCAGCATTTCGGCTCAATAAGTATTTCTGCCCACAGAGGTACGATATACGATGCGAACGGTTCAGCTCTCGCAAGAAGCGCATCGGTATACAAGGTGTTCCTTGATCCTCAGAGATTCAGAGACGATATGGAAGACCTCGTAAAGCGCATAGAAAAGAGAAACGCAGAAAAAGCTGACGGAACATATCAGCCTGAGTATGACGAAGAGGGCAATGAGATAGATGCCCTTCCGGCATCAGCCGAAACTTTCCGCGAAGAATGCGTACTGTTCCTTTCTGAAAAACTTGGCATCACACCTGAAAAAGTGAGAAAAGCCATGGAGGAGGATACACAGTACAGCGTTCTCCAGACGCAGGTCGAGAAGTCGGTCGCTGATGAGGTGCTCAGCTACTTTGATAAAGTTGGTTTCATATCAATAAATGTGGATGAGGACACAAAGCGCTATTATCCGCAGAATGAGCTGGCTGCATCTGTCATCGGATTCACTACGGCAGACGGAAACGGCATATACGGCATCGAATCCTATTATAATGAGTACCTTTCCGGTATTGACGGAAGGACTCTTTCGGCAAAGGACTCAAACGGCAACGAACTGCCCTACAGGTACTCCAAGACATACGAACCCAAGAACGGAGATGACCTGTATCTCACTATCGACAGCGAGATACAGAGATGTCTTGAAAAGAATCTTGAAAAAATGGTCAACAACTTCGATGTCAAGAACCGCGGCTGTGCCATACTCATGAACTGCAAGACAGGTGCTATCTACGGAATGGCTACATATCCCAGCTTCGACCTTAACGAACCGCGCAAGATAGGCGATAAGGTGGTAGCTGCCGAGATCGAGGCGATGCAGGATAAGGCTGCTGCTGAAAAGCGGCTTGAAGAGGAACAGCTTATCCAGTGGAGAAACAAGAACATCACCGAGACATATGAGCCGGGTTCGGTATTCAAGGTAATAACCAGTGCTGCGGCTATAGAAGAGAATCTAATAGATTTTGACAAGAGATATCTCAACTGTGATGGTCAGATGACATTTGAGGGCGTTACTGATCCTATCAAGTGCCACCAGACATCAGGACACGGCACACAGACTTTCCAGGAGGCACTGACCAATTCCTGCAACCCTGCGTTCATGTCTATCGGCATCAAGCTCGGTTATGAAAAGTTCGACTATTATTTTGATGCGTTCGGTCTGCGCGAGCGCACCGGTATAGATCTTCCGGCTGAAGTATACGGCAACGCAAAACATGCTAAGGATATGAACATCGCTGACCTCGCGGTTTATTCTTTCGGACAGGGTGAAACTATCACTCCGCTTGAAATGATAACATCCTACTGCGCAGCTATAAACGGAGGATATCTCCTTCAGCCCTATGTAGTGGATAAGATAGTGGACGAGGACGGAAACATCGTACTCAAGAACGAACGTACAGTCCGCCGCCAGGTCATCTCGGAAGAGTCTTCCGAGAAACTTCGTAAGTGCCTCGAAAACGTGGTTGAGAGCAGTCCGGATCACAACGTTGCTATCACCGGATACTCCATAGGAGGAAAATCCGGTACATCACAGCGTATCAGTATGACAGGTAACTCAAATTACGGTTCCGGCGAAGGCGAGAATGACGACGAAATGGAATACGGAGCATCCTACTGCTGCTTCACGCCTGCTGATGATCCTGAGATAATCCTTCTTGTACTGGCAGATATGCCCAGCAAGAAAAATGATAATTACTACGGAAGCCGCGTAGCTGTACCAACAGCAAAGGATATATTTGTAGAGGTTCTGCCGAAGCTTGGCATAAGCCCTGAATACAGCGAAGAGGAACTGAAGAACCTCGACGTCAAAGTCCCGCTTCTGGAAGGCCATATCGACGATGCAAAGGCTACCCTTGATAATCTCGGACTGAAATATGAGGTTATAGGAAACGGTATCGAAGTCGTTTCACAGTCGCCGCTTACAGGTTCTATGGTATCAAAGGATGGCTGTGTATATCTGTACACAGAGAAGCGTTCGGATCTTGTAAAGTATGTAGAAGTCCCGAGTTTCGAATTCATGGATCTGGAGAATGCTAACTTGCAGGCTTCTTGGTCGGGACTCAACATTGTAACCTCCGGAGTATCTCCGACGAGACCGGGAGCGTATGTAAGCGGACAAAAGATAGAAGTCGGAACGAGAGTAGTTCAGGGTACGGTCATTGAACTTGAATTCTCAATGAGCGAATCATCATATACCGCATTTGCGGATTAAAGGAGGACAGTAAAATGAGATTATACGATCTGCTGGAAAACAAAGCTGAGACCAGTCTTGGCAACATAGATATAACCAATGTTACTGACGATACCAGAAAAGTCACAGAAGGATGTATATTTGTCTGCGTCAAAGGCGGAAGTTTTGACGGTCATGATGCAGCTGCCGATATGCTTGAAAAAGGTGCGGCTGCCGTAGTATGTGCCAGAGACCTCGGTCTCGGAGACAGGCAGATCATAGTTGATGATACACGTCGGTTCTATGGTCAGCTGTGTGCAGCGTGGTTCGGTCACCCGGAAAAGAAAATGAAGATGATAGGCGTGACCGGTACCAACGGCAAGACGACTATCACCAACATCATCAAATATGTCCTCATGAAGAACGGACATCTCACAGGTCTTATCGGAACTATACAGAATGAGATAGGCGATGAGGTGTACCATACTGACAACACAACTCCGATGACGTATGATTTCATGGCACTGCTTGATAAAATGGCAAAGTCAGGATGCGAGTATGTTGTAATGGAGGTATCATCCTTCGGACTTGTGCAGAACCGCATAGGCACATCGTGGTTCGATATAGCTGTTTTCACCAATCTCACGCAGGATCACCTTGATTATCACAAGGATATGGAAGATTATTTCTGTGCCAAGAAGATGCTGTTCGACATCTGCGGAAAGTCGATAATCAACATTGACGACGATTACGGAAAGCGGCTTCTCAATGAAGGCGGCGGTGAAAAGATCACATACAGCGTCAGACAGAACGCGGATTTCTATGCTGACGGCATCAAGATAAAGTCCACCGGTTCCAGTTTCTGGTTCTGCAACGGCGGCAAGTCACATCTGGTCCGCACCCGCATCCCCGGACTTTTCAATGTATCGAACGTGACAGCAGCTATGGCTGCTTGTCTGGAAGCAGGACTTCCGATAGACACGATCATAAAGACTGTCGAGAACTATAACGGTGTAAAGGGAAGATGCGAAGTCATACCCACCGGCAGGGATTTCACAGTAATATGCGATTACGCCCATACTCCGGATGCAGTTGAGAATATACTGAGAAGTGTGAAGGAGTATACAGAGAATCATCTGATATGCCTTTTCGGATGCGGAGGAAACCGCGACGCTGCAAAGCGCCCGAAAATGGCAGCAGCGGCTGCAAAATATGCAGATAAGCTCATAGTTACGTCGGATAATCCGAGAAATGAGGATCCGGAAATGATAATCCGGGACATACTTGCAGGTCTTGAAGGATGCAGTGTGCCGTATGAAGTTGTGACTGACAGAAGAGAAGCTATATATCATGCCTTGAAAATTGCTGAGAAAGGTGATATAATAGTACTTGCCGGAAAAGGACATGAGGATTATCAGATCCTTGCCGGCAATGAGCATATTCATTTTGACGAGCGAGAAGTTGTCGCTGACGGTCTGAAACTGCTTTGATAATCATTAGGGAGTGTATAATTAAATGTCATACTGGATAATAAATCTGCTTGTATCATTGGCTGCAATGCTTGCTGCGGCACTGCTGGGAATATTTCTCGTTCCGTTTCTTCACAGACTGAAATTCGGTCAGCCTATAAAGACGAAGGACGGTCCTCAGTGGCACGCTAAAAAGCAAGGCACACCGACTATGGGCGGCTTTATGTTCATTATCGCGTCGATAATAATATCAATTCTCGGTTACTGGATCTACAGACTGCGCGGTGGTGTTGACGTTACGGACGAAGAGACGGTCCACGGCTGCTACAGACTTCTGCTCGTTATAGGATTTTCGTCGCTTTTCGGACTCATCGGATTTATCGACGATTTCACGAAAGTTGCAAGAAAGAATAACGACGGACTCACAGCAAAGCAGAAAATGGCACTTCAGCTCGTTTTCTCAATAGGTTTCCTCTGGGCACTCAGCCGCATCAGCGACGGCTCCACAAGGATCGACCTCGGATTCTGGGAAACACCGTCACTCGGCATTTTCTACTATCTTATAATGATAGTGCTCATTATCTATCTTACAAATGCGGTCAATCTCACAGACGGTGTTGACGGTCTCTGCGGAATGGTAACTTTCACGGTCATGCTCGTGTTCACAGTAGCCTGTGCTGTTATCGGAAATATGGAGCTCCCGTTCTTCACAATGGCACTTGCCGGCGGATGCCTCGGATTCCTCATGTGGAATCTTAATCCTGCTAAATGCTTCATGGGCGATACCGGTTCGATGTATCTCGGTGCAGCAGTTACGGGAGTGGGACTTGTACTTCACAAGCACCTGCTGCTCATTCTTGTGGCAATGGTATACATTCTTGAGGCACTCTCAGTTGTTATACAGGTCAGCTACTTCAAGTACACAAAGAGGAAGAGCCCGACTCACGAGGGAAAACGTCTGTTCAAGATGACTCCTATACATCATCATTTTGAACTCAGCGGATTCGGAGAATACAAGATAGTTGTATTGTTCAGTTCTGTCAGCATGATGTTTGGTATTCTGGGAATAATTACACTGTTCGTATTTGAATGACACAGAAGAATATGTGTGGGATAATATGATAGGAGGAACCGATGGCGAACTCTAAGAAAAAGAAAAAAAGTTCATTTGAGAAGCTCTGGAAGATATTCTCGGGCAACGGAAGAAACGGTGACATAAGCCTCACATTTTTTGCTTATGTCATGATACTCCTTGTTGTCGGAATTGTCATGATGTCTTCTGCGAGTTACGCATGGGCATACAGTGAACATGACGGGGACGGTCTCTACTATGCAAAAAAACAGGCAAAGAGTGCGGTCCTCGGATTTGCTGCGCTCATATTCTTCATGAAGATGGACTATCACAATCTGAAGAATATAAAGCTGCCCGTTATAAAGAGATTCAATATAGCATCACTGCTTTATGCGGTTGGAATAGTCCTTCTGGGACTTGCACTGCTCATCGGTAATGATGAGGGCGGTTCCATGGGAGCAAAGCGCTGGCTCACTATCGGACCGATCAACTTCCAGCCCTCAGAGGTAGCAAAGCTGGCGATAATAATCTTCTTTGCCTACAGCATGGAACGTGACGGAAAGAAAATGGACAGTTTCCGGACAGGTATCGTGAAGTATGCGCTGCTCATGGCGGTGTATGCTTTCCTGCTTTATCTTGAACCCCACCTTTCCGGACTTATACTCATAGTCACAATATCAGTCTCCATGATACTCTGCGGAGGTGCAAACAAGAAGCAGATACTTCTTCTCGGAGGCACTGCACTGGCACTTGCCGTGATAATCATATCATGGCAGGCGAATGTGGAAGGAAGCTATGTATCCGTCAGAATAAAATCATGGCAGGATCCCTTTGCGGATGTCCTCAATGATACATGGCAGACTGCCAATTCTATCATAGCCATAGGCTCGGGCGGACTTTTCGGACTCGGACTCGGAAACTCACGCCAGAAGTATCTGTATCTCCCTGAGACGAAGAACGACTTCGTTTTCCCTATAGTTTGCGAGGAACTCGGATTCGTTGGAGCACTTGCGATAATACTCGTGTTCTTCCTGCTTGTGGTGGAAGGATTCTCTATCGCGGTCCGCTGCAAGGATCGTTTCGGCATGCTTATCGCAGTCGGCATCACCACTCAGATAGGCATCCAGACCATACTGAATCTTGCCGTTGTAAGCAATCTTATCCCCAATACCGGTATCAGCCTGCCGTTCTTCAGTTACGGAGGTACGGCACTGATAATGCAGCTGGCAGAAATGGGAATAATGCTGAATATCTCTCAGCAGAGATATTACCCTGATGAACACAAGAAAAAAACGTCCGGAAAGAACAAAGAGAAAAAGACGGAAGAAGTATATACAGAACCCGAAAATGCGTGATAAAGGAGCAATAACATGAAAGTACTGATAGCCTGCGGAGGCACTGGCGGACACATAAATCCGGGCCTCGCTATAGCTGACATAATAAAGAGCAAGTATCCTGATACGGAATTCCTGTTTGCAGGTACTCCCAAGGGTATGGAGGCGAAGCTTGTGCCGAAGGCAGGGTATAAGCTTGAGACCATAAAGGTAGCCGGTTTCCAGAGAAAGATAACCCTTGAAAATATCGGCAGAAATGCAAAAGCGATAGCATATCTTGCAACTTCCGGAAAACGTGCGAAGGAGATAATCAGGAATTTCGGACCTGATATAGCTATCGGAACAGGCGGCTATGCAGCAGGTCCTGTTATCAGAAAAGCGGCTAAAATGGGGATCCCGACGGCTATCCATGAGCAGAATGCCTATCCAGGCGTGACAAATAAGCTTCTCTCAAAGGAAGTAGATCATGTTATGCTCACTGTAAAAGAAGCACTTGAGTTCATGGACAAGAGCAGGTTCGAGTACAGCGTGACCGGTCTTCCTGTCCGCAGCAATATCAATTCCAATCCGCTTTCAAAGGCTGAAGCACGCAGAAAACTCGGATTCAACGACGACTTCACTGTGCTTTCGTTCGGCGGAAGCCTCGGTGCGGGCTGCATCAATGAGACTATGGCTGAGGCTATAAAATGGCATACAGGCAAGGGACTTAGCATAAACCATATCCACGGCTACGGCGGAATGGGAAAGGATACTTTCCCTCAGGAAATGGAAAAGGCAGGTATACCGCTGAAGTCTGACAGACTCAGGATAACCGAGTACATAAATGACATGGATGTATGCCTTGCGGCTGCCGATCTTGTTATATGCAGGAGTGGTGCTTCCACACTTGCAGAGCTTGAAGCTGCCGGCAAAGCGTCCATACTGATACCGTCTCCTATAGTTGCGGGCAATCATCAGTATCACAATGCAATGGTACTCGGAAACGGCGGCGCAGCTGTAGTGATCGAGCAGAAGGATGCATCTCCCGAGAGACTCATCTTCGAGATAGAGAAGCTGTATAAAACACCTGACAGAGTTGAAGTAATGTCTGAGTGCGCAAAGAAGCTCTGCGTTACAGATACAAATGAACGCATACTTGAAGTAATAGATAAGCTGATAGCCAAGAGCAGAGCTGGCAAGTAATAAAGAAAGTAACATAACATCACCGTGCAGCATAGTATACAGAAAATGCTGTGAGGTGATATTATGCAGAGATTCATAGTAAACGGCGGGAACCGACTGTGCGGTGAACTCACACTGCAAGGCAGCAAGAACAGCGCCCTTCCCATAATGGCGGCTGCACTTCTTTGCAGCAGTGAGTGCGTACTGCACGGCTGTCCCCGGCTGACGGATGTTTACGCCGCTTCACGCATCCTTAATCATCTGGGATGCAGGTGCAGCTTTTCCGGACATACGGCTGTGATAGATCCGTCTCAGCTCAGCGGCACAGAAGTGCCTGAAAAACTGATGCATGAGATGCGGTCTTCAATAATATTTATGGGAGCCATGCTCGGAAGAATGGGTGAGTGTACCGTAAGTGTGCCCGGAGGATGCGAACTCGGTCCGAGACCGATAGATATGCACCTTTCAGCATTGAGGAAAATGGACGTAGATATCCGTGAGCGCGGAGGAAGGATAATCTGCCGCGTTTCAGGCAAACGTGCTCATGGAGCTAAGATATCGCTGAATTTCCCGTCAGTGGGGGCAACAGAGAACATCATACTGTGTGCTGTGACCGCGGAAGGGGAAACTGTGATAAACAATGCAGCGCGTGAGCCGGAGATATGTGACCTTTGCGCATTCCTTAGGAAATGCGGTGCTGATATTTCCGGCGACGGAGAAAGCAGGATAGTCATAAGAGGAAAAGAGAGCCTCGGAGGATGCGGACATACGATAATGCCTGACAGGATAGCAGCTGCAACATACCTTTCAATGACTGCTGCTGCCGGAGGGGAGATAATACTGAAGAATGCCTGCGTCCCTGAGACAGAGCCGTTCCTTTCTGTTCTTGAACAGACCGGCTGCGGAGTGTACACAACTGCTGACCGAATATACATGAGAAGCGGACCGCGTATAAAAGCAGTGCGCGATCGCATACGCACAATGCCTCATCCCGGATTCCCTACGGATGCACAGGCAGTGCTGATGGCGGCACTGACTACAGCGGAAGGCACGAGTGTGTTTGAGGAAAACATTTTTGACTGCCGGTACAGGCATACAGATGCACTTATAAAAATGGGAGCAGATATACAGGTGCTCGGAAAGGTCGCTGTGGTGAAAGGCGTTGAAAAGCTTAACGGCGCTCCCGTAGAAGCGACTGATCTGCGAGGCGGAGCAGCAATGGTATGTGCTGCACTGTCTGCCGAAGGAACAACTGAGATAAGTATGATAAACCATATCGACAGAGGATATGAGAATATGGAAGAGGCAGTCAAAGCACTCGGAGGAGACATGATCCGGGTATAATGACTGCGGGAAAACAGGAGATAATATGAAGGATGTAGTAAAAACCAACGTTGAGCGGCAGAACAGCCGCAAGCGTATCAGGAGAAGAAACAGGAACAAGAGCATCTACGGACTCATCGTAATGCTGCTGGTGCTTACAGCTGGCATAACGATATGCTACACATTCCTTTTCAATGTACATGAGATAAGGGTGTCTGGCGAATCGGATATGTATACAGCAGAGGAGATAGTAGCCGCATCCGGCATAGAAGAAGGTGACAATCTTCTTCGTCTGAAGCCGGGGGAGAGCGAGCAGAAGATACTTGATAATCTGCTGTGGGTGGAAACTGCGACTATTGAAAGGGACTTTCCGTCATCTGTTGAGATAAAGGTGACAAGATGCATACCTGCTTTTTACATAAGCAGTGATTCGGGAGTGCTTCTTGTGAGCAGAAAAGGAAAGATACTGGAAAATACCGGGAAGACTTCTGATGATTACCCGATAATATACGGCTACGATCCTTCCGTATTTGAAAAGGGAAGACCAGTAGGCTCCGAGAATCAGCATAAGCAGGAGGCTTTCAATGAACTCATGAGCACCCTTGCGACTGAATACGAGAGTGATATCTCAACTGTCGATATGACTGATGAGTTCTCCATAGTGGTGAACTACAAAAACGGCATGGTCTTCAAAATGGGCACATGGAATGACGTTGAATACAAGCTGAATCTGGCAGAGAATGTCATGAACGACGAGAGCGTCAAGGGCAAAAAAGGCTATCTCAGGATGATCGGTACCAATGAGTGCAGTTTCAGAATGAGTGATGAGCCTGTTGAAGTCCACGAAATGATAGAGCCAACAAAACCGACTGATGCAAACGGCGAACCGATCGAAACGACCACAGTATCCGGCGAATCGGATATCGGTCAGCAGAAACTGTTCGATGAGGCAAATAACGGACTTGTGACCGTAGAGACCACAACAGCCCCCGATTATTACGATGACGGCAACGACTGGAACGAATATAATGATTACAACGATTATAACAACGACTGGAATGAATGGAACGCTGACGGCGGCTACGATAACGGATACGGCGACTATAATGAGTACGATAATGGTGAATACGACAACGGAGATGCGTATTACAACGGCGATGCAGGTTACTATAATTACTAAAACTTTAGTATAAAACTGTACAAATTGCCGAGAATAATGCTGCCGATATTGTAAAATGCGCTGAATTTGAGAAATTTCGGTCTGAGGCTTGCATTATTCCTGAGATTATGCTAAAATATAGAGTGTATTAATAGAGAAAATTTGATTAGGTAAAATACAGGAATACATAGGAGGATTTAAAATGTCTGATTTCAATTATGAAGAAGCACTTGAACCCGATGTAAATATAAAAGTCATCGGCGTTGGAGGCGGCGGCGGAAATGCTGTCAACTGCATGGTGGATTCGGGTGTAAACAATATAGAATATATAGCTATCAACACTGATGCAAAGGCACTGAATAAATCCAAGGCAACAACAAGAATACCGATCGGCGCTAAGCTCACTAAGGGAAGAGGCGCAGGAAACAAGCCTGAGATCGGTCAGCGCAGTGCAGAAGAGAATCGCGATGAGATAGAGACTCACCTCAAGGGTGCAGATATGATCTTCATCACAGCCGGAATGGGCGGCGGTACAGGTACAGGTGCTGCTCCTGTAGTTGCTAAGATCGCAAAGGAAATGGATATCCTCACAGTAGCCGTTGTTACAAAGCCTTTCCTCTTTGAAAGAGAGCAGAAAATGGCTCAGGCTGAGAGAGGAATTGCCGAACTCAGAAAGTACGTTGATTCACTTATCGTTATTCCTAACGAGAGACTTCTTGTAGGACAGGATAAGCCCCTCACAATGATGCAGTCATTTGCCCTTTCAGATGACGTGCTCAAAACTGGTGTAAAGAGCATTTCTGACCTCATCGTTGAGGAAGGATACATAAACCTTGATTTCGCAGACGTTTCTACGATCATGAAGGGTGCAGGATATGCACACATGGCTATCGGTCATGGTTCAGGCAAGGACAAGGCAGCAGACGCAGCAAACGCTGTTATCACCAGCCCGCTTCTTGAGACTTCTATTTCCGGCGCTAAGCGTCTCCTTATCAACATCACAATGTCTGAGGATGTTCTTTCTTCTGACGTTGATGCAGCAACAAAGATGATAACTGATACTGCTGCTGACGGTGTTGAATTCATCTTCGGTACAGCCTTCAAGGAGGATATGTCCGACGAGATGACTATCACAGTTATTGCTGCCGGATATGATGACGGCGACACAACTTTAGCAGAAGATAGTGATATTTCTGCTCCCGTTTCTGCTGATGACGATGTTATCCAGATCGATAACCCTCTTATTGACAGCCTCGGACTGGGCGGCGGTCCTGCTAAGCCTTCCGCACCCAGCACTGACTACGATCTCGACGACATCTTCAAGATGCTCGGCAACTGATTTGATGATCTGCGGCTTTCCTTATAGGGAAGCCGCTTTTTGTATATACGGTACTGGTCGCGACAGGATGCGGGATGCTTGGAAAACTGCAAAAATAGTACTGAATGTATAATTATCAAATCTTATATAGTAAAATGCACTAAAATCAAGCCGAAAATTCTACATATTAATAGTTGAAATAATACTCTGCATGTGTTATAATTTATTAAAGGCATTTTTATTCCTTGAAATTTTTTTGCTCCGTAACACGGAGGGAAAAGGAGTGTAACTATGGACGAACCAACCGTATTAAGGACCGCCAGAGTCGGCGGATTTGTGAAAGAGGATGTTATGACATACCTCGACGAGCTGAATTCTAAGATCGTTTCTCTTGAGGACGAACTTAAAGCAGCTAAGGAATCAGGTCCTTCCGATCCTCAGGAACTTATCAAGTACCGCAATCAGGTCGATAACCTTCAGGAAAAGCTGAATGCATCCAACAACGCATTGAGAGCTGCCAAGAAGGAAGCAGAGGATTACAAGAAACTGCATGAGGACGATCAGAAGCTCATAGCTCAGCTGAAGGCTGGTGGAGCTGGAGCTGCAGGCGGTGCCGGAGCTGCTAATGCTCAGACCACAGCTGCACTCGAAGCTGCAAGACGCGAGATCGATAATCTCAGAAGACAGCTCGCTGCTGCCAATGAGAATAAGGGCGGCGGTGCAGATAACCAGTCCGCTGCTGCTCTCGAAGCTGCTAAGAAGGAGATCGAGGCACTGCGCAACCAGCTCAAGGCTGCTGAGCAGAAGGCTGCTGCTCCTGCAAACGCACATGGCGCTGCTGCCGGCGGAAATAACGCTGATCTTGCTAAGGCTAAGGAAGAGATCACAAAGATCACAAACGAGCTCACTGCCAAGACCAAGGAACTCGCTGAGAAGAATACACAGCTCGAAGCTAAGACTCGTGAATCCGCTGAAAAGGATTCCAAGCTCGCTGAGCTCACTAAGGAAGTTACTCTCGTTGCCAAGAAGGACGAGGAGATCGAATCCCTCAAGGCTGAGATCGCAGACCTCAAGGAGAATGGCGGCGGCATGATCCCGTCATCCTTCGATATGGGCGCACTCTTTACCGAGGCTCAGAAGACAGCAGGAAAGATCACTATCGAAGCGCAGAGAAATGCAGACAAGGTTACCAGGGAAGCAAACGAAAAGGCTGCTCAGATAATCAAGGATGCTAATATCGAAGCAGAAAAGACTGTAAGCAGCGCTAATACAACTGCTGAAGCATGCATCAAGGAAGCTAACGAACAGGCTAAGAATACTGTCGACGATGCAAATGCAAAGGCTAAGGCTGCTGTGGATCAGGCTAACATACAGGCAAGAACTACTGTTGAAGAGGCAAATTCTCACGCTGATAAGGTGAATGAGATGTCTACAACAGTCAGAAAGATGCTCCTCAATGAGATTGAGAGCGTCAATACAAAATTCAACGATATCACTTCTGTACTCAGCCGCCTTACTGGTCAGGCTACAGACAGAATGAGCGAAGCTACACTTATCATCGGTGAAGCTAAGAAGGCTGTTGACACTAACGAGCAGAACGCTGTTAAGCGTGCTGAGCCGCCTAAGGCTGAGTTCAAGGCAGCTGAGCCTCCCAAGGCAAGTGTACCGGAGAGAGCTGTTGCACCTTCAGGCGGAGATCCGTTTGCAAATCTTGGCGGACAGCAGTCTTTCAACAACGGTTACTCCAATAACCAGGCAGCAAATGCCAATAAGAATCCTGCACCTGCACAGAATCAGGCTGCACAGAACAATCAGCAGAAGCCCCAGCAGAACGTAAAGAAGAATACTGGTTTCAATTTTGATATGGCTGAACTTCTCAAGGCTGCCGAGGAAGAGGCTGCTAAGGATTCTACAGACTGACATAAGTAACTATGAGTATCGCTTCCTTCCTGAGTGATCGGGAAGGAAGCAAACTCAGTATTCGTTTTTATACTTTTGATCTATCTCACGAGTGTATTTGGAATGTTGGTGGATATCTTGCACGATTCAGAGCTTTACCATGATAATTACAGTAATATGACAGATGAAGAACTTGCAGCTGTTGCAAAGAAAGATCACTCTGTCCTTCCTTTGCTGCTGGCACGTTTTTCACATGTGATACTTGTAAAATCGGAAGTCATCGGTGGGAATACTGTTGATAAGGATGATCTCAGACAAGAGGGACTCATTGGTCTGTTCCGTGCGGTGAATTCTTACGATCCTGAGAGAGGAGCGAAGTTTTCTACCTATGCAGAGGTTTGTATGACTAACAGGATGAAGTCATATTCTGCACGTCAGCATAATGAACGCCGCGTCCCTGAGAGCCTTGACGATGAGAGCAGCAATGAAGAGCTTACAGTCAAGGAAACTCCTGAGAGCATATATCTGTATAAAGAGTTCATGACAGAACTGTGGGAGAATATCAACAACTCTCTTTCAAACATGGAAAAGAGGGTATTCTATTTGTGTGTAATAGATGGTATATCTTATCATGATGCAGCCGTAAAGCTTGGCGTCGGTGATAAGTCCGTAGATAATGCTATGCAGCGTGTACGGAAAAAACTCCGCATGCTCATGCACAGAAACTGATGACCGTGTAGCTTAACTGAGAGCGTTGTTTTACAAAGATGTGGGTTAAAGTCCAACCGTGGTCCAAATATTTTAAGCGAGGTATTGTGAAATGTACGAAGACAAGACATTAGTCTGTAAGGAATGTGGAAACGAATTCATTTTCTCCGCAGGCGAACAGGAATTCTATGCAGAGAAAGGTTTCGTAAACGAGCCGCAGAGATGCAAGGCTTGCCGTGATGCAAGAAAGAACGCAGGCAAGGCAGAAAGAGTTATGTACACAGCTACATGTGCTTCATGCGGCGGCGAGGCTAAAGTTCCTTTCGAGCCCAAGGAAGGCAGAGCTGTATATTGCAGCGAGTGCTATGCTAAGATGAACGAGGCATAATGCCTGTGATCCAGCACAGTCGGAAACGGCTGTGCTTGGATTTTTTCTGTTAATGAGGCGTGCTGTGAAAGCGGCACGCTATTGTGTTATTTGTGAGGTGCAGTATGCTTGATAATAGATTGCAGAAAATAGCGGAACTTGTCAGTGGAAGAGGCATAGCTGTTGACGTCGGTACAGATCACGCTTATCTTGCTGCGGAACTTGTGACAAGCGGAAAGTGCAGCAGAGTTATTGCTTCTGATGTCAGAGAAGGTCCGCTTGAGTCTGCCGCGAGAACAGTTGAAAAGTATGGGATAGGCGAAAATGTGTCTCTTATACTCTCTGACGGACTGGCGGATGTTCCGATGGAAGGTGTGACGGATGTGGTCATCGCCGGTATGGGAGGCGAGACGATAGCCGACATCATCGGTGGGCTTAGTGTGGAAAGCTATGAGCAGAGCGAGATAAGATGGGTGCTTCAGCCCATGACAAAACCGGAATACCTTCGCAGGATGATATATGAATACGAGATGCAGATAACTGAGGAATACGTCGTAGAAGACAGCGGAAAAATGTATGTGATAATGGTCGCTGAGTACAATCCGGACTTCCGCTATCTTACGGAGTTTGACGCGCTGTACGGATTCTTCAGCGAAGACGATGAGCTTGGCTGGAAGTACAGGCGAAGCGAAGCTGAAAGACTTGAAAAGATAGCCGCATCACTAAAAAATGCCGGAAGAGATGATGACGCTGTTCATTACTCTGCATTGGCGTACAAGCTGAAAAACGGCTGTGACTATGTTGAGATAGCTGACATCTACAATTACCTTGACAGCAAGTACCCGTTTGCCGCACAGGAAAAGTGGGACAATTCCGGTCTGCTGATCGAGAACCATTCCGGCGCTGCCGATACTGTGCTCCTTTCGCTGGATATATCGAATACTGTAGCCTCAGAGGCAGCCTGCAAGTGGGCAGATCTTGTGATATCCCATCATCCGGTCATCTTTGAACCGCGCAGACGGATAGGTGTTGAAGATCCGGTAATGAACCTTATCTATAACGACATAGCGGCAATATGTATGCACACGAATCTTGATATTGCTTCCGGCGGAACAAATGGCGTAATACTGAAAAAACTGTGTGAGAAATTTGCAGTATCCGGAGAGCCGGAACCTTTTGAAGAACTTGGAAACGGCAATAATCTGGGCTGGGTAGTTGAATTTGAAGAAAGCATAACGCGCCGCGAATTGGCTCTGGGACTGAAAGAGATATTCGGCTGTGAATACGTCAGGTTCAATTCCGGATCCGGCGGACTTATGGTGAAAAGAGCTGCATTTTGTTCAGGTTCAGGAGGCTCAATGCTTGCACTGGCAGATGAAAAGGAGTGCGATGCACTCATAACCGGCGATGTAAAGCACGATGTCTGGATATCGGCAGAAAACGGCGGGAAGAAGCGGAATGTCTGCATATTTGACTGCGGACACTTCCACACCGAAAACATCGTTCTCTGGGAACTGCGCAGGGTGCTTGAAGAGAAATACCCGCAGCTTGATATAGAAATAGCTGAACGGTCATCTGATCCGTGTCAGTATGTGTGAGGTGATCCTTTGAGTTTGTATATATGCCCTGTGTGCGGCAGCGGACTTCGCAGAAATGAGAGGGTGTTCAGCTGTGACAACGGTCACGCTTTTGACATTGCCAAAAGCGGATATGTGAACCTGCTTATCTCAAAACACGCAGGTAAAACGGTCCACGGCGATAATAAGCTGATGCTGAAAGCAAGGCGCGATTTTCTGGAAAAAGGCTATTATCAGCCGCTCAGTGACGCAGTCTGCGATGCAGCTGTATCAGTATATGAACACGGTGCTGTGCTGGATACCGGATGCGGAGAAGGATACTACACTTCTGCTCTTGCTGAAAGATTCAGGAATGCAGGAAAAGCTCCGGCGATAGCAGGAACTGATATATCTAAAACTGCGGTAGAAATGGCATCTAAGCGCGGAGATGATATAAGCTATGCGGCGGCAAGTTCATTTGCCCTTCCCATAGCCGATTCTTCCTGCGGACTGCTCATGACTATTTTTTCACCATACTGCGGAGAAGAATTCCGGCGTGTACTTTTCCACGGAGGATATATGGTAATGGTCATACCCGGAGCCGAACATCTCTGGGAGATGAAGCAGATAATATATGACACTCCTTATAAGAATGAAGTAAGACCATATGAACTGGAGGGCTTTTCACTTGTATCAAAGAAAAGCGTGAGATATAACATTACTCTTGATTCACAGGAAGACATCTGGTCGCTTTTCACAATGACTCCTTATTATTACCGGACCGGAAAAGAACAGCAGCAGCGTCTGATGTCAGCCGGTCATGTGGACACGACAGCCGATTTTGAAATACTGACTTACAGGAAGAACTGAAATACAAATTCTGCATCCTGTTTTACTAATTAGCAAAGGAATGATAATTATGGCTCTTGACGGTGCATTTCTCTATGCTCTGAAGAAAGAACTCAGTCCGCTTATCGGTGGGCGTGTTGACAAGATACATCAGCCTTCACGCGAAGAAGTGATGATAACGATACGCACGAAACAAGGCGGCAGAAAGCTTTATATATCAGCAAATGCAGGCAGTGCAAGAGTACATCTGACGGAGGCGCAGGTGGATAATCCACAGACTCCGCCCATGTTCTGCATGCTTCTGAGAAAGCATCTCGGCAGCGGAAGACTGATAGATGTCCGTCAGGACGGACTTGAACGCATACTGTTTCTTGATTTTGAGTGCGTGAATGAGCTCGGAGATATTGTCACCATAACACTGGCATGCGAGATAATGGGAAGGTGCTCAAATCTCATCATAATAAATCAGGACGGAAAAGTCATTGACAGTATAAAAAGAGTTGATGAAGAGATGTCCCGTGAGAGAATGGTCCTTCCGGGCATGAGGTATACTCTGCCGCCGAGAAGTGAGAGAC
Source organism: Ruminococcus flavefaciens (assembly GCA_002373775.1). Taxonomy (GTDB): domain Bacteria; phylum Bacillota; class Clostridia; order Oscillospirales; family Ruminococcaceae; genus Ruminococcus; species Ruminococcus flavefaciens_M. The sequence continues at coordinate 22,235 of DFJW01000112.1, read as the reverse complement.
TCAATTTCCTTGAAGCGTCACAGGATGACATCAGTGCGGCGATCAAAGGCGCTGTCCCGGCTGAACTTTCAAAAGCTATAATACGCAGCTTTGAAGGTATCTCACCCATACTTGCGAGAGAATGGACATTTTTTGCCGGCCGCGGAGCTCATATTGAGAGCGGTACTATCAGCGAAGATCAGCTTGTACGGCTGATATTTGCCATAAACCGTACCCGTGAGCAGCTTATGGAGGGCAACTGCTGTTTCTCAGCAGTAAGCACCAAGGAAGGCATGCTGAAAGATTTCTCGTTTATACGCCTTTCGCAGTTCGGACCTCTCATGTACACTAAGGAACTGCCTACAGCATCTGCTCTGCTGGATTATTTCTACAGTGAACGTGACCGTGCAGCCCGTACCAAACAGCGTGCTAACGATCTCTTCAAGCTGCTTGTGAATCTCACAGACCGCACATCCAGAAGGATAGCTGTTCAGCGCGAAGAACTGGCTGCATGCAGCGAAAAAGATCATTATAAACTCTGCGGGGACCTATTGTCCGCAAACGTGTATCGCCTGAAAAAAGGTGACGCATCAGTACAGCTTGAGAACTTCTATGAGGAAGAATGCCCGATGATAGATATAAAGCTTGATGTGCGGCGTTCTCCGTCTCAGAATGTACAGTATTACTACAATGAGTACAAGAAATGCGTTACCGCTGAGAAAAAACTCACCGAGCAGATAGAAAAAGGCGAGGATGAACTTCAGTATCTTGACAGCGTATTTGACGCTCTGACAAGGGCTGACTCGGAGAATGACGTGATACAGCTGCGCCTTGAACTGCGTGAACAGGGATATGTAAGGTCATCTCCGGGCAAAGCGCGTCCGCCTAAAGCTCTGCCGCCCATAGAGTACAGATCAAGCGACGGATTCACTATCCTTGTGGGAAGAAACAATGTCCAGAACGACCAGTTGTCACTGAAATTTGCAGAGAAAGCAGATATATGGCTGCATACTCAGTCCATTACCGGTTCCCATGTATTGATACTCACCGGAGGAACAGTTCCGCCCGACAAGACCATTGAGGAGGCAGCGGTGATAGCTGCTGTGAACAGCCGCGGACGTGAATCATCGCTTGTGCCGGTAGATTACTGCCTTGCAAGGTATGTACGCAAGCCGTCAGGAGCGAAGCCGGGAAAGGTCATATTCACCAATTACAAGACCGCATTCGTAAAGCCGGATGCTGAACTTGAAAAGCAGCTCAGGGTGTGATAATGGCAATAAGACTGGAAAAATCGTTTTTCAAGAGAGATGTCCTTGAAGTAGCACCTGAACTGGTAGGCAAACTCGTGTGTCACCGCATGGCGGACGGCTCGGTCATAAGAGACCGCATTACGGAGACAGAGGCTTACCGCGGTGAAGAGGACAAAGCCTGTCATGCTTCCAAGGGACGCACCAAGCGCACAGAGCTGCTTTATTCAGAAGGCGGAGTATTCTACGTTTATCTCTGCTATGGCATGCACTGGCTGATGAATGTGGTCACCGGAAATGCAGGCGAACCGCAAGGTGTGCTGATCCGCGCAGGGGAACTATACCGTGGGCCGGCAAAACTCACAAAGAATCTCCGCATCGACGGTTCGCTCAACGGAGTGACAGCCGGTGATCCGGCGGATGTTTGGTTCGAGGACGACGGATATCGTCCGGAGATAATAACTGCACCGCGTGTCGGCGTTGACTACGCCGGCGAGTACTGGAAGCAGAAGGAATGGAGATTTATCGGAAAGGAGTGAGAAGCTATGCAGATACGAAGTGTTGGTTTCAATTCCATATATGATGCTGATTATCGTTTTCACAGTGAACCGGAGAGCGGCAGTTATATGATCGTTTTTTTCAGAAGCAATGCAGCAGCCGGCGAAGGAGATGAACGCCGGAGCATACCTGCCGGTACATTTATGGTATTCAGCGACAGTATCCCAAGGGACTACAGGGCAGATGACGGAGTGCTGGTCTGTGACTGGCTGTGTTTTGAGTCCGAAGGAGAAACGGAATTTATAGATTCCCTTGAACTCCGCACAGGTGTTCAGCTGTGTTATACGGATACGGAATATCTCGGCAGTCTTATGAGAAATATCGCAGAAGAGTTCTATTCCATGAATTCACGCCGAAGCAATATGCTGGACACGCTTCTGAGGATGCTTCTCCTGAAACTTTCAGACCGCACAGAAAGACGCGGTGAAAGCATACAGCAGACCTCCGATCCTCATTACAGTTCTCTCCTTGACCTGAGAGCCAAGATATACAGGAATCCTCAGCAGAAGTGGAATGTCGATACAATGGCAGCAGATGTGAACATGTCTCGCTCGTATTTCCAGCATGTATACAGAGAGGTATTCGGTGTATCATGCATATCTGATGTCATCAGCGGAAAGATCGAAAAAGCGAAGGAGATACTCAGTGAAACTGACTGCACCGTATCTCAGGTAGCGACAATGTGCGGCTATGACAATGAGGAACACTTTATGCGCCAGTTCAAAAAGATAGTCGGCGTAACACCGACAAAATACAGGAAAGGCTTGTGATAACTTTTGACATTCGCATCTGATGTGCTGAGAAGTCGGAAAACAGCGTTTATATGCGGAGGATTACTCGGTATAATATGGTTTTTGATAGTATACGGCTTCCGTGTGCTTGATGTAACATATGATGACTGGATACTCGATAATATGGGGGACCTGAATCAGCACTATACCGGCTGGCTGTTTTACAGGCAGTCTGAATGGCATTTCCCACTCGGACTGGCAGACGGACTAAGTTCTTCAGGAGCTGTTTCGTGTGTTTATACTGATTCGATACCCCTTTTTGCACTGTTTTTCAAACTGCTTTCACCCTTGCTCCCGGATACTTTTCAGTATATCGGATTATGGGGGATGACATGCTACTTCATGCAGGGAGCATTCGGTATGCTCATAGCAAGAAGATTCAGCAGCAACGCACTTTTCTGTCTGTCCGGCAGTATGCTCTTTGTTACAGCACCGACCGTCATGCAAAGGATGTTCAGTCATGAAGCACTTGCCGGACAGTGGCTGATACTTTCAGCAATTTGTATATGGCTGTATTATGACAGCATACGAGAGCGCGGAAAACTGCCGTATATACTCTGGAGCCTTGAATGTTCAGCCGCCGTCTTGGTGCATATGTATTTCCTTCCAATGATATTCATGGTAATGGCAGCATACATCCTGACTGATCTGCTGCTGACCAAGAAATGGAGACATTCAGTTCGTTTAGCGATCACAAGTGTATTGACTGCGGCGGCTGTCATGTGGCTTATCGGTGCATTTCACGGAGGCGGAAGCTATGCAGCCGGAGGACTTGGAATGTTCAATTCCAATCTCAATACCTTTTTCAACAGCATGGGATTCTCAGGTTTCATTGATCCACTCCCGACAATTGATTATCAGGGAGAGGGAATGGGCTACCTCGGGCTCGGAACGATCACGGCAGTGACGATCGCCGCTGTGACAGCTGTTGTCAAAAGAAAAGAGTTTTTTGGTGGGAAAGCCGGGATATACACAATAACTGCGCTGCTGCTTTTCCTTGCAAGTTTCATTATAGCGGTCAGTGTCAATTACAGTTTTGGCAGCACACGTTTATTCACTATACCTCTTCCGTATCTTATAAAGGGCGCAATGTCGGTATTCCGGGCATCCGGACGTTTCATATGGATCGCTGATTATATGTTCATCACAGCGTCACTTGCATGCCTTTCACGCACAGACCGCAAGAAGATTGTATCTATAACGCTTGCTGCATGTGCCGTATTTCAGATCGCTGATCTGTGGGAGTATACAAGAGGGATAAATAAGAAATTCTCGCCGGAAAAAGAACATTCGCCATTTCTTTCAGGAGATGCAATAGACACTGCTGCTGAGTCGGCAGACAATATCGTATTTCTTCCCATTGAGACAGATTATCTCAATAACATGGAGATATATTTTTCCTTTGCGGAATATGCCTACGATCACGGGATGACGATGAGCAGCTTCTATCTTGCAAGGTCTGACTACGATTTGATCAAGGACTATGCAGACCGGCAGGGAGATGACTTGCTCAGCGGAAAAGGCGATGACGATGCACTGTATGTATTTCTTGTTCCCGTGGATGAGGAGGATTATCCGGAGAATGTGTATTTCTATGACTGCTGCGGATATCAGTGTGCAAGGTGCAGATGACATTATTAACCAGATGCAACAAAAATACTTTACCTATTGACAAAGTTCGTATAGTGTAGTATAATATATTCAAACCTTATCAAGAGCGGCGGAGGAAACAGGTCCTGTGAAGCCCGGCAACCTGAATAATCAAGGTGCTAAATCCTGCGGTTTTATCCGGAAGATGAGGAAATCAGTTTATCCTAAGCGCTTCCGACGGGAGCGCTTATTTTTATGGAGGTTAACTTATGAGCAAATGCTTTTTCACATCCGAATCAGTAACAGAAGGACATCCCGATAAGATCTGTGACCAGATCTCAGATGCAGTCCTTGACGCTATCCTTGAGCAGGACAAGCTTGGAAGAGTTGCATGCGAGACTGTAGTAACAACAGGTATGATAATGTGTATGGGAGAGATAACCACATCAGCTGATATCGACATCCCCAAGATAGCACGTCAGGTCGTTGCGGACATCGGATATGACCGTGCCAAGTACGGTTTTGATGCACATACATGTGCAGTTCTCACAACAATAGACGAGCAGTCTCCTGATATCGCAATGGGCGTAAACGAGGCTTTTGAATACCGTGAAGAGAACAATGAAGATGACGGCATGTCCAATGGTGCCGGAGATCAGGGAATCATGTTCGGATATGCCTGCAATGAGACTCCCGAACTCATGCCGCTTCCTATCTCACTTGCCCACAAGCTTGCTCTCAGACTTACTGAGGTACGCAAAGACGGTACACTCAGATATCTCCGTCCTGACGGAAAGACACAGGTAACTGTTGAATATGAAGACGGAAAGCCTGTAAGAATAGACGCAGTAGTAGTTTCATCACAGCATTCAGCAGATATCACTCTCGAACAGCTCCGCAAGGATATAGAGGAACTTGTTATCCGCGAAGTCATCCCTGCTGAGCTCATGGATGAGAATACAAAGATATTCATCAATCCTACAGGACGTTTTGTAGTAGGCGGACCTCAGGGTGACAGCGGACTTACAGGCCGCAAGATCATCGTTGATACATACGGCGGATACTCACGTCACGGCGGCGGAGCATTCAGCGGAAAGGATCCGACGAAGGTGGACCGCAGTGCTGCATATGCTGCGCGTTACATTGCAAAGAATATCGTTGCAGCCGGTCTTGCAGACAAGTGCGAAGTACAGCTTTCATATGCGATCGGAGTTGCAAAGCCGATTTCTATACTCGTTGATACTTTCGGCACAGGCAAAGTTGCAGAAGATAAGCTTGCAGAAGCAGTCGGAAAGGTATTCGACCTCAGACCGACAGCTATCATCAAGATGCTTGATCTCAGAAAGCCTCAGTACAGACAGCTTGCTGCATACGGTCATATGGGACGCGAGGATCTCGGTGTAGCATGGGAGAAGACCGACATGGCAGATGCTATCAGAGCAGCACTTTCATAAGGTGAGTGACATGGAAGAAATGAAGAACTATGCGGAAATGGAGTTTATAAATCCGATAGTGATTGATATATTCAGCCATTTTGCCGATAATTCTGTAATGGCAGGAGTAGTTTCAGAAAACGGGACACTGAGGATGCGTTTCAAAGTGTCTCCGGATATAGTTCCGCCGACAAGCAGCGAACAGATACTCAGCCTCATGTTCGCACTTTTTGAGAGCAATCCTGATACACCTATGGGAAAGTGTTACATGGAAAATCAGACAGCTATCCTTCGCGAGACAATATACCGTCTCGGACAGGTGATAGATGGTTTCCGTGATGTGCGGATGACTATAAATGTTACTGATCCTGAAACAGGCAGCAATAAACGCACACAGTTCGCACTTACAAAGACTTCACATACTAACAGATCATAAAAAATCCGCCGCTGCTTTTAAATAAGCAGCGGCGGATAATATTTTACCATGAGTAGAAATGATCCGGCATGAATACTCCCTCAACAGTATCCGTTACGGGGTTATAGATAATGTAGAAATCCTGATAATCAGAGAAGGTCTTCTGATAGATGCGTCCGTTGAAAGCAGAATATGTTGAATCATTGATAATGCTGCCGGTCGATGCCAGACGTTCAATGATCGTATAGAACAGGTTCGTTGTCAGATTGAGCCAGCAGTACGCAGTATTATCCGTATCAGCGTATAATATGTTGTCCTCACTGACTGAGTATCTGAAACTCAGGGTAGAAAAGTACTGGGATAATCCCAGAAGCTTTTCCAGCGAATTGATATCTGAATATTTCTCAAAGAACCAGTCAGCGCGAAGGTCCAGAGCATTTTCAATGATTTTATATACATCATCGGAAGGATCGGAAAGGTCTAATTCTTCGTACAGGTTTTCTTCAAAGGAGTCTGTTTCATTATATGACTCGTCATATTCTTCATCACCATATGACGTATAAGAGCGGTATATAGATGTCTCTTTCAGATCAGTCTCTAACTGACCGGTGATATCCTTCATTTTTTCCACTCCGTTCTGGAGTTCGGAAAGCGAAGGAGAGTACTGCTTATCGGTATAGAAATTGAGATACGTTATACCGTTGTCAAAGATATCAAGGATCATATCCGCATATCTGGTTTCGCCTTTATAGTTATGGTATTCGAACTTCTTTGTATAAAGGTACTGATCGCCGTCAAAGTAAATATTTCCGCTGTGTGGCTGAGAAACATCCATAGCAGCATCCTCGTCATACTGACTCAATTCTTGGAGTATCAGAAAGAAGAATTCACTGATCGGGCAGTTGCCATAAGAGTGAAGGCCGAAGTCCGTGGAATTGACAATAGTATCCGAATCACCGAACTGACTGAAAGGATCGAAAGGGGCTTTATAATCAGAAGTGATGAAGATATAACCGCTGTTTACAGAGTCCTTGGTTATTACCGAAGCTTCCGTGTCGTCGCTGGTAAGAAGCTTTTCTGTTATCGCAGAGCCTTTGAGACCGGCAAAGACTATCAGCAGCAGAAGGATCGTAAAAATTATACGGCTTTTCAAAAACGATGCTCCTTTCAGTTGGGCTGAGCATAGAAGCCCTCGATTATACCGTCTTCTATGTTGTATATGGTTATAAGATGATTGGATTCTATATTGAGATCCTGATAGATACATCCTTTGTATACCGAATAGACTGTAGAAACAATTTCGCGGTACATCAGGCTGTCAATGATGTAACCGGTACTTTCAGGGTAAATATCGTTGTAATAGTCATATGGATTAAGCTGATCTTCGCCGCTGCTTGCGCCAACGCATGTCATTCCGAGAGACGGCAGCCAGAATTCGGAAAAAGGAAGTATTTCGGTACTGCTCATTTCATTGTAAGGACTGTTGTATATAAACGCACCCTTGAATCTGTTAAAAAAACTCAGGAAAGCATTATAGAGCATATCATAGTTCTTGGCCGGGGTTATCTGTTCTTCAGTTACGAATACTTCTGAATCGAATACTTTTTCAAGAGCAGGGCAGAGAATGCTGTAGAATTTCGTACTTGCCGAATCCATATAATCGAGAGCATTGTTGATCTGTTCCTGAGAAAGATCAGGAGAATCGTTATCGTAGAAGCGTATATATACGATACGGTAGGTCCTTTCGCTGATGATACAGTCCAGAAACCGCTGCTCTCCTGAGGTATTGAGATATTTGAATCCTTCGGTATAGATATATCCGTTTCTGCTGAATTGCCAGCTGTCTATGAGTTCTTTGCCTGCTGTTTTGTATATGAGATTCTTATCGTCATAGCGACTCATGACTTTTACCATAGCCGTGCATATATTGATGTCATTTCTGACCAGTGCAGGTGAGATACTGCTGTTTGACGGTTCGATCATTGACATAGGTGAAAAGCCGGGATCAGCGGTTATGTGAATAACTGACGGTGCAGTATCTGAGCGTGCAATATCCGGAAGAGCGTCATCATCTGTATCATCGGAGAAAAGATCAGCGAGGTTCACGCTGTAGTATCCAAGGGAAAGGATAACTGCGAGCAGTACCGCAAACAAGAATGTATGCTTCATACACATTCCTCCCCGGAGATGATGATGAATACCGTAGTGCCTTCACCGGGTTTGCTTTTAAGCGTAAGCACAGCATTGTGCAGTTCAGCGATCTTGACACACAAGGCGAGTCCGAGACCGGCGCCTCCGGCTTTACGGCTTCTTGATTTATCCACCATGTAAAAAGGTTCGAATACTTTCTTTGAGTCCTCTTCGCTCATGCCTATACCGTGGTCAGTTACAGCGATAACGACTTCCCCCTGAGACATTCCCGCGTCCAGAGATATTTCCTGACCTATTGCAGAAGCTTTTACAGCATTTTCTATGATATTGTAGAGCAGCGATTTGAAGAGTTCCTCATCGGCATTAATTGTGATATCTTCAGAGCTGCATCTCAGTGATACAGAATTCTTCTGAAGTATAGGCGTAAGCGCAGCTTCAGTGTCTTTTATCATTCCCGGAAGACTTACCGGTTTCTTATCAGTTTCAGTTCCGCCGAGAGCGATGAGTTCCATCAGCTTTCCCGAAAGAGAGCGAAGACGTTTGGTCTCTTCGACGATAACGCCGGCATACTCACTTCTCTCCTTGTCACTTACGCTTTTCTTGATCTTCAGAAGATCAGCGAAGCCGAGGATAGATGTGAGTGGAGTCTTCATCTCATGAGCGAGGTTAGCTATGAAAGTCTGCCTGTCTTCGGCGATCTTTTCAAGTCTTGCAGCATTGCTCTGGATCGAGTCAGCCATTATGTTCATGTTGTCCGCAAGTTCCCGGAATTCCTTGCTGCCTCTTTTGCGTATCCTTATCTTGTAGTTGCCGTCAGCGATCGCCTTAGTGTAGGTGTTCAGCCTGCTCAGAGGTCTCAGAAGGAGGATAACAGTCAGCAGGAGCATCATGGAGATGATAGCCGCTGATATTATGCCGACCTTGCGGATGAAGTCTGTCTGTTTGTTTCTGAGAGTGTATATCTCGGAGATATCAGAAGCCGTCAGCAGAAGATAGTCTTTTTCCTCTACATTAATGACCGAGCAGACGGTGAGATAATGCGTGCCGTTGCAGTCGAAGATACGGGTATAATAGTTGTCACCTGACATGTTTATACCGCGGATGTAGGAGTTATAGCTTTCGAGTTCAAGGAGATCCTGTCCGTTGCCTGAAACGAGAGTTTTGCTGCTGTCGTATATAGCGGCGGCTGCCTGATCGCGGCTGAGACTTCTTACGATATCAGAAGCGACATTTTTGATGTCGGAATCACTGAGCAGTATCTTTTCGGACCGCACACGTTCATAAACAGCTGAGTTTGCGAAAGAAGCAGCGAAGTATTCGTATTCGCTTATGGCGTGGGACTGCTCGCGTTCCAGCAGCAGCTTATGATTATTGTTGAGAAGTGTGATAGAGATGATATTTATTGCAACGATTATCAGCAGCAGTGAACTCAGAAATATTCGCTGCCAGAGTTTCATGATCTGTCCTGACTTTCCAGTCTGTATCCCAGTTTCGGGATAGTTATCAGCTTATCTTTGAGACCGAGTTTGCGGCGTACCTGCTGAACATGTATATCCACCGTCCTGCTTTCTCCTTCGAATTCATAACCCCAGATGGTTGAGAGCAGTCTTTCGCGTGAGACCGCGATATCCTGATGCTGGAGGAAGTAAACGATAACGTCGAATTCTTTTGGAGTGAGCTGGATAGTCTCGCCGTTTTTAGTGATGATATGGCTGCTGATATCCACGGACAGCTCACCGTAATTGATGATGTTCTGTGTCTTGTTTGAACGCCTTAGAACGACATCTATACGCGCAAGCAGTTCAAGGGCTTCGAAAGGCTTTACGATATAGTCCTCAGCACCGAGCCTCAGACCTTTCACCTTGTCGGCAACGTCCTGCATAGCGGTGAGGAAAATCACAGGAGTACCGCAGTTCTTGACAGCTTCCATTACCTGGAACCCGTTCATCTCAGGCAGCATTACATCGAGAAGGATCAGGTCATAGCATCCTTTCATAGCTTCCTCAGCGCCGCTTTTTCCGTCATAGCAGCAGTGTCCGGAGTAATCTACGATAGAGAGCGTAGCTTTTATCATTTTAGCGATGTTCACATCGTCTTCTATTATGAGTATATTTATCATATAATTTTCCCTCGTTTCGTGCAATAGATGTACTAATACTTATTGTATCAGTTCTGAGACTGTATGTCAAATATGTCAGATGAAAATTTGCAATAATTTTGCACTCCAGCACAAAAAGTATACCGGATCTTCCGCTTTTTCTGCAAGTTTTTTCGCGTGTCTCTTGCTATTTTCATAATTATGTGATATAAGCAGCGTGACGCTGCACCCTTGATCGCGGCCATATCTTGTGAAGCACTAAGTTTTTTCGCGCGTCTCTTGCTATTTTCATAATTATGTGATATAATAATGAAAAAAGGAGGGAAGCATATGGCAAATGATAAAAATGACAAGGATATCCTGCTTGATGAAGAAAGCGCAACTGCTGCTGAAGAGGTAAAGCGCAGCTCAAAGCCCGAAAAGAAGAGCAAGCCTGTCCCGGAACGCAGTTCAGTTCCTGAAAAGACATCAGGTACCCAAAGCAAAAAGCAGAGACCAAAGAAGGAGAAAAAATCAGATCCGGAACCGGAGACCGGAAAGGTGAGAAAGACAAGCCTGTTGTTTGTTATTGCCGGCTCTTTCCTCGTGAGTCTCGGACTGGTGATGATCTTTCCGGACAAGACGTTCATCCAGTACATAGTCGGCGCACTGTTTGCGCTGCTGTGTATAGTGCTGCTTTTCAGAAGCAGAAAGAGTAAAAAGGGCGGCAGATATCTTCTGCTGACTATTCCGTTTACTGTTGCTGCCGCAGCCGTTTTTGTCCGTGCAGACAGCGTACTGCTCCTGCTGGCATTTTCAGTGATAATAGCGTTGTTTACAGCCATTCTATTTAAAAAACACAGAGATCATATCATCATTGCACACCTTGCACTTATGGTCAGCCCTGTGCTGACGGCATGGGAACTGGATATATTCTGGCTGTTCAGGATAATAATCTCTGTCGTTCTTATAGTAGCAGCGATATTCATAGTATCTTTCCTTGATTACAAAGCATGAGAGAATACAAAGAAAAGGGACTCAGATGATTCTGAGTCCCTTTATAGTTTACATCGGATCCTGCCGGAAGATCATTTTCCGCCGGATACCAGAAGTTTCCTCATAAGGCAGAGGTCGAAAACATCGAGAGTGCCGTCATCTGTCAGGTCAGCGGCTTTCCAGTCTGAGATGTTTGTCCCCGGCACGGAGATCATCCACTGCTGTACAAGCACGACATCTGATATGCCGAATTCACCGTCTTTGTTCACATCGCCCTTTACCTTTTCAGGAGTGGTGTTCTTCTTGTTAGCAGGTATATTGTCACCGACGATCTCGGCATAGGCTTTTTTGAGTTCTGTATCTTTAAGACGGTATGCAGTTCTGTCATACTGAGCATCTGTAACATCCCAGAGTACCGGGCAGAGCTGCCGTTCATAAGCCTCACGGCATACTGAAGATAGGAATCGCCTTACGGATTCAGGCTCCTTGTTCTTTACAGGACAGCCGTACTCACCGATTATTACCGGGATGCCTTTGTCTATGAAAGTGGTTTTCAGCTTATCCATATTTCTTTCCAGTTCCTGTATCTCACTGGCTGAGCCCCATGTAGAACTTGCTTTTCCCCAGTCAGCATCTTCTTCCAATATAGCAAAACCGGCAGGAGTGTAGTAATGGACTGAGACAGCCATTCTTCCGGCAGGATCATCCGGCATTCTGAACATGGGATCGCAAGTCAGTTCGACATCAGTGTTGTATCCGGAAATAAGCAGATGACGCATGGAGTTGTTTCCGCCGGATGCTCTGACAGTATCGACGAAAGTCTGGTTTACTTCATTCACCATAGCGTATGCTTCTGCCTTGCCGTTAGTACCGCCCCATCTGTTCCAGACAGTGTTCCAGCCCAGCTCTTCGTTCTGAGCTTCGAACATCAGGTGATCGCCGTAGTCCTTGAAGTTGTCACTTATCTGTTCCCAGTAGCGTGTGAACCTTCGGATGCACTCGTCATGATTAGTCGGAAGATCGTTCATCCAGCCGTAATCCCAGTGAATGTTCACGATAGCATACATATTGGCATCAAGTGTCCAGTCAACGATCTGAGTAACTCTGTCCATCCATTCGCGGTCGATGGTGTATGTGCCGTCCATAGTCATCCTGTTTGTCCATGCAACAGGTATCCTGAGAACTCCGAAGCCTTCATCGGCATAGCCCTGTATCATCTCTTTTGTGACATCCGGGCTGCCCCATGCTGTTTCATAAGCGTGAACACTTCCGTCGCTCCACTGAGCGATCCAGTCGCCGGCTGATTCGAGGGTGTTTCCGAGGTTTATGCCAATACCCATGTCACGTACCAGTTCCATGGTCGAGATGTCGCGCATACCGTTATCACTGCTGTCTGACGCAGATATTTCACATGCCGGCAGTGAACTTGCTGTACATACTGCTGCAAGAACAGCAGATATCATCATTCTGATCTTCAATATTCTTACCTCCTGATTATTCATCAATATCCTGTTGACCGCCTCTGCGGTCTTTTTCGTTTTGGTCAATATCATTATATCATGTACTGAAGCAGAAATGTTGAGATCTGCGCCGAAAGTTACAAAACATCATTATAACGATTAAATCGGTCATTTGATGAAAGCTGTTTCCTGTAGCTCATCTTAGTTGACAAGGCATGACCGTTATAGTATAATTCTTATAAAAGGGGGAGTTAGCATGGGCGTTAATGGCAGGATAGGAGTCATTATCCCTGAACTTATGGATTCTATGAGCAGCGAACTGATATGCGGGATATCATCGGAAGCCGGAAGTCACGGATACGACGTCATGATATTCAGCTCTATATACAATGTCATGCCTGATTCCAAGGATTCAGAGCTTATCAAGGGGCTTTACAATATATTCCGTCTCGCGTTGCAGACAGATATCGACGGTCTTATCTTCAGCGGTTCAAGGTTCAATTGCAGGGAACTGAAAGACGAATTTGAAGAACTGATAAAGTCGGCAGGCATACCGTGTGTAGTTACAGACGAGATAACTGATCTCTTTCCATATGTTTTTGCAGTGCAGGATGAAAGCATCTACAGGATCACCAGACATCTTATCGAGCAGCATTCATGCAGGAAAATATACTTCATCACAGGCACAGAAGGTGACTATGTATCAGAAGAGCGCAAAAAAGGATATCTGCGAGCAATGTCAGATTCAGATCTTCACGGCGATGATGTCAGGGTATTCTACGGCGAATTCTGGAAGGAAAAGCCGAGAATCATTGCTGAGGACATAGCGGCAGGCAGACTTGAAATGCCGGATGCTGTGGTGTGTGCCAGTGATACTATGGCTATCACGGTCATGCAGACTCTTAATGAACACGGCGTACATGTTCCTGAGGATGTGGCAGTGACAGGTTACGACGGGTTATGGGATGCACATATGATAAATTCGATGTTAACAACTGCCGGCGGCAGAGAATTCCAGCTCGGAGTAATGGCGGTGCAGAAACTGCTTGGTATTGAAAACGGCAATATACCTGAGCAGTATATCCATTACAGCGTAAGCTGCGGCTGTGGATTCAGAAATATGGATATGCTGAGGACCGGAGAGTACTCTGTGGTCAACCACCTTGAAAGGCGGTTCAGGGATGATTATGCAGGCAGGATCTATATGGCATCCGGACTGATAGCCTCATTCGGTCAGGCTGAAACACCGGAAGAACTTTCCAGACAGATAGACGGACTTGCATACACGTTGCTCAATGTGCATTGTCTTGATATATGTCTCTGTGAGGACTGGAAATTTGATTTTAGTTCACCGGAGAATTACAGGCAGACCGGATATTCCGACAAGATGATACTGTTCCTTTCAAAGCGCTATGGTGAGAATGAACCGGACATGTATACTTTCAATACAAGGAGCATCATCCCGGCACTTGAAAAGCCGCATGATCCGCAGATAGTCGTACTTTCGCCGCTGTATTACAAGAAGCAGGTGTTTGGTTATCAGGCAGCAGTATTCAACGATGTTCAGGATATCTGCCTTGATGAGAGATATCTGCATTGGTGTGAAGCAGTATCAGCCGGACTTGATTCGCTCCAGAACAAACTCTACATCAAGCATATCACCAGACAGTTCAAGGAATTGTCGGTGTACGATCCCGCAACAGGACTATATAACCGCCGGGGAATGACAGAGCGCATCCCCGGGTTCCTGAAGGAAAACAGCGGAGAAAGATTGTGCTGCATAGCTGTCTATTGTGAGGAAGGACGTCACAGCACGGTTGTAGATCCGTATCTTATCACAGCAAACGCCATACGTCTCTCAGCTGACAGCAGAGAGATGTTCTGCCGTGTACAGGACGGAATATTCGTGGTCATATATCCATTGTCAATAGAGATGACCTATGAAAAAAGAATGGAGCAGATAGACGAGAAAATGCGGTACATTCAGGGTGGAGTATCAGATCCGGTGCTTCCTGTGCTCATTACAGAACATCAGGATATAAGGACATCAGATCCGGAGGAACTTGAATCGCTTATCGAAATGATGACCGAATCTCTTCTGCGGAGAAGTCAGGTGCATTCAGAATCGACTGTGAGCTACAAAACCCAGCTTTATCAGCTAAGAAGAGAGATATATGCCATTCCTCAGAATGAATGGAGCACGGAATATGTGATAAATCAGATAAGTATCAGCCGGGGATACTTTCTAAGACTTTATAAGACCGAGTTCGGTGTCAGCTTTCATGAGGACCTGATATCTGCCAGAATGGAAAGAGCCAAATGGCTGCTGACACATACGGAGCAGAAGGTGCAGGAGATATCGTATATGTGCGGCTACAGGAGCTATGAGCATTTTATGCGGCAGTTTCGCAGGCGCTGTGGATGTACTGCGCTGGAGTACCGTGAAAAAAATGAAAACTGAAGTGAAAAAGGATAGTGGAATACAGCGTTCTGCATAATGAAAGCTGATATACACTATCCTTTTGTGATATAGAAAAAGCCTGATCCTCCGTGATCAGGGGGCACAGGCACTGTAATGCAGAACTGAATGCGACTGAAAAAATGCCGTATGCGAAAGGAAACTGACGGTATCGGACAGAGTGAACGAGTAAAACGAGTGCCCCCGTGATTAGGGGGCACAGGCACTGTAATGCAGAACTGAATGCGTCTGAAAGAACTGCCGTAAGCGAAAGGAGACTGGCGGCATCGGACAGAGTGAACGAGTAAAACGAGTGCCCCCGTGATTAGGGGGCACAGGCACTGTGCTGGTGGACCTGAAGGGAGTCGAACCCTCGGCCTCTGCGATGCGAACGCAGCGCTCTCCCAACTGAGCTACAGGCCCATAGCTTATCTCAAACTTAATTATATCAATATATCGCTGAAATGTCAAGAGAAAAAAGAACATAAATTAAACAGTGTTTATGAGTTAGCTTTGGGTAACTTAAATATGACTATTACACTTGATGTTAGCTTTCCGGATGTCATGAACGATGTGTTGTTGGATAAATATAAATTAAACACGGTGAGGATTATGGTAAAAATACCGAATGGTGACGTCCGATATTGACAAAAATAGCAGGCGGTGATATAATTCATCTGTTAGTGTTTACTAACAGAAAGGACTGTTATTATGGATATATTTAAGAAAGCAGCAGATTATGATAAAATGGATGAACATCGCAAAAATGGCGTATATCCTTATTTCAGGGCACTGGAATCAAAACAGGACGTAGAAGTTATAATGGAAGGAAAACGCCGTATAATGCTCGGTTCCAACAATTATCTCGGACTTACAGTTGATCCGGATGTAGTTGAGGCAGGCATAAAGGCGCTTGAGACATATGGCACAGGCTGTTCAGGTTCACGCTTCCTTAACGGAACGCTTGATATGCACTTGCAGCTTGAAAAGAAGCTTGCTGACTTCCTCGGCAAGGAATCGGTAATGACATTTTCCACCGGTTTCCAGTCCAATCTTGGAATAATATCTGCGATCGTGGGAAGAGATGATTATGTTATCTGTGACAAGGAAAACCATGCAAGCATATATGACGGCATAAAGCTGAGTTTCGGCAAAATGCTCAGATACAAGCACAATGATATGGCTGATCTGAAGAAATGCCTTGACAGAGTTCCGGAAGGCAAGGGGATACTGATAGTTACAGACGGTGTATTCTCCATGAGCGGTGATATAGCTGATCTGCCGACTATAGTAAAGCTGGCTAAGGAGTACGGCGCAAGAGTTATGGTTGACGATGCTCATGGCCTCGGAGTAGTCGGAAAAGGCGGACGCGGAACAGCAAGTCTTTTCGGACTGGAAAAAGAAGTAGACATATATATGGGAACATTTTCAAAGTCACTGGCAAGTCTCGGCGGATATATGGCGGCTGATGAGTATGTCATAGATTATGTCAAGCATAATTCACGTCCGTATATATTCTCTGCATCAATAACACCTGTATCATGCGCAACAGCTATCGCTGCACTTGATAAACTCGCGTCACATCCGGAACTGGTGGACAGGCTCCGCAGTTTGTCTGAATATGCGAGAGAAGGCTATAAAAAGCGCGGAGTAGCTCTGCGTCAGTCAAATGCCGGCAGTTTCGAAGAGCTTGGAAATGTGCCGATACCGATAATACCAATATACACCTACACGGACGAGCGCACACTTAGAGTGAACAAAGCTATATACGAGAACGGCGTATATGTGAATCCGGTAATATCTCCTGCTGTACCTGCGAATGAGTGTCTGCTGAGAACGAGCTACATGGCTTCTCATACTGAAGCACTTCTTGATGAGGCTATGGACAGGATATCTGAAGTGCTGTCAGCTGATAAGTGAGGACGGATACAATAAAAACTTGAAATGTGAGCCTTATTTAGCAGCGTGACGCTGTACCCTTGATCGCGGCAAAGATTCGCAAATTGCAAGTTTTTCGCGCGTCTCTTGCCATTTTCTTCACTATATGTTATAAGCAGCGTGACGCTGCACCCTTGAACGCGGTATAGTTTCATGATCGGCAAGTTTTTTCGCGCGTCTCTTGCCATTTTCTTTACTATATGTTATAATGAGCATGACATCAATCGTATGATATCAAATACACATGTGACCGGAAGAGTTCGTATGCAACGGTCCGTTAGTAAGGTGGAGTGCTTTGAAAAAGCGTATATTCGACATAATACAGATAGGAAACAAAGGAGAACTTGCAAGCAGGCTTTTTGACTATCTTATCGTATGTGCAATATTCATCAATATTCTGGTGGCGTTTCTTGATACGTTTGAACAGCTCAGCATGTGTTTCACATTGTTCACCTGTCTTGAAGCAGTTACGATAATCCTTTTCATAATTGAATACATTCTCAGGGTATGGACGGCTGATCTGCTGTATCCTGACAAAAGTCCGGGCAGAGCGAGATTAAAGTTCATGTTCTCTTTTGACGGGATAGTTGATCTGCTGACTATACTTCCGTTCTTCTTTCTTTCGGGATTCATCGTGTTCAGAATGCTTCGTGTCGTCAGGATAATGCGTCTGTTCAGGATAAATGCACAGTACGATTCCTTCAACGTTATAACTACAGTACTGATAGAAAAGAAGA
The DNA here is from genome assembly GCA_002373775.1 of Ruminococcus flavefaciens. GTDB lineage: Bacteria > Bacillota > Clostridia > Oscillospirales > Ruminococcaceae > Ruminococcus > Ruminococcus flavefaciens_M. Next base: position 4,405 of record DFJW01000112.1, on the reverse strand, counting down.
ACCAGATAGTCTCATCTGTATTCATAATCATAATACTCATGCTCGCATCTTCTCTCGGAATGTACAGTGCAGAGCATGAAGCACAGCCTGATGTATTTGCAAATGCTTTTTCAGGCATATGGTGGAGCGTATCGACACTTCTGACTGTGGGATACGGAGATATCTACCCGATCACGGTAGTTGGCAAGATAATGGCTATACTCAGTGCTTTTCTCGGCGTTGGAGTTGTTGCAGTGCCGACAGGTATCATCAGTGCAGGATTTGTTGAACAGTATACCAAAAAGCAGAATTCAGAAGTGCGTTTCCGTGACCTTACAAAAGTCGGGGAGTTCATGATTGATGAGAACAGCGACCTCCTTGGACTGACGGTTGAAGAGGCGGAAGACAAGTATGAAGTAAAGATATTCGTGGTTATCCGCGAGGAAATGGCAGTAGTTGCATCCGGAAATGTAAGACTTCAGTTGAATGACATACTTATAGTTCACACAGATAAACTGGTCAAATAATCAGAAAACCGCGCATGAGATCATGCGCGGTTCTGCATATTCAGTTGATGCACGGCGATACTATCTTCGGAGGTATGCCATGAAAAGAATAATTAGACTTGCTGTGCTGATAACTCTGATCCGATACAGCGGAGACGTAATAAGCCGGCAGCCGGAAGTGATAAAGCTGAGAGAAAGGGCTGCTTTTTACGCAGAAGCAGCGGCAGAGAAACTGGACTGCTGGCTGGAAAAGCTCGGGTTCAGTGATCCTGCGGCTCAGAATCCGAAGTCGTTGTAGTCTTCCGGGATGAATCGGTGGTATGATATGTGATAACCTCCGCTGATGCACGGTTCAAGAGAGAGACAATAGCGGTAATCATCGGGGAAGCCGTCGGTGAAGTATACAAGAGTGTCGAAATCCTCGCATCCGGATGAGCTGACGGTAACGTTTTCGGAATACTTTTGGAAAATGCTGATAACAGATTCAAGTGTTATGCCATGCTCACTTACTTTTTTTATGAATTCGCTGATGAATTCCTTATTTTCAGGATGACTGTGAACGTATTCAGTTCCCTTTGCAGGTATAGTGAGAGCGAAACCGCCTTTTATCTTTCTGAAAGTGACAGGACCTAATCTGTCCTCAGCGTAAGCTGAGAAAGCTTCGAGCCGGGGGATGACTTTTTCGTCCTCCGGTTCTGTACCGAGAAGGTGACCGAGGGTGGATATCATGTAGTTTAGTGTCAGCGGCAGTTTGTCGTATCCAAGTTTGAGCTGTGCTTCGGTTATGTTGTCGATAATGCTGGTTTCGAGTCTTTTAAGATCCATAATTCCTCCTGAAATAGCAGATATATATTTATTGTTGCATTACTGTGATGTTATGACGTAGTAGAGCTCGGCGGCTGCCGTATGCAGGTCGGTTTTACCGAATATTACTTTATTTGCGGAGTCGATGAAAGCGTCGATGATATCGGTGTTTTCAATGACCGGATACATTTTTCTGAGCCTTCCGTTGTTCTCCATGACAAGTGAGGCGTCATACTGGAGACCTGAGAGCATATCCTTGTCTTCAAGTAACTCTCTTGCTGAACTGCTGAGAGGTATTCCTTTTTCCACACCCTGAAGCACAGCCATTTCCGGACTGTTCAGCAGGAAATTGAGAAGTCTTGCAGCTTCTTCGGGATGTTCGGTGTCCTTGCTGACAGCGTACATAGTTGCCGGCTTAGCGTACCAGCCGCTTCCGGTCTCTGCCGGAGAAAATGCAGTGTACGGAGCAGCAGCTATCTCAAAACCGTTTTCCTCAGCTTTCCTGAAATAATTCTGAGCATCGCTCACCCATGCGACAGAGCCGGCGAGTTTTCCGCTGTTGATATCGTTCTTGCTGAAATACTCCACCTGAGGCATTACTTTATTCTGAACGAGACGAACGTAGAAGTCGATCGTGGTCTCAAGGTCTTCTTCGGAAAAATCAAATTCTCCGTTTTCATTGGTGAAACTGCTGCCGTTTGTCTGTTCGGTATAAGCTATTGCGTATATCCATGCGGATTTTGCAAGAGCGGAGAGCGGATAAACGCCGTCTGCTTTCATAGCATCAGCAGCAGCGAACAGGTCGTCCCATGTCTGGGGGATACTGAGCCCGTACTTATCATAAACAGTTTTGTTAATGTATACAGTCTCAGCGTTCATAGCGATAGGCACAGCGTTAAGTATGCCGTTGACCATTCCGTAGCTGAGGGCGTCCTCCGAAAAAGTGCTCAGATCAAGGTAGTCCGTTAGTTTGCTGAGATCGTAGTATCCGGTGCCGTCGGGTGAATACTGAGACAGCCAGCTGAAATTTATCTGCATCACATCGGCTTCTGTACCGGACGCCATCTGTACCTGACTGCGCGCTTCGTATCCCGACCATTCCGAATAGCTGCATTTGACCTTGATGTCCGGGTTCAGTTCTTCGAATTTCCGCACTGCATCTATCGTGTATTCATTTCGTGAATCATTGCCCCACCATGAGAGCTTGATGACAGTAAAGTGCGTCTGTGGACGGACCACAGGTTTCTGTCGGCATCCCACCGGCATCAGCAGGAGAGCGGAGGCAGTAAATGTTCCTAATAAACGTGACAGTTTCATGCGTCTGTGCCCTCCTTGTTTCCGGAAGGATCATAGATAGTGTATGTATCCTTGCCGTGCTTTTTTGAAATATAAAGTGCCTTATCAGATGCCTTGTACATTTCGCGGAAAGTAATTCCGGCAGCCGGGAACAGCGCAGCGCCTATGCTTGCGGAAACCTTATATGTTCCGTCGTCGCCTGTATAAGTATTGTGGAATACTTCGCAGAGTTCTTCGCACTTCATGCGGACGTAGCCCTCATAATCAGGATCGTAGGAGGCGAGTGAATTGATGAGCACACAGAATTCATCACCGCCGACTCTTCCGAGATGATCTTCTGCTGAGAATACGGCGCGGAGTATACTTCCGACCTTTGCCAGCACCTGATCGCCGTAGTCGTGACCGAGAGTATCGTTTATGCCCTTGAAATTGTCGAGATCAATGAGAAGGAGAGCTTGCGGCTCTGAACTGAACTGGGACGAGAGACGCGCATCAGCGTAGTCTTCAAATGCCTGTTTGTTGAGTATGCTGGTCAGCTGATCTATGTTTGCTTTAGTAGTGAGGGAAGACATTGCTGTATTGACAGGAGCAGTAAGTCTGAAGGAAAGCTCTGCACCGACTAAGGTCGCAAGAAGGGTTGCGATCAGTGCTACCATATATATGTAAATACGCATCTCGTTCTTTTCCTTTAGGATGATCTGAGTCGGGATAGAAGAGATAACATACCAGTCGTCTCCGCATTCACTGACAGAAACGAGGTACTCATCGTTCATGATAGTAGCAGCTGAACGCCTTGAAGCGAGGTCATCAATGTCCTGAGGAAGGGGGAGGCCGACTTCGTCCTGCCGGCTGGAATAAATGATGTTATAATTTCTGTCAGTGAGCCTGATATCCATATCGTTAGTCGTATCAGGATTATCAAAAACGCTTTCAAGTTCGGATGAATAGAAAGAAATGACAAGAATAGCGTTTTCGTGGACTCGCTTAACGTAATATATGCGTTTGAAATTAGCCTTGTAACCGGTTGACCAGCCGTCATTGGTACGCGGACGTGTTATCATACCGCTGAGGTCGGTGTATAGGTTTTCACCGAAAAGGTCTTTTGTCCCGTTAGAGATCATGCCGACAATGCGGTTATTGCTGTAGATGATGCCGTAATCAACGAAATTTTCCATGATGCACAGGCTGTAAAGCTTGTCGGAGATTATTTTCTCGGTCGCAAGCGCATCATATTCATCAATGGAATCGTCAGTTGCGTCGTAAGTGTAAGCTTCCTCAGAAGCGAAGGCGAGGGTACCGATGGTCTCCATACGCGAGATGTAGCCGTCCATGTTGAGCTTCATCTGGGTATTGAGGGAAGAGACCATGCTGCTGACCTTGTCTTTGAGAACGTTATCGGTTTTCTTTACAGCAAGAATAGAAACAGTGATTATAGCGACAATGATTATGAGGGCGTAACCAATTATCATGAGAACTTTCAGCTGGCCTACTCGCTGAAAGCTGTTCTTATTCGTATTCTGCATGAAAGGCACTCCTTAATTAAGTAATACTCATATTATATAATAAAAGCAGGAGTAAATCGTTAAAAAAGTGTGAACAAAGGTGCGCAGACACGAAATTCCGGCAGAATGCAGCAATAAATAGGGTGTATTAGAGCAACCTGCACAAAAAAACGAAAAAACCGGGGAACAGGTTTTAGTTGACAAAAGCTGGAATGGATGATATAATAATAAAGCTGTCAGGCGAGAGTGTGACAGACGCATCGAAAAAAACTTTGAAAAAACTTGAAAAAAGCACTTGACAAAGCGAAAGAGATGTGA
>DFJW01000064.1 GCA_002373775.1 Ruminococcus flavefaciens | reverse complement strand
CGATATCCTTTGCCTTGAATGCAGGTACAGCTTCTAACTCCGATGAAATGAAATCAGATTCTGTTATACCATACTTTTCGTAGAGTATATTCATGATATTGAGCTTTACTGAGCCGCTCTCCTCATCATCCTTGAACGGACGTGAACCTATAATGATATTCAGCTGTTCACCAAGGATGCCTTTGGACATGGGCTTGCTCATCTGAGCATTTGCAAGGTGAGGGAGAAGATCACTTACGCAGAATACCGGATCATTTTCATCTTCACCGATATTTACGGTGATCTTAGTGCCGTCAGCCTTGATGATGACACCATGAAGCGAAAGTGGTATAGTTGTCCACTGGTATTTCTTTATACCACCGTAATAGTGTGTCTTGAAGAGAGCCATCTCGGTGTCTTCGTATATGGGATTCTGCTTCATATCAAGACGAGGTGAGTCGATATGTGCTGCACAGAGTCTTACACCCTCTTCGATAGGAGCTGATCCGATAACAGCCATGATTATTGCCTTATCGCGGTTGTTGCGGTAGATCTTGTCTCCTGCTTTGAGCTTCATGCCTGTCTTGTACTCGACGAATCCGTTCTTTTCAAGCAATTCCTTTGAGTAGATCACAGCTTCTCGCTCGATCTTTGCTTTGTTCATGAAGTCTTTATAGTCTTCAGCGAATTTGTCAGTTGCTGCTGCATCTTCATCGCTGATTCGGTGATAACCGTTTTTACGCTGCATGAAAAGCTTTTCCTTCAGCTCTTTTGCTGCGTTCTTTTTTTCATCTGCCATATTAATATTTGCTCCTTTCGCAGATAAATATATCAATCACTGCAAGCATTCACTGGATTCAGACGTGAACTGTACAGATCCTTGATCTTATCGGATACTTCCTTTGAAATATCGTTTACGGTCTCTATAGAACCGTTGTTATGTATTATATAGTCAGAATGGGAAGAAAAGAATTCTTCATCAAACTGTGAAGCCATGCGCTTTCTTGCCTCTTCCGGAGTCAATGAATCACGCTCTATGATACGTTTTTCCCGTATATCCGAATCAGCAAGCACCGAGATGATTATCTCACAGAAATCATCTGCCCGGCTTTCGAAAAGCGTTGGAGCATCAAGAAGTATGAGCTTTTCTCCGTTTCTGGAATTCTGTCTTATCTGATGAAGTATCTCTCCGGTGATGTAAGGATATATTATCGTATCAAGAGTTTCAAGCTTGGCTTTGTCAGAGAATACGATTCCTGCCAGCTTTTTGCGGTCAAGTGTACCATCAGCGAGCAATACGTCTTTTCCGAAAAAGTCGCTTATCTCATAGAGACACTTGCTCCCCTTTTCAACTACCTTTCTTGCAACACTGTCTGCATTTATCACAGCATAGCCGTTATCTGCAAAAACTTTGGAAACAGTGCTTTTACCTGCACCGGTTTGTCCTGTCAGACCGACGACTACAACGTCACTCAGAGTATTCATACCCTTATCACCTCGAATCCTGCCGCTCTAATAAGGCGGTTATATACTGCAAGTCCGACTCCATCAACTGAAGGGGCGTGTACATACACAACTTCAGCGCCTATTTCATCAAGTTCCCTGAGCCGTGCAAAAAGCTGATGTGCCTGTTCCAGACTGTTTTTTCCGTATGTAAGACATCTGCATGGCATGTCAGTTTCTTCTCCGTCAAAAACAAGGGCATATCCGCCGTCTGCTGCATGTTCAGCTATGTAACTGCGGAAATCATCTGTTGAAGCCTCTACCATTTTTATATCTGCTTTCGGAGAATAATGCTTGTATTTCATACCTGGAGAAGCTGCCTTCTGACCTTCTTTGAGTTCGTGAAGGATAGCGTCATCTATAATGACCTCTCTGCATATTTCAAGAAGCATTTCGCGTGTTACGCATCCTGGACGAAGGATCCTTACAGTATCGCTGCTCTCAATGGATATGACTGTTGATTCAACACCGAAGCGTGACTGTCCGCCGTCAACTACAGCGGCTATCTTGCCGTTCATATCACGCAGGACATGTTCGGCAGATGTAGGACTCGGGTATCCTGATGTATTAGCTGACGGTGCAGCTATCGGTCTGCCGGATAATTCGATTATTCGATGCATGACAGGATGAGAAGGTACTCTTATCCCTACAGTATCAAGGCCGCCGGATGTGACAAGAGGTATCTTGTCATTCTTCGGAAGTACTATAGTTATAGGTCCCGGACAGAATCTTTCTGCTATGGTATATGCTATCTCCGGGATAGATGTTGTATAATCCTTTGCCTGCGAAAAATCAGCAAGGTGAACTATAAGCGGATTATCTGCCGGTCTGCCTTTGGCTTTGAAGATCTCACGGACCGCATTTTCGTTGGACGCATCAGCACCAAGCCCATATACAGTTTCTGTGGGCAGCCCCACTATCTGACCGTTTGCTATCAGCTTTGCAGCTGCTGATAAATCTGATTCACAATCGCTAAGTAATACAGTTTCCATAATTTACGCTTCCTGATTCGCAAGCTTTGCAGCCTGATCGGCTGTGGCAAGCGCATCGAATACCTCGTCAAGATTTCCGTTGAGAATGTCTTCGAGTCTGTAGATAGTCAGCCCTATCCTGTGGTCTGTCAGACGTCCCTGCGGATAATTGTAAGTTCTTATACGCTCAGAACGATCACCTGTGCCTACCTGCATTTTTCGTTCTGATGCTATCTTAGCGTCTTGTTCCTCCTGCATTGCCTCATAGATCCTTGATCTCAGGATCTTCATAGCTCTGTCTTTGTTTTTGTGCTGGCTTCTTTCATCCTGGCATTCTACCACTACATTAGTAGGGAGATATGTTATACGGACTGCTGATTCTGTTTTATTTATATGCTGTCCGCCTGCTCCGCTTGCGCGGAAATAGTCTATTTTAAGATCAGTTGGATTGATCTCAAGTTCAACTTCGTCTGCTTCAACGAGTACTGCAACAGTAACTGTTGAAGTGTGTATCCTTCCCTGAGATTCGGTCTCCGGGACTCTTTGTACGCGGTGTACTCCGCTTTCGTATTTCAGACGCGAATAAGCACCTTCGCCTTCAACTGAAAAGCTTATCTCTTTAAAACCGCCGAGTTCAGTGGGATTGGCATTGAGTATCTCCTGCTTCCAGCCTCTTGCTTCGGCGTACATTGAATACATGCGATAGAGTGAATTAGCGAAGAGAGAAGCTTCTTCTCCTCCTGCTCCGCCTCTGATCTCTATTATTACGTTCTTATCATCATTCGGATCCTTTGGCAGCAGGAGCACTTTGAGTTCCTGAGTGCAGCTCTCAACGGATGCCTTTGCAGTCTCAAGTTCTTCCTGTGCCATTTCCTTGAATTCTTTATCAAGGCCGCCCTCATCAAGAAGCTCTTTGGCTTCATCAAATGCCGACTTTGCCGCTTTGTATTCGCGGTATTTATCTATAATAGGTGTCATATTCTTATACTCGCGCATGAGCTGGGTATAAGTCTTATTATCACTGATAACTTCCGGATCAGACAGCTTCCGGCTTATGTCTTCATATTTCTGCTCCATTACTGCAAGCTTTTCAAACATCACGATTCTCCTTGTGTTCAGTATCAGCAGTCAGTAATGTTCATTGCTGATCTTCTCCGGCATGCGCTATTCTGCGTATGCTTTTTTCGATCTTATTTCTCGGGACTAAGAATTCGCGTGAGCATCCGACGCAGCGGAGACGAAAATCCATGCCTGCACGAATAACGTACATCTCATTGGAACCGCATGGGTGATTCTTTTTCATGGTAAGAATATCCCCCGGTCTCACATCCATTCATATCCCCTCCCATTCATGATATAAATAAAATCGTACATTGTTTATTATACTCTAAAATCAGTTTCAAATCAATATTATTGCAGTATATTTTTTTGAATTTGTGTAATAATGATAAAAACAACATCAAAAACATATTGAAGTCGAACAAAAAAGGAAGGGTTTAGTCCATGTTTTCACGAATAACAGCAGAATTCAATGATCCTGATACCGCTGAGATCGCGCTCAGAAGAGTAAGGGAAAGTGTGAGAGGTATCGTCAGGACCGGAATGTCGTATAATAAGATATCAGACAAAGCAGAAAGATTGAAGGGCGGCAGTATATATACTATTCTGCCTACAGGTCTGACTATGCAGAATTATATGACAGCAGTGATGGAATCCCCTGCTTCTGTAGATACGATCCCTGAGCCTTATCGCAGAAGAAATACGAAGGTATATATTATTTGTGCGAGTGAAAGCTGCGGAAGTGTTACAAGTATCCTGGGTTCTATGGGCGGTCTTGGGATCAAAAGCGTTATGTAGTCATAGCAGCTTTCTGCTCTGCATAGAATGTTGTATACAAATTGATCGGAGGTAAAAAAGATGGACTACAGACCAGAAGGCTGCATTTTCAGAACACCGGATAATCAAAGGTATATATCTTCTGTTGACGGATTGCGCGAGGCTATGGTGAATGGCGTCATTCTTGAAGCTCATGCCGCAATGTGTACTGGAGAACATGACCTGATAATTGATCTGCCTTGTGCGAAAGGCATTATACCGCGGACAGAAGGCGCTATAGGTGTGCAGGAAGGAACTACGCGCGACATTGCTGTTATATCCAGAGTTAACAAGATAGTGTGTTTTAAAGTAACTGCATTGTCGTGCGGCGATGACGGATGTATAAAGGCTGTGCTTTCAAGGCGTTCAGCTCAGGAAGAGTGCAGAAGGAATTATATTGATGCTCTGAAGACAGGTGATATCATAGATGCCCGTGTTACTCATCTTGAGAAATTCGGCTGTTTTGTTGATATAGGCTGCGGTATCCCGTCGATGATACCAATAGATGCGATATCTGTATCGCGTATCGCCCATCCGTCTGACAGATTTTCGGTAGGGCAGATGATAAAGGCTGTAGTCAGCAGGATCGACGGGCAGCGTATATGCCTCACTCATAAAGAACTTCTTGGTACATGGAAGCAGAATGCGGAACATTATCATAGCGGCGAGACAGTTCCGGGAGTTGTCAGGTCAGTGGAAGATTACGGTATCTTCGTTGAGCTTTCTCCGAATCTTGCCGGTCTGGCTGAGCCGAAGGAGAATGTCATGCCTGGGCAGAGTGTGAGCGTATACATAAAAGCTGTGCTTCCTGATAAAATGAAAGTGAAACTTGTTATTGTTGATGTGTGTCCGGATATACCGTCTGACAGAAGTATGAAGTATTATATTGATGCAGGTCATATCGACTCATGGGTATACTCAACAGATGAAAGTGCAAAGAGGATATGTACAAGTTTTTAGCGGCGTCATGAAATTGAAAAGTGCTTCCCTGAGGAAGCACTTTTTTTATAATTTGAATTCATATCCGCCGTAAGGTCTGATAGATAATATGTAGCAGCTCTTCTGACCAAAAACACGTTCCATTTCTTCAGAGTACCTCTTGGCGAGATATGCGGGAACAAAAGCCAGGATCGTCCCTGCAAATCCGCCTCCGTGTACCCTGACTGCACCGCAGCCTCCGAGGAAACGCTTACTTAGCATTATTGCCAGCGGGATTTCCTGATTATCAGGTCTGCGAGGTGAATACAGATTCTGGAGAAGTTCGGCGGATGAGGTGCCGGATTCGTTCACAAGCCGGAAGAAGGCTTCGGTATCGCCGGCAGAGAGAGCAGCTGCTTCGTCAGCAGCACGCTGGTTTTCCGCAAAGAAATGAGCGGCTCTCAGAATTTCACGGTCGGTACATTTTCCGCGAAGTGCGGGGAGAGAGCTATAGAAAGACTCTTCATCAACATCTCTCAGGAAGTTTGCCCCCATTTCCTGTGCAACATGTTTCATTTCCTTTGATATCGACGAATAATCGTCAGTGAGATCGGCGTGGCTTCCCTTTGTATCAGTTATACAGAGGGAGTATCCGGCTTTTGAAAAGTCAAAAGCTATCTCTTTTATATCAGGCGATCCAGGATCAGCAAAGTCTATACCGACAAAACCTCCGACTGAGCTGACCATCTGATCCATTAGTCCGCTTGCCTTTCCGAAATATACGTTTTCTGCGTACTGACCGATCTTGGCGATTTCGACGGCTCCTGCTTTCCCTGCGTTGAAGCATTGGTCAATGATAGTTCCGATGAGAACTTCAAACGCTGCTGACGAAGACAATCCGCTGCCGCTGAGTACTTCGGATGTTGTATATGCGTTGAATCCTTTGATATCTGCCCCGAGAGTTTTGAACTTGGAGGCGATACCTCTTATAAGTGCAGCGGATGTCCCTTTTTCTTCTTCATGCATTTCAAGATCATCAAGATCAATCGCGTCGTCAGGATATCCTTCTGAGCAGATTTTGATCGTGTTTTCTTTATTATATGCCACTATTGCGATAACATCAAGAGTTATGGCAGCGGCGAGTACACGTCCGTGTTGATGATCGGTGTGGTTGCCGCCTATCTCAGAGCGCCCCGGCGCAGAAAAAACTCTTATCTCATCACATTCAGGATAAAGACGTGAAAACTTTTCGGCTGCACATATGAATCGTGCTCTGTATTTGAGGAGATTATTATTATCTCCGCCGTATACCAGCTTTATCTGATCATCAAATGCGCCGGAAGTCAATCCGTTTAGAAATTCGTTCAGATTCATGTGTAACTCCATTCTTGATAGTATTATTCTCATGCACTCACAGAGGGATGAGTACATTGTCCCATTAAAACAATTATACTATATATCTGCTGAAATGTCCATAGTCATTTTCAATTATTTTATTTGTTGTATACCTATATACAGGCTGATAATTGAATCGATCATTTATCCTGAGGAATAATTGTAAAAATTACGCTGCTTCTATTGAAAACAATGCTGTTTTGTGTTATAATAATTTATATATAAATATGCGTTAGGGGTAATTATATGAAGAAATGGACTGTCGGTGTACCTGACAGAAAGATCGTTTCTAAGCTTATGCTGAGCTGCGGCGTTTCATCGCTTGCTGCTGCTGTTCTGGCGCAGAAAGGCTATTCTTCGCCTGAATCTGTTGCTGAACAGCTGAATGTTGAAGGACTTTCGGATCCTTTTATGCTGAAGGATATGCAGCAGGCAGCAGATACCGTCAATGCCGCTATCGATTCCGGTGAGCGTATCTGCATTTACGGAGATTATGACTGCGACGGCATAATGTCAACAGTTATGCTGTATTCGTATCTTATCGAAGCAGGTGCTGATGTTATATACTACATACCTGAACGTTCTGAGGGATACGGACTTAATAAGGATTCGATAGACCGCATTTCCGGAATGGATGTCAGGCTTATTATTACAGTCGATAACGGGATAGCAGCGGTACAGGAAGCTGAGTATATATATAGTCTTGGAATGAAACTCGTTGTGACAGATCATCATCAGCAGGGAGATACTATCCCAAAAGCTGAAGCTGTTGTTGATCCGCACAGACATGACTGCTTTTCAACTTTCAAATATATATGCGGAGCAGGTATCGTTCTTAAACTTATCGCTGCTCTGGACGGCGGAGATTATACCATGGCTCTTGAACAGTTCGGTGACCTTGCTGCTATTGCAACTGTGGCAGATGTTGTCAGTCTCACCGGCGAAAACAGATTCCTTGTATCCTATGGCCTTGAACTCATCAACAATTCTGACCGTCCGGCACTTATGGCACTCAAAGATGTATGCGGCCTCTCGGAAAAGACAATAGATTCACATTCTATAGGCTTCGGCATAGCACCAAGGATCAATGCTGCCGGAAGATTCGGTTCTCCCAAAGATGCTGCTGAACTCTTCCTATGCGAAGATTATGATGATGCACTGCCGGCTGCGCAGAAACTCGATGTGCTCAATAATGAACGTAAATCAGAAGAAAACAAGATAATGACCGAGATATACGGGATGATAGACAGTGATCCGATGCTGATACATGGAAGGACTGTCTTTATCTGCGGAAAAAACTGGCATCACGGAGTTATCGGCATCGTTGCTTCGCGTATTATGGAGCAATTCGGTAAGCCGTGCTTTATAGCCTCCGATGAGAATGGCGAGATACGCGGTTCTGCAAGAGCTTTTGGTGAGTTCTCCGTGTTCTCGGCTCTGTCTTACGCTCAGGAGGTGCTTGATAAATTCGGCGGTCATCCCGGAGCAGGCGGATTTACTGTCAGATCAGGAATGGTATCTGAATTCAGAAGACTGATAGAAGAGTATGCCTTCAGGAATCACAGGATAATGCCGCTTCCTGCCCTTTCAGCAGATGCGCCGATCTCCCCTGTTGAACTTGACCTGAAAGAGGCCGAAGGCCTTGATATACTTCAGCCATTCGGTACAGATAATGAACGCCCTTTATTTTACATAGAAAGTGCGAATGTTACTTCTGTTATGCCGCTTTCGGGCGGTACACATTCAAAACTGATCATCAGATATGGCACTGCCACTGCTGATGTCCTCGTTTTCAGAACGTCCCCGGATATGCTGCCTGTTTCAGCAGGTGATCCATGCGATATGATCGTATCAGTGGGTATAAATAATTTCAGAGGAAAAACGTCACTCAGTTTAGTTGCTCATGATCTGCGTCCGCATGGTTTTGAACAGGGAAAGTATTTTGCTGCTTATTCTGCATTTGAGTCTTTCCTTCGCGGAGAAAAGCTGCCTGATAATTATTATCCTGTAATGCAGCCCTCGCGCGACGACGTTGTCAGAATATATAAAGCGATACCGCCTGACGGTATAACGCTTGATCTTCTTTATATGAAGCTTCATGATCCAAGGCTGAATTATTGCCGTTTCTGTACCTCAGCAGAAGCTTTGAGGCAGCTCGGACTTGTCAGCATTACTGCTGCGGATATGAAGATAACAAAACTCAGAGTTACTGAAAAAGCAGATCTGAATTCTGCGCCTGTCCTTATATCTATAAGGAACAAGACGGGAAAATAAGATCTCATTGCAAATGTAAGCAAGAATGCGGTTAGGAGTATGATTATGATAGATGATAATAATATACCGAAATTCTCTCTTAATGAGATAGAAGTTCCGATACCGGAAACTGCGATCCCTAAAGATCCGGAGGAGTATCTGAAGAGCATTCCGGACTATGATGATAATTTCACTATTGAAATGATAATCCAGAAAATTCTGAAGGATGACAAGCAGTATGATCTTAGTAAGATCATATCAGCATATGAATTCGCTGCAAAAGCTCATGAAGGACAGAAACGTTCATCAGGTCAGGCTTATATCATTCACCCTCTTGCTGTTGCTTATATCCTTCTTGAACTGGGAATGGACACTGATACTATATGTGCTGCACTTCTGCACGATGTGGTCGAGGATACCCCTGCTACTCTTGATGATCTGAAAAAACGCTTCGGTCAGGATGTTGCCATGCTTGTGGACGGCGTCACAAAACTCAGCAAGATACCGATATTCACTAAGGAAGAACAGCAGGCTGAGAATATCAGAAAGATCCTGCTTGCCATGTCTCAGGATATCAGAGTTATGATAATCAAGCTCTGTGACCGTCTGCACAATATGAGGACGCTGAAATACCGCCCTCTTGACAAACAGCGGAATACTGCCCTCGAAACTATGAATATCTATGCTCCGATCGCCCACAGACTTGGTATCAGGGCAGTTAAGGAGGAACTGGAAGATCTTTCCTTCCATTACCTTGATCCCTATGCTTACTCAGAGATAGAGCATATCCTTGAAAATAAGAAAGAGGAGCGCCAGCAGTTTATAGAGATAATCAAGAACCGTATTGCTCAGCGGTTCAAATCCGAAGAATTTACCGAGCCTCCGCTTATTGAGGGAAGAGTAAAGAGTATATACGGCATATACAAGAAGATTTTCATCAATCATAAGAACATTGATGAGATATATGACAAGTACGCTGTCAGGATAATAGTTACCACTATAGCTGAGTGTTACAATGTACTCGGACTTATACATGATATGTTCCGCCCGCTCCCGAATCGCTTCAAGGACTACATCTCTACCCCGAAGTCGAATATGTATCAGTCGCTTCATACGACTGTGCTTGGTAAGGAGGGCATACCTTTTGAAGTGCAGATAAGGACTTGGGACATGCACGAGACCGCTGAATACGGTATTGCAGCCCACTGGAAGTACAAGGAAGGCA
>DFJW01000041.1:13099-34585 GCA_002373775.1 Ruminococcus flavefaciens | reverse complement strand
CTGAATGGCGTAGGCGACACACTGGTATGGATCTCCGGAACAGGAGCGACCAAGATAAGCCTGCCGAACGGCAAGTACACATTAAGTGAGATAGCAGCACCGGACGGCTATGAAAAGGCAACAGATATCGAGTTTGAGATCAGAGACGGCGAGCTTGTAAAGGCAGCAGAGGTCAAGGGCGGCGAGTCCGAGATCATCATGATCGACAACGCGATAACTACAACATCAACAACAACAACCACTACCACTACAACAACTACATCTACAACAACAACGACTACAACAACCACTACCACTACAACAACTACATCCACAACAACAACGACTACCACATCAACTACAACAACTACAACAACAACAACTACATCCACAACAACCACAACTACCACATCAACTACAACAACAACCACTACAACAACAACTACAACTACTACAACCACTACAACAACTACAACCACTACAACAACCACAACGACTACAACTACAACCACCACAACAACTACTACAACTACATCCACAACAACAACTACTACAACCACTACCACCACGACTACAACTACATCTACAACAACCACATCGACCACATCCACAAGCACAATGATAGCGACAGCAGAGATAAGCATTGACAAGGCTGACATATACAGCAACGAAGTCAAGGGTGCAACACTTACTCTCACAGGCAAGGATGCAGACGGAAACGTTATCATCTTCACAGATGGCGTGATAACACTTGGCGAGGATGCAGAGCTTATCAACACGACCGGCGAGTCCATAATCTTCATCTCCGGCAGCACACCTACAAAGGTAAAGCTTGCAGACGGTACATACCTGCTTCACGAAGTAGCAGCACCGAGCGGATATGAAGTTGCAACAGATATCACATTCGTGATAAGAGACGGCGAACTGGTAACTATCAACGGCGAGGATGTAACAGGCAGCTCAGTAGTAGTAATGATCGACGACATGGCAGAGACAACAACAACTACTACTACGACAACTACCACAACAACTACTACTACAACTACAACCACCACTACCACAACGACTCAGGGCATAATCCCCGGAGAGGATACCGGAACGACGACAACTCAGCGTCAGGGTATCGACGGCGATGATGATACCGGAACAACAACTACAACAACCAGCACAACAACTGAAACAACGACCGGTACATCCGCAACAACGACCAAGGCTGTAACAACAAAGCCAGTCGCAACAACAACCGCAAAGAGCACTTCCGGTTCACCTCAGACCGGTGTCGAAACAGCAGGCGCAGCGTTAGCACTCATGGCTCTCGCAGCAATATCTGCAATGGCATCGCGTTCCAGGAAAAAAGAAGATGACTGATATGCGTTGAAATGAAGACTGCCGCACTTCGGTGCGGCAGTTTTTGTATGTTTCAGAATTTTTTCTTCTCCGGTACTTGTAAAAGAAGGACGATTATGTTATAATAAGTATATATTGATCTATGGAGGTGCATTATGAGTTCCGACCCTTATGGGAATAGAATATACCCTTTAATTAAAGGCGGAAGCTTGTTGTGCTCTTTAAGCTCCCGCTGAAATTCCGGCGAAAGGAGCGTAGCCGTAGTTTTTGCGGCGTTCTTGCTATGATTAATTTTTATTCTACTGTAAACGGAACTATTACTCAGATCGAAGAGCCGACAGCCGGCTGCTGGATATCAGTAGTAGATCCGACTATGCAGGAAGTCAAAGAGCTGATCGAGGATTACGGACTTGACAGCGGATTTGTTAAGTCTGCGATAGATGAGGAGGAGTCATCCCGTATTGAGCGTGAAGATGACCAGACTCTCGTTATCATCGACACTCCTGTATCGACTATGGATGAAGACAATACCCGAAACTTCTATACTCAGCCAATGGGCATAATCATTACCGAACAGTATGTGTTCACCGTATCCCTGAAAGAGACTCAGGTCATAAAAGAAGCAATGCGCGGAGGTATAAGGAATCTGCGTCCTGATTTCAAGACCAGATTCGTACTTCAGCTCCTGCTGCGCATTGCTGCTCTGTTTCTTACTTATCTGAAACAGATAGACAAGATCTCATCCGCAGCCGAGCAGCAGCTCCACGATGCGATGAAGAACGAGCTGCTCATGCAGCTGCTTGCCCTTGAGAAATCCCTCGTATACTTTTCAACTTCCCTCAAAGCTAATGAGGCGACTATCGAGAAGATAAACAGAGGACGTGTAATTAAGCTGTACGACGAAGATCAGGATCTGCTTGAAGATGTTCTCATTGAGATGAAGCAGGCGATCGAGATGTCCAGCATATATACCGGGATCCTGTCCAGTATGATGGATGGTTTCTCGTCCATAATTTCCAACAACCTTAATATAGTCATGTGGCGCTTGACGATAATGACGGTAATTCTTGAGATACCGAATATCATGTTCGCGTTCTATGGAATAAATACCGTGGATCTGCCCATGCCCTATACCTGGTTCGCCATAACGCTGACGCTTTTCCTGACCGGGATCACGGCGTTCGTGCTCATGAAATGGAAACGAAAATGAAGATATGACTAAAAGCCCGGATCACCGGGCTTTTTCAGGAGGCAAACAATGGCACAGATACACGATCCGAAGGAGGATCTGAAAAAGATCCTGCCGGTACTGACGGCGGTACTGCTCATGACGGCAGTGGTTTTCGCAGTTCTGCGTTCCACAGTCTATAGCGAAAGCTATATGCAGAAGAAAATGGAGGAAAACGGCGTATACACAGAGCTGACTCAGGAACTGCGCAGCCGTTCGGCGAGGTCGTATGTCAAGCGCAGTGATGCCGACAAGAGAGTTTCGGCTGTGATAGATGAACTGACAGCAGAGGCGATGACAGAAGGTCCGGTAAGGAGCGAAGTGGATTCCATATTGTCGCAGATATATGCCGGAAATACGCCGGAAGTGAGATGTGAACAGATGCTCGCGCAATACCCGGATAATATAGCCGGATTTCTCAGTTCGCGCGGCATATCAATGAGCAGGGCAAAGATAGACAGTCTGGTGCAGGAAATGGTGGACACTGCAAGGACACAGCTGCATATCAGCAGCACTGTTGAGAAGATGCCCATATCTGTCAGCGGAGGGACAGGGAGGATGGTAGTATTTATACTGCTTGCGGCTGCCGGAATGGCTGCAACGCTCATCCTCTCGGATAACAAGCTGAAAGCAGCCGGTCTTTCGATGCTGATTTCCGGAGCAATGCTCCTGCTGGCTGCCGTGATAATAAATACAGCATTCGACGGTGATAAATTCAGGCTTTCGATACAGTCTCTGACGAAACTTATCGGCTCAGTGACGAGCGGTATAGCAGCCGGCTCAGCCATAAGCGGCGTCGTCATCGGACTTGTGGGAGGCGCAGCGTTCTGGTACGGAAAGAAAAAGGAATACTGATATAAAACGGACGGCAATTGCCGTCCGTTTTCGGATATATGGGGGATATCTGCATATACTATCGCCGGGGTGAGACGATGGATGATAACGAAATGAAAAGAATGAAGCTGCTGCCGTCGCTGAAAAGCAGCATAGGAAAGATACGCGGAATGTCCGGAGGTTCATCGGATGTGCTGATAAATGAATTCGTCAGCGGCGGAGTACACTGCGCACTGATATGCTGTGAAGGAATGGTCTCCACCGCGGTCATAACAGAATCGGTGTTCGAACCGGTCACCGGCATACCGCAGCAGAATGGCAGCGCAGAGCTTTTTCACTATATACGCGAGGAACTTTTGCTCTCAACGGACCGTCCGGAGGTGAACGACTATGGGACGCTGTTCAGGCTGATATATTCAGGATTTGCCGTGCTGTTAGCGGAAGGACAGGGAAGTGCGCTTGCTTTCGGAGTGCAGGGCTATGCTTCAAGAGGGATACAGGAACCATCCGGAGAGGGCAGCATAATGGGAGCCCACGAGGGGTTCACAGAAACTGTGCGCACAAATATGTCACAGCTCCGGAGACGCCTTAAAAGTCCGGATTTTGTAATGGAACTGATGTGCAAGGGGACAAAGAGCCACACAGACATATGCCTTTGCTACATGAAGGACAGAGTGCCGGAAGAACTGCTTCAGCGCATAAGGGATTCACTTGACGGCATGCGGCTGGAGTCCCTGCTGAGTACAGGCTATATACGGCCTTTTGTGGAGAGCAGCAGGTTCGAGATATTCAGTTCGACGGGAACTACCGAGCGCCCGGATGTGCTTTGCTCAAAGCTGATAGAAGGCAGAGTGGGGATACTTCTGGACGGAGTGCCCTACGCGGTAGTCATACCGAAACTGTTCTGCGAGAGTTTCCAGACACTGGACGATTACGCCTGCAAACCGTATTACGCAGCTTTTATACGCTGGATAAAGTATGCGGCATTTGTTGTGTCGGTGCTGCTGCCGGCAGTTTACGCGGCAATAGTCATGCACCACCCGGAACTTCTGAACAGTACGCTGCTGCTTTTGCTGGTGGAGGCTGAAAAGAAAGCGCCGCTTTCCATACTGACGGAATCCGTGGGAGTGCTGCTGATGTATGAGATGATACGCGAAGCAGGGATACGTCTCCCGAAATCGGTCGGCGGTGCTGTGAGCATAGTAAGCGGACTTATAATCGGAGATGCGGCTGTGAATTCGGGGCTGATAAGTACACCGCTGCTGACCATGACTGCTCTTGCGGTAATGAGCGGATTTGTAGTGCCGGAACTTGATCCGGCGGTAACTGTCCTGCGATTTGCGTTTCTTGCCGCAGGAGGAATATTCGGACTTTTCGGCATAAGCCTGCTTGCCTGTGCGGTGCTTGTGAATATATGCGCCACCGAGGATTACGGATTCCCGTATACTGCCCCTATATCTCCGTTCAGGATGAAGGGGATGAGCGATACTGCCTTCCGTACCGGCATGAAGAAAATGCAGGACCGGGGATTCACCGTGGAGGAATATCATGAATGAGAACAGACACCGCATATCTGCCGGACAGCTCGCCGCGATGCTGCTCGTAACGGACGCATTCGTGTTTTTCTGTATCAGGGGAAGTGTTTCGTCAATGACAGCTTTAGGTGCAGCCGCAGCAGTGCTGGTGCAGAGCATATTGTCAGTGCCGCTGATCGTCATATCGAAAAGAGGGATCATCCCCGGAAAGGCTGCTGATATGCTGTATTTTGCATGCCTTGTATTCTGGGGAGGACAGCTGTTTTCGATGCAGTGGCAGACGTCACAGGTGATATACATTCCCTATGAGAACGAGGGCGGCATATGGGGAAAACTGCTCATATCCGGGATGATAGCTCTGGTGTGCCTGTACATTTCCTCAGCCGGCATAAAAGCTATGTCACGGGCGGCAGTCATAGCAGCGGCAGTCGGCGCACTGTGTATCGCGGCAGCGGCAGTGACGGCTATGAAGAACGGACACTGGGAATATATTGAGCCGCCTGAGGGGAGCTTCATGGCTGAATTTTCAAGAATGACATCCCTCAGCGGAAGCATAGTCAGCTATGCAGTGCTGCTGAGACTTACGGGAGCAGACTGCAAAAGAGCCTCCGCAGGTTATTTTGCCGGGAGAGGTGTTCTGTCGGCTGTATGTGTCATAACGGCGCTGCTGGTGGCAGGCGGCATCATGGAGATGACGGATTTCCCGGTAGTCACGGCATCACAGCTTTCACAGCCGTTTCCGGTGCAGAGGATAGATGCGCTGTTCGTGATGGTATTTGCAGTTTTTGCGGTATTTTCAGTGGCAGTGCAGACTGTCACTGCTGCATGGCTGTTGGGGGAGATATTCCCGAAGTTTACGAAGTTCCGCAGCAGTTTCACGCTTGTTCTCATGATAGCCTCAGCCTTTGCGGTTCCGTATATGAGACATGGCAGCGTGTATTCTTTAATTGCGGCAGTGCTGCTGGAATTTGCAGTTCCGGCGGCTGTTATGATAAAAGGACGGAGAAAGAATGATTAGAAAAGTGATGATATGCCTTGCACTTCTTCCGCTGACTGCCTGTGCGTCTACCGGAAGAGTTCACGATAAGGAATACCTCCGTGCAGTTTCGTTAAGCGGAACAGACGCAAAGACTCTGACAATGACATTTTTCATGGACGATTCCCGGGATATCACTGTGACCGGCGGCGATATAGTTTCTGCACTTGAAGCAGCCGAACTGGAATGCGGCAGACCGATATTCACCGGATATACCGAACTTGTCCTGCTGGACGGTGAGGACAGCTTTGAAGAACTGGAATACATCCTGAAGGAGTGGAAGGTTTCGCCGTCGTGTATAGTGACATACGGCAGAGGCGATGTGTTCAGGGATAAGCCGGCGGAGGTGCTGGCAGGTTCGGTGAAGCAGGCAGTAAAACAGGGCGAAGCACCGGACAGCGGCATTGTGACAGTTCTTGGCGAACTTCTCCGGGAAGGCGAAGCAGAAGTTGCATGGCTTACCGGAGAAGGAGTCTGTGGAACGCATATACTGAAAAAGGCAGCTGACCATTGAGCCGGTCAGCTGCCTTTGCTTATCAGTTCTGATGTCTTACCACACCGTACTCGTCGTCAAGCTGATAGTACGGACATGAGTAATTCGTTCCCTGAAGGAAACGGTACATCTCGTCTTCGTCGAGGTTCACCATACATGTATAGCAGTCGTAATCGTCATCGTATACATAATTGGTGCAGGTCTCGCAGTTGGTCGCCTTTTTCTTTTCCATACCGTCAGATATCCTCCATAGAGAGAGTAGCGACGGCGTTGAGACTTTCGTCGGCGGTGATGCCTGCAAGGAGATTGTAGCTTCCCTGACATGCTATCATGGCGCCGTTGTCTCCGCAGAGTTTTTTCTCAGGCATATAGAACTCGAAACCGTTTTCTTCACAGGCAGACGAAAGTGCGGAACGTACACCTGTATTTGCCGAAACTCCGCCTGCGAAGGCGACTTTTCTGTATCCGAGAGCCTTGGCGGCAGCGATAGTCTTGCCGGTCAGTATCTCTGATATCGTAGCCTGAAGGCTGGCGGCAAGATCGTTCCTGTTGATCTCGATACCTTTCTGCTCGGAGTTATGGAGCAGGTTTATGACATTGGTCTTGAGACCGGAGAAGCTGAAATCAAATTCGTTTCCGGCAACAGCAGGGTGAGGGAGACGGAAAGCTTTCGGATCTCCGGAAAGTGAAGCGTTGTCGATATGTACACCGCCCGGATACGGGAATCCCATTGCCCTTGCGCATTTATCGAAACACTCGCCGGCAGCGTCATCGCGGGTTCTTCCAATGACATGGAATTTCGTATAGCTGAGGACTTCGATGATATGGCTGTGCCCGCCGCTTGCCACAAGGCAGAGATAAGGAGGTTCAAGTTCCGGGAAGGTGAGGTAATTCGTAGCTATATGACCGGCGATATGGTGTACCGGTATCAGCGGCTTTCCGGCTGACATGGCAAGAGCCTTGGCGAAGCTGACGCCGACGAGCAGTGCGCCTATAAGTCCGGGAGCATATGTGACCGCGATACCGTCCAGATCTGCAAGAGTTACCTGAGCGTCGTCCAGTGCCTTGCGGACAACTCCGAGGATGTTCTCGCAGTGACGGCGGGATGCGATCTCAGGAACTACTCCGCCGTATTTTTTGTGTTCTTCTATCTGTGTGGAGATGACTGAAGAGCGGATCTCACGGCAGTCCTTGACCACACTTGCCGCTGTTTCGTCGCAGGAACTTTCGATTCCGAGTATAAGCATATTATGACCTTCTTTTAAATAATTATATGTCGCCGGGCAGCGAGCCCGTGTTTATCGCATGACCTTACGCATAACGACTGCGTTTTCCGGCGGATCACTGTAGAAATTCTTCCTGACGGAGAGCCTTTCGAATCCGCATTTTGTATAGAGCGCGATAGCCGCGCTGTTGGATTCCCGGACTTCAAGGAATATGTCTTCCGTATCCGAAGGGAGAGCCTTTTCGAAGGCATCCAGCAGCAGTTGTGCCAGACCTTTGCGGCGATAGTCCGGATGGACGGCGACGCTCGTTATATCGCCTTCGCCGGCAGCATGATAACCTGACAGCAGTGCGATGACTTTTCCTTCGCTGAGGATGTAAAGCACATGTCCGGTATCCTTCTGTATCTCACTGCGGAATGAACCGGCAGACCAGCCGTCAGCACCTACGCACATTTTATCAAGACATGAGAGCTGTTCCGGTATATCGCCTTTGCAGTGTTCTTTTGCATCGGTGACGGAAAAAAGTGTGTTATTCATAAATATCAGCCTTTCGCATCGTACCATGAATCGCCGGTGTGAACATCCACAGCCAGCGGCACTTTCATTTCGCACACGCCCTGCATCTCTTCTTTGAGTATCTCGGCAGCACGGTCAGCACAGCTGATGTCAGATTCAAGGATGAGTTCATCGTGTACCTGCAATATGAGTTTTGCGTCGATTGCTTCTGCCTTCAGCCGTTTGTAGACATTTATCATAGCGATCTTGATGAGATCGGCAGCAGTTCCTTGGACGGGAGTGTTCATTGCTATGCGCTTTCCGGCAGCTTGGAGCATTTTATTTGAGGAAGAGAGTTCCGGTATCCTGCGCTTTCTTCCGAACATCGTGGTGACAGCTCCGTCCTTCATGGCATTATCAACAGTGCGTTCCATAAATTCGTTTACTTTCGGGAAACGGGCGAGGTAGTCGGCGATATATTTCTTTGCCTGAGCGACGGAAGTGTTGATGTCCTTGGAGAGCGAGAATGCACCGATGCCGTAGATTATGCCGAAGTTTACAGCTTTTGCGGCACTTCTCATTTCCGGTGTTACCATTATTGCCGGCATGTCGAAGACCTGTGCGGCAGTTGAGGTGTGGATATCTTCTCCGGAAGTGAAGGCGGATATCATGTTCTTGTCACCGCAGAGGTGTGCCATAACACGCAGTTCGATCTGGCTGTAGTCTGCGTCCACGAGGACTTTGCCCTTGGGAGCAGTGAAAAATTTCCTCATCTGAGAGCCAAGTTCTGTGCGGACGGGAATATTCTGCATATTAGGCTCTGTGGATGAAATGCGTCCCGTGCGTGTTTCGGTCTGTCTGAACCATGTGTGTATCCTTCCGTCGGGAGCTATTTTGTCGAGAAGTCCGACGACGTAGGTTGAGTTCAGCTTGGTGTACTGGCGATATTTCAGCACATTGTCCACGATAGGGGACTGATTGCGGAGTTCTTCGAGGACTTCGGCGTTGGTAGAGTAACCGCTCTTTGTCTTCTTCTTTGCCGGGAGTCCGAGTTCGTCAAAAAGGACTGTACCCAGCTGCTTGGGAGATGCGATGTTGAATTCGTGTCCGGCATCGTCGTAGATCATCTGCTGAGTTTCTTCTATCATCTCGGAGAGATATGTGCCGAATTCTTCAACGCCGTTCTTGTCGATGCAGATGCCGGTGTCCTCCATGGATGCGAGAACTTCTGTCAGCGGCAGTTCGACTTCTTCAAGCAGCTTTGTCATCCCTTCGTTTTCTATAGCGGAACGCAGTTTGCCGATAAGCCCTTCCAGTGACAGGAGCTTTGCGTAGGGACCGTTTTCGGTATAATAGTGAGCACCGTATTCAGCGCACAGCTTTTCGACGTCGTAATCGGAGGCGGAGGTGTTGAGCAGATAGCCGCAGATAGCAGCGTCATTCCTGATGCAGCGCAGACTTCCACCGTGAGCCATAGCCCAGCGGTAGTGCGGCTTTGCGTCGTCGGTATCCTTGGCGCAATCAGAGTTGAAAAATGCAGAAACAGTCTTTTCATCTGAAGTCCTGTATACATTGCTTCCGTTGCGTACCGTCAGTTCACTGCCGTCAAAAAGGTAGCTGCATTCAGTGAGACCGGATATGACATCACCGGTAAGTTCAGCCTCCTGTACATCAATGACAGGAACTTCCTCGGCGGTATCTGCGGCGGAGTTGGTGGCTTCCGCAGCTGAGATGTCCAGCTTGTCCAGCAGCTTGTACATTTCAAGTTCGGTGAGCAGACGGCTCACTCCGGCGGTATCGGTCTCCGCCGGGACGTAGCCGGAGATATCTGTATCCACAGGAGCATCTCTGACGATAGTTGCGAGCCATTTGCTTTCTTTTGCGGAGTCGGCACCGTTGGCGAGCTTGGCTTTTACGCCCTTGGTGAGACCGGAACTCTCGTATCCTGCATAGATGCCTTCCAGCGAACCGAATTCCTTTATAAGAGCGGAAGCAGTCTTTTCGCCGATACCCGGGACACCGGGGATGTTATCGGAACTGTCGCCCATAAGGGATTTGAGGTCGATGAGTTTCAGCGGTTCAAATCCGTAGTCATCCATAAAGCGCTGAGGGGTATAGTAAATAGTCTCCTTGTTTGTAGCAAGGAGGACGGTCACGTTGTCGTCGATCAGCTGTAAGCTGTCGCGGTCGCCGGTGAGTACGAAGCACTGATCTCCTTTGTCGGAGCAGGCTTTCGAGAGCGTGCCGAGGATATCGTCAGCCTCATAGCCTTCGCACTCCACGACTTTTACGCCCATAAGCGTCAGAAGTTCTTTCACAAGGGGCAGCTGCTGAGCGAGTTCCGGCGGCATGCCTTTGCGGTTGGCTTTATAATAAGAAGCAGCTTTGTGGCGGAAAGTCGGAGCTTTGAGGTCGAATGCGACTGCAACAGCATCGGGCTTTACGTCGGAGATGTGCTTCAGATATATATTCATGAAACCGAAGATAGCGTTGGTGAAAACGCCGTTTTTATTGGAAAGCAGCTTGATGCCGTAAAACGCACGGTTCAGAATGCTGTTTCCGTCTATCGCGAGAAGCTTCATATAGTTACTCCTTTACGGTCAGGATTCAGTCGGATAATAAATTATATCTATTATACCACAAAATAACGGAAAGAGCAAGAGACGCGGCAAGCGCAGCGCGGAAATTTTTTCTGGAAATCTGAAAAAAGGTATTGACAAACCCAAAATGGTGTGATATAATATTAGAGCTGTGAAAATCAGCGCATATCGTATTCTAAAGACAGCTGGCAGGTTTTACCATAAGTCCCGCCGAGGAATAGCAATAAGTTTTTACGAACGTTTATTGTCCTTTCCCGAGCTGTCGGAGAAGGACATTTTTTGTTGCTTTCGGATACGATGACAAATTATTCGGAGGTGAATACACAATGCCAAGCAATGCTGTACTCGAAGCTAAGAAGGCAAAGGTCGAGCAGCTCACAGACCTCATCAAGAACTCTGTATCAGGCGTTCTCGTTGACTACAAGGGTATCACCGTTGAGGAGGATACCAAGCTCAGAAAGGAGCTCCGTGAGGCTGGCGTCAACTACTTCGTTGAGAAGAACACACTTCTTCTCCGTGCTTTCAAGAACTGCGGTATCGAAGGCTTTGAAGAGGCTCTGAACGGAACAACAGCTATCGCTCTTTCAAACGACGATCAGACTGCTCCCGCAAGAATCCTCGGAAAGTTCGCTGAGAAGGCAGGCGACGAGAAGTTCAATCTAAAGGCTGGTTATGTTGAGGGTGAAGTTTACGATCAGGCTGGAGTTATCGCTCTTTCCAAGATCCCTTCAAAGGATACCCTTCTTGCTCAGCTCGTTGGCTCTCTCCAGGGTCCCCTGCAGAAGCTCGCTGCAACTCTCAAGGCTGTTGCAGACAAGAAGTCAGAAGAAGCTGCCTGATTTCATTCGTAATTTTATTGCAGCTTAATTTAACATCGCCGTATATCGGCAAATAATTATAAAGGAGATTATTATCATGGCTTCAGAGAAGATCACAAAATTTGTTGAAGATATCAAGACTCTTTCTGTTCTCGAGCTTTCCGAGCTCGTTGACGCAATCCAGGAGGAATTCGGCGTAACAGCAATGGTTGCTGCTGCTCCTGCTGCTGGTGCTGCTGCTGGCGGCGAGGCTGCTAAGACAGAGTTCGACGTAATCCTCGCTTCCTTCGGTGACGCTAAGATGGCTGTTATCAAGGTTGCTAAGGAAGTTCTCGGTCTCGGCCTCAAGGAGGCTAAGGAAGTAGTTGAGGCTGCTCCTAAGGCTATCAAGGAAGGCGTTTCTGAGGCAGAGGCTAACGAACTCAAGGAGAAGTTCGAGGCTGCTGGCGCTACAATCGAGATCAAGTAATTATTACTTATGCTCACATGAGGCTGTACCTTTGGGTGCAGCCTTTTTTGTACCATATGTAGATACAACATGCACCTGTTTGGTAAATATCGACAATTATTCTGTGCACTGTTGACAAATGAATGAAATTTGTGATATCATTTGATTAGAATCTCGTCAGGAGGGGATATAATGAAAAAGCTTCTGTCATTCATATTATCAGCTGCACTTATAATTGCAGGCAGCGGTCAAAGCAGACCTGTCACTGTTGGACACGGTGCGTCAGCACAGACCAGCAGTGTTTCGGATGCGAGACTTGAAGCGTATGCAGAACAGGTCGCATATATAGTAAACAGTGAAAGAAAAAAGCAGGGACTTTCAGAACTTCAGATGCTTCCTGTGCTGAATAAGGCAGCTGCTGCAAGATCGGATGAACTTGTTCAGACCTACAGCCATGAACGTCCGGACGGGCGGCTTTGCTTTACCGTACTGGATGAGTTCGGCGTAGGCTACCGTGCTGCTGCCGAGAATATCTTCAAAGGAGGATATCTGTACCCTGAGACTGCAATGAATGGATGGATGAACTCGGAAGGACACCGCAATAATATACTGAACCCTGATTATCAGTATATTGGTGTCGGATTGACAAGAAACGGAAACACCTACTACTGGACACAGTTGTTTGTTAAGTCGCCGCAGGCAATAAGCGGGGCATATCTGCCGACTGCGGCTAACGGTTTCGGGGATGTGGATTTCGACGGAAGGGTAAGCGGAAAAGATGCTACGCTCGTGCTCAGCGAATACGCCGATCTCGCATCAGGAAAGAACTCCGGATTTACAGCCTTGCAGAAAAAATATGCTGATATAGACGGCGACGGCATGGCGAGCGGAAAGGACGCATCAGTGCTGCTCCAGTACTATGCCTACCTTTCAAGTGGAGGAACACAGACAAATATACTTGTGTGGTACGGTGTCTGAGAGATTTATAGGAGGACAAAATGAGTATCAGAAAAATAATAGCTGCGGCAGTTGCATGTACGGCGGCTGCGGTGTCTGTTTTGAATATGTCGGTTTCAGCCTATGATCCCGGGAATTATCCTCTGGGGACGCTTGATCCTTCAGAGTCTGAGATAAGACCGGAGATCACTGTTGATATGATAGAGCTGACGCCTGAGGAAGCGGAAGCTGCACCGCTTCAGACTATTAATATAAATGTATCCGGTGCTGATGAGAAATATGCAGCCTTCGGTTTCCATGTAGTATACGATGAGCGACTTATTGCACAGACTGACAGCGCCGGCAATTATGCAGCCGCAGGTGAGGCAGCAGCTGACATGGAATTCAGAACAACTGTGTCGGCTGATAATACTGTTTTCGTGACTGCTGCATCTACTGGAAACAAGGGAAAGGATGGAACTATCGTCAGCATGAGCTTCATGCTCCCGTCAGGAGTGAAAGCCGGAGATATTTTCGACGTTGGTATAGAGTACAGACGCGCTAAAAAGGTCACCGACTGCTTTATTGACTATAACGATAGTGAAGCAGGCAGACTCATGGAGGCATGGGCATTTACGGAAGGCGTGAAGGACGGCGGGATAAAGATAGTAGAGAAGCATTCTGTCCCGGCAAGAACTCCCGGCGATGCCAACTGCGATACTGAGGTGAATATGGCGGATGCCGTTCTGATAATGCAGGCGCTTTCAAATCCTGATACATACGGACTCGGCAAGAGCGAAGGCATAACCGATCGCGGCTGGCAGAATGCCGATGTCGTCGGCGGAGGCGACGGAGTCACCAATCTCGATGCACAGGAGATCCAGAGCTTCAAACTCGGCCTTGTCGATAAACTGGAATAATGTTTTCGTCAACTGACGGCACTTATTTGGCAACTTGTGCCTTTATTGAGGAAGAATCCTTTTGAGAAAGGGTTCTTCCTCAAACTTCTTTCCTAAAACTTTATAGATTTAAATTCCCCCGCATATGGCGCATCCGGGAACTCGCGTTCCGGACATGTTGAAGCGCCATATGCAGGGGAAATCATATTATAAAAGTCTTTGGAAGGTGCGTGGGGGAGAACCTTTCCTCAGAAAGGTTTCCGCCACAAAAAAGCACAAGTTGCCAAATAAGTGTCATCAGTTGACGGAGTATTGGCATGCGTATCAGATAAGACCGAGGGATTCTTTTTCGCGGAGAACGCGGAGCACGCTTTCGTTCAGGCGAGCTTTGGAGATCTCGCCGCGGTAAACTGCGTCGCAGACAGCGTCGACAGCCTCTTGCAGATCTTCGGGCAGAAGGATGATGTCCATGCCTGCGTTAATGGCGAGAACGGCAGCCTCACCGGGATCATAATTTTTGGTGATAGCCGGCAGGGAATGGGAATCCGTGATACATACGCCATCGAAATCCAGCTCTCCGCGCAGCATTTCGGTTACTGCGATCTCAGAAAGGTCAGCCGGCAGATCGTCGCCGTAGCCTGTGACTTTCTGGTGACCGACTAAAATGAAGGAAACGCCGACGTTTATAGCAGATTTAAAGGGCTTGAATTCCTCGTTTCTGAGTGCATCTATGCCTCTGTTGAGGATTATCGAGCCGTCAGACTGTTTGCTGCTTCCGTCAACAGCGCCGAGACCGGGGAAGTGTTTCACAACAGCTTTTATGCCGGAATCCTGCATGCCGAGCACCATATTTGAGACCATGTTCGCAACGACTTCCGGATCACTGCTGAATATTCGGTCTCCGAGAGGATTGTTAGCTGATATTGCGACATCGGCGACCGGTGCTAAATCAAGATTGAAGCCGAGGCTTTTCAGTTCATCGCCCATAGTCTTGCCGATATCAAATGCTTCGCGTGTGTCGTTATTTTTGCCATAGACTGCCATATTTTCGAATTCGGTGATACCGAGGGCTGCTGAATAGGTACTGCCTTCCTCAGATATCGCAGTGAACAGTCCAACACCGCAGCTGTGTTTTGAGTAGTTTTGCAGTGTATTTATGAGTTTGACGGTCTGTTCACGCGAACTGAAATTCTGATCTGACAGTAGTATGCCACCCACCGGATAATCCGCTATGGCATCCTGCATGCTCACGCCTGCTTCAAGTACAGCCTTCGGTCCCGTGAGTTGTTCGGGGGCAACGATGAACAGCTGACACACTTTCTGCTTCAGCGACATTGAAGCGAGCACACGTTCCGGGGTTACAGCCGGAATCGTCGTAGTAGTGCTGCTGGTGATCGCCGGAGCAGCGGTTGTGGTAGAAGTAGCGGATGAAGTCCCCGTGCTTGTACTTTCGTTTCCATTCGGGTTTTGAGAGGGGATAGAGACGATAGGGACTATCTCCGGAGGTGAAGTTGCAGTTACCTGATTCGTGCTTCCTGAGACGTAGACCGTAACGGTGACTATATCCGATGATGTGGATGTGGTCACAGAAGAACTTGTTTTATGGGCGGAAGCGGAGTCAGGGGCTTTCGCCGGTATCGTGGTGACTTGTGACCTGTGAGCCACATAGGCAGTGACCGTAGTGGTCACAGGTATCGAAAACGGTATATAGGTCGTAGACACAGATGATCTTGTAGTAACGGGTTCGTCGTACATATCCTCCGGTTCGTCGAATGTAGAGGGCTCGGTAGTTTCAATGTTCTCGACGTTGAACGGAGTGACTCCGGATTCGTTATCGGGAGCAGCGCGTCCGCATGCGCTGAACATGACGCAGCAACTCATGGCAGTAAGGAAAAGACTTTTTAAGCGGTTCATGACGTGTTCCTCCTTTTTTTGCCTGTCTGGCATTTCAGATACAATACAGCCGCCTGACTGGAGGCTGCTTGAAAAACAGGCTGCCGAGCGGTAGCTGAGCAGCCTGAGAAAGCGCGGTTTCAGTGAACATCCTTGATAGCGCTTTTAGCTTTTGCGACGATAGTTCTGTCGTTTTCATAGGAGAGTATATTAGCAGCGTAAGAGATATCCACCCATCGTATTTCTGCTATCTCGTCTTCCTGAGGGGAGAAGTCGACATTTTTAGCCTTTGCCAGAAAATATACCACTACCTTCATCGTATCCTTTTTAGGCGAATAGGTCACAGTTTCGCGGAATGTGGGATCAATGATGACGTCGATAGAAGTTTCTTCCATTATCTCACGCTTTGCGGTCTCGACCTCGGTTTCACCCGGTTCCACATGGCCTTTCGGAAAAGACCAGTGTCCGCTGTTGATATGCTTTATCAGCAATATCTCAGTGTTGCCGTGAAATTTCCTGTAAACTATAGCGCCGCATGATTTCTCGTGGAGCATAGATTATCCTTTCTTGCCGTGAACGGCATGATAAAGATATCTGAAGATATCTTATGTAGTTTCATTAATATTATAGCATGATTTGTGGAATTTGTCCATACCTCACAAGATAAAAAGTGAAAAATTTTTGTATTACTACTATTAGAAAAACTGCACAATAAATATGAGCAGTAATTGTCAAAAACGCAGAAAAAGTGCGAAATAGCTAATAGTTGTCTATAATCAGCTTGAAATATGTATAAAATGTGGTATAATATTGTATATCAATATGTTTTTTGAGGGAGGCGTCCGATGAAAAAGAATATTATCACTATAGAAAGACAGTATGGCAGCGGAGGAAGTGCTATCGGAAAACTTGCTGCCGAAAAACTTGGAATCAATTGCTACAACAGACAGATACTTGAGATGACAGCTGAGAGATGCGGTATATCTCCCGAGTATCTTGAATCGGCAGAAGAGAATGTCCCTACGAGTTTCCTTTATTCTCTGCTGCTCTCGGCAAATCCGGCGCGTTCTATGGAAGACAGCCTGCCGCTTTCGGACAAGGTGTTCCTTATGGAGAGCCGCATAATCAATGAGATCGCAGAAAAGGAAAAGAGTTTTGTGCTGGTAGGAAGATGCGGAAGCTACATCCTTGAGGACAAGGGCTGCTTCAGCGTGTACATCTATTCAGATACATCCAGCAGGATAGAGAGGGCTGTAAAAGAGTACGATATACCTTCAAACAAGGCAGAATCTATCATGAAAAAGGCTGATAAGCGCCGTGAGACGTTCTACAACGTCAATACCGGAAGGCTCTGGCAGGATAAAGATCAGTATTCGCTCTGCCTTAACAGTGCCGAACTCGGTGACGAGCTCTGCGCTGAGCTCATAGTCCGCGCATTCAAGGCATATAACGAAAAAGCTGAATAATGTATTGCAGTACTGCACAGTTACCTCCATAATGTGCAGCTGTATATCAAGCCCGGCGGGATCATTTTATGATCCCGCCGTTTTGCATATATCAGCGATATGCGCACAGAATATATACAATTATTCTGTGGAGGGATTGTATGGGAATAATACTTATACGATCATTGCTGCTGTATCTTCTTGTGATATCGGCAGTACGGCTGATGGGAAAGCGGCAGCTCGGAGAATTGCAGCCATCCGAACTGGTGATAACTATCCTTGTATCCAACATAGCCACGCTCCCGGTGGAGGATACGGATATCCCACTGCTCATCGGTATAACACCGATACTTTCGCTGGTATGCTTTGAGGTGCTGATGTCATGGCTGGATCTCAGGATACCGCGGATGAGGAAGATGATATGCGGAAGCCCTAAGATAGTTATACGCGACGGAAAAATAGATATCCACACGCTCAGCGAACTGCGCTTTTCAGTGGATGACCTGCTCATGGCTCTCAGGGGAAAGGATATTTTCGATGTGAGTGAGGTGCAGTTTGCCATAGTTGAAACTACCGGCAGCGTGTCGGTGCTGAAAAAAGCGGAAAAGGAAAACGTTACTCGCAGCGATATGGGGATAAAGCCGGAAAATGCCGATCCGCCGCAGCTTGTCATTTCGGACGGCAGAACAATCCGCAGTGCAATGGATGCTATAGGCATGAGCCGAGCCGAACTCAGCCGCATTCTGGAGAAAGCCGGGCTGAAACAGGAAGAAGTATTCATGCTGACAGCAGACAGGTCACGGAAATGTTTTGCAGCTGACCGGAAGGGCAATTCCTATGACATAGCCGGAAAGGGGAACAGAATTGACAAGAGTTAAGGTGAGTGCAGCAGTATTCATGCTGCTTGTGATACTGAGTATTATCACAGGGACATTCGTGAGCCGGAAATGCGACAGGCTGTCTGAGGACATAGACGCCGCAATGGAGGCGGCATCTGACGGAGATGAAGCGGCACTTTGCAGCCTTGCAGCTCGGATAAACGACGACTGGGAAAGCTTCCGGAAATATGCCGCGCTGTTTATCCGTGGTGACAGACTTGCTGAGGCAGACAAGCTGCTCTGTCGGGTAAATGGGGTTATAAAAGAAAAAAGCTCCGGATTGTATACGGAGCTTTCGGAATTCAGCCGGGTGATATCTCTGATGAAGAACAGAGAGATCCCGAAACTTGTGAACCTGATGTAGTGGCTGCATCTTCTCTTATTGCCTCCAGAGAAATCAATATCCCGAAGAATATAAAGACGATGAGCAGCAGTGTCGCTATGACGAGGACAGCACTTTTTAGTGCTTTCTTTCCCTTTGAGTCGCCGTTTTTCATGATGATATATGCCGCCGCCGGAACTGTGAATATCAACGCGACCGCCATAACAGCGATCAAGCTGATGTACTGGAATCGCGGCGAAAGTCCGAAGCATACGGGGAACATTGCAGCAGATGTCAGCAGCAGAGCAGCAAAAGCAGTCAGCGGTATGACTTTCCAGTTTTTCAGAACGGCAGATCTGTTCTGTGCAAGATCTGCAAAGGTGACGCGCTGAGGCTTGTTTTCGTCGTACAGCAGCTTTATCTCATCGCCCTTCTGATACTTTGCGGCAAGGTCGGAGATAAAAACACGGGCTTTGCGCAGCTGACCGTCCGCTTCATAGACGGCAGTGACATTCTGGTGAAAATTATTTTCGCCTGCGGATGTGATGTTACGGTCATAATCGGTCACCGATGCTACAATGCCCGTCATCTCGCTGCTCAGTGACATCCTGCGCTTGACTTCCGTATAAGCAGCCGTCGCGACAATGGTTAGCAGGGCGTATATCCCGCATGTTACCGAATACAGCACGATAAGACCTCTGCTGCCGGTAAGGTCATCGTATGTGAAAGCAGTGGTCACAGATATGAATGCACACATAGCTGCGATCGGGATAATGAACAGCCGTTTCAGGTCAAGATTGAACTTGCCATACTTCATGACCTCGATGTATGAGGATATCAGTATAATTGAAAAGAACGGACCTTCTATCTTGTCGAATACGTCTTTGGTATCAAATCCCGTCATAGCTTTTGCGACGAAATATGTTATCCCCAGACACAATATGA
This sequence comes from Ruminococcus flavefaciens, assembly GCA_002373775.1. Classification (GTDB taxonomy): domain Bacteria; phylum Bacillota; class Clostridia; order Oscillospirales; family Ruminococcaceae; genus Ruminococcus; species Ruminococcus flavefaciens_M. The sequence continues at coordinate 15,228 of DFJW01000041.1, read as the reverse complement.
ATACCACAGCGACCATAGCAGCCCAGCGCATACGCGCGATCTTTTCGTCCTTTATCTCCTGTAGAAAAACGTGATTTTTCGGACGGAAAGCATCGTAGCGTATTTTTATGCTGTCGCCTTCGTTCCATTTCTCTTCATCGGAAAATGTGCAGGATGCGTTGTATTTTCTGCCGTCAACTTCGTACACGGCTTTTATGGCGTAAGCCGTGCGTTTTTGCTGAGCGAGACCGATGCCCTCGCTGTAGCTTCGTTTTGTGACTTTTATTATCCTGCCTTCGGTCTCACCCTGATAATCAAGGCACTTTTTCTTATTTGCATACCATACCAGAGACAGGACAAAGCAACTCCAGAGCAGGACCATGATGATAATGAAAAGCGTCTTCATGATAAAACCCCCATTTTACCCTTATGTCATTGGCTTTGATATGATTATACATCCATTCAGGGGATATGTCAAATATATTTTATTCATTGTCACTTAGGTTGTCTATTGCATATTTCAGGCATTGTATCACCAGTTGGTTAAGAGATAAATGATTATCATATGCGAGTTTTTCAAGCTGTTCTACAAATTCCTTCGGCAGCCGGAAGGTTTTGGTGATGTATTCTTCATAGCCTTTTTGCAATTTAAACATTGTTCCGTGCTACTTTATAATCATTATCTCTCATTTTTTGTTGGAAATATACAAGATATTAATAATTGATTTATATTATATTTATCTTGCAAAGTGCTTGCTCAAATGGTATAATAGTATTGATCTTAGAGAAAGATCATAAATATCAGGAGGGATGTAGAAAATGAAAAAACTAATTGCTATTCTGCTTGCATGCACAGCGCTTACCTGCTCGTTTGCAGGCTGTGGAAACAAGGAAAGCAGCGATAACAGCGGAAGCTCGACTGTAGAAGAGGCAAAGAGCCCGGTTGTTGGAAAGTGGAAACTTACCGGGAAAAGCCTTGATGATCTTAAAGCTGTTTGTGAAGAGAAAGACTGGAAGCTTAAAGAAGCGATAGTCGAACTGGATGATTCGGGAAATATGACTTCTACGATTCGCCTTTATCCATACGACGACTTATACATAACAGAAGATTCGCTGCATATGGGCGGAAATGTGATGCCTATAAGTTTTGAAGGAAAGAACGTTGTTTATGAAGAAAACGGAACCAAGTATACTGTATTTGAAAAAATAGATCCTGTCGATGAAAACGACCGAAACGGCAGATACAAAAATCTGATGGATAGCACTTTGAAGCGAGCAGGAGTTCCGGAGGGTTATGAATGTGTGGTGGAGTTTATCAGCAAAGACGAGGGATACATTTGTTATGTGAAGGAAGAAAAATACGAGTACAACGAGGATGAAAAGAAATTAATCGTTGATAACGATGAAACTGATCCATCTGTAGTTGAAGTCAACGGTAATACTATGACGAATACAGATGATGACGGCACGGTTGAGGAGTATGAGCGCATAAACTAAGGAGGTATATACCATGAAACATAAGTGTAAGATTTGCGGTACTGAATTACCGGAAAAGGGCGCAGTGTGTCCGGATTGCGGAAAAGAACTTGTCAGCTGCACGGATGTGTCATGCGGACTGATCGGTGATAAGAACAAAGTAAAATTCAAAAAATGCGATGTATTCCTCACCGAGAACAAGTTCTATATACAGGATGTCCATGACAGAGCCGCAGCCGGAATGCTCGGAGTTGTCGGAGCACTTGCATACTCAAAGCAGAAGAAGAACTTCATATGTGAAGCTCCGAGTCAGGACCTTTTAAAGATAGAATATCCGCTGAAAGAAAAGTACGGTTCAGTCCTTGATAATGTAAAAGGCGAGGGCGGCTTTATACTCTTCACAAAAAGCGGAGAGCGATTTGTTGTGCGTCCCCTGACGAAAAAGATAACTGCCATGACCATAGATGAATTCAAGGGACAAGGCGTTGTGATTGAATGAGCTTATACATAAGTCAGGCTCGGGCAGAAGAAAAAATAATAGCAGCAATAAAAAAATCCCGCCGTCAGGCGGGATTTTCGCTATTCTATTACTTGTTGAGGTTAGCCTCGATAACGTCGAGCTCATCGTAGAGAGCCTGCGGGATGTTGCCGCCCTTAGCCTTGATGTCCTCGTC
>DFJW01000041.1:0-13011 GCA_002373775.1 Ruminococcus flavefaciens | reverse complement strand
ATCTCCTTCTTCCACTCGTCCTTATCAACAGTGAGGAGCTTCTGGAGAGCAGAAGGTGAAACTTCGTCCTCGATGCCCTTGAGGTTGATATCCTCAGGCTTGGGGAGGAATCCGATAGGAGTCTCAACAGCGTCAACTTCGCCGTCAACTCTCTTGATGATCCAGTCGAGAACTCTCATGTTGTCGCCGAAACCGGGCCAGAGGAAGTTGCCTTCGTCGTCAGTTCTGAACCAGTTTACGTTGAAGATCTTAGGAGCCTTGCTGCCGAGTCTTGCGCCCATTTCGAGCCAGTGAGCCCAGTAGTCACCAACATTGTAACCGATGAACGGCTTCATAGCCATAGGATCGTGACGGAGAACGCCTACTGCACCTGTAGCTGCTGCTGTTGTCTCAGAAGATACAGCAGATCCGATATATGTACCGTGTGTCCAGTCGAATGACTGATATACGAGGGGAGCAGTTGTAGCACGTCTTCCGCCGAAGATGATAGCAGATACCGGAACACCCTCAGGATTGTTGAATTCAGGGCTGATGCACGGGCAGTTCTGAGCGGGAGCTGTGAAACGTGAGTTGGGATGAGCGAGCTTGTTGCCTTCAGCAGTATAAGCCTCACCGTCGACCTTAGTGCCCTTCCACTCTGTAGCGTCCTTAGGCGGATTGTCTGTGAGCTTCTCCCACCATGGAGTATTGTCGCTGTTGTCGAGAGCAACGTTTGTGAAGATAGCGCCGTTCTTTGTGCAAGCGAGAGCGTTGTAGTTGGACTTCGCGTTTGTTCCGGGAGCAACGCCGAAGAAACCGTTCTCAGGGTTGATAGCGTAGAGTCTGCCATCCTTGCCGGGCTTCATCCAAGCGATATCGTCACCGACTGTGAATACCTCATAGCCGTCCTTCTTGTATCCCTCCGGAGGAATGAGCATAGCGAGGTTAGTCTTACCGCAAGCAGACGGGAAAGCAGCAGTGATGTACTTGATATCACCGTTGGGCTTCTTAACGCCGAGGATGAGCATGTGCTCAGCCATCCAAGCCTCGTTCTTACCCTGGAAGGAAGCGATACGGAGTGCGAAGCACTTCTTGCCGAGGAGAACGTTTCCGCCGTAAGCAGAGTTGATAGACCAGATAGTATTCTCTTCAGGGAACTGGACGATGTATCTCTTCTCAGGATCAACGTCAGCCTTGGAGTGGAGACCTCTTACGAAATCATCGGAGGTATCGCCGAGGTTCTCGAAAGCCTGCTTACCCATTCTTGTCATGATGTTCATGTTGAGAACAACGTAGATAGAGTCAGTTACCTCAACGCCTACCTTAGCGAGAGGAGAACCGATCGGTCCCATTGAATAAGGGATAACATACATTGTTCTGCCCTTCATAACGCCGTCGTACATAGGAGTGAGAAGAGCCTTCATCTCATCGGGAGCCATCCAGTTGTTTGTAGGACCAGCACCGGACTTTTCCTTAGAGCAGATAAATGTTCTGTCTTCTACACGGGCAACGTCGTTAGCGCGTGTTCTGTGGTAGAGGCAGTTCGGGTACTTTTCCTGGTTGAGCTTATACATCTTGTCCCAGCTGTCATCGGGAAGAGAAGTTACCTCTTCGATGAGAGCGTCGATCTGCTCCTTTGAGCCGTCGATCCATACAACCTTATCAGGCTTACAGAGAGCGACCATCTCGTCTACCCACTTTAAAACGTTAGGGTTTTTTGTCAGTGACATTTTATAATTACCTCCTAATAAAAATTATCATAGCAATACTGTGCAGAACGGCTGATAAAAGGACAAAAAAACCGTTTTTGCGGCAGTATGATGCAGGAACGATCAAAAAAACAATCGTACCTCTGATACTATTATATATTATTTCTGTCAAGCTGTCAATAGCGGACTGTGATATTTTTTTAACATACCAATATATAAAACGATGTCCCGGAGCGATGTTCCTTTCGTTCCGGGGCATATCTGAGTGCCGGTAACAGATTTAGTCTTCCGTGTCATATTTAACGGTTATGGGCTTGTCTTCAGCTTCGCTGTAAACAGGGGATCTGCGTATCCTTATGAAGACGACAGTCAGTGCGGCGGCAAGCACGAAAGTGGTGAAAATGCTGCCCTCTATGCCGAATTTGCCTCCGGTCAGGAAGCCGTGGGAAGATTCCTGAGTGCATCTGAAAACAGATTCCGTCTCAGCAGAGCCGCTGACGTTTATGCCGTAGAAGTTTCCCTGAAGGAAATTCCATACCGAGTGCATAGCGCAGGCACCCCAGATATTGTCTGTGAGGATGACGAAATATCCGGCGAAAACTCCGAATAGTATCAGATTGAACATGGCGAGCGGATTCATGCCGGGGTTTGCGATGTGTGCCATTCCAAAAGCGAATGAACTTATTCCGACGGCAACAGCTGAATGATGACTGCCGCCGACAGTTGTCATAAGATAGCCGCGGAATATGAATTCCTCACTCATGCCCTGTATAAAGAATCCGAGAAGATACAACAGTATCAGCCTATAGTTTATGCTGCTGCAAAGGGCTATGGAATTTGCCTTTGTTACCACCGTCAGCATGGTGATAGCGGTCATCAGGACGATACCTATTGCGAGTCCGAAGAAATAACTCCGGAAAAGTCCCTTCTTTTTCGCTCCCATGGAACGCACATGCCGCATTTCGATAGTCCGGCAGTAGATGATGCTTGCAAGAGTGCCGAAAACGGTGCAGATGAGCGAAACTATCATCACTTTCGGCTTTGCCATTATATCTTCAGAAAGCCGGAACGAAGATGCAAAAGAAAATTTCCCGATTTCATCAAGATATCCGTGTTCCTTCATCGCTTCCCGCATAAACGGCATGGCTACTAACGAAGGGATGACAGCTTCCAGCAGATATATAACTATGAATACTATCAGAAACAGAATGATCTGCACCCACAGCCGCTTATCGGCATAGGAACGACCGGATTCTTTGAATACTGATGGTCTTAAGTCTTTCATATAGTCTCCTTATCAGGAAACGGACGGCATTGCAGCCGTCCGTATTTTCAGGTCATCAGAGGTCACTGTACTCCATGTAATTGCCGAGGAATTCGTCCGGAGAGATAGTTCCGCCGGAAGAAGCGTAAGCATAGTACCTCAGTATAAGTGTGGCGTCGCGTCCGTCGCTGAATTCGTCGAGATTTATGTTTGCTGCCTTCTGCTGGAGAGTTGAGAGTGACGGCCCTTTTCCGCTGGATACATCAGCGTAGTCCATAAGCACACGGGTAGCGTCTCTTCCGTCAACAGCACCGTCGAAAGTAACATCGCCGAGAATGAAGTTGCCTGCAACTGTCTTGTAAGTGTCGAGTGCGATGCCCGGGTAGCTGATAGTATCACCGAGATTCTTGAATGTATCAGTGAGCATTCCCGTATCGTCGTGGAGGTCGCCTATCTGCTGGAGTATAGTTGCAGCGATAGCGACATGACCGCGCTGGTTGGGGTGGAAGTCCTTTTCGTCATCGGGGGCGAGTATATCAGTGAAGTAAGCTGCATGCCCCGGATTTGCGTCGTTCTGTGTAACGCCTTCCGGAAGGGAAGTGAACTGATACTTTACATCTGCAACTTCTGCCCATTCGATACCGCTTATGCCGTCGCTGTAAACCGAGAGGATATCCTCGAATTTTTCTCTTATAGCGGTGAGAACTGTTGCGTAGTTTGAACCTTCACCGTAATTCTCATTGACATATGACTGCTCGATCTGTATGGGCTGATAAATGGTCTGGATAATGATACGGGCATCCGGATTGATAGCGTGGAGCTGAGATACGGCTGTTTGGATATTCGGGATGACCTTGTTGGGGATAATGCCCTCGTAGTCACCGGAACTTATACGCAGATTAGCTGAGAGACGGCTGAGTTCCCTGTTGAGTTCGAGAGCAGCTTTGATACCGCTCTGAGCGTATTCGCCGAGACTTCCTTCGCCGGTAAGAGAGACCATTAACATAAGGTCAGTGATGTCCGGATCTTCCGGGATATCAGCAGCAGTGTATCCTTCTTTGAGCAGCTTTTTGGCAGCGGCGAAATTGAGTATCTGCTTTGATGCGTAGTGTAGGAGGTCATTTCCGCCGATGGAAATGATGATATATCCTGCATCTGCAACAGTCTGCTTTTCTTCATCAGAAAGACCTGCGATGACTTCGAGCATGTCGGAAGTGGTATCGCCCGAAACGGCGTAGTTGTTCACATTGCATCCGAGATAATCAGCGCATATCTCGCCGTAGTTGTGTTCCTTTGCAGGATCAAGTCCGTAGCCTGCGGCAATGCTGTCACCGAATATAACGATGTCCTTGCTTGCAGCATCCTCGGCAGAAACAGTCGGGAATGCGGCTGATGAAAGGCTTATGGCAGCAGCCATAAGCGCAGAGATAATTTTTTTCATATTTTTTCCTCCATTAAAAAGGTTATGTGCTCATACGCTGATTATATAACATTTTCTTCATGATGTCAAGCGGAATATATATGCACATCAGGGGCTGCTTTTACATTTATGCTTGCAATATTCCGCAAAGTGTGGTAAAATATAGGTTACTACATATAAAAGTAAAAAAGAAAGGATACATATGGACAATTCAGATGTGAGCAGGATAGTTCTTGTCGTCATTATGATGGTATTTTCCGCGCTTTTTTCAGGCACGGAGACTGCGTATTCCAGTGTGAACAAACTCAGGCTCAAAAACTATGAAGCGCAGGGAAGCAAGAAGGCGGCGAAAGCCCTGAAGCTTGCAAATCGTTTTGACGAAGTACTGACTGCGGTGCTTATAGGCAACAACATAGTCAATATAGCTACGTCATCCGTGAGCACTCTTGTGTTCATCAAATTTTTCGGCAGTAACGGAGCAGCGATATCCACAGTAGTGATAACCGTGATCGTACTCATATTCTGTGAGGTGCTTCCGAAATCATACGCCAAAAAGAATGCGGAGAAACTGGCGCTGGCATTTGCTTCGCCTCTTTCAGCGCTTGTTACACTGTTCAAACCCTTCGTGTGGACGCTCAACAAGCTCTCTTCGGCAGTTGCAGGCAGCGGGGATACAGCTCCGAGCGTAACTGAAGATGAACTGAAATATATGATCGACGAGATAGAGGAACAGGGCGTCATCGAGGAGCAGGAGAGCGAACTTGTGAAAAGCGCACTGGAATTCGATGAGATAACCGTCAGCGAGATACTCATCCCCCGCGTGAAAGTTGTCGGCATTGAACTCGGAGCCTCCATTGACGAGATAAAAGATCTTTTCAGCCGAGAGATGTATTCGCGTCTTCCGGTATACGAAAAGAGCCTTGACGATATCGTCGGCATCATAACCAACAAGGCGTTTTTCAAGATGCTCGTGGAAGGCGGCAGCGATATCCGGAACATCATACAGGAAGTGCCGCATATATCCGAGAGCAAGCTGATAAGCGGAGCTATGCGTGACATGCAGCGTTCAAAGGTGCATCTTGCCGTGGTCATCGACCAGTACGGCGGAACAAAAGGAATAGTGACTCTTGAGGATATAATCGAGGAACTTGTCGGCGAGATTTATGATGAGGATGACGAGATAGACGCCGGTGCTGTGCGCATAAGCGCAGACAGATACGAAGTCCCGGGAGATATGAGCATAAGCGACCTGCTTGAACAGCTCGGGCTCGACGAAGATCTTGTGGATACGGATTACACATCCGTCGGCGGCTGGGTGACTGACGTAATGGAGCATATCCCGGAGGCAGGCGAGACAGCCGACAGCGGCGTTTTCAGGCTCACTGCCGCAGAAGTCAGCGATCAGACCGTTGACAAGGTAATAATAGAGATAATTCGTCCCGGAGACGAGGAAGATAACGGAGAGGAGGAACGTCATGACGGATGATATCGGCAACGAGCGTCAGCGGGCGCATATCGCTGCACTCAGCCACGAGATATACCGGCTTTCGCGGGAACTTGAAGAGAACGAAAAGAAAGCGGCGCTGAAGGATGCGGTCGATCCGGATGATCCCTTCGGAAATCCCACAGAATACAGTAATTACCGTGAGGACTACCGGAAAGTAGTCCCGCAGCTTGACAGTCCGGGATACAGGATGCCTCTTGATCCTGTCTATGAGGAACGCCGGAGACTGCGCTTTTTCTACGGAACAGCAGGTGTATGCGCACTGTTCCAGTTCTTCATTTCCAACATCCTCGGCAATCTTGTGTCGTCGCAGGTGTTCGCTGCACTGAAGTCACACAACAGGGGCGTTGATGATTACGCTCTCTATGACTATTTCAATTCATCGTCCATATCCGCAGCACTGAACATGCTTGTCTTTATCGTTTCCAACGTTCTTGCTGCCGTGATAGGCATGAGAGCAATGGGGATATCTCCTCAGAAGCTGGTGAAGACTCACGGATTCCGCGCCGGAAATGCAGTCAAGTACTGCCTTGCTGCTTCGTTCATATACATTTCGGCAAGACTTCTCGGACTTGGTGTTGAGGATATATTCAATCACTATAGGTTCACGACACATACGATATCCGCCGGAAATTCGGTGACGTATCTCGGCGTGGCACTCACGCTCATATATACTATTATTATAGCACCTGTGACGGAAGAACTGCTCTACCGCGGAGTGCTGCTGAAAGGCTTCTCGATAGCGAACCAGAGATTCGGCGTATTTGCTTCTGCTTTCATGTTTGGACTTGCGCACAAGAACATACCGCAGTTCCTGATAGCATTTTCCGTCGGCATATTCCTTGCCCACATCACACAGAAGCACGGTTCCATAATACCGTCGATCATAGTGCACATGTTTATCAACTTCTTCAGCATAGCGGTATCCATACTCTGGTCACTGCATCCTGTTGAAGCGAGGTATTACAGTACACTTCTGATAATGATAATAGGCATGATAGCATTGATGATATTCCGCTCATCCGATAAGCTGCCGTCGTCAACTCCAATGCAGAGCAGACGAGGAGCATCCATCGCACTTTCAGCACCGATGCTGATTATATCGGTCATCATACAGCTCAGTTACATGTTCTCACGGATCTTCGGAGTATATGAACTGGACATATTCTGGCAGATAGAGAATATTTTCAAGGTCTGACCTTTAGCAAAGCATATAAACGTCCCCCGAAAGCAGCTGAAACGCTTTCGGGGGTTTTATTATGAAATCAGTATCCGGACACGGCATCATCTGTTTTTAGTAAAAATAACAGAAAATCGCGGAAAGCACTTGAAAAAAAGCTAAAATACTGTTATTATATAAGAGATTACGTTTGAAAGGAACGATGAAATGGAAAAGCTTATAAAAGCATGTGTGTCCATTCTTCCGAAGCCTCTTCAGGAGATATATTATAAGTATGAAGAAAAATGGCTTTATCTTGTATTCGGAGGACTGACCACGGTAATATCTATCGTAACAAAGCTGGCGCTGTTCTATGCTGTGCCGGGAGAGCCCAAATGGGAAAGCACTGCCGGAGTTGTATTCTCATGGATATGCGCAGTGACTTTTGCGTTCTTCACGAATAAGAAGTACGTCTTCAAGAACGAGACGCACGGGGCTAAGGAATTCTGGAAGGTGTTCTTCTCGTTTTATGGAGCAAGACTTGCCACCCTTGCAATGGAAGAAGCCATATTCGTTGTATGCTGTGATATACTTGGCATCAACAAGACACTCATAACCTTCCTCAGTCAGGTGCTGATATTCATTGCCAACTACATTCTCAGCAAGGTCTTTGTTTTCAAAAACAAGAACGAGCAGACATCTGGTGAAACGGTCGGAACGGAGCAGGCGAATGACTGACGGTGCTAAGAAGACTGTGGATATAGGCAGGCTTTCCGTTGAGAGGACAGCCGCTCTCGCCCCCATGGCAGGCGTTGCGGACCGAGCTTACAGGCTCATGTGCAAAAAGTACGGAGCTGCCTATGTGGTGAGCGAAATGGTGTCCGCAAAGGGAATATGCTACAGCGACCGCAAGACTGCACAGCTCTGCACCATAACATCTGAGGAAAGACCTATGGGCATACAGCTTTTCGGCAGCGAGCCTGAGTTCATGGCAAAGGCAGTTGACATAGTTCTCAGCTACGAGCCTGATGTCATAGATATCAATATGGGCTGCCCGGTGCCTAAAGTTGTGAACACTGGAGCAGGCTCTTCGCTCATGCGAGAACCGGAACTTGCCGGAAAGATATGTGAAGCCGCAGTAAAAGCAGCCGGAGATGTGCCGGTGACTGTGAAGTTCAGAAGCGGCTGGAACGACGCCTCCGTGAATGCTCCTGAATTTGCAAAGCGCATGGAAGCGGCAGGCGCTGCGGCTGTGACAGTGCATGGCAGAACACGCGACCAGTACTATGGCGGAAAAGCTGACAGGGATATTATCAGGCGGGTGAAGGAGTCGGTGAGCATACCGGTCATCGGCAACGGCGATATCACCGACCTGAGATCCGGCATCGACATGTATGAACAGACCGGCTGTGATCTTGTGATGATAGGCAGAGGAAGCTACGGCTGCCCCTTCGTTTTCCGCGAGATAGCGGCATACTTTTCCGGAGAGGGATATGTCCCTCCCACACTGGAAGAGAAGATGAGCGTGATGCTCGAACACATCCGTCTTATCATCGGACTGAGCGAGAAAAGCGAAGAACTGGCGATGCACGAAGCACGGAAGCATGCCGCGTGGTATATGAACGGCTACTACGGTTCAGCCAAATTCCGCGGACGCTGCTATCAGCTTTCGTCCTATGCGGAAGCTGAGGAACTGGCAGGTGAATTCATTGAGCTCCAGCGTTCAAGAGAGGCTGAAAACGCTTGATTTGTACAAAATATACAATAACCATGTTCAAACTTCGTATGAATGTACAAAGAATGTGGAATAATAAACCTGAGCACACGAAAAATGCCGTAAATACGTCGTTTGGGCGGATTAAATCAACTTCTGATTTTTAAAACTTATTGTAATTATATTTTATAAACATACAATTTGTAATTGCAAAATGCAAAATAGTGTGCTATAATAAAGCAAGAGGTGCTGATACGGCGTCAGTGCCTGAAGGAGAAAGTAAAATGATTTTATCAAGAAGACATCGTGCAGCGGCTATGGCGGCTGCAATGCTCATGACATTTTCAGTGACCGGATGCGCTGATGACACTGTTGGAAAGGCGAGTGACTCTGAGACCACTGCCGGAAACACCGGTGAAAGCGTAGCACCTGCCGATGACAGCAGTGCTCCTGCTGACAGCACAGACACTGCGGAAGTTACTGATCCTGTTTCCGAGACTGCCGAACCCACAACTGCTGCCACGGACGACATCCGTGTGCATGTACGCGCTGCCGGAGATAATCTGATACATTATTCAGTATACAAGCAGGCGGAGGCGAATGCCGGCTTTGTGGGATATGATTTCAAACCGATCTACGAAAACGTCCGCTATCTTGTTGAAGAGGCAGATGTTGCGATACTCAACCAGGAGACTATAATAGCTCAGAGCTATGAAGTAAGAGGTGCGAACGGAGGCGTGCTCCTGTTCAATTCTCCTCCGGAGGTCGCAGATGCGGTCATAGACCTCGGATTTGACGTATTTACTATGGCTAACAATCACCTTCTGGACTGTGGAGCCGAGGGACTTGAAGAGTCCATTCGTTTCTGGAACATGAAGGCTAAGGAAAATGACATAACTGTTCTGGGCGCTTACCTCAACGAAGAGGATGCGAATAACATCCGCGTCCGTGAAGTAAACGGCATGAAGATAGCTTTTCTTGCATATGCTGAGCACCTCAACGGATTTGAGATACCTGCTGATTCATCGCTCAGAGTTATAATGAACAGCGAAGAGGACGTTATCGAACGTCAGATCAAAGAAGCAAGCCAGATCGCGGATGCTGTAGTCGTATCCGCTCACTGGGGAGTTGAAGACACAGTTGAAGTGGGCGAGGACCGGAAGATACTTGCTCAGAAAATGGTGGACTGGGGCGCAGATGTAGTGCTTGGCTGCCACACTCACACAGCTCAGACAATGGAATGGCTGCCGCGTGAAGACGGCACAAAGGGCTTTGTGTACTATTCAATGGGCAACTTCGTGTGCGCACAGACTGATAACTTCAATGTGATCGGTGAAATGGCTGATTTTGACCTTGTGCTGGACGGCACAACAGGAGAGGTAAGAGTAGAAGATCCCGGTGCTATACCGACGATCGTCCACTATGATGACGGCAATTTCTCAAATCTGCGAATTTATCCGTACAGCATGTACACTCCCGAACTTGCGAACAGCCACGGACTTCCGTATGCTATACCGCAGGGCACCTATACTTCCTTCGGCTGGGACGTTGTAAACCAGATAATCGACACAGCTATCCCGAAGGAATTTCAGAAGTTGGATAAATAATCAGCTCTATTAATTTTTTGTTCATAAATACGTTTCGAGTGCCTTTTTCTACGAAATGGGCGATTGTGCAAACCGTGCAAAAAAACAATGGGCTGTTTATATAAAATACCAAAAACGGCATAAACCTATTTACTTTTTGAAATGCCTGTTATATAATGAAATCAAGAATAAATATGGATTTGGGATTAAGTATCTCATCATGGCAGTGTGATGCGTCTTGCGATAAAATCGCTGCATGCAGAGCTCATCCCCACCATTGTGAAAGTCCGGCTGCGGTGTGAACATATGCGGCAGCTTATGGACTGAGTCAGGTGCGGGGCTTAAGCCTTATCTGTATGACAGGGCAGGCATATTGGAGCAGCTTTGCACATCACCTTTAAGGGAAGGCGATTTTTGCAGAGCGCTGCGGCATGCCGTTTGCCGCTCTTAAAGACACGATATAATAAAAGGGGCATCCGTTCCTTTGTTATATAACATTAATGAAGAAGGAGGAAATTTTAATGAAGACAAAAAAGGTAGTCGTCGGAGCTCTTTCCGCTGCGATGCTCTCACTTTCCGTATGCTCTATCGCCCCTGTAGCTGTTGCTGCTAACGAAACAGTGCAGATTAGCGTTGGCAACGCAACAGTAGAAAAGGCAGGTGAGAAGTTCACAGTGGACGTATCTCTGGCAGATGTTCCCGCAGCAGGTATCCAGGCAATTGATTTCTCTATTGCATTTGACAATGCAGTAATTACTATTGATGAGGTCAAGGCAGGAAAGATAACCGAGACGGGAGCAACCGGTTCAGACAGCACATCAGCTGCAGCACCACTCTTTGACAGCTATATCAACAATGATGAGGGATATCTCTGTTTAGCGTGGTCAACTTCTCTTGATGATGCATCCTATTGGATAAAGTCTGATGGCGTGTTCTGCACGATCAGCGGTACTGTATCAAGTAACGCAAAAACCAACGACAAGTCTGATCTCAAGATCGTTGCTACAGATCGTGAAACATACCCCGGCTCAGGCGTTCCGAACACCAATGTAGCTGTTGGTGCTTCACAGAACGACAGTCCTGTCAGATATGGTACGAGCCTCACAAACGGTTCTGTAACTGTTACCGGTGGTTCTGTTACTCCCACACTTCGTGGTGATGCCAACTGCGATAAGGAAGTAAACATGGCTGATGCTGTACTTATCATGCAGTCTCAGGCAAATCCTGACGTATATGGCTTAGGCAAGCCTGATGGAATCACAGCTGTTGGCTTAGCTAACGCAGACGTAGCAGGCGGTGCTTCTGATAAAGGCGGAGACGGCGTAACAAACGCTGACGCTGCTGCTATTCAGGAGTTTAAACTTGGTCTCCGCGAAACACTCTGATCCGAATAACCCCGAGATTATCTGATTTGTCCCCCTTACAAAGGAATACAAACCCAACTATATTCATTAATAGGCTAAAAAACCTAAAGAAAGGAATTATTACAAATGAGAAAGTTAATTTCTGCAGTTACATCCCTTGCGATGGCTGCATCAATGGCAAGCGTGATAGCTCCTGCGACAGTTAGTGCTGCTGACGCTACAAAGGGTCTTGCTATCAAGACTTTTGATCAGGCTGACAGCACACACGCAAAGGATGGCTCCACAGTAACTATTTCTAAGGACGAGATCAGCGCTGGCGACGTTGTAGTTCCCTGCGCAGTATACCTCACAGAAAGCACACCTGACCTGAAGTCAGCTCTTATCCAGGTCAAGCTCGAGTCTGACAGCCCTGACGTAGGCAAGGTTAAGTTCAAGCTCTATCAGCCCACAGATTCTTACTTCAAGACATCTAAGGATTACACAAATTCCAAGGGCGAGAGCTTCTCAACTGACGTTCCTGTATTCTTCGCTTCAGAGCTCGACGATTTCGGTGACTATACAGCTCACGGCGATTCCAAGGGTACAGCTGCTGACAAGCAGACATCTGTTGGCGTTGACTACGCTTACATCGGCTACTCATGGATCAACGGCGGTACAAAATACAGCTGGACAGGTTCAAAGTCCACAGATTATCCTGTATTCGTATTTGACGTTACACTTCCTAAGGGTATTGCTGAAGGCGATTACAACATCGGCTTCAACGTTGTAAACACAGCTGACGACGGAAAGAACATTAACCCCTCAACAATGCTTGAGATCGCTGGTCAGAGATATGCAAACTATCCCGGCGTTTATAATAACCTCACACTTGATACAATGAAGATCACAGTTGGCAGCGCAAGCTCCGGCTCAACAACATCTTCTACAACAACAACTACAACATCCACAACAACTACAACAACAACTACAAAGCCTAATCCGAATCCCAGCGATGCTGATATCGTATTCGACTTCGGCAATTACGAGGGAACAAAGGGCGGCAAGGTAACAGTATCTGCTAAGCTTGCTTCCGGCGGAGACAAGGCTGTAGCTTCTATGGATGTTAAGTTCGCAGTAGATTCACCTCTCACAATCGGTGCAATCGGTACATCTGCAACAGCATACGGCAAGGCTAAGATCACAACTAACCCTGCTACATACGGCGCAAGCTTCGCTTCACTCGATCCTACAACAAGTGCACCTATCACAGGTACAGAGGGTGAAGAAGTATTCAAGCTCAGCGTAAACATCCCTGCTGATTGTCCGGACGGCG
>DFJW01000114.1:79911-100333 GCA_002373775.1 Ruminococcus flavefaciens | reverse complement strand
CCAGCGCCCATGTTATAAGCACGGAGAATATCCTTAGCTTTCCCCGGATGTCGTCGATGATATTGTCCTCTCTGAACATGCCCATAGCTTTCTGAGCGTCGCTGACTTTCTCTGACTGCTCCCTGAAAAGCGGAACATATCTCAGCGCCATAGAGATCACAAGCGAGAGTTTCGGTGAGAGCGCACCGGTTATCCTCAGCAGTTTTTCGCTGGTCATTATGTGAGTAAAACTCCTGAGCCAGTAAAGTACTCCTATGACCATTGCTGCCGAATTCACGCCGTACAGCACAGCTTCCAGCGTTATGGGATTGTCGTTCATCACGAACAGCACCGTCTCCCCGTTATGGGATACGAGCGGATTTGCCAGCGCCAGTATCAGAAAGAGCAGGAAAAAGTAAAAATGCGACTTTCCGTGTCCGCTTCCGCTGCATACGATGTAGTACGCAACTCCGCCCGCAAGGACTGCGGCTGTCAGTGCCGGATAGCTGCAAAACATGGCTATGCCGGTGACTGTGAGAAAATACACGGCGATGACGATTGGATCATATTCCGAAAAGCTTCTCATTTTTCGTATACCTCATCCAGATCTCGTCCCAGTTCGCAGGTATAGAGCCATTCTATCCTGTCACCGTCGCTTAATATGTAGTCTCCGCATCCTCTTGAAGGAGTTATTCCGTTGACGTGATATACCCAGCCCGAAAGGTCACCGAAATCGTATTCGTAGAGATAGTTTATGCCGGCAATGTACACCATTCCGTGTGCATGTCCGCTGTTTCCGGTATTCTCCACCTGTATGCCGTATGTACGCGCTGCCTCTGTGAGTATGTCGTAGACCGTCTCGCCTTCGGCAAGGTCAAATTCTGTCACGTCCAGAATTATGCCGTCCTCGGGGATGTGGTCATTCTTTCCGCTTCCTGCAACTGTATCACAGCGGATAGTCATAGTGACTGTGCCAATGGCGTTTTCCTTATGTACACGCTCGCCGTTGTAGTATTCATCCTTTGTCTTTATGTCGGTCAGCAGCACTATCGTGACGCCTGCCGCTGCTGCGATGCCTACAGCTATGAAGTTCTTGTAATGGCGCTTGCCTGCGGCGAAAATTATCAGTGAAAGCACAGCTCCTGCGCCTATTATCACAGCGATAGCCTTGCCCTTGTAACCGCTGCCGCTCTCTTCCGTGCTTCCGGCTGCATCCTCTGCTGTTGATGCCTCAGCTGATACGGTCTGGATCGTCTCAGAAGTTCCGGCAGCAGATGTGGCAGCATCAGTTCCGGTCACAGCAGATGAAGTCGCAGAAGCTGATGAAGCAGAAGATGTGGTCGTCTTTCCGGTCGTAACTGCGGAAGCAGACGATGCAGCAGTGCCTGTCCGTGATGCTGTAGTAACAGCAGAAGAAGTCCGGTCAGCAGGCTGTACATTTTCTCCGGGCACATCTGCCGGTGAAGGCGATGTGACAACTGCCGTAACGTCCCCTGCCTCCGGCTGTGTAACAGGTGCTTCAGTTGCCGCAGGGATGATGTTTTCAGTCGGTGCAGGCACCGCCTCCTGAGGCTGGACATTGTCTATAATGAACAGCGGACCTTCACCTCTGGTCATACGCATGTAAGATACCATGGAATAGTAAGCCTGCACTGTAGCAGTCTCGTTGTATCCTCCGCCGGCTGTGTGAGAAAAGCTTCCGTCCGGCAGACGATAGGCGGCTATGCCGTCGATGAGGCTGTTGCCGTTCTTTATGAATCGCTCATCAGAAAGGCAGTCTATGCCCATATCAGAAAGAGCTGAGAGAACCTGTGATGCACTCTCCGGATTAGGTGTGCCGAAGCTCACATATCCGCCGTCGTCCTGCTGACGCTGAGAAAGGAAATCAAGAGCGCGTTCGGCTGCCTGTCGCACATCATCCCTGTACGGACAGTGAGGAGCAAGAGCCTGAAGTGCCATTGCTGTTACGTCTATATCGCCGTTTTCGCCCATAACTGCCCAGCCGCCGTCTGCAAACTGCATGGAGAGCAGTTCATCCACAACAGACTGCGTGTCATAGTTCCGGCAGGTGTAGCCGTTATTCAGGACATGAAGTCCGTATATCCAGCTCATGACGCCCTGCTTTCCTACCGAAGTATCGAGCACGTCTGAGATATATCTGCTGCCGCTTCCGGCTGCACTCAGTGCAAGAGCATATTTCAGTCGCGTAGTCGCAGAGGATACATTGTGGCTGTCAAGGTAAGCTTCCAGAGCGTTCCTGTAAGAGGAAAATCCCCTCTCTCCGCTCTGGCTAAGTGCTAAGACATACCATTCCGAAGTGACGCCTGCATTGTCTGTGATGCTGCCGTCTATCCAGTCCTGCACGTTTGCCGCACCGGAATCACTGAGCTTATATGCAATTATACCGTCGATAAGCTCTTGCACCTCATCGACGGTATATCCGCTGCAAAGAGCCTTGAACGGTACAAGGCTCAGCAGCATTATTACTGTAATCAGACTGCTCAGGACTCCGGTAAAAGCCTTAGTCCTCATTTCTGCGCTTTACTGCGAATGCAGTTATAGCAGCAGCTCCGATAACGCCTGCCAGAACAGCAACGCCTGCGTCACCTGTGGAAGGTGATGAAGGTGCAGCCTTTGTGGTCGCAGCAGCCTTTGTGGTCGCAGCAGCTGTTGTAGCAGCAGCTGTGGTAGTTGTTGTAGTTGTCGTCTCTTCTGTGGCAGTTGTGGTGGTGGTAGTTGCAGTCTCGGGCTCTTCGCCTGCTACTGTTGCAACACATACCGGCGGCACGAGAACGAGCGACTCGGAAGTTGCACTGATGATGTTCTTTCCTGCATTTTCAAGCTTTATCGTTACCTTGCCTTCTGCGTCGGTAACATACTCTGTAGCTTCGCCGTTGATCGTGATGACAGCATTCTCTACAGGCACGCTGAGTGCGTTGTAGTTCTCATCGAATGCTATGTGGCTGAGTACCAGTGAGAGCTCTGCGCCCTGCTCAGCCTCTGCTGTGTTCTGGTCGAACCAGCTGTATGTATCTGAAAACTTAGCTGTATCGCTGTAAACGAAAGCGTTTATATAGTCGCCGTCCTTGACAGCGTCTGCAAGTCCCATGGACATGGTGTTGTTTACATAATAGCCGTAGCTACCGCCGTTCTCAACGCCCCAGAGCTTTGTGAGCATGAGTCCGTATGTACCTGTCTCTGAACCGTAGCCTGCTGCTGCCCCTCCTTCAAAGCAGTTCTCATGAAGGATATAGAGCGCATCGTTTATAGTGAGTGCGCCGTCGGAGTCGGTATCTGTTACCTCGACTTCTTCCTGTACTGCCGGTACTGCGCCTGTTCCGTCAGAAACAGTAACGTATACCTTCACTGCATCTCCCTCAGCAGAAGCTGCTGTCATGCTGAGTGCTGAACAGCTGAGAAGAAATGCTGCTGTGATCGCGATAGTCTTTTTCATAATCATTCTCCTTTTCATTGTAAAGGACAAAAAAATGCTTCTCCGGTGTCTCAGACAACGGAAAAGCACAGCATACAAGCCTGTTATACACAGACTAAAGGCGCTGCTTTTCATTGTCCAAAAGCATTTTAGCCTCAGATCTGACGAGCGGCCCGGCTTTCACAAGGCAATGCCCCATGAACACGGTAGTGACTGCTGCGGCGGATTCTGACCGCCTTCCCTCAGTTTCAGACCTGTTTTCGGTCAATTCTGATTATATCACACAGCCGCTCTTTTGTCAAGCATTACATATTATAAGTGTTGATATTATACATTTCGCACAAGTTCTTCTGCACGCAGGAGTGCAGTGTCGATGTGGTCACAGAAATTCTCCCTGCCCACACGTTCAACAAGTCCTGCCTTTTCCATTGCGCGCATGGGCTGCTCATTTACATGAGAGAAGATAACGCGGATATCGTGCTTTTCGCATCTCTTCACTATTCGTGCAAGTGCCTCAACACCGGTAGCGTCGATAGCGGGAACGTTTCTCATGCGTATACAGAGCACGCTGAAATCGCTTTCGTCCAGCACATATCTGAACTTGTCATTTGCTGCAAAGAACATAGGTCCGTTGATCTCGTATACTCTTGTGTCCTCGGGTATCTTCTTGAGGGCTATGTTATCAGGATCGGTATCCTCATCGTCCACATCCACCCATGCGTGGGCTTCTGTAACATCTGCCATGCGCTTCATGAAGAGAAGAGCTGCCAGCACCATTCCCACTCCGATAGCCACTACGAGATCGAATACTACTGTGAATATCAGCGTAACCATAAGTACGGCTATATCGCTCTTGGGTGCAGTCCTGAGTGTATTGCGTATATTTCTCCAGCCGCACATATTATATGCAACGATGAACAGTATAGCTGCTATGGTCGGCATGGGGATAAGTGATGCGTAGGGCATGAGCACAAGGAGTATCACCAGTACGACTACTGAATGCACCATTCCGGCAACCGGTGTGCGGCCGCCGTTCTTGACATTGGCTGCTGTACGGGCGATAGCACCTGTAGCCGGGATGCCTCCGAAAAGTGCGGAGCCTATATTTGCAGCACCCTGTGCGATGAGTTCCATGTTCGAACGATGCTTCGAACCTATCATACCGTCGGCTACAACGCATGAGAGCAGAGACTCTACAGATGCAAGCACGGCGATAGTCACTGCATTGGGCATCATCGCCCTCACTGTTGACAGGCTTACATCAGGCATTGTGAATTTCGGCGGCGCAGAGGATATGCTGTAAAGGTCGCCTATGGTATTTACTTCAATGCCGCTGAGTTTCACGATAGCTGAGCCGACTAATACCGCAATAAGGGATGCCGGTATCTTTTCCAGCTTTTTCGGCCAGAGTATGAGCACTGCAAGTGATATCATGCCTATCATGAAAGCCCTCCAGTTGAAGGTATCTATGCAGCGCACGGCTTCTGTGACTTTATCAACGGTCTCTATCGGCGCATTTTCGAAAGTCAGCCCGAAGAAATCCTTGATCTGTCCGATAACTATGGTCACAGCTATACCAAATGTAAAGCCTGCGGTGATAGTTCCGGGAATGTATTTGATAAGTGCACCGAAACGGCAGAATCCCATTATCAGCATGATGATACCCGCCATTACAGTGGATATGATAAGACCGTCCATTTTGTCGGTAGCAACTATGCCGGCTACTATCGTAGCAAAAGCTGCTGTCGGTCCTGCGATCTGTACACGGCTTCCGCCTAAGAACGCAACTATGAATCCGGCTACAATAGCGGTATAGAGTCCCTGCTCAGGATTCACTCCCGAAGCAAGCGCCAGCGCTATCGAAAGCGGCAGTGCGATTATCGCTACGATTATACCTGCCACCACGTCTTTTGCAAACTGTGCACCGCTGTAATTCTTCATGACCGAGAATAGTTTCGGTTTGAGCTTCTCCTCGCTCAGCTTAACTGACTTTTCTGCCATTTTCCATACTCCTCAAAAATTATTGCCTATCTCATCCGCATGGTGCTTTATACTATTATAATGAGAACAGAACGGATATAATTATACTACCGAAACAGCGGAAATTCAAGTGTTTTCGCGCCAAACCGCAATTTTTGTCAGTTTGTATATAATCTATTAACCGCAGGCGGAAAGTGTATGTGAAGTTTAGGCGATGTATTGCGGAATACTGCCGGTATGAAGGCATTTGCACCCGCCGGAAAAACTGTAATCAAACTGTAATAATTATACTCTCCAGCATAGTGCGCCGGGGACTGATATCAAAAAGTTCTAAAAACTGTATAAAAGGTTCATTTGAACTCTTTCTTGGATCGCGGCTATTGTCAAATCTGCATATATCCTCTCATTTTTGTATACAAATTGTAAAAACACGGCGCATATTGACAAAAATACAGGAATGTTGTATAATACAGTCATACCGTTCAGCGGGAACGGTAAAGCATAAGGCACAGCTCATGTGCCAATGATATGGAGGATCTTACCATGAATCTCACTACGATCATCATCATCGCAGTAGCTATACTGCTATTCATCGTCATCCTGGTGACAGGCTACATCAAAGCTCCGCCGGATACAGCTTACATAATCTCCGGTCTGAGAAGAAAGATCATTATCGGCAAGGCGAGCATACGCATCCCCTTCTTCGAAAGAGTGGATAAGCTGAAGCTCCAGCTCATAGCTGTTGACGTGAAAACTTCCAGCGCAGTTCCTACTGCCGACTACATCAACATAAATGTTGACGCAAACGTCAATATCAAAGTCAGCAGCGATCCGGTGCTTATAAAGCTCGGTGCTGAGAACTTCCTCAATAAGGAGACTGCTTACATCGCCAAAGTCGCACGCGAAGTCCTCGAAGGCAATATGCGTGAGATCGTAGGTCAGATGTCGCTCGAAGCCATGGTCAATGACCGTAAGGCTTTCGCTGAGAAAGTTCAGGAGAATGCTGCTCCCGACCTCAACAGAATGGGACTGGAGATAGTTTCATTCAACGTTCAGAACTTCACCGATGACCAGAACCTCATTGAGAACCTCGGTATCGACAATACCACAAAGATCCAGAAAAAGGCTGCTATCGCCCGTGCTGAATCCGAAAAGGAGATCGAGATCGCCAAGGCTCAGGCTAAGAAAGAAGCAAATGATGCAAAGGTGCTCGCTGAAACTGAGATCGCTCAGAAGAACAACGAACTCGCTATCCGTCAGGCTGAACTCAAGAAGGAAGCTGATACTCAGCTCGCTATCGCTGATGCTGCTTACGAGATCCAGAAGGAAGAGCAGCGTAAGTCTATCGAGGTATCAAAGGCTAACGCTAACATCGCTGCTTCCGAGAAGGACGTTGAACTGAAAGCCCGTGAAGCGGAAGTTACTGAAAAAGCTCTCGAAGCTCAGATCAAGAAAAAGGCTGAGGCTGACAAGTATGCTGCTCAGCAGGATGCTGATGCAAAGCTCTATCAGCTCAAGAAAGAAGCAGAAGCTGACCGTTTCCAGCGTGAACAGGAAGCCGAAGCTCAGAAGGCTGAGGCTGAAGCTCAGAAATTCGCCCGCATGCAGGAGGCTGAAGGTATAGCTGCTGTAGGTAAGGCTGAGGCTGACGCTATCCGCGCGAAAGGTCTTGCAGAGGCTGAAGGTATAAACGCAAAGGCTGAAGCTATGCGCAAATACGGTGAGGCTGCTGTACTCGAAATGTACTTCAAGGCTCTGCCGGAAGTTGTCAAGAATGCTGCTGCTCCCCTTTCAAGCGTTGACAAGATCACTATGTACGGCGAAGGCAATTCCAGCAGACTGGTAGGCGATATCATCAACTCCACCACTAAGGTAACAGACGGCCTTACAGCTGCTACAGGTGTTGATATCCGCGCTCTCCTTGCCGGATTCCTCGGCGGAAAAATGGCTGCTCCTGACGGCTCTGCAAAGACAGATACCACCGAAAACAGCGAGGATACTTTCTCGCAGGAAGACTATTTATAATAGCACAGAACACGATGCCGGACAGTCGCTGCACTGCCCGGCATTTTTTCATCCTCTTTCAGCTGCATCAAAAAAGTACCATATTTGTTTGGTTTTTGATATATTTTTACTCAGTATATTGCTATAATAATACTACGATAATAACTCTCAAGGAGGATACTATATGAGATCATTCAGATTTTTATCTGCCGCAGCAGCTATAGCTGTTATCTGTTCCGCTGCTTCATGCGGCAGCATATCTTCATCATCTTCAAATCAGGATGATAATACAAGTCAGGCAGGGACTACTTCCGCAGCCGAAGATACTTCAGCTTCCGTAACCGAGGATACCTCCGCCAGCGAAACAGCTGAGGTTACCTCAGAAGCTGCTACAGCAGACGATACTCCTGCCCCGGATATCGCCGGCTATGACCTGCTCTGGCATGACGAATTCAGCGGCAGCGAACTGGATGAGTCACTCTGGTCACGCGAACTCCGTCAGCCCGGCTGGACAAATGAGGAACTACAGGAGTACACCAACTCCACCGACAACGTTTTCGTCCGCGACGGCAAACTCGTCCTGAAAGCTATAAAGTCCGAAAAGAACGGCAAGGATTACTATACATCCGGCAAGGTGAACGGTCAGCACAAGACCGACTTTACCTATGGCAAGGTGGTCGTCAGCGCTAAAGTCCCCGAAGGTCAGGGACTCTGGCCGGCTATCTGGATGATGCCGGAAGATGAGATGCACTACGGACAGTGGCCCAAGTGCGGTGAGATAGACATTATGGAAGTGCTGGGAAGCGCTGTGGATACTGCATACGGCACTCTCCACTACGTCGAACCCCACGGCGAACAGCAGGGCACTGTAGTACTCACAGATACCGATTTTTCAAAAGATTTCCACGAGTATTCCGTTGAATGGGAACCGGGCGAGTTCCGCTGGTACATCGACGGTGAGCTTTATCATACCGTAAACGACTGGTTCACCGGAGAAGCAGGCGGTACTGAAAAGCCTTACCCCGCACCGTTCGATCAGCCCTTCTTCGTTCAGCTCAACTTAGCTGTTGGCGGAACATGGCCCGGTAACCCCGATGAAACTACAGATTTCTCAAAGGCTGAGTTCGAGATAGACTATGTCAGAGTCTACCAGAAACCGGAGTACGATACCAATGTAAAGAAGCCCGAAAAGGTCTACCGTGAAGCTCTCCCCGACGGAAACTTCATATATAACGGCGATTTCTCGGAAGCTGAGGACCTCACCGATGATATCAACTGGAAATTCCTCCTGTTCGAAGGCGGAGAAGGTGCTGCTGAGATAAAGGACAATATGATAGTCATCTCTACCGAGAACGAAGGCACTGTGGACTATTCTGTTCAGCTTGTACAGCCCGAACTCCCCATGATAAAGGGCAAGAAGTACCGAGTTACTTTCGATGCTTACGCTGATGAAGAACGCGACATCGTCGTATGTGTTTCAGCTCCTACAGCCGGCTGGATACGCTATTTACAGGACACTACCCTCACAGTCCCCACTGAAAAGAAGACCTTCACTTACGAATTTGAAATGAAGGACAAAGACGATCCGAACGGCAGACTGGAATTCAATCTCGGTCACAGAGGATCATCGGCTACCGTATACATCTCTGATGTGCGTGTAGAAGAAATAGGCTGATAAGCCGTATAAAATGAATTTATTCACCGCAGTGTTTCTGATACGCTCAGAGATGCTGCGGTGTTTCTGTTGACAGGGATGCTGCTAAAAAGTATAATTATCATGTATATGCTTATGCAAAAATAATCCGATGAAAATTGACCATACTTCTTTTTCGGACGTATCCCTTATGAAGAGACATGATCTGTACAGAATATCTCGGAAAGGAGATGATACTTTGCTGAATGCCGACAACGTGCGCGAAGCCGTCGAGAATTACGGCGATACGCTTTACCGTGTCTGCATAGTCATGCTGAAAAACAAGGCAGACGCAGAGGATGCCTTGCAGGAGACCTTTCTCAGCTACATGCTGAAAGCTCCGGCTTTCAATAGCAGCGATCACGAAAAAGCATGGCTTATTACCGTTGCTTCAAACAAATGCCGCGATATATTAAGGGCTAATAAGCGGCACAGAACTGAAAGTGAAGAAAAGCTGCTCTCACTGCCGGATGAAAATGAGGATGACCGGATGATCGGTCTGCTCACTGACCTGCCCGAAAAATTCCGCATCGTACTCACTCTTCATTACGTTGAAGGATACAAAGTTGATGAGATCGCCAAAATGATAGGCAGATCTTCCTCCGCTGTGAAGATGCGTCTCCAGAAAGGAAGAAAACTGCTGGAGAACGCCTACCGAAAGGAGTATTTGTTATGAATATGAAAAGAATGAAAAACGCCGTCATGAAAATGAACATGCCGGAAGATATGAAACAGAGGCTTATCGAGAACTGTGAAGCTGCTGCTGAGATCCGGAAAAACGCTGATGTCTACACTGAACATGTAAGCGGCGTTGAACAAATCAGCCGCAGACGCAATATCGTCAGAACTGTCAGCGGCTTAGCTGCCTGCGCTGTGATAGCCGGCGGTATAGGCACTGCTGTACACATCGCCGGAAGCGGCAGCAAGACCGGAAGTATGTCGCAGGCAACAGAGGCTGAAGCTATCGTAACGCCGGATGTTACTGCTGTACAATTCACGGAAGCTGCTACCCTTCCGGAAACTGAGCCGGCGGCTGCTGTGACGCCATTCGGCGATTTCTTCGAAAATGACTTCAGGCTGAGTTCCAGATATCTTCCGGGAGATTACGACTGGGATCATCCTACCGAGATCTATATGGACGAAGACTCCATGCTCCATGTCACCAGAGGTGAAGTGCTTACTCAGGAGCAGAAAACCGCTCTCGCAAACTACTTCAACAGCCTTGAATATGAAGAGTGCGCCGGTTCGGTCGAAAAGACAGGTCTCTATGAAGGTGCCTATACTCTCGGATTCGT
Organism: Ruminococcus flavefaciens; assembly: GCA_002373775.1. GTDB lineage: Bacteria > Bacillota > Clostridia > Oscillospirales > Ruminococcaceae > Ruminococcus > Ruminococcus flavefaciens_M. The sequence goes on along the minus strand of DFJW01000114.1, from coordinate 89,949 downwards.
AAATGACTATGAATGGTGTGCTATCATCATAACTCCCGACAACTATCTGAAGTATTGGTGTTGCCCCTACGAAATGGACGAAAACGGTTACGCTCACACTCATGTTGATGTACAGTTCCAGTGTTACACCATTGACTATGAAGCGGCAGCCGCAATAATCAACAACGTTGTCCCACCGGAACCAGACGTCCTCACTGAAGGTGAATACAGCGATACTCTCCCCTTCTTCGACATTGTTCCGGACCTCAAAACTTATGCCTTCGGCAACACGATAGTGACCGATGAGCAGAATTCGGCACAGATACAGTCAGTACTTGAATCTCTCGACTGGGATAAGGCTTACACTGAATCAGAGCTTGCACCTGGAGATGCTGAACCGGGATACGAGATAGTTTTCAGTATAATTTCTCCTCTCGAAGGAACGGAAGGTCAGTTGATGCGAAACCTCATTATCTGCAAAAACGGATTCGCCTACTGGTTCGACTTCACCGACACCGTATATTACTACAAGAACTATCACGCATACATGTTCAGCGATACCGGTTTCTTAAATGAACTTCAAAGCATAACCGGATGAATCAAAACCGCTCACTGCCTGAAAAACGGCAATGAGCGGTATTTTATGTTATCTCAGCTCATAGAGCTTCTTGTAATCGGTGGGGGTGCAGTGCTTTATCTCCTTGAAGACACGGTTGAACGTGGTAAGGCTCTTGAAGCCTGAACGCATGGCAACTTCCGTTATGGGTATATCCGGTTCAAGGAGCAGAAGCTCCGCCGCCTTTGTTCTGCGGGCATTGATATACTGGAGATAGGACATAGAATTATATTGCTTGAAAATGCGGGAAAAATGATACTTGCTGTATCCGGCTACATTCGCCAGCTGATCGAGGGTTATATCGTACATATAATTATTGTCGATATACTTGAGCACAGATCCGAATTTCTCGCTGTACTCGTCGATCTTGTCGTCGTCGATATCCATGACTGCCTTCTGCTGTTCGAGCTGATATTCGCGCAGTCCCATGAGCAGATTTATGACGCCCGTATAAATCTTCACTTCAGCAAGTTCGGATTTTGAACTGTAGAGCGCGAAGATATCGAGCATGGTTTTCTTGGCGAGGATATGCAGGTCCTTATCCATTTCCGGAGTTATCAGCACTGCCGAAGATACGCCTCTCATCAGCGGATCAAGCACCGGCACTCCTCCGAGCACGGCGTTGTCGCACTGGAATATGAGCCTGCGTCCCGGTATTGCCGGCATACTGTGGAGTTCTCCAGGCGGTATCAGCAGCACATCGTTCTCGCGTATACTGTAGTCCTTGCCTGCAACGTTCACTACATATGTATTCTTCAACGCCATTATTATCTCTATCTCGCCGTGCCAGTGAACAGGATAAGCTTCGTTGTCATCGTTATCATAGAGCAGGACATACTTTTCCTCATCATATTCAACTGTTTCGTAATCACCTGAAAGATGCTTTATCATAATATCCCTCCCCCTGATAGAATACTGAAAAAGCTTTCAATATATTATAGTACATTTTTGCGTATTTGTAAATAGTTACAGAAAAACTTTGTGCACATCCAACAAATCTGTTCATCATTTTTCTACAGAAAAAAAGGCAGCCGGCTTACACCGACTGTCTTTCAGGGGATATTAAAATTTTGGAGAAACCTTATTTTGGTTCCTCATCCCGGCTTATGATCAGTGAGCCGGGGTGAGGAAGGAGTGATGCTTTATCAGTTTGCTCTTGTGTAGATCTGTCCGCCCCTGAGCTGCTGACCTCTTGCTTCGAAGAGTTCAGATACAGTAACGATCTGATAGCCGTTCTGCTCAAGTACAGGTACAAGATACTCTATAGCATCTGCTGTCCAATCCTTTGTCTCGTGGCAAAGAACGATAGAATTTTCAAGTGTTCCGTTGTTCATTGCTGCTGTGATGTTATTGATAACATCCTGCTTTGTTGCATAGTCTTTCCAGTCGCCTGAATCAACTGCGCATGAGATAAGAACTACATCACTGAGTGTGCTCTGAACTGTAGAGTTGCAGCTGAGGTAAGGAAGTCTGAGGAGCTTTGAAGGCTCTGCGCCGATTATGCTCTTGAGCTTGGAATGTGTCTGATCGAACTCACTCCTGATCTGGCTTGAATTAACTTTTGTAAGATCAGGATGTGACCATGTATGGTTTGCGATCTCCATGCCCTTGCTGTAAGCATACTTGACTTCCTGCTCACCGCTTGTATCTCTGATCCAGCTGCCAACATAGAAGAATGTTGCATGCCAGCCTGCATCAGCGATAGCGTTGATTATTCTCATGGATGATGAGCTGGGGTTTGAACCTACTGCGCCGTCATCAAAGCTGATAGCTACGAGCTTCTTGCTTGTATCAATCTTGGACTCGGGAATATCTACCTTGCCCTGTCCTGTAACGATCGCAGACTTTGTGCCGGATGATGCAGCTGTGAAGTTGTCAACATAGAAGTTTGCCAGTGAATCAGGCATCTCTATGTAGAGGAGGAGGTCAGTTGCGCCCTCGGGGATAGTATACGCATCGTTGCTGAGGTCTGTCCATGTTCTGTCCTTAGCGGATGCTGAAGCGATGCCGTCATAGCTCTCTGTGCCTGAAGCATCATTGTACTGGAGTGTCATCTTTATGTTCTGTGCAGAATTTGTACCCTGAAGTACTGCTGCACTGAAGCTGTATGTGCCGCCTGCCTTGAATACTGTGGGATCAAGCTTTATAGCTGCACCGTGCCAGTCGCTGCTGCGTCCGGACACCTTTATTGACTTGCTGCCTTCGTAGTAGTTGTCTGAGTCCGATGCTACGGATGCAGAGCCTCTCGACTCCCATCCGTCAGCTCCGGTCTCGAAAGAATTTGTGATATAGGTCTGCTTGACCTGAACAGTTGTTGTTGATGTAGTTGTTGTAGGAAGAGTAGTAGTTGTTGTAGTTGTGATTATGGGTTCAGTTTTTTTTTGATAGCTTACCGGAAGAGTATTTACCAGACCGAGTTTGTATTCCTGGATAGCGCTTGCGTCGCTGTTTGTAACACCGTCGCCGTTGTTATAAACGTCAGCATTTATAAGGCCGAGAGCCTTGATTCCGTCGGGCTTGCCTACGCCGTATACGTCAGAGTTTGAAAGATACTGCATTATGAGTACAGCGTCAGCCATGTTTACTTCACCGTCGCAGTTAGCGTCACCGTAAAGTGAAGCAGCCGGACCAGTTGTTGTAGTAGTAGTTGTTGTGGGAGGAGTTGTAGTTGTTGTGGTTGTGGTTGTTGTGGTTGTAGTTGTTGTTGTAGTTACCTTGCCGCCCTTTACTGTGCCGCCGCCGTTCACTACAGATGAAGCCTTGCCTTCGATAGAGAGCTGTACATCGTCGATGTAGAAGTCTGTCATGCTCTCGGGAGCTTCAACGTAGAGCTTCATGCCGGAAGCACCTGTCGGGATAGTGAATGACTTGTTCTCAAGCTTTGTCCACTCGCCGCTTGCAGCTGTTGCAGAAGCTACCTCGGTGTACTTTTCTTCACCGCCGGATGTGTACTGAAGCGTGAACTTCATATTGACCGGCTCACCGCTTGTCTGGAGGACGCCGGTACTGAAGCTGTAGGACTTTCCGGGCTTGAATGTACTGCTGCTGAGGTCTATCTCAGCGCCGTGCCAGTTATCTTTTCTTCCGGAAACGAAGAGTGACTTGCTGCCGGAATAGTAGTTATCGGAATCATTCTTTACGGATGCATCGCCTCTGCCGACGAACTTATCAGTGCCGCTCTCGAATGTTGCCTTGAGGTAATCGCCGTTCTCATCGGGCTCAACTTCAGGTGTAGGAATTGGTGTGCCTTCTTTCATTGTGCACTTTACAGATGCCTGACCGTCGCTCTCCCAACCTTCAACGTTGAAAGCCACTTCGTAGAAATTACCCATTTCCATGCCCATTGATTCCCAAGCCTTGAAGTGCTCGGAGATGCTTATGGTACCGGATGTTCTTCTGTCGCGGCGAACGCTGAAGTACTGTGTGAAGGGCTTGTTTCCTTCGATAGTGTAGGAGTTTCTGGGCTCTGTGAATACATCGTAGATACTTCCGTCGATCTCTACTGTGCCCTTGTATGATGCACCCTGATCGTTCTTGGAAGGTACCCAGTTTTTCCAGTCCTCGATGATATAGTACTCAACGAGAGGATTCTGTGTCCAGCCGTAGATACAGATACGGGAGTTACCTGACTGACCTGCTGACCATGTGCAGTCGAAGTCACAGGTGAATCCGCCGTAATCTTCCCACTGGTTCGGGTTATTAAGGTCGTAGAAAAGTCCGCGGCGAGCAAGGAAGTTACCCTTTGAACCGTTAGGTCCGCACTTCCAGTTTGTGCTGAATCCGCCGTCGCTGTCACTAAGTGTCATTGTGGATGAATTCGGTGTGTCTGCCTGCCAGATCTCGTGGTGATAATCGTTGTACCAACCAGCCTCACGATCGTGGCTCGGGCTTGTTGTAAGAGTCTTTGCTGCGTTTGCATCAAGATCTTTTACCATGAAGGGTACTGATGTGATGCACATGAATCCGGCAACGACTCCGCTCATGAGCTTTTTTATTACGCCTTTGCTCATTGTGTATCATTCCTCACTTTCAATAATTTATATAATGAATACGTTCAGGATCTTGCGATCCCCTTTGCTGCTTCTCTGTTAAAGATACCCCTATCCTTCAACAGCTTCTCCGCAGCTTCTATTGATATTTTATTACATTTTCGTGAACAATTCAAGTCGTTTCTTGCTAAGAAAAAATTCATCAGTCATTTTTTGCTAATTTTTCAATAACATGTCGCCATTTTTTATTGATTAATAAAAGCTGAATTATTCGCAGTCATCAAATTGCACTATTGTGCCGTTAAGGTGTTGACACACAGCTGTATCACGTCAGGCAGCATATTATTGCTTATCTGCACTTATTTATATATAAAACATCCCCGGCAGCCGGGTATCTGTCCCAGCCGCCGGGGCTATGATTCATTCAGCAGGATACTGCTCTGCTTCTTTTATCAGCTTTATGTCCACAAGTGCATCCACAAGTGTTCCCGACTCGGTATATTCCTCAGAGAACACTTTCCCTTCTGCCCGTATTTTTCCGAGGAATCCGGTCTTGTCGTAGGGTATCAGCAGACGCATACGCCTTGCCGTTTCCGGAAGAGCCGCAGATATACACGCAAGCAGCCGGTCAAATCCCCTGCGTTCTTTTGCACTTATGACCACCGTATGCCCGTCTTCGAATACGGTCTCAAGGTCAGATGCCGCATCTGCCTTGTTCATCACGTTTATGACAGGTATACCGCTGCATCCGAGTTCGCTCAGCAGTTCTGTGGTCACACGCTCCTGCTGTTCACGCTCAGGCGATGAGAGATCCTGCACGTTCAGGATAACATCCGCCGACGCTGCTTCTTCCAGTGTGGACTTGAACGCTTCCACAAGGTCATGCGGAAGTCTGCGGATCAGTCCTACGGTATCTATCAGCATGACACTTCTGCCGTCCGGAAGCTCTATGGCACGCGATGTTATATCAAGCGTTGCAAAGAGCTTGTTCTCCGCCAGAACTCCGGCATCCGTCAGTGCATTCAGAAGTGTGGACTTTCCTACGTTCGTGTATCCGACTATAGCTGCACACAGCACGCCGTCCTTCTTCCTTCTTGAACGCGAAAAGTCACGGTGCTTTTTCAGTTCTTCCAGTTCGTCCGTCAGTGCGGATATCCTGCGGCGGATATGGCGCTTGTCAGTTTCCAGCTTCGTTTCGCCCGGACCTCGCGTACCGATACCACCGCCGAGCCTTGACAGCGCAGTACCAAGTCCGATAAGTCTCGGAAGACGATACTTCTGCTGCGCAAGTTCGACCTGCAGCTTTCCCTCCCGGGTACGCGCCCGCTGTGCGAAGATGTCAAGTATCAGTGTGGTCCGGTCTATGACGCGGACATCCAGTATCTCTTCGATATTCCTCACCTGCACACCGGTCAGTTCGTGATCGAAAATAACAAGCTCGGCGCCGAGAGCATCAAGCTGCTCTTTCAGTTCTTCCAGTCTGCCGGCTCCCATGCAGGTCGCAGGATCATAAGTCTGTTTGCGCTGTATTATGGTGCCGACTACATCAGCATTCGCCGTTGAAGCCAGTTCCGCCAGCTCCTTTATAGAGGTCTCAGCGTCGAATTCACCGGTGTCCACACAGGCAAGCACTGCCTTTACCGGGATATCTTCGGTCTTGTTCTCGTACATATCTATCCTCCATGCCCCGACTTCCAAGATGTCAGGATATCAGTCCGCGTATCTCCTCAGGCGTGAAGACATACTCCTTGCCGCAGAAGTGACAGCTGACCGCGGTATCTTTTCCTTCATCCGCGATCTTTTCAAGTTCTTCCCTGCCTATACTTATTAGCACTCTCTCCGTGCGTTCACGGCTGCAATCGCATCTGTAGACCGGTGAAGCCGTATCAAGTTCGTTGGGTTCAAGCCCTTCAAGCAGCATACCGGCTATCTCTTCCGGTGTGATGCCCTCGTCCAGCATTGCTGATACGGGACGTATCTTTGCGATATTCTTTTCTATTGTGTCTATGCACTTCTCATCCGCAAAGGGAAGGAGCTGCACAAGGAATCCGCCGGCTGCACGAACGGTAAGGTCAGGATTTACAAGCACCCCGAGGCTGCACACTGTGGGTATCTGTTCGCTCGTCGCATAGTAGCTCGCGATATCCTCAGCTATCTCACCTGATACCAGCGGTATCACTCCGACGTAAGGCTCTTTCAGTCCCATATCCTTCACGACCGAAAGTGTGCCGTCACTTCCGACTGCACCGCCTACATCCAGCTTGCCCTGAGCGTTAAGCGGTATCTCTACTACGGGATTGTTCACTGTGCTCTTTACGTTTCCCATGCTGTCCGCAACTGCCACCAGCTGTCCGGCAGGTCCTCCGCCGTCAACACGGAGAGTGATGCTGTCATCTGCCCCTTTGAGCATGTAGCCCATAAGTGATGCTGCAATGGTAAGTCTTCCGAGTCCTGCGGTCACTACCGCTGATGTCTTGTGTATCCTTTCGATCTCAGAAACAATGTCCTTTGCATCCAGTACCTCAGCAAAAGCTGAACCGTCGGCTGAGATCGCCCTGTATAATTTCCCCATGATACTTTCCTTTCTTGCTATCGTTTATCTGCACTCACATCTTCTGTCCGTTCCGTATGCACCTTGCGGCATATACGATACGCTGCGAATCCGCTTCCGGCGGTGCAAAACTGTCATCGCCGTACTTCGCCAGCAGTTCAAATCCGCTCTCCTCCAGAAGCTTTTCTATGTCTTCCTCGCTGTAGGCTTTTTCCGAAAATCCGTCAGAACTGCGGGAATACATCCCGTTGTCTTCCAGTTCAAAGAACTCCAGCTGCATCTTCACCTCAGCCGTCTCCGGATCGAGAGTATTCTCCCAGACGCAGTATACATGCTCCGTCTCATAGGTGAAGGTATTGTCGGCAAGGATGTGCCTGTGCTTGTATACCGTGTTCACGTCGAAAATGAAAAGCCCGTCCTGCTCAGAGAAGAAGGCTACATTCTCAAACACTTTCCGCACGTCTTCAAGAGACGCAAGATGATTTATGCTGTCCAGCGCACATATCGTAATGTCGATAGTTCCGAACATATCCAGTTTTCTCATATCCTGACAAAGATACTGGATATCCAGTCCGCTGTCATACTTCTTGTCAAGGGCAATGCCCAGCATCTCATCGGAATTGTCAACGCCTATGACGTCGTATCCCAGCTGAGCCATGACCTCGGATATGCTGCCGGTCCCGCAGGCAAGGTCAAGGAGGATATTCTCCTTGGTGGTCTTGTACTTCTGTATTATCTCGTGGAAGTATTCTCCGCGCTTCCTGTAGTCGATATTTGCCGTAAGCTCGTCGTAATACCTTGCAAATGCGCTGTAGCCGCTCATTTTCATGCTCCTTCGGTCTTCACGAGGACTTCGCTGCCGTCCTCGGTATATTCATAATATTCGGTGGTCAGTTCGCGTGTATGATGAACTCTGCCCGTCAGGACTTCGCTGCCGTCTGCACCTTTTTTATAGGTATAGACGTTGTGTCCGCCTTCGCCGTCACTTTCGTTCAGAGTACGCTCGGTGCAGACTATGCCGCTGTCCTGCCACTCATAGCAAAAGCTCTCAAAAGGTGCCCTATAGCTGTATTTATACAGCCGTTTTTCACCGTTGCAGCCGGTATAGAGCAGAGTGCCGACAGCGTTCAGTTCATCCCATTCCGTGAAGTGCTCACCGTCAAAGCGGAAATATCTTCCTCTGAAGCCTTCACGGCTGTCATACTCATCAGCGATGAAAAGGTCGTCATCCCCGTCAAAGTCATAATCGGCACTATACAAAAGGTCCAGAGGACTGCGCCGTACCTTGTCCGGTGCATCCAGACTGTTATACTCATCAGCAAGTTCATTCAGACGGCAGCCGCCTATGGTCTGTATTATCTCCTCATTTCGCATGACACTGACGTTTCCGCCGTCTGTGCGGAAATACACCGGATAGTCGATGCTCCTGAATTTCGCGCCGTTTTCAGTATTCGTATACTGCCTGCGGACAAGGGCTCTTTCGCCGTCTGTGCCGGGTGAGAAGTAGTCAGTTATGCGCACATCCAAGGATGATGTACCATAGATTTCGGTATAGCTGACTTCATGCAGATCATCGTCCTGCCATTCGTATTCCGTTTTGATATCCTTGTACATAGTATAACTGCTGACTGTAAGTCTGCCGTCAACGGTGTCGATATCCGCCTTTTCGCCGAGTTCATTGAGTTTGTCCCACGGGACAAAACGCTTGGCTTCCGGATTGAAACGGAAGAATCTTCCGCCCATGCTTCCGTGGACATATTTGGGTTTGGCAAGGATGTCAACATGTCCGTCAAAATCGTAGTCCTTGTACAGTATGACCGTATCATCGGCAAAAGTGATATCCTCCAGCACCTGAACTGTCTCGCCTGTTGACTTGGAAGTCACATTGATTTTCCCTTTGCCGGGGACAATTTCAAGCTGTCCGCTGTCCACGATGACCTCTTCGCCGTTCACTGTCCGGCAGATAAGGCTTTCCAAGCCGGAAAGGCTGTTATAATAATATGTATCAACAATGCTGTTGCCGTTGTCGGTGTATTCCTCAGTTCTTCCGCAGTATATGATGAAGCAGTTCCCGGAGACAGAATATATGTCTGTCCTGTCATCTCTGAAAACGAAAAGATAAGGCGGTTCTGAATAAGTGTTCAGCAGCTTGCGGTCATGGCTGAACTGCGTTTTCGTTTCTGACAGCTTTATCGTTTTGGCGGACTTGTCGTAAATGTAGAGCCTGCCTTCTTCATCCCTGCCCTTGTATCTGAAATACACATCGTCGCAGCCGTCACGGTCTGCATCGCCTGTGAATATATCATCGTCAGCAGGTGAAAACCCAAGGTCTGACGGTATCTCCATTTCTACGCCGTTGAGAATGAAAAAGCGCTCTTCTTCGTCCGCCGGCTGCGTATCCGCAGCAGCCTGCGTCCCTGTGACATTCTCTGCTGTTGTATCAGTTATATCATCAGTCCCGGACACGCTGCTTTTGCTGTCCGAACAGCCGCAGAACACCGCCGCCGTCAGAAGTAATGCACTAAACTTTTTCATATCATTGTCTCCCATTATAAAACAGGGCGGATGATATCCGCCCTGCCTATCTCTGGTTACTGTGCTGAAGCAGCCTTATCCTTTGCCTTGCAGCACTTCTTGTACTTCTTTCCGCTTCCGCACGGGCATGGATCATTGTCGCCGATCTTCTTTGCACGCGCCGGTTCAGAGAAGCTTCCGTCGCCTGCTCCTGCATTCGGAGCATCAGGCTTTGCCACCTGCTCGCGCTCAGGAGCTTCGTTTCTCTGAAGCTTTACAGTGAGCAGCATACGGATAGTATCCTCACGGATAGATTCTACCATAGCGTCGAACATCTCAAAGCCTTCATAACGATACTCGATAACAGGGTTCTTCTGACCGTATGAACG
>DFJW01000114.1:77710-79835 GCA_002373775.1 Ruminococcus flavefaciens | reverse complement strand
TCTTCCATATCGTCGATATGTGCCATCCACTTTGTATCTACGACCTTGAGCAGTATAACTCTTTCCAGCTCGCGCATTACCTCTGAGCCGTACTCTTCTTCCTTTGCCTGATAGATCTCGCCAGCCTTTGCATTGAGGGCGTTGGCTATATCTTCCTTATCTACTTCCTGAAGTTCCTCATCAGTAAATGTGAGATCCTCAGGTCCTATGAGCCAGCCGAGGAAGTAATCCTTCAGTCCGACGATGTTCCAGTCATCCTTGTTGTCGTCGTCAACAAGATAGGTGTCAACTGTAGCGTTGATGAGTTCTTCCATCATCTTCAGTATGCTCTCATGCAGGTCTTCTCCGTCGAGAACCTGAGCACGCTGCTTGTAGATGATCTCACGCTGTGTATTCATAACGTCGTCGTAGTTGAGGACGTTCTTTCTGATGCTGAAGTTATGACCTTCTACCTTCTTCTGTGAGGACTCGATTATCCTTGAGAGAAGCTTGCTCTCGATAGGCATGTTTTCGTCAACTTTGAGTGTCCTCATCATGTTTTCAAGACGGTCTCCCGCAAAGAGTCGCATGAGGTCGTCCTCTACTGAGAGGAAGAAGCAGCTCTCGCCTTCGTCGCCCTGACGTCCGGAACGTCCGCGCAGCTGATTGTCGATACGTCTTGATTCATGACGCTCTGTACCAAGGATATAGAGACCGCCTGCCTCCTTGACAGCAACTGCCTTCTCCTTGACTTCTGCGTTGTACTTGTCATAGAGTTCACGGTAGAGCTTTCTTGCTTCGAGTATCTCTGCATTGTCGGTATCTGCAAAGCCGATAGCCTCTGTGATGATCTCTTCAGGGACTTCACGCTTTCTCATCTCTGCTCTTGCAAGGAACTCAGCGTTACCTCCCAGCATGATATCGGTACCACGTCCAGCCATGTTGGTAGCGATAGTAACTGCACCGTACTTGCCTGCCTGTGCTACGATCTCAGCTTCCTTTGCATGCTGCTTTGCGTTGAGGACTTCGTGCTTGATGCCCTTTCTCTTGAGCATTGCCGAGAGCAGTTCCGACTTCTCGATAGATACAGTACCTACCAGTATAGGCTGACCTTTGTCATGACACTCTATTATCTTCTCTATGATAGCGGCATACTTGCCTTTTTCTGAGGTGTATACCTGATCGTTGTGATCTATTCTTATTACCGGCTTGTTGGTCGGTATGGAGATAACGTCCAGTTTGTAGATCTCCTTGAACTCGTCCTCTTCGGTCATAGCAGTACCTGTCATACCGGAGAGCTTTGTGTAGAGACGGAAGAAGTTCTGGAAAGTGATGGTAGCAAGAGTCTTGGACTCGCTCTTTACCTTAACGCCTTCCTTTGCTTCGATAGCCTGATGCAGACCGTCGTTGAAACGGCGTCCCATCATGAGACGTCCGGTGAATTCATCAACGATGATAACTTCGCCGTCCTGTACAACGTAATCTATCTCGTTCTTCATTACACCGTTAGCCTTGATAGCCTGATTGATGTGGTGGAGAAGAGTCATATTCTCGGAATCCATGAGGTTCTCGATCTGGAAAGCCTTCTCCGCTTTCTTAACACCGCGCTGTGTGATAGTTGCGGTCTTTGCCTTTTCATCTATGATGTAGTCAGCTGTTTCGTTGATCTCATCCTGATCCGCCTTGTCATCCATTTCTACTACTGTAGTAGGAACGAGAGTCTTGGCAAAACGGTCAACAATAGTATAGAGGTCTGTGGACTTGTCTCCGCGTCCGGAGATGATGAGCGGAGTACGAGCCTCATCAATGAGGATAGAGTCCACCTCATCGACGATAGCGAAGTTAGGAGCACGCTGAACGCGCTCTTCCTTGTGAGTTACCATGTTGTCACGGAGGTAATCGAATCCGAGCTCGTTATTGGTAGCATATGTTACATCGCAGTTGTATGCTGCACGGCGCTGGTCATTATTGAGACCGTGGAGGATACATCCTACAGTAAGTCCGAGCCAGCGGAGCACCTTGCCCATTTCCTCAGCCTGTGTCTTTGCGAGGTAGTCATTTACAGTTACAACGTGAACGCCAAGTCCTGAAAGGGCATTGAGGTATGATGCAACGCATGCCACGAGAGTTTTACCTTCACCGGTCT
>DFJW01000114.1:10360-77646 GCA_002373775.1 Ruminococcus flavefaciens | reverse complement strand
TCATTTCAGCGATACGTCCCTGATGAAGAACGATAGCACCGATTATCTGTACCGGATAAGGCTTCTTTTCGAGTACTCTCCACGCTGCCTCTCTTACAGTTGCGAGTGCCTCGGGAAGGATCATATCGAGAGTCTCTCCGCCTTCAAGCCTGTCCTTGAATTCCTGTGTCTTTGCCTTCAGTTCTGCATCTGAAAGCTGCTGGTATTCCTCGTCGAGTGCGAGGACTTTATTCTTAATAGGTTCGATGCGCTTGAGCTCACGGTTAGAGTAAGCATTAGCACCGAAGATTCCTTTGAATAATCCCATTTTATTTTACCGCCTTTACATATATTCAGCGTGGCGAAAATGCCGCTGTTATCATGCATAAAAAAATGTAAATATACACATATTAATATTTTACAACAATTGCGTGATTTTGTCAAGTACTATTTGTCTTGTATGTACTGTTCCGGGGTTTTTCATTGTAGCGGAACTGCTTTGGTGTCACACCGTAATACTTATGGAACACCTTTCCGAAATAGCTGATATGATTGAATCCGCTGGAAAAGCAGACTTCAGTCACGGACATGTCCGTATCTATCAGCAGTTCAGCTGCCTTTTTGAGCCTGTATTCATTGAGATAAGCCACCGGTTTCTTTCCGATAAGACTGCGGAAGCACCGGAAGCACTCGCTTCTGCTTATGTTAGCCGCAGATGCTATCTCGTCCACCGACAGCTCGTTCCGGTAATTCTCATGGATGCAGGAGAGCATATCTTTCAGTCTCTGTTCCTGAAGTCCTGCTGACGCAGCAGCAGTCCCGGCACTCTGAGCAGGATGCAGATTATAAGCCAGCGTGTACCAGAGTTCAGCGATGATATTCCGGCTCTTCAGTTCGTATCCCCAGCAGCGGCTCTGTGAGAGCGCAAAGAGTTCCCTGACTTTTTCCAGCACTTCTGCCTGCCACCGGATATCTCCGCTCAGCTTCACTCCGCGCAGCAGAGGATCGCTCACAAGCGGTTCTATGTACCTTGTGTAAATGAGGTCTGAGCCGCAGTCGCCTATGAATTCCGGCATGAAGCATACCGTTGCCATGAGCGGCTTAGCGTTTCCGCCGGCAGGCTGCTCCATGTGCATGGTATTGGAATTTATGAAAAATCCTTCGCCTTCCGTCACTTCTATGACGTTGTCGTTTATGCAGCATACCACCCTGCCGGCAAGAACTACGGCTATCTCTATCTCCGGATGCCAGTGCCAGTCTATGATATTATCTGCGTACCAGTCAAAATTATTGGCGTAGACACGCATGGGGAACTTGGGTACTCCGTGCAGTGCTGCTTCACGGTAACGGGACATATTGACAGCGGAAGGATCAGTCCCGAATATCGGTTTTTTCATTTATTACCACCTCTTTGGCACTATAGTTATAAAAACCGCCTGTATATTGATAGAATAATTCCCTTTCCGATGATATTATTATATCAGAACCATAAACAAACGTCAAGGTCCATAGGCGCGGACCTTATTATAAAAGGAGGATACACATGAAGATATCAGACGGTTTCTGGCTCAACAAGCCGGGATACAACGTGAACTATGCTACTCAGATGTATGATATCGAGGCAGACGATACATCTGTTACAGTTTACGCTACAAATCAGTGGATAGCTAACAGAGGCATGACTTTAGGCGGTCCAATGCTGACTATACGCTTTACATCCACTCTCGAAAACAGCATCAAGGTGAGCATTGAGCATTACTCGGGCGCTCTGAAGAAGTCTCCGGATTTCACCCTCTATGAGGACGCTTCTTTCAGGCCCGTTGTAAAAAAGCACGATGACGGCTCCTATGAGCTCATCTCCGGCAAGACCAGCGTAAAGCTCGGCTCTCAGGGCGGCGGCTGGGACGTTTCCTACAGATACGACGGCAAGCTGCTCACAAAGTCAGGCTGGCGCACGACTTCCCTTATAGAAGAGGAAGAATGGCTCAGCGCAAACAGGACTTCCTCTGAAAACGGCTCTCGTTTCTTTGCAAAGTCCGACAGCGGCGAGGGCACTTATATCCGCGAAATGCTCAATATCGGCGTCGGCGAGTACATCTACGGATTCGGTGAAAAGTTCTCAACTTTCGTAAAGAACGGTCAGACTGTGGAAGTCTGGAACAACGACGGCGGCACATGTTCCGAACAGAGCTACAAATCCATCCCCTTCTACGTTTCATCACAGGGATACGGCGTGTTCGTAAATCATCCGGAAAAGGTCACTTTTGAAGTTGCCAGCGAGACTGTTTCCAAAGTCGCTTTCGCTGTACAGGGACAGCGCATGGAGTACTTTGTATTCGGCGGCGAAACTGTTGCTGATGTACTCAGAGGATACACCGACCTCACAGGCAAGCCTGCACTGCCGCCGGCATATACTTTCGGTCTCTGGCTCTCAACTTCATTCACCACCAGCTACGATGAAGAAACTGTCAACTCGTTCATAGACGAAATGGCAAGCCGCGATATCCCTCTCGATGTGTTCCATTTCGACTGCTTCTGGATGAAGGAATTCGAATGGTGCAGCTTTGAATGGGACAAGCGCATGTTCCCCGATCCAAAGGGAATGATAAGCCGTCTCAAGGATAAGGGACTCAAAGTCTGCGTATGGATAAATCCGTATGTCGGTCAGAGAGCAGGAGTTTTCAAAGAACTTGCTGAAAAAGGCTACTTCATCAGGAATAAGGACGGCTCGGTTTTCCAGTGTGATCTCTGGCAGCCGGGAATGGCGATAATCGACTTCACTAATCCCGGTGCATGCGAATGGTTCGCTTCAAAGATCAAGGGACTTGCCGAACTCGGTGTTGACGCTATAAAGACGGATTTCGGCGAGCGCATCCCTACTGATGTGGTTTACTTCGACGGCTCTGATCCCTTCCGTATGCACAATTACTATACATATCTCTACAACAAGACCGTTTTCGAGGCTCTTCAGGAAGCAAAGGGCATGAACAATGCCTGCCTGTTCGCACGTTCCGCTACTGTAGGCGGTCAGCAGTTCCCCGTACACTGGGGCGGCGACTGCTTCTCTAACTACGAATCCATGTGGGAGACTCTCCGCGGCGGACTTTCGCTCTGCCTCTCCGGATTCGGCTTCTTCTCACACGATATTTCCGGATTCGAAGCTACCGGTTCCCCGGATCTCTACAAGCGCTGGACAGCTTTCGGTCTTATGTCAACTCACTCCCGCTACCACGGCAACAGTTCATACCGTGTTCCGTGGAACTTCGACGAGGAGAGCTGCGACGTTTCACGTCACTTCGTAAAACTCAAGGGCAGACTTATGCCATACCTCTTTGCCAATGCAGTTGAAACGCACAAGACAGGCGTTCCGATGATGAGAGCAATGATCGTTGACTTCGCCTATGACCGCGCTGCTCTTCCTGTGGATACGCAGTACATGCTCGGTGACTCGCTTCTCGCTGCTCCTGTCTTCAATGAAGACGGCATTTGCAGTTTCTACCTCCCCAAGGGCGGAATCTGGACAGATATCCAGACCGGCGAACAGCTTGAAGGCGGAAGCTGGTATACAAAGAAGTACGATTATTTCGGCATGCCTCTGTATGCTAAACCGGGCTCGATCATCGTTTTCGGTGACTACAAGAACCACGCAGAATATGACTATGCCGACAATATGAAGATAGTTATTTACGGTCTCGAAGACGGCAGGACTGCTGAGGCTAAGGTATATGACAAGGACGCTGTGCTCATTGCCGGAATAAAAGCTGCACGCTGCGGTGATACGATAAACGTCACTGTAAACGGCACTGATAAGCCGTTCACTGCGGAAAGCGCACAGGGACTCAGCATACGCATCTGCTGATGTGATCTATATAATAAGTAAAGCCATAAGGGAACATCCATCCCTTATGGCTTTTGTTCTGTTATGAGTTTACGGATGCGGTTCAGATATTCATACCGCCGTCAACGCGGAGTATCTGACCGGTTATGTATGACGCTGCCGGTGATGCAAGGAAATAGACTGCCTGCGCAACTTCATCGGCTGTGCCGTATCTTTTCATTGCAGAAGCCCTTGCAGTTATCCGCTTTGTCTCTTCACTCAGTGATTCCGACATCCCGGCATCTATCATTCCGGGCGCAACTGCATTTACTCTTATTCCCGACACAGCAAGTTCTGCTGCCGCGGTCATGGTCAGACCGTTTATCGCTGCTTTTGAAGCTGAATATGCGGCTACTCCGGGGCTTCCTTTAAGGCCGGCTACCGATGAGATGTTCACGATGCTTCCGCTGTGCTGTTTCTTCATGACCGCGCCGGCTGCCTGCATCATAAAGAAGCAGCCGTCTGTGTTTGAAGCCATGACCTTACGGTACTCCTCCTCGCTTTCGCTGAGAAGCATGGAAAAATCCGATATCCCGGCGTTGTTCACAAGTACATCTATGCTGCCGAATCTTTCATACATATCCCCGACTGCCTTTATGCAGTTCTCTTTTACCGAAACATCGAATGCCGATATCATGCTTTCTGTCCCGTATTTTTCTCTGAATCCGTCTGCCATGCCTTTCAGAGTGCTGCACTTCTTTTCAGATGAGCAGCACAGGCACAGCGAATAGCCTGCTCCGGCAAACAGTCCGGCTATTGATCTGCCTATACCGCCGGACGCTCCTGTTATCACTGCTGTCTTTTTCATCATTATCCCTCCGCATTCTCATCAGGAACCGAATCTATGGTAAAGCTTTCAGCTCTGTCAGCTTCCATGAGGGCATATCTCATGGTGTTGAACATTGAGCGGACATGGTGATGATCATACCTTGTCAGGTCACACTGCATATCTATCTCAATGGTATGCGCCGTATTATTCACGCAGAGCATGAAGAAGTCTTCGTATTTTCTCGCCACATCCGGCAGCACTATGGACATGTTCTCATTTATGTCCGGCGAATTCTGATTCGCATAGGTTATGGCAAACTGGCTCGAAAGCTGTGCCGGAAGCGGGACATACGCACAGTAGCCCATATTCTCCTGTGCCTTTTTTGCAGTCCGCTTTACAAGTGAAGCAAAACTCTCCTCCGGATCTGTCTTTATCCTGTTCGGCAGACCTAAGACCAACGGTCCCACAATGTCCTTGTTCTTCAGATCTATCCTGTCTACGCAGCCGAATGTGATTATCGTGTCCTTTTCTCCGAATGCCTTATAGAGACAGAGGTGATATGCTGCTGTAATGACGGCAAAGGGCGATACTCTCATTTTTCTTGACGCTCTCTCCAGTTTCTGCCTGTCAAGGGTAATGTGGAAGAGTTTCTGTGAATCCTCGGAAACGGATTCTGACGGTACAGGAAGTTTGAGCCAGCTGTAGCCTTCTGTCTGAGCAGCCCAGTAATTATTGTACTCATCGCCTTTTTCCTTCAGCAGAGCCTGCTTGCCTGCATAGTACTCATGCAGTTCCAGTTTGCAGTCTTCACAGTTTTCATCCGAAGGAGCTGCATACTCTCTGAACAGTTCATTGACTGTATTGAAAAGTGATACCACATCGTATATGACATGATGTGCGTTGACGTATACTATATGGTCAGTGTCATTTATACGCCAGCATCTGAACCTCACGCAAAGCTTATCTATAACGTCGATGTTGTCCCTTGCGTCCTCGTCTATCTTCTGCTTGGCATACGAATACCTCTCATCATCGGTGTCACCAATGGTATCAAGCACTTCAAGCTTGAAATCCACTTTTTTCAGGATGCTGTAATAGAACGCATCGTCTTTGATATGGAACACCATCCTGAAAGCATCATGGCGGCAGAAAAGCTTCTGTATCGCTGCTTCAAGCCTTTCCGGATACAGCTGCCCTTTCACCCTGATACCCATGGCTATGCTCAGATTGGTGCCGAATTCATAATGGAGTTTCAGCATGAAGCCCGGAAAGCCCACCATAGGGAACCAGTATTCGCCGCTGTTATCGTGGTAGAAGTCGTTTTCATTCGTGTACTGTGACATCTCATTTGCCTCCTAAATATCCTGCAAGTCCGCTGACAGTCTCGTAGTCGTAAAAATCATCCGTTTCAAGGGTTATATCGTACTGACTGAGTCTGCCTATTATCCTTATCATGGTGATAGAATTCAGACCGGCATCAAAAAGCGGATCATCCGCGCCTATGCTGTCATCTTCCAGTGCTTCACGGCACACGCTGAGGATGATGTCTGTAAGGTCTGATGCCGGCTTCTCCGGCTCGCTTGCAGCGGTTTTCTCTGCTGTTGCGTTATTCTTGCTGTCCAAATACTCAGCAAGGTCATGGGCATTCTCATAATTGTAGAAATCCTGATATTCTGCGGTTATCCCCAGTTCTCCCAGCCTGTTCACGATCCGCATCACAGTCAGGGAATTTGCTCCGTGATCGAATATGGGATCATTTCCGGTTATGGTATCATCATCAAGTGCGTTCCGGTATTCCTGCAAAAGTATCTTTTCTGTATCACTTTCCACAGCATTGCAGCTGCATACAGGTCTGCTCTCTTCAGCTCTGACCGCGGAAGCTGCCGGCTCACTCACTGTTTCCGCCTTTACAGCACCGGTCTCCGGGACATCTGCTTTCCGGGATGTACTTCCGGTCTCCCGCAGCATGTCGTTCCAGAAATGCTTCTCTTTCATCATCCTGAACGGAAGTGATCCTCTTCTGAAAGCTGCTCCGCTGTAGTATCTCTCCCAGTCGATATCTGCGCCGTTCACATAACAGAACGCTGCTGCCTCTGCGATATCTTTTATATTTTCCGGCAGTGCTGTGCCGTTTTCATCTATCTCCACGCCAAGTTCACGAAGCAGATCAGCTGCGCTGCTGTCATTGCAGCTGAACTTCTTAGGCGCCGAACCGGTGTCGTACATTTTGCAGCCGCTCAGTTTCAGTATGCACTCATCAGCATCATCAAAGACAACTGCGCCGCGGTATCTGTAGTCGTCGCGTCCGCGGTTCAGAGTATAGACCGCATCGTTTATATCTTTTCTGCCTGTACGCAGTGCCTTGCACACCGCATCCAGATGTTCGTCAAAGAGCTGCGGATCCTTTACGCTGATCTTTACCATGCGATTGCGTCTGTCAGGCACTGATGAAGGAACTCTTCCGGTAACAGGGATATTTTCCAACACGATATGCACATTAGTGCCGTTGAATCCGAAAGCACTGATCCCTGCCACACGCTTTGCAGTGCTGCTGAAATATACGGGTTCAAGCGCTATTTTCACATTGTCTGCCCTGAACTCTTCCTTGATATCCGTTGTGCCTGCTATCGGATAGAACACGTTGTTCTCAAATCCGGCAAGCACCTTTATCAGCGAAGCAAGCCCTGCCATATTTGAGAGATGTCCGATATTCGATTTTATAGTGGACACATATACCGGCTTGTCCCTCTTCAATTCATCTACGCAGCTTTTTATGCCGTTGAATTCCACGGGATCGCCAAGTCTGGTCGATGTGCCGTGTGCCTCTATCTCGGTGATATCACTTCCGGTCACACCGGCAGATGCCCACGCTTTTCTGATGACTTCCGCCTGTGCTTCGGCACTTGGAGCTGTGACGTTTCCGGATCTTGAGCCGTTTCCGTTGAGTTCCGTTGCAAGGATGCAGCCGTAGATGTGGTCGCCGTCCTTTACGGCATCTTCATACCGTTTCAGAAGTACGAATCCTGCTCCCTCTCCGGGCATGGTCCCGTCCGCTTTCTTATCGAACGGCAGGCATGTGCCGCTTGGAGATATGATGCCGGAAGCATCTATCTCGGCAAGGGTATTCCTGCTGAGATCTGATGTCTCAGCGCCTCCTACCAGCATCATATCCGCCTGACCGGTCACCAGCTTTACCGCTGCTTCATGAACGGCGACAAGCGTTGACGCACACTCACTGGACAGCGAGAGATTAGGTCCGCGGAGATCAAGGTGAAATGCGATATTTCCTGCTGTCATTGCCGGAAGACTGCCGATGAGAGATGAACCGTCCCTCTCTTTTATGCCCAGCTTATAGTTTGAATTGCTCTGGGAGACGATAACTCCGCAGTTCGTCCCTTTGACTTCTCTGAGCGAATACCCTGCATCAAGCACTGCTCCGGCTGCACAGGTCAGCGAGAGACGCATTTCCGGACTCATCATCCGCGCTTCATGATTTGATACCGAGAAGAACGAGTTGTCAAAAGCATCTATATCTTCGATGAAGCCGTGTCTGCGCTCTTTTCCTTCGGGCTCGCTGACAAATCTCATTCTGCTGTCATCAAGGCTGCGGATCATTGACTTCTTTCTCATAAGCAGCCAATGGAGCTGTTCTATGCTGTCTGCCCCGGGTAAACGAAAATTCATTCCAATTACTGCGATTTTTACTTTCATGATATGATACCCTTTCTGTTAGCATTGGCTAACTGCATGCGTTAAAAAAGATCGATATATCGTCAGAATACTATCGATCTTTATTATTATAGCACACATACAGCCGAATGTCAACGTTCATCCGGCTGTGCATTTTTTCAGTTTGTGCCTTTCATTATGCCGTCCAGCAGTGTGCTGTCCCATTTGAGACTGCCTCGGTTGAAGATACCGTAGCTGTCGCTTCCGGAACTTACGCCGTTGTCCCAGACAAAGCACTTTATTCCCTGCGCTTTTGCGGCATGGATATAGTATTCATAGTATGAAGCACGAGTTGCAGCGTCAGCAGCGTTGATGCAGCCGAATTCGTCTATAATCACAGGTGTTCCCCTGTCGATGAATCTCTGTTTGAGTTCAGCGAATTTGCGGTCAAGTTCCGCTTTCTCACTGTCACCGAATGTGGTGCTCTTTCCTTCGGAGAACTTCCACGGCGCATAGTAGTGGACGGAAACTATTATATTGCTGTCAGAGGGTACTACCATATCGTTTATGGCAGCTGTCTCAGCTGAAGCTGCGTATGAAGGTACCATGAGCGTTCTGTATGCGTTGTTTCCGCCGCTTGCTCTTACGGTATTGACAAAGTCCTGAGTGTACTTGTTGAGTACCGATCTTTCTGCGGAAGTTCCGCCCATCCACTCATTCTGGCTGCCTACTGTTCTCGGCTCGTTCATGCCTTCGAATATAAGGCGGTCGCCGTAATCCCCGAAACGGGCACTTATCTGCTCCCATATCTTCTTGAGCTTTGAGCTGTCGGATGCGTAATCTGCATCGCTGGGAGTAAACCATATATAGTCATCGTGGTGCATGTTCAGTATTACGAACATATCGTTATCGTATGCGTAATCCACGACTTCCTGTACGCGGTCGAGCCATTCCCGGTCGATAGTGTCGCCGTCCATATGCTCTCCCCATGTCACAGGTATGCGTATGGAATTGAACCCGGCGTCCTTAACGCTCTTCACCATTGCTTCGGTGGTCTTGAGATTTCCCCATGCTGTCTCTGCATTTGATGTATAGTCGGAATAGTTGTAACATTCAAGAGTATTGCCAAGATTCCAGCCCACGTTTATCTCTGAAGATATCTCTTTTGCAGAACGGAATCCTGAAGGAAGCTCTGTAGCTTCGGTGGTCTTCTGTTCAGTACCTGAAGGCACTGAAGGGGCATTGCCTATACTATACACAACTGTGACAGAATCCAGCGTCACAGTCGGCTGTTCGCTCCAACCATATGTAAACATTATCTCACCATCCTCTGATACAAGGTTTTTGGCTTCGTCAGACACATACCAGTCATAAGTCACCTGTGAACCGTCGGTCAGCATTCCCGCATCCACAGACTTGCTATAACCGAGAGAGGAACTTACAGCGCCGAATCCTACGAATTTCTTCATTCCTCCCGGTGCAGTCACTTTATAGCTTATCACCTGCGGGACTGCTCCTTCGGGCAGTATGTCGGAAGCTTTTATGCTGACAGTATTGTCAGTGCCGGACCAGTTCAAAGTCTTGCCTACCGGATGATCCACAGAACCGTCTACCGGTAACTCACGGGAACGGGTGAATGTACATACAGCGCAGTCGATAGTCACACTTGAAGTGCCTCCCCACCAGTATCCTATCATGACGTCTCCGCCTTCGTGTATATAGTCCCTGATCTCAGCAGGAACGTCCCAGTGAAAGTCGGCGTAGGAAGAGTTCACATACATCTCGAAATCCGGCGACTGATACCAGCCGTCCTTTCCGGCAGGACAATCCTCGCTTACGGAAATGCCGAATCCGCCCTTATATGTACCGATAGCCGAACCGTCGGCAGAATACACCTCAAAATCAAAAGAAGATATCCTGTCCCCTTCCTCGATCAGTTTTGAAAGAGGCACTTTCACAGTGTTGAGATCAGGAGTAAATGGGATAGTCTGTTTTACTTCTGTTTCTGTACCCAGCTCGGATGTGAAGACTTCTCTCGGACTTACATGTTCGGTCACAGCTTCAGTCTCCTCCGGGATTGTTTCTGTTTCCTCAGTGATATTCTCGGCAGTAACATCATCCGGAGATATTTCCTCCTCTGTTACAGTCTCTGCAAGTGAACCTCCTCCTATTGAATTGCCGGATATGAAATCACGTCTGGAACTGCTGCTGCTCCCGCATCCGCACATTGAGATAACAAGTGTCGAAGCTGATACGATCGCAGCGATCCTTTTATTCATATTTCCACACTACTTTCTGCTTTCATTTTGCAACATAATAATTATACCACGTCATAAAGATATATTCAATACTGCGATTTAACGAAATAAAGCCTTATAACAAGACACAAATTCCATATTTCACATAAAAAAGCGCCGGCTCAGGACATAAAATGCTCATTGCCGGCGGTGTATTCATTTTGCGGAAGCATCCTTTGAACTGTACTGATGGCACTGACCGTGCATAGCGCAATTCTGACAGCCATGACTGCATGAAGACTTTCCTTCCTTCTTGTCTTTGACCATGCGGTATATTATAAGACTGACAATGATAATCAGTACAAGTCCCACTGCCAGCGAACCGATATTTGCAGAGAGCCAGCCGATCATATTGATCCCTCCATTTTATAAAGTGCATCCCCGCTTGATGTGCGGGGATGCTTATATCTTATGCCTTCTTTGACACTTTTACTTTCTTTTCAAGCTTTGTTGCTTCCTTATAAGGTCTTGCAAGCATGTAAACTATGAAAGCGATGAGTGCGACAGCAACTATGAGTCCGAGGATGTGTACATTTCCTGTGAACAGGCAGCCGAGCTGATAGATAACGAGTGCAACTGCATAAGCAAATACGCACTGATAGCCAACTGCGAAGAGTGTCCACTTTGTATTGTTCATCTCTCTCTTCATAGCACCGATAGCTGCGAAGCAAGGTGCACAGAGAAGGTTGAATGCGAGGAATGAGTAACCTGCAAGCTTTGAAAGGCCTTCGAAGTCGAGTACACCGAATACGCCGACAACTTCTTCCTTTGCAACAAGTCCCATAACTGTAGCGACCGCTGCAGCTGCATTGCTGAAACCGAGAGGAGCAAATATCCACTTTATAGCATTACCAATATGACCGAGGATAGAATCTGAAAGTTCCATATCAGGATCGAATGCGAATGATCCGCCTTCCGGCCAGCCGTGTACTGAACCTGCCCAGATAACGATGGATGAAATGAGGATGATAGTGCCGGCCTTCTTGATGAATGACCAGCCGCGCTCCCACATTGAGCGGAGAACGTTGCTTACTGTAGGTACATGGTATGCAGGAAGCTCCATTACGAAAGGTGCAGGATCACCGGCAAACATCTTTGTCTTCTTGAGCATGATACCGGAGATGATGATAGCTGCCATTCCGAGGAAGTATGCACTGGGACCTACCCACCATGCGCCGTCGAACAGTGCAACTGCGATCATTGAGATGATCGGGAGCTTAGCGCCGCAGGGGATGAAAGTTGTTGTCATGATCGTCATACGGCGGTCACGCTCGTTCTCGATAGTACGAGAAGCCATGATTCCGGGAACGCCGCATCCTGTACCGATGAGGATCGGGATGAATGACTTGCCTGAAAGACCGAATCTGCGGAAGATCCTGTCCATGATGAATGCAACTCTTGCCATATATCCGCAGGATTCAAGGATAGCAAGGAAGATGAAGAGCACGAACATCTGCGGTACGAATCCGAGGACCGCACCAACACCGGCTACGATACCGTCAAGGATGAGGCTCTTGAGCCAGTCGCCGCAGTTTACTGCGTCAAGTCCTTTTTCTACCAGTACAGGTACGCCGGGTACCCATGTTCCGTAGTCAGCAGGATCGGGAGCAGCAAATTCTCCCTCTTCATCCAGTGCACCTGCAAGTGCACCGTCGATGTCATATACTTCTTCGGGATTCAGAGGCTCTTCTTCGTCCTCGTCATCCTCTGCATACTCAGCCTTCTTGTAGAATTCATCCACATAGCTGCCGTATGCCTCTTCGAATGCTCCGAAGTCTTTTTCTTCAAATGCGCCCTGAAGTTCATCAGCGCCCTTTATGTCTTCGTCTTCAACAGCAGCGTCGATAACTGCGCCGACCTCGTCAACGAATACGTTCTCGTCAGCCCACTTTTCAAGGTCATCGTCGTAATCGCCGCTCATTCCCAAGAGGTGGAAGCCGTCGCCGAAGAGTCCGTCATTGGTCCAGTCAGTTACCCATGTACCGATAGTGGTCACCGATATGTAGTATACGATGACCATGATAAGTGCAAAGATAGGAAGTCCGAGCCAGCGGTTTGTTACGACCTTATCTATCTTATCAGATACCGTGAGTGAACCGGCATTCTTTTTCTTGTAGCTGCCCTTGATTATGCTTGTTATGTAATTATAGCGCTCATTTGTGATAATGGACTCTGAATCGTCGTCCATCTCCTTTTCAACTGCTTCGATGTCGCTGTTGATGTGCTTTACAGTATCCTCAGGCAGTTTCAGCATCTCAATGACTTTTTCATCGCGTTCGAAGAGCTTTATGGCGTACCAGCGCTGCTGTTCTTCGGGCATGCTGTGTACGGCTGCCTCTTCGATATGAGCAAGAGCATGTTCAACAGTGCCGGAAAAGCTGTGCTGCGGAACTGTCTTGCCGTTCTTTGCAGCAGCGATAGCTGCCTCAGCTGCTTCTGTGATACCGTCGCCCTTGAGAGCTGATATCTGAACTATCTTGCATCCGAGTGATTTTGAAAGAGCGTTTATGTCGATCTTGTCGCCGTTCTTCTTTACGACGTCCATCATGTTCACTGCCAGAACTACGGGGATGCCGAGTTCGGTGAGCTGTGTGGTAAGATACAGGTTTCTTTCAAGGTTTGTACCGTCGATGATGTTAAGGATAGCATCCGGACGCTCGCCTATCAGGTAATTTCTTGCTACGACTTCTTCCAGTGTGTACGGTGAAAGGGAATAGATACCCGGAAGGTCGGTGATGATGACATCATCATGCTTCTTCAGCTTGCCCTCCTTCTTTTCTACCGTAACGCCCGGCCAGTTTCCCACAAACTGATTTGAGCCAGTCAGCGCATTGAATAGAGTCGTTTTGCCGCAGTTAGGGTTACCTGCGAGCGCGATTCTGATACTCATTGATTATTCCTCACTTTCCTGCCGGAGTTAGAACCGGCTAACACAAAAACAATAAAATCAGACACTGCTATGGCAGCACGGTGTTACTGCACTTCTACCATAGCTGCGTCTGCCTTACGGATAGAAAGTTCATATCCTCTTACTGTAACTTCCAGCGGATCGCCCAGCGGTGCGACTTTTCTTACAGTCACCTGAACGCCTTTGGTGAGTCCCATGTCCATGATGCGGCGTTTCACTGCACCCTCGCCTGTCAGTTTCTTTACTGTGACAGTCTCGCCGATCTTAACATCTCTGAGAGTCATCTTATCTCCTCCTTAAATCATGATCTTCTGAGCCATTTCACGGCTTATAGCTACTCGCGCCTCTTTGACATTGACGATGAGATTTCCGCCTACAGTATTAACGACCATGACATTTCCTCCGGCTACAAAGCCAAGGTTCTCAAGGTGTTTCTTTACCTCTGGTGTTCCTCCCAGACGCTGGATAGTATATGTCTCTCCTACATTTGCAAATGACAGCGGCATCATCATTTCCTCCTTAATCAATCAGGTGTTATAACGCACAAAGAGGGTTAGTTTTCGCTAACCTTGGTTATATTATACACCTATGTATTTATAAAGTCAATCACCTGAGCGGATTCTTTTTAAAGTTTGTGCAAGCAAACACTATTATTGGCTGTTTGTGCCATTTTTATGTAAAACTTGACCACTTATCAGTGCAGCCGTCAGTATCCGCTGATAAGGTCCACCGATTGACAAAACTATCCGTACAGAGTATAATATTATAAAACGGCATGTCAACGGCAACGACTGCTTCATGATATAAGGAGACGATATAATGGTATGTAAAAATTGCGGTAGGCCGCTGAATCAGGGAAGCATCTACTGCCCCGGATGCGGAGCACTTCAGACAAATGCAGACTCCGAAAATACGATAACTCCTGCTGCCCCTCCTCCGCGGAATAATTATCCTCAGTTCCCGCAGCAGGTTTACCAGAACCCTTTCCAGCAGAATAATATGCAGTATGCACAGCAGCCTCCTGTCCCGGCTTCTTTCTCCAAAAGCAGGACAGTCCTCTTCTGGATAGGCAAGCTCGCTGTTTTCATCGCGATCATCTGCTTTCTCCTGCCATTCTATTCAGGCAGTATCGCGTTCCTTTCCGATAAGTCCAACAGCATCACCGGACTTGAGATGCTCCAGAAGAGCTGGGAAGCATACAACGATACAAAGGACCTCAGCAGCAATGTCAGCAAAGGCGCCCTGATAGTCGCCATAACTCTGACCGCCGCCATCGGTTTTGAAGTTCTGGCACTGCTTACGCCTACCGGCACTTCTCTCTTTTCCTTCCTTTCAGCAGCTGCGCACGGTCTTTTCGCTGCCATGGTCTACGCATCGAACCAGAAAGCTGAAGAATCATATGACTATATCGAAATAAAAATGGAATACGGGCTGCTGCTCGCGATCATTCTGCTTGTCGCTTCCATATTCATGATGGCTGCCGACAGGTCCGCAAGAAAAAAGCAGACGAAACTGATGAGGCAATACTGATGATATAAGTACAAAACGGGACGCATGTGCGTCCCGTTCTTTTTATGATGTCTGTTACTGCATCTTGTAAGAGTTTATCATTTTCTGGACCATGCGTCCGCCGATAGAACCAGCCTCACGGGATGTGAGGTCGCCGTTGTAACCCTGCTTGAGGTCTACGCCGAGTTCAGATGCAGACTCCATCTTGAATCTTTCGAGAGCCTCTCTGCCCTTCTGTGTCATTTCGCCCTTGTTATTATTGCTGTTATTCATGATTATTCTCCTTTTTGATGATTTCTGATGCCGTGTTACTATTATGTCATCTCGCAAGTGAAAATATAAATGGAAATATATGAGCCGCGCGATTATCAACGCTTAGTATAACTGATACAGTTTTCTACTAACATATATTAAAACAGATGTTGAAAATAACGTGAAATTAGCTGTCCGATTATGTCACTTGTTTGTCAGAAATGACAAAATTTGTGCTTTGTGCGATTCGCCATTCATTTCCACTTGATTTTTTGTGCAACAGGAAGTATAATAGAAATCAGAGATATATAATTTCATTTTTGAAAATTTCATAAATTATTCACATTTCTTATGCGTCATGTTTATATGAGTGTTAATTTGACACAAGTTTACACAAAATATTTTATCTAATATGCACGATAATCAAGATCATTCTCCAACACACAAGACATATGGAGAAGCTGATCTGATTCTATACCAAATGTGCAAGGAAGGTATCGGGGGTTGACATATGAGAGAGGTTTTCGGTAATTTCCGCTACAGGAAGCTCGTCCTTGCGATCGCGGACGCTTTTATCATCGCAGTCGCTTCACTTATCACGAATTATATCCTGTCATTCGCTTCGGCTGATCTCAGTCAGGATAAGGTATCGGTTTCCATGGGAGTCAGCGTCATATGCTGCATAAGCAGCTTGCTCATCTGCGGTGCTTACTCCAAACTCTGGAGGTACTTCAATAAAAAAGACTACCTCTGCTGCGTTTACGGCATCGCTGCCGGCATCACCGTTTCAGCCCTTATCGTCTATATCGTAAGCGGAAAACTCTTCCTGACTTATGCGCTGATACACTGCATCATAGCACTCGTTGGCGTCTGCCTTTTCCGCTATATGTTCAAGCGCACCTTCATCAGTCTGACAAGCAGCGAGATATGCAAGGGCAAGCGCACTATGTTCATCGGCGGCGGTCAGGCATGCAGAACTATCCTCAACGAGATATTCAATGCCCGCAGTTCCCCTTATTCCGACGACAAACGCGCAGCTGTATTCAATCCCGTCTGCATAATAGATGACGACCGCTCAAAGATCGGCACAAGTATACATAACATTGAGATCGTCGGCACTACCGCCGAGATACACAAGTTCGTAAAAGAAAAGAAGATCGAACAGATCGTCTTTGCGATCCCCTCATGCCTCGAAAATGAACGCAAGCGCATCCTCGACATATGCTCTGATACCAAGATACCGGTCAAGATAGTGCCTTTCATAGGCAGTCTTGTATTCGATGAACAGCACAAGACTCTCCTCACCCAGGTCCGCGATATCAAAGTCGAAGATCTCCTCGGCCGCGAGCCTATCAAGTTCAACAGCAGCGATATCCGCAATTTCATCAGCGGCAAGACCTGTATGGTCACCGGCGGCGGCGGAAGCATAGGCTCGGAACTTGTCCGCCAGATAGCAAAATACGATCCAAAGCAGATAATAATCGTCGATATCTACGAGAACAATGCCTACGAGATACAGCAGGAACTGCTCATGGAGTACGGCGGCGAACTCAATCTTGTGACGCTCATCGCGTCAGTACGCGATTATTACCGTATGAACCAGATATTCAGCGACTACAAACCGGAAGTTGTGTTCCATGCAGCAGCTCATAAACACGTCCCGCTCATGGAAGTCTCTCCTATGGAGGCTATCAAGAACAACATAATCGGTACATTCAATGTCGCTACTCTTGCGCAGTTCCATAACGTTTCCAAATTCGTGATGATATCCACCGATAAGGCGGTAAATCCCACAAACGTTATGGGAGCTTCAAAACGCTGCTGCGAAATGATCGTCCAGTACCTCGCACAGCAGCATGAAGGCACCACGGAATTCGTTACCACCAGATTCGGAAATGTCCTCGGTTCCAACGGTTCAGTCATCCCGCTCTTCAAAAAGCAGATTGAACAGGGCAAGCCCGTTACCGTTACACACCCGGATATAATCCGCTATTTCATGACTATCCCCGAGGCAGTAAACCTCGTTATGGAAGCCGCTGCTATCGCTAAAGGCGGTGAGATATTCGTACTCGATATGGGCAAACCCGTCAAGATCGTTGCCCTCGCCGAGAACCTCATAAGAATGTACGGAAAAGAACCTTACAAGGATGTGGAGATAAGATTCACAGGTCTAAGACCGGGCGAAAAGATAAAAGAGGAACTCCTCATGAACGAGGAAGGTCTCCAGAAGACCTCAAACAAGCTCATATTCATCGGCAAACAGATAGATATCGACGAAGAGAACTTCGCTGAAAGGCTTCACGAACTCCGTGACGCTGCTCTGAAAAACAACGTCGAACTCGCCATTGCCGCTCTCCACGAAATGGTCCCCACCTTTATCACTCCCGAAGAATTCAACCGCAAGGAGCTGAGCAAGAAAAAAGGCGGAGACACCGAAAACAACAGCGAACTTATAAGCGCGAGTGCATGATAAAAGCTCCTGTACTTCCGGTCTGACCGGTGTGCAGGAGCTTTTTGTATTATTTTCTGTCAGTTTCGTCAGCATACCTGAAACGGTATGCTTTTGTATTCAGTATGCGTATCGAATTCAGTACAAGAAGCATCGCTACTCCGGAATCCGCAAATACTGCGAGCCACATATTCGGATGTCCCAGAAGTCCCAGTACCATTACTGCCGCTTTTATCAGCAGTGCAAATACTATGTTCTCGTAGGAGATTCGCAGTGCTTTGTCGGATATCTTCTTCGCCTTGACCACTGCCTCAGGCTCGGAACTTATGAATACCGCATCAGCTGCTTCAAGTGCAAGGTCAGAACCGGACTGCATAGCACCGCCTACATCTGCGCCCGCAAGAACAGGTCCGTCGTTTATGCCGTCTCCGACAAACATCACAGGACCGTACTTTTCGCGGAGTTTGCCGATCTGGCTGAGTTTTCCGTCAGGGAGAAGTCCTCCGCGGACTGAGTTTATACCTATCTCAACGGCAACTGCCTTCGCATTTTCTGTCTTGTCGCCTGTGAGCATTATCGTTTTCACACCCATGCCTTTGAGCTCTTTCACAGACCTTGCAGAACTCGGCTTTATGGTGTCGGATACAACGATGCAGCCGGTATAGCTTCCGTCCACTGCTACGCATACCACGCTTCCCTGCTCCGGTATATCTGCACCGCGCAGTTCAATGCCGTTCTCAGCCATAAGGCGCTCGTTTCCGCAGAGGATCGTGCGTCCGCGAAGTACGGCAGATATGCCGCGTCCCGGCAATTCGGTGACCTTTTCCGGTTCGTGCAGCTCTATGGAAGCTTCTTTGCAGCGCTGGACTATGCTTTCAGCTACAGGGTGTGTCGAAGACTGCTCACAGCTTCCACAGAGTTTGAGAAGGTCGTTTTCATTCAGTCTGCCCACTGTATTTACAGCTGTTACAGTGAAACTGCCGTTGGTGAGCGTACCTGTCTTGTCAAATGCTATCGCCTTTACCTTGCCGAGAGCTTCAACTGCGTCACCGCCTTTGAAGAGTATGCCCAGCTTTGATGCAGCTCCGATGCCGGAAAAATATGCCAGCGGCACACTCAGCACCAGAGCGCATGGGCAGCTGATTACAAGGAAGGTCAGGGCTGAATGGATCCATTTGCTCCATTCTCCTGTTATAATAGATGGGATCAATGCTGTAAGGACTGCCGCCGCTATGACGACAGGTGTGTATATTTTCGCAAACCGCGTGATAAAGCGGTCTATCTTAGGTTTCGACGCTGATGCGTCCTCAACTGCTCTTGCAAGTCTGGATATCATGGAATCCTCAGCGGCAGCCTCGGCACGAAGCACAAATGTGTCCGAAAGATTTATGCAGCCGGACATCACCGTATCTCCGGCGCGGACTGTCAGCGGAACAGGCTCGCCGTTCACAGCTGAGGTATCAACTCTGGAACTGCCGCTCTCCACGGAACCGTCAACGGCTATGCGCTCGCCGGCTTTGATGCGCAGTAAGTCGCCTACACGGATCTCTTCAGAGGGTATGCGTACATATTCGCCATTCCTCAGCACGTCTGCGTCCTCTACTCTGAGTGCTGCAACGTCTGTTATCGCCTTACGGCTGCGGGCAACTGCGAAGTCCTCGAAGAGTTCGCCTATCTTGAAGAAAAGCACGACTCCCACTGCTTCTGAGTATTCGCCAATGGCAAACGCGCCAAGCGTCGCCACGGTCATCAGAGTGTTCTCGTCAAAAAAGTTCTTCACCTTTATGTTCTTGACAGTGCGGATAAGGATATTGTATCCGAGGACCAGATATGCGGCAGCATAAAGTACGATGCTGAGTGGCTTTATGTCTAAGGCTCTGCCGGATATCACTGCTGCCGCAAAGAGCAGGATTCCGATGACAAGAGGGATGATCTCCTGCTTCAGATCCTCGCCCTCAGAGGAGTGCTCATGTTCGTGCGTGTGTTCTTGAGTGCTGTTCACGGGAGCTATCTTCACTCCCGGCTCTATCTCTCCGGCAACTGCGTTTATGCGTTCCAGCAGATCGTCAGTCACATCTCCTTTGATGCGGAAGCGCTTCATGGGGAAATTCAGTATGGCTGACTCGATGCCTTCAAGCTTGTTCAGTGCCTCTTCTATCTTTCCGCCGCAATGTGCGCAGTCAAGTCCGGTTATCTCATATTCACGGTGGTCAGCTGTCACCTCTGCGTGTTCATGGTGGTGTTCGTGTTCGTGTTCGTGTTCGTGTTCATGCTCGCACTCACAATGCTCGCCGTGCTCATGGTGGTGTTCGTGTTCATGTTCATGCTCGCACTCGCAATGCTCGCCGTGCTCATGGTGATGTTCGTGTTCGTGTTCATGTTCATGCTCGCACTCACAATGCTCGCCGTGTTCGTGGTGGTGCTCATGCTCATGATGATGATGCTCATGCTCGTGAGGCACTATCTCTACCTCCGGTTCGATAGAACGGGCGGTGCGATTCATCTGCTCCAGAAGTTCATCTGTGAATTCGCCGTGGATGTGAAACCGCTTCATGGGGAAATTCAGCACAGCCGATTCTATCCCCTCCAGTTTATTGAGCGCCTCTTCAATTTTTGCGCCGCAGTGTGCGCAGTGAAGATTATTTATCTCAAATACCTTTTCCATAGGTCACTGTCCTTTCAAAAAACATATGAACATTTGCTCATATGTTTAATATATCATATTTCTGCGGATTTGTCAATAGGTTCACGATAATTTCTGTAAAAAATACGGCGGACCGGGTATTTCCACTCAGTCCGCCGCTTTTCGTTCAGGTATCAGACATAGTTATTTTCTTTCAGATAGTTCTCGAAGCTTATGGATGCGCCGGCTGAGAGGTCAGCGTAGTATGCGAGGATTATGGTGGCGTCTCTGCCGTCGATGAAGGTGTCGCTGTTTACGTCGCCAACTGCGCGGTCTGCATTTGTGGGAACATAGCCGCTGGATGAGCTGTCAGCGTACATGGCGAGTACAAGTGTTGCGTCTCTGCCGTCTATCATGGTGTCGTTGTTCAGATCGCCTTTGGTCGTTTTTTGATCTATGACTTCAAATTTACAGTAATCCTTTGCAAAGGCTTCTGCGGTAGAGCCGGAATAGCCGTAGATTGTGCCACTAAACGAAGCTGGGCTTGTGACATAATAATACCCAATTGTTCCACTCGGTGAATACACAGGAACTTTAGGTTCTGCCTCAATATCTGTAATTGACCAATGCTCATCAATATGCAACTCATTGTCAGTATTTAGTTTAACATCTGTTGCTGATTTAATCAGCACTTCTGGATTAAGAAAGTATACTTTTTTAAGATTCTTGCAGTTCTGTAGTACATCGTGACTTAGGTCAATGCAAGTTGAAGGAAATGTTATACTCGTTATATTTTCATTATTTGAAAAAGAGTCAGGTACAATCGAAGTTATACCTTCTGGAATTGCAACATTTCCTTTGCATTTTCTTCCTGTTACTACAATATTATTAACTATAACCAAAGGATCTTCTTTTTCTTTTTCAGATAGCCATGGAGTGTCAATCAATGAATTATCTCGTATTTCCTTAATACTGGCTGGAAAAACTATTTCTTTCAGATTTGTACATCCTCTAAAAGCGGAGTAATTAATAGTAGTAACTCCATCAGGAATTGTCAGGCTCGTAATATTGGAACAATAGGTTATAGAAACTGACTTAACACTATCTGGAAGGATTAATTCATCCAAACTTGTACATTTAAATAAATCAACACCAGTAACACCTTCAGGAATACTGATGTCAGACAAGTTTGGACAATTATATAATCTAATAGACTCAACACTTTTAGGAATGCTAATACTTGTAAGAGAAGAACAATATTCAAAAGAAATATTAGTTATACCTTCTGACAAAATAACTGTTTTGATACTCTGTACATATTCCTCTGACCAAGGCTCTACATAGAAATAAACCATATGCCACATTCCCATGTCTTCTTCTAACTCTTTTTTTTGAATCCAAGGAGCATCAGTTATGTCCCCTGTGCCATCAACTTCAAGAACGCCGGTTGCAGGGGAAAAAGTATAACTTGCATTCTCCCCGCAAGTGCCGGAAATGATTTCGTCCTGCTGCTTTGCCGCATTCGCTGTTACAGATGCTCCTTCAAACAACGGTGCATCATATCCCACTGCTCCGCCGAGCATGCAAATTGAAAGTACAGCTGCTATGATTCTCGTAGTTTTCATAATGATTCCTCCTAAATACTTTCATAAGTTCGAACACGTTTTTTACCGTACCTATGCTCTCATTATACAGGAGATTACTGTATTAGTCAAATTATAATATTCACAAAATTCAACTGCCAGTATTGTGCATTGTGCCAATCCTTGAAACAGCGTGACGCTGCACCCTTAACCGCGTCTGTTGCTCTTTTCAGATTTTTATGTTATAATACTATTGTCAGACCGGCAGAATACTATTTATTAGTGCATGCTAACAAAAGCAAAAAAATTTTTTCAGTTTTTTCGTCTTTTCCGGCTTCTAAAATCACTTACTTATGAAAGCTTTCATATTTGCCGATATCATTCACGGCAATGAAAGGAGTGAGACTATGATAGCCGATCAGAATATGTTTACCGGAGGTGACGGTGTTATTTTAGCAGCATTTTCTCATAACTATGTACCAGATGAGACTGAACACGAGATAAATGTCAATCAGCTCATCATCGACTGCGCCACATCCAGACAAAGCCTCTGCACTCTATACAATATGTTCAAAAACAGCGTTTTCGCCGTCGCTTACAGCATAACTGCCGACTATCACCTTGCCGAAGACTGCGTTGAAGAAACTTTCGTCCGGCTCACAAATGTCAAACGCTTCAGCGCTTCAAAAGGCAACGGAAAAGGTTTCATCCTCACTATCGCACGCAACGTTGCTTTAGAGCTTCGCCGCCGCTACAGAAGAGATGTCTCTGATATCATCCTGCAAAGCTATGGCGACGCTGAACAAACTGTGGAGAACAGTATATACATAAATCAATTGCTAAAACACCTTAATGACAAACAGCGGCAGGTCGTGGTACTGAAGGTCTGCGCTGAAATGACGTTCAAGGAAATCGCTAAGGTCATGAAATGCCCGGAAAGCACTATCAAATCAAGGTACAAAAAAGCGATCTCTATCTTACAGGAAAAGGCAGGTGTAAACGGTGAAGAAGCATGAGATAAATGAAGATAAGGAATTCGAAGCATTACTTAAAAACAAAATGAATGAGCTTTCTGAATCTGTCGACGTTTTCGATAAGATATCTTCAAGAGCTTTTCCTGAAAAAGAGCCGGATTTTTACGAAGGCGAGTCCACCGTCAGTGACCTTGAAAAAATATCGGGCAGACACAAAAGGCATCCTGTTCTGAAATGGACTGCCGCTGCTGCTGCACTTGTGCTGTGCGCAGGACTTCTCCCCCAGACTGCTCTTATGAACAGCCTTAAAGCCAATATCGGCAAGGACAGCGAGAAAAAGACCTACCGCAGCATCATTTCAGAAATGGAAAAAGAGATAACTGAATACAACTACCGGACTATCGACGTCCCGCTGGATTACTATGTCAAAAACGACGTACTCGTAACTCCGACGTTTGCTTGTCCTTTCGAATCCGGAAACAAAGAAGGGATAATGGTAAGGCTCTACATCAAGTACTGCGGCACTTTACCGACAAATCAGGTCTATGCTGTGGAATACTGCGGAGACTACGCTGATGCTAATTTTATCGCTGTTGCCGAATCAGGCGCTGAATTCTCGGATGAGGAGCTTGATGAACTCATGAACAGCGAGCAGGATCTCGATGACATTTCCGGTATAACTGCGGCTTCTGTCAATGCCGCCTTCCCGGCTGACGATCACGGTCAGCTCAATGACGGTACAGGTGCAGTATCTGCTGCAAGTTTCAGATATGATTCGTTCTACAAGCACGGCAGCGATATCTCCGCTGTAACTACGAGCGTTATCTACTATCGTTCCCTCGATCCCGATTGGGACGGCTCTTACAGCTACGATATACTCAGCAGTTCGGATGATGATGTAACGATAATGCCAAAGCGCACCGCTATGTGGAAAAACGTCGTGCAATACAGCGGCAAAAAAATAGTTCCCAGCGAGGAGGATTCAATGTTCAAACGCAAAGAGATCTTCCTCGGAGATATTACGGACTATTCACCCCATGAGACATACGATCCGCATGTAAGTTTCGTTACTTTCGGAAAACTGACTCAGGCTGCCAATGTTATCCCTAAGGACAAAGATTACGGCAGAGAATACGCTTTATATACCGACAGCGTCAAAAATACTGAAAATGAACTCAGCAGGATAAATGTATCATCAGACAATACGATCCTGATGAGGACTCTTTTCTACTTCCCCGATAACGCCTATTCTCTCACCACTATAGACGGAAATCATATTCTTTCACTCACAGACACCAAAGGAAACGAAAACGAAATATGCAGTTTCCTGAATAAGAACGACGTTATCAACACCCGCCGCACTCATTATTACTACGATTACGATGAGATACATGAGCTAATAACAATTCTTTATGATTCTTTCTCAAAGTGTACCATGAACAGCGGCAAAGATTACGATCAGATACTGGCAATAAGCAGTGATCTCTCAGCAGTAAGGGACGCTAT
Source organism: Ruminococcus flavefaciens (assembly GCA_002373775.1). Classification (GTDB taxonomy): domain Bacteria; phylum Bacillota; class Clostridia; order Oscillospirales; family Ruminococcaceae; genus Ruminococcus; species Ruminococcus flavefaciens_M. The sequence continues at coordinate 53,251 of DFJW01000114.1, read as the reverse complement.
CTTCTTCATGGCTCAGATAGATTTCGACTATTCAGACTCTGTCAATGAAATCGACAACATGCTCAGCAGCATCAATGAATACTGCTATGAGTATGAGCGCAGCATTGAAGCATCACAAAATGATGACTCCGCCGATGAACGGTGACTCGCTTAAATAGAATACATAAATCAAAGGAAAGTTAAAAGGGCTGCCGCATGTGCTATGCGGCAGCCCTTGTGTGTTATCGCTTATTGTGCATCGTACTCCGGAAGTGACGGGATGATACCCAGTTTGAACTTCTGGATAGAAAGTGCATCGGCATTGGTCACGCCTGAACCGGGATCGCAGCAGTCGCCGTTTTCGAGTCCCTTCTTGGTTATGCCGTCAGGCTTTCCTACTCCGTAAACATCGGGATTTGCAAGATACTGCATTATGAGTACTGCGTCAGCCATATTGACTTCCTTATCACAGTTTGCATTTCCGAGATCCTTGTTGTCTACAATTCCGGTAGTAGTTGTGGTCGTGGTCGTTGTAGTTGATGTGGTGGTAGTTGCAGTCTTGGTGGTCTCTCCGCCTGTACCGCCGAGTCCGTCAGCATAAGTGCCGTCCGGCTCATAGCCGTAATACAGCTCGCCGTTTACATATACTGGCACATAGGGCGAGATCACGCCCTTTGCCGAACCGTCAGGACCGGTAACGGTCTCACCGGAAAGGATGTCCTTATTGGAGAAGTCGTTGGTCGCATCCCACTCGCCGTTATATTCCGGCATTACAAATGCAAGAAGTATCTCGCACTGCTGCATTCCTTCGGATACAGGAACGACTGCGCGTCCGTCCGGCAGGTTTACGTCGATATAGTATATGTCACCGGAATAATGCTTTACTTCTGATATCTGAGCAGGTGTTACTCCGGAATACATCTTTGACTGGTCACGGTCACAGCGGACTATTATACTCGTCGGATCCTTGCCCTGCTGCTTGACCTCGCTGAGATCCATGTAGTAACGGAAGGAGATATTGTCCTGTACTCTTGCCGGCCATGCTGAGTGGTTGGTCACCTTGAAGCTTACTGTCTGGCTGCTTCCCGAGCCGCCCTTGTTCATTACTTCAACATAGAATTCAGGACCGTCGTGTGCCTCCTTAGGCGGGAATGACGGATCAACTTTTCCGCCGTACTCATCTACCATTTTGCAGAGAAGTGCGGTAAATCCTGCGTTATAGTCTGTTGCAACTTCGTTGTTGATGTAGTTGCCGCGGTCGTCCTTATAATCGCCTGTGGATGTAGGTCCGCCTACGAGAGCTCCGTAAAGGATGTGGCGGTTGGTCGCAGGGATAGCAAGGTCATTTTTCCATGAACCATGAGCAGTTCTGTGGTGAGGATTCTTAGGATAATTCTCGCCGTAGCCTACGAGGTAGCTTCTGTTGTCGGGGTTATCACCGAGGGCATAGTTGATCTGTGTCTCGGCAAACTTCTTGTACTCGGTGTTGTCATTGCCTTTGAATATGGTATCGCTTGCAACTTCTGCAAGGAATCCTGTTGTAGTAGGATATCTCAGGCAGCCCCAGTCAGTCAGCCAGCGGAATCCGCCGGGAAGTGTCTTTGCCTCGTTACCGTAAAGCCAGCGGTCAAGATGCTTCTTTACATGGGCGATGGCTGATGAATCGTTTGTGTTGATCGCATAGAGCAGCATAGCGCCCTGCATATTGTCGTCCCAGCAGTGTGACCAGCCGTAAGCAAGTGTATCGCCTTCACCGCGCATCTTGCTGAGGTTAGGTATATAGCTCTTTGCATCATCAATATAGGAACTGTCACCGGTAGCGATATACAGCCAGTTCGATGAGTAGAAAAGTTCGTCATAGAAATGATTCGAACGATAGAAATTAGATGCGTTGCTGTCATTGTAAACGTCGTCGCTGGGCTTTGTTGCAGCTATCTTGTAGATATTCTCGGCATGCTTGAGATATGACTGTCTCTTCGTCTCATCTATCCTGCCTTCAAGTGCAACATATCCTGCCGCAAGTGCTGCTGACATCTCTCCGAATACGGCTGTACAGCCTGTGGAAGATTTAAGAGTTGCACGGGCAGCATCATAGGATGCTCCGCTGTCCTCGATGCCGTTCTTTATAAGACTTACAGGTCCCCACCATGTATGATCTGTGGTTCCGTTTCCGACCTGATAAACTATCTCCGTGCCCTTATCGCAGTCCGCAATGTAATCAAGAACGAATTCAAGATTGTTTACATATGTCTGCATAAGACCTGTCTTTTCAAGTCCGTCAGGATACTGATAAAGTCCCCACGCCAGCATTGATGCTGAATATGACATGGGAAGATTGAACTTTACATGGTCTCCTGCGTCGTACCATCCGCCGAGGACTTCATCGGTCATTGTGGAATCCGTCTTCCACTCGACTCTGTTCCAGTCCGGCAGAGGTCCTGCCTGCTGACACTCATAGAAAAACAGCGATTTGTCAAGAGCGTCTGCATAGTTCTGCGTGCTTTCAGCAGCAGTCGCGGTCATAACGCTGCTCATGCCTGTTCCTGCTACAGATGCTGCAAGCATGGCTGCGGATACGATACCGCTTGTGATCCTTTTTAGCATAGTAAAACTCTCCTCTCATTTTATTTGGCTGCATGTTTCAGCAGTCCCTCTCACGAGTATACGATGCCGTCCCGGAGAAAAAACTCCGGCGTTTTCCATTCTACTTAGATTATGCCACAAATAAGCAGCTATGTCAAGTTAATTCTTGCTGTGATGTACGTTTTCCGGCTCAGAAACTGTTTATGTCAAGCCCTTCCCAGCTGCGTCTGCCGCGTCTTAGCTGACGGCGTATATACCGGAATGTCTCGTCCTCGCCTCTCACTTTGAGCATGCGCAGAAGGAATTCCAGCTTGGCAGCCGTTTCCTTCTCAATGAGGCGTCTGTGTTTTCCGCGCATATAGTAATCCAGCGGCATTCCGTCGGTATAGCTTTCTTTATTGTATATTTTGGACGCTGCAACACGGTCGCAGAACATCTCTGCGATGAACACATCCGGCATGCGGACCGGTTCCAGCCTTTTTGTCTCGGGGCTGTAATCAGTCCAGTATTCGAAATGATGCCTGTTGCGTCCCTTATGGTGCATCCACGCCTTTGAACTGCCGGTCTCCTCACGCTCTTTTTCGTTCGGACTGCGGCTGCCCTGATAGTAAAGCACACCCGGGATGAATTCAGTGGGTGAGAACTTGGAAAGATCGTGCAGCAGACCGCGTCGGATTATGCCGGCACGGAAACAGTGCAGCATCACTTTATGACGATGTCTCACAACAGTGGAAAGATGTCCGAAAAAGTTTTCGATGAGCATTGCTTTACCTCCTCAGACTGAACTGCTTATATCGAAAACGCTGTTTTTTTCGATCAGCTTTCCTATTATAATGCGTCTGCCCTCGGAATAACCCGGAGTGCTCAGCTTGCGGACCATAAGCTCAACTGAGGACTCAGACATGCGGTCGATATCGACTTCTATCGTAGTTATTGCCGGGATGCAGATATTTGAAACGGTATAGTTGTCATATCCCACAACGGATATATCCTCCGGTACACGGACGCCCTTTGTACGAAGGGCAGATATCACGCGGAAGGCTGTCTCGTCACAGTTGCACACGAATGCAGTGGGCATATCGTCCGGGAAATGGATATCGCTGTAGAGGATGCCCATATCGTCGCGGTCATCAAGCGTCCAGTCGCGTCTGTAAGGGATGTTGTTCTCGATAAGACATTTCAGATATCCGAGAAATCGGTCATTGATACTGCTTGTAGCGTTGAAATTGCCGAAGAATCCGATGTCACGGTGTCCCCTGCTGATGAGATGGTCTGTGAGCAGATACCCGCCGTTGAAGCTGTCAGAATTTACGGAATCCACGTTATAGCGGCAGTCATAGAAATCCACGAACACCATGGGTATATCTATCCGGCTGAGCATTTCTATGTAATTGCGGTGTACCTGTCCTATGACGAATACGCCGTCCACTTTCTTCTCAGCTATCATATTCGGTATCACTGCCAGTTTTTCGCTCTCACGCCCTATACATTCATAAACTGTAGTCAGGTTCATCTGTGAGAGCCTGTTGGATATATTGGCAGTGAGTTCCCAGTAAAATGTTCCTCTCGAACCCACAAAGCGCTCGGATGTAAGTATGCCTATGTTCTTTCCCATTCTCGGGAGGAAGCCTGACTTATTCCCGCTCTTGGTATTTGACGGTTTGTACCCCATTTTGTCGGCGGTCTCGCAGATCTTCTGTCTCATCTCATCGCTTACACCGTCGCGTCCGCCGAGCGCGTTGGATACAGTCACGACGCTGACATTCAGTTTTCTGGCTATATCCAGCATTTTTACGCCATTTTTCATATTCCACCTCATATCATGGGGATCACGAGCCCCATAATTATTTAATACGATTTAACACGATAATTATACCATGCTTTAAGCAATAAATAAAGTCATTGTGACAAAATTTGTATGTTATGTCAAATCCGAACACCGTATATCATCGCTTTTGAACAAAAACATGCAGCCCTGATCCCAGAGCTGCATGTTTTATCAGTTTTCTTCGGTATCTGCGGAACTCTCACTCCTGCGGGAATTCTTTTTTCCGCGCTTTATCTCATACATTTTTTCATCTGCCTGATGGATTATGTAATAGAGAGTTTTGTCCTCTTCGGCAAATGTTATCACGCTTCCGATGCTTGCAGAAAGCTTGTATGGCTTTTTGATTATGGCGTTCATATTGTCCAGCTTGGCGTTGAACTTACGCTCCAGCGCTTCTGCCGATCCCTCAGTCGCTCCGGAATCGAATATGACGAATTCGTCGCCTCCGAAACGCGCACATATACTGCCGTGTCCGCAGCATTCCTGTATCACGCTGGCAAGGCGCTGTATCGCAAAGTCGCCTTCGTTATGGCCGTAGTTGTCGTTGATATATTTCAGTCCGTCCATGTCTACAAAGCTGAGCATCACCTTGCGCTTCAGTGTTACGCAGTCATGGTACATGTCATCGGCTATATTTATGAATCCGTTGCGGTTATATATATTGCACAGCGGATCAATGACATAAAGGCGGTTCAGCTCATCCATAGCCTTGTTGAGGTGAAAAAGTTTCCGGATATTCTCTATGGAATTGCTTATGGTCATGGTCAGGGACTGACACAGCAGACTGGCTATCGGGAAATCTCCGTTGGTGATTATGCAGTAGCCCAGACATCTCTCGCGGAAATGCAGGGGCATGAAGTAGCTGATATTCCCGCCCGTCTCAGGAAATTCCGGATACATGCTGCTGCTCGGAAAATATCCGACACTGCGGCGCTCTCCCTTGTCCCATATTATAGGTGCTGTCATATACGCAGAGTAGGACGGCTTTTCCATATCTACCGGCATGCTCACGCCAAATGCGTCCTGCCAGTCCTCGGTCAGACAGAGACTGAATTTCTCGCATTCCAGCTCGGCGGCTATGCTTTCTATCATATCGTAATTCTCGGAGGAATTCTCCGTCTCGGCAAGACCTGCGATAAGTCTGTTCAGCGTGGATATGTTTGAATTCATCGTCTCGACATGACGGTAAGTGTGCTTTCTGTACTCCTTTATATCAGCGCTTTCCGCCGCTGCTGAACATCCGCAGCTCTCGGAAAATACCGGAACTGCTTTGAGTCTGAGATCATTTTCGGGACACAATCCGTCGGCAAGGCTGCATATTACATTTCCTGCCCTGAGTCCGGCTGTATAAAGCGGACGGTCCACCGATGTCAGCGCAGGTGTGAAATTCCGGGCATTGTATGTGTAGTCAAATCCGGTAACGATAACGTCTTCCGGAACTTTGAAACCGTATTTTTCAAGTGCTGTTACAGCTGTGAGAGCCATGGCATCATTTGCACATATGAAAGCATCCGGCATGGACATCCCCGACTCCATGAAGTCATCTACCGCCTGCCTTCCGTCAGGACTGCGGAATCCGCCGTAATATATCCTTCGCTCATCCGGCGTTATGCCGTTCTCGCGGAGGACGTCGAAGAAGGCATCATATCTCGCACGTGCTTCCGGATTTTCAAGCGGACCTGATATGTAGTTCAGCACTCTTGCACCGTGCTTGGTTATGACATGGCTGATAAGCTCTCTCATTGCTGTGGTGTTGTCAATGCTTATGTTGTAGAATTCCCGGTGATTGTCACAATCAAATATGACCGCAGGAATACCTGCTTTTCGGACGCTCTGTATCACTCTTTCCCTGACGGAAGTATCACTTATCGTATTTGTCATGAGAATGGCGCCGTCAAAGCGGGTAAAGTCTATCAGGTTATATATGCTGTATTCGCCGATGTCAAAGCGTTTGCTGGCAAGCATTCCTCCAAAGGCTGAAAAATAGGAGATATTCATAGAATTATCCCTTGCAGCCTGATTGATACCGCATATTATATTGTTCTGGTATTCCTCATCAAGTCCTGAAACTACTACCGCTATGTTCTTTATTCTGTCGTCATCCATGTTCTCACCTCTGCCAGTATATTAAGAGCATAATACTTATACTTTTATTATACCACGTTTTGAAAAAAATAAAAGGTCTTGAAATGATTTGATGAAATTTCGTTCAATTGCACATCAGGAGCACTTTTGATTTGTGCATATGTACAAATATTGTCGCAGTTTCGTCTTTTTGACCGCCCTCAGGTCACTTATTACAGAATACACCGCAAGGTATCTGAAAGGAGTAATCACCATGAAAAAAGCAGCAGCATTACTTACATCAGCAGCTATCCTCTCCGCCTGTGTGTCGTGCGGGAACAAGTCCGTCAGCAGTTCTTCGGACAGCGTCTCTGAAAGACAGCCAACAGTCTTTGAGGCTGTACAGCCGGAGGACGCAGCATACAAAAGGGAGAATCTGAAGTCTCCGGATGACATAAAAATGATATACTGTTTCGAGCCTTACAACGGCAGCAGTGATTATCTTATTCTCGGTACAGGCGAGAACACTCCCGAATTCTGGCACGCAAATGCAGATCTCTCGGAATTCAGTCCCCTCAGAATGGAAAACTTCAAGACCATGCTTTGCTATGATATCGACGCAGCTGAGGACGGAACTCTGGTCGAATTCATAGACTTTGCCGATTACGGCGATCTGCCCGATCCCTCGCTTCCCGAGAATTATCAGCATTACTACGATAATCAGCAGGAATACTTGGAACAGGCTGAGTATGAATGCCGTATCATCACCTATTCCCCCGACGGCACAAAACTCACTGATTCGCCCGTCACCGGCGCTGATATCACACTCGATGAGCACACCTATATAACCGGCATCGCCACAAACGGTGAAACTGTTCTGGTGTGCATCAACGGCTCTTACCACGCCTTCACTATCGACGGTCAGTATCTTTCTGTCGTTGAACCTGAGGGCGGCATGGTTGAAGAGATAGGCAGAGACAGCAGCAACAATATCATATGCGCAGTGCGTTACAATGATGACACCGTGCAGCTTCGCAGACTGAATGCGGAAGGCGTCCTTGAAGAGTCGTCCGTCACTTATACCATGCCTGAGAGCATACACTCCGAACTTCTCCCCGGTACCGGTGACTATTCATTGTACATCGTCGGACAGACCGCTATCTACGGCATACGCTCTGAAAACGCTGCCATTGAACCGATCTTCGCCCTTAACCGCGCAGACTGTCAGATCAACGACTTCGTAGGCTTCGTCATTGCTGATGACGGCGATCTCATCATCGCTTCCAACAAGCCGACAGACGGTAAGATAAGTCTGAAAAAGTACACACCATGCACTCCGGAAGAACTTGACAGCATCCCTGTCATCACTATCGGAACATGGCAGAATGACTGGGACCTTCCGGAATTCGTGACCTTCATCAACGATAGTCAGGATGAATTCCGCGTTGAGGTGAAAGAATACTTCAAATCAACCTCCGGCAGTGCTGAGGCGTATGAAAAGGCAAATGAAAGAGCAGAACAGAAGCTGCGTGATGATATGCTCAGCGGAGATATTCCGGATATATTCTACACCAGCACCAGAGGAGAACTTGGCAATTTCGACCTGATCCACCAGGGTATGCTGGCGGATCTCGGAGAATACCTTGACAATGATGAGGATTTCAGCCGCAGTGATATCTTCCCGTCTGTGATGCAGGCTATAAGCGATCTCAACAACGGGAAAATACAGCTGCTGCCAAGAACTTTCAATCTCGGACTGTATTATACCGCCAAGACCAAATATGTGAAGGATATAGACAAGTGGGATATCTACACATTCATTGATGTTATGCGCGATCCTCCGCAGCCTCTCAGAGAAAAGCCCGAGAGTGTGACGGACAATACACAAGAGACCAAATATGCACGCTTTGTCAGCATGTGGGACAAGTGGATAGACACCAACAGCCTTGAATGTGATTTTGATTCCGACAGCTTTATCAGTTTTCTGGAATACTGCAATGAAGGTGTCCCTGAGACACCTCCGGATGAGAACTATCAGAGCGAACCGGCTCCGGATGAGATGCGCAATAACGCAGCTTACTATCAGATACGCTTTGCCGATGACTACGAAATATTCGATAACGTTCTTGTAGGCGACTATCAGAGCTATATGTACCTTGCAAAAGGAGAATTCGGCGGAGAACCCATAACAACTATGGGCAGTCCTTCCCTGGACGGAAGCTCTCATCCCTATTCAATAGAAGTCAATAACTGTTTCAGCATATACGCCAAGTCAGATAAAAAAGATCTGGCATGGAAATGCCTGAAATATATATTCAGCGATGAATTCACCAGCAATTTCCTCAACACATACACCAGCCACAGTTCACGCAGTTACGGCGGTCTGCCGATAACCACTTCCGGAATGGCTTTGCAGGCTGAAAAGAATATCAGCGACACTTCCTCCTTTGATTACACTGACGCTGTGGATCAGGGCACTTACAGTGAAGACTTCCGTGACTATCACGGCATGATCTGGTATCACGAAAAACTTGACAGTGTGGTGCCGGAATTCGTGAAGATAGGCAGTGTGGACGAAGAGATAGTTGAGACTGTGAACGATATGATCTCAAAAGGCGAATACATCTCACGGGGAAGTGTCAGTGCTATCACCGGCACGGATATTGAAGCTGCGAATGAGCTTTACAATCTCGCTAATGAGGAAACTTCACGCTATTTCAACGGTGAGGTAACCGCCGAGCAATGCGCTGAGACTATGCAGGACAGGATCTACATATACCTCTCTGAAAAATACGGCTGATGCCGGACGACATAAAAAAGGCAGTTCATCTGAACTGCCTTTTCTTTTATTACAGATTCATCATCTCTTTGGCTGCAAGCATAACGCCCAGCTTTCCGCTGGTGTATGTGATGCCGCCCTGCATCCATACTGCGTATGGTTCACGCAGAGGTGCATCTGCTGAAAGTTCAATGGAAGCTCCGTTTGTGAATGCACCGGCTGCCATTATGACCTGATCGGAATATCCGGGCATGTCCCACGGCTCGGGAGTTACGAATGAATCCACAGGTGCGCCTTTCTGTATACCGCGGCAGAATGCACAGAGTTTTTCCTCGGTCTCCAGCTTTACTGCGGTGATTATATCTCCTCTGGGATCATCTTTTCTTGGTGAGCACTCGTATCCCATCATGGTGAAAAGCTCACTGGCAAAAGCGGAAGTCCTGATGGCAGCAGCTACTACATCCGGTGCAAAGAAAAGCCCGAGAAGCAGTTCACGGTTCATACCGAGTGTACAGCCGACTTCCTTTCCCATGCCTACACAGGTGAGACGGTAGGAACAAAGCTCAACAAGGTCTGCACGTCCGGCAATATATCCGCCTGTGCGTGCTATTCCGCCGCCGGCATTCTTTATGAGCGAACCGATCATAAGGTCTGCTCCCACATCAGAAGGCTCCCGCTCTTCCACGAATTCACCGTAGCAGTTGTCCACCATGATAATTACATCCGGATTGCCCTTGCGTGCAGCTTCTATCATCCTGCCTATGTCTTCAACTGTGAATGCCGGACGTAGAGAATAACCTCTTGAACGCTGTATGTATGCGACCTTTGCACCCTTTACGGCATCGGTTATACCTTCAAGATCAGCTGTACCGTCTTCTCTGAGGTCCACCTGCGCATACTCAACGCCGTAATCCATAAGCGATCCATTGCCCTTTTTGCCGCTGAGTCCTATGACTTCTTCAAGTGTATCGTAGGGCTTGCCGGTTATGGCTACCATTTTGTCGCCTGTACGCAGAACGCCGAACAGTGCGACTGAAAGCGCATGTGTTCCGGATACGAAATTGAATCTCACGAGAGCGTCTTCTGTGCCGAGCACCTGTGCGAACACCTTGTCGATGACCTCGCGTCCCATGTCTCCGTATCCGTAACCCGTTGAACCATAAAAGCAAGGTTCACTTACCTTGTTGTCGGCAAAAGCCTTGAGGACCTTTGCGCCGTTGTATTCAGCGATAGAATCTATCCTCTCAAATGCCTTTGCACATGCCTTCTCCGCCTTCTCTGCCATTTCTGTGAGTTCCGGAGAAAAGCCGTATAATCCTGTTATCTTACTGTTCATTTCTTAACCTTTCTTTTCACTTATCTTCAAGTCTTCCCTTTGTAACGCTGTCCTTCACTATGTCGATACGTTCAAGCACTATCTCCTTGCCCACAACTCTGAAACCTATCTCCTCGTAGAAACTGGTGCGGATGTCAAGCGCCAGCAGATAGGCACGTTTTCCCAGTCCGTTGAAGAACTTAGCAAGCCATTTCAGAAATTCCCTTGCGTATCCCCTGCCTCGTGCGGCAACTGTAGTTGCCACCTGTCCGATGAGGACAGTGCTGCCTATGTCAAATACAGCAGATGCCGTAGTTGAACCGCGGTATGTGAATACACGGCTTATGCCGTGACGGCAGCGGTGGGAAGTATCTGTGTACCAGAGCGAAAAATCCGCGATATTCGGGAATCCCTCGGTGAGTATGCTGTAGACATCGGTCAGCTTGGGATTGAATTCCACATGCTCTTCGATAGATTCAAGGGGCGTGTCATCCGGGATGAGTTCAAATATGGTCCTGTTCAGCACCTGATACCTCTCGGGGATGCTTATATTCTCGATTATCCGCCTGTCGCCTTCTATTCGGAAAGGCACATTCATGCTGATGAAAAGGTTCAGCTCGTCGTCAGTTTCAAGATAATCGTCGGCACAGATTATCAGCGTGGAATTTATGATGAACATATACCCTTCTCCGCCGTAGTCGTCGGTTATCTTATAGAAACGGCAGAACTCATAATTGGGACCGTATGCTCTCATGTATGCCAGCATCTTCTTGCCGTTGAGTGTCTTGTTGAGCAGTTCAGCATCCAGCTCCCGCTCATTTTCAATGAGTTTTATCATAGCTCATGTATCCTTTTTGCAAGTATTTTCACAAGTCTGTATGAGTTTTCCAGATCGGCAGTCTCTATCACACTTGAAGGAGAGTGGAGATATCTGCACGGTACCGAAACTGCTATCGTGCGGACGCCCTTGCCGCTTATATGTATTGCTCCGGCATCGTTTCCGCCGGCTATCATCGACTTGGTCTGGCAGGGGAATCCCTCTTCGGCTGCTATATCGAAAGCAAGGTGATAGAGTTCCTTGTCATACATCGTGCTCCTGTCCATAAATGATACCACAGGGCCTTTTCCGAGTTCGCAGACACGCTTTGCTCCGGAAGCTCCGTCGATATCGGCAGCAGTCGTTGCTTCGAGGACTATTGCATAATCCGGAGCAACTGCAAATGATGAAGCAGTCGAACCGCGCAGTCCTATCTCCTCCTGTACGTTGAATACGAAATATGTGTCGTATTCCAGATCTTCATGGAGCATCTCGATCATCATAGCACAGCCTGCCCTGTCGTCAATAGCCTTGGACTTTATACGTCTCTCGCCGAACTCTTCAAAACCCGACACAAAGTACGCACAGTCTCCGGGAGATACCAGCTTCTCAGCGTCTTCTATGTCCTCAGCGCCGATATCTATGTAAAGGCTGTCGGACTTCGGCGGCTTTTCACGCTGTTCCTTGGAAAGATTGTGCACAGCCGTTGAACCAACTACGCCGTATATCACTTCGCCTGTTGAGTGGTTCTTCACTGTCACCTGCCTGCCTATTATCACGGAAGGATCAATGCCGCCCACATTCCCGAAACAGAGTGTGCCGTCCGGGCGTATGGCTGTTATTATGAATCCCACTTCGTCCATATGTGCGCAGATCATCAGTTTCTTTTCCGGAGTCCTGCGTCCCTTCTTGAAACAGATCAGACTTCCCAGATTATCTGTCCTGTATTCACATACGTCCTTTATCTTTTCTGTTATAAGCTCGCGGACGGATATCTCGTCACCAGAAACTCCGTCTGTCATGCAGAGTTCTTTCAGCAGTTCTTTCATCATTCTGCCTCCTTTATGAATCCGGCAAGCAGTCTTGCTGTCAGTTCCACATCCATGAGGTCGATGACCTCAACAGGTGTGTGCATGTTCCTCAGCGGTATTGAGACTGTACATGCCTTCGCGCCCTCGCGGTTCACGGAATACCTGTCTGCATTGGTCGATGTCATGTCGTTCATGACTTCGATCTGATAAGGTATGTTCTCCTTCTTTGCAGCCGAGATCAGACCATCGGATATCTCACGGGAAAGGCAGGGTGAAATGCCTATCATCGGTCCTTTTCCAAGTTTTCCGCACTTGTTCTCATCCTCGCCTATGGCATAGGCAAAGCTCACGTCAACTGCTATGGCAATGTCCGGATCAAGGCGGAATGCACCGATCTTTGCACCGCGCTCGCCGAGTTCCTCCTGAGTTGAGAAGATAACTGCCACATTGTACGCAGTTTCACTGCCCTTCAGCATTTCAAGGGCATAAAGTATGGAAACTATGCCGCTGCGGTCATCGAATGCGCCGCCGGTAACACGGTGTCCGGCAAGCTGACGGCACTTGACGTCAAAAGTAACGCTGTCGCCCTGAGATACGATGTCCCTGAGTTCTTCTGCCGTAAGTCCGGTATCTATCGCCGCATCATCAAAGGAAAGCACCTTGCTCTCGCCGCCTGTCAGATGCGGAGGCACTGAGCAGATAACGCCCTTGATATCACGTCTGCCGTGTACGACTACGGGCTGTGCCGGGAGCAGACGGCGGTCTATGCCGCCGAGATTTCCGACCTTTATGAAGCCTTCGTCGGTAATGTCAGTCACTATCATGCCGATCTGATCTATGTGTGCGTCCAGCACAAGAAGAGGATATCCGCTGCGCTGTTCGCCGAAATATCCGATAACGTTTCCGTTGATGATCTCAGCATCCGGACAGTACTCCTTCAGCATACCGAGTGCTGCTTCGGCTGCCGGAGTCTCATTTCCGGAAGCTCCGCTGACTTCTGAGAGACGAAAAAGAGTATCTCTTATGTTCATTGAAAATCCCTCCGTTATGTATTTATAAACACTCAATTATATATTATACCAGAAATACAGTGTTTCGTCAATCACAGGACATAAAAAAGATATGCACGGGCACTGCTGCCATTCGGCATATCTTACAATTCTATGGTGTGAAATATATGCGATCTGACGATTTTTGGCTTTTGACATAACCTGTACACACTTTTTCCGTACTATATGTATGAGGACCTCAGAAAGGAGGGAACGTCATGGATGATGCATCAATTATCGACCTTTACTGGGAACGCTCAGAAGAAGCTATAGCTGAGACCGATACAAAATACAAAGGGCTTTGTCTGCACATTGCCGGAAATATCCTTTCAGACAGATGCGACGCGGAAGAATGTCTCAACGACACTTATCTCGCGGTATGGAACAGGATACCTTCAAGCCGTCCGAAATATCTCCCGGCGTTTCTCGGGAGGATAATCAGAAACATCTCACTGAAACGCTGCGAATACAACTCCGCCAAGAAGCGCAATCCGGAAGTCGAACTTTCACTGGATGAACTTGACGACTGCATACCGTCCGATGCGGATGTGGAGAAGATATGCGATGCCGCTGAGCTGGGAGAGATAATATCTGCTTTTCTGAGAACACAGAACAAGCGCAGCCGCGTTATATTCATTCGCAGATACTGGTACTACGATTCCGTCAAAGATATCGCAATGCGTCTCTCGCTCAAAGAGTCATCGGTGAAACAGATACTCTTCCGGACACGCAGCAGGCTCAGAGAATACCTTGAGAAAGAAGGGCTGTAGAATGAAAAAAGATCTGCTTATAAATGGCATAGATAATATGGATGATGAGCTTATCACTGAGGCTGAAGAAGCTTCAGGACTGAGCTACAAAGCTAAGATACGCATTATACGCACGATAGTCGTTGGTGCAGCTGCCGCTGCTATGATAACCACCGGCGTTTTCCTCCACAGCAGGAATATGAACAGGCTGAATGAGGTCACTGACGGTGAAACAGCTGTACAGAGCGTATCAGAACCTTCAGATGAGATGTCCGGTGTGGTCACAGGAACTGAAAGCGCCTCTGAGGCTGCCTCCACTGTTACAAATGTCACCACTACGGCATCCGTCACAAAGACTGCGGTGCTGGCGGTCACTACTGCTTCACCGGCAGAAAAAGAAAAGGTCACGACTGTGACCGGTGTGTGGGATGACGAAGACGAGATACAGCCCCAGACTGTTATCGTCAACGCGGATACAAATGAAGTTATCGACGCCGGAGACTCACCGGTTGAAACCGATACTGCTCCTTCCGTGTACGATCCCGAACCATATTTCCCGCCGACACCTCTGCCGGAACACTCGATATTCGACGCTGTTTCCGGTTACCATAACGACAAGCATCCGGACGTCGTTTCGGTACAGTTCGGCAATGCGTTCATAAAGGGGAAGTACAACCTCTGGCTGAACTGTTCAAAGGAACAGTCTGATATGTGGCTGGAGTGCATCGACAACATGCAGCTGACAGAAGAAGTCATGGAAGTGATAATTACCGGCGGCGGATATATCGTCCGCGTGAACTACAGCGACGGCACTTCCGAAGAATACGAACTCTGGGGCGACTATGGCCAGCTGTTCTATACTGACAGAAACGGAAACAGATCCACACTCCGCGACACTTCCGGCACATATACCAGCTTCTTCGATTCCGTTTACAACACTTATCTTGCGGATGTCGGAGAGGTCGATGCTTATACAAAAGCTAATTTCAATTACTGATGATCTAAGGGGGACGATTTTCGTCCCCCTTATTCTGTGCATATTATTCATCAAGGAAACTCAGATCAACGTCGTGCTCTCCCATATTCGGGCTTTCAGCCAGAGCCTTGACCTCTTCCGGTGTCTCAGGAGCTTCTGCTGCGTCATCGTAACGCACGTCGATTGCTTCAAGTGTCGCTGCTCTTGCGTCTGCATATTCAAACTTTGCACGCAGATTAACTCCGGTCTCTATGTCTATCCAGAAAGTGAAATGATCTGTCATAGTACCGTCATAGTCAGGTCTGGTGATGTATACGACAGCGCAAGGTCTGCCAGCTACGTCTTCAGCACCGATCACCTCCCACTGATCCATATCATTCAGATAATGCTCTGCCAAAAATGACATATCAAAATGCTCATATGTCGGCAGCGGCTCATTATATTCGATACTGTACATACTCATTATCGGATCTCCTGCGATCATGATAGTATGGCCATTATATGTATATCCCAAGTCAACTCTGCCGCCCATTCTTGTAGAATCATATTTGACGCTGGCAATTCCGGCATCCTGATCTATTTTAGCAAATAACTGACCTGTATAGTCGTTGAATGTACGCTCAAACACTAAAGATGCCTTGTCGAATTTTTCAAGGCTGTGTATGCAGAGATCGTAGATGTACTGCTTGCATTCTTCCGTATTCTCTATCTTCACGCAGTCTTCAATGCTTGTGGTGCTTATCACGTCGGTCTGCACATCACTTGCCTCTGCATCTTCACTGCCCAGCTCAGTGCTTACAGTGGAGTTCTCAACTTCTGTGATCTCGGATGATGCTTCGGCTGCTTCGGTCATGATCTCTGATGTTGCTTCTTCATCAGCAGTATCGGATGCAACTGTAAGAGACTCTGTAACTGCTTCTTCATCAGTCAGGGACATATCTTCTTCGGGCTGTGCTGCATAAGGAGCTGTATCCGTTGAACCTTTCATGTTCTTGTGTATGAGATATGTACCGCCGCCGATTCCGCCTAAAACGAGCGCACAGGCTGCTGCTATGCCGGCATATCTCATTATCCCGCGTCCTCTGTGTATCTCTACACCGGATACTCTTTCGGCATATTCCCTTGATTCTCCGTTTCCGGAAGTCCTGCGCTGTATACGCTCCATGAGTTCCGCTTTTCTTTCATCGCTCACCACAGGATGTGTGCTTCCTATGCGCATTGCGGTCTTGTCATCTGAACCCTCAAAAAGTTCTCTTATATCCTTTTTATTCATGTTCTTCCTCCTTTACAGTGTGACACCAAGTTCAGCAAGTGTGCTGCGTATCTTTTTCATAGCGCGGCTGAGCCGTACTCTCACCGCAGTCGGGCTCATGCTGACTATTGCGGCTATTTCTGCTGAACTCCTGCCAAAAAGGTATTTCTGGATTATGATAGTGGAATCCGGCTCACCGAGAGCGTCTATGTGATCGAGCACTTCGTTCAGCAGATATGAATTCTCTGCTGCTTCCTCTATGCTGACGCTTTCATCAGGTATATTCATTGCCGTTTCTTCCGGAACAGGATGCATATCAGCTCTTCCGGAAGATCTCCTCATGTTTATTGCCTTGTTGCGTGCTACAGTGCCCACAAATGCACGCAGCGAAGTTTCTGATGCTGTATCAAAATGCATGATAACATCAGCAAAGATATCTACTACGCAGTCCTCTGCATCTTTCATGCTCACCGAACTTCCGAGTATGCGGTAGACTATTGAGAATACATATCCGTGATACTTCTCAAAGAGCTTACGATAGCCCTCGTCCGGCGATGTGAATATGCTGAGCTTCAGTTCGTTATCATCCATCTGATCCCTCCCTTCTTTTCTGTAAAACCGGTTTCACTAATATATACAATGCCCGGACAAAAACGTTACATTGATTCGATAATACATTTCATGCACACATGAAGCATAATAAGTATTGACAAATTATGAAAAAATTCGTATAATTGTTTTAAAGCAACCTGAAAGGAGTTTTCTTATGCAGTTCAAAAAGCTCATCGCCCTCTCGATGTCCGCGCTGCTCTCCCTCACGTCAGTTCATCTCAGCAGCTTCGGCAGACCACTTTATGAAGCCGATGCAGCGGATATTTCCGCCGTGTACTTCAACAGCTTCGACACCTCCGTCAACGGCGGAGAACCTATCCGCGGTGTTGACGTCTCCTCCATTATCGCCATTGAAAAGGCAGGCGTGAAATTCTATGACGATAACGGGCAGGAACAGGACATTTTCAAGACTCTCGCCGACCATGGCGTGAACTACATCCGCGTCCGCGTCTGGAATGAGCCCTGCGATGCAAACGGAAATACCTACGGCGGCGGAAACAATGACGTGTATACCGCCGGTCTTATCGGAAAACGTGCTTCACAGTACGGCATGAAGCTGCTGGTGGATATACAGTATTCCGACTTCTGGGCTGATCCGCTGAAACAGACACGTCCTAAATACTGGCAGTCCCACGATCATGATACCCTCAAAGGCGAGATATACAAGTGGACTACATGGGTGCTTCAGTCCATCTCGGATTCCGGCGGAGATATCGGCATGGTACAGGTCGGCAATGAGACCAACTGCTTCTTCTGCGGCGAAAAGGATATGTATAAGATATGTGACCTATTCTCAAGCGGTAACAAAGCTGTCCGTGATTTTGACAGGGATATCCTCATCGCCCACCATTTCGCAAATCCTTCAAACTACGACAACTATCTCTGGTACGCAAAGGTAATGAATGAGTGCGGACTGGATTATGATATATTCGCGACTTCATACTACCCGTACTGGCACGGCACTACTGAAAATCTCACATCAGTGCTGAAAAAGATAGGCGATACCTACGGCAAATACGTTATGGTTGCCGAGACGGCATACCCTTATACCAACAGCGACGGCGATAATTTCGGCAACAATGTCACAGCCGGTTCATCCGACTGCGTTTTCAGATATGACATCTCCGTTGACGGACAGGCACAGTGCCTGCGCGATGTTTTTCAGGCAGTGGCTGACACCGGCAAATGGGGCATCGGTGCTTTCTACTGGGAGCCTGCATGGCTCGGTGTACCGGATATCTCTTGGGCTGAACAGAAAAAGCTCTGGGATGAATACGGTTCAGGCTGGACTACTGCATACGCTTCCGGCTACGATGAACAGGTCAGCGCTTCCGGAGGTTCTTCATTCGATAATCAGGCTCTCTTCGATTTCCACGGCAAGCCGCTGGCTTCCCTTGATGTGTTCCTTGATATCTATCCTCGAACAGAAAAAATACTGCCGAAAACAGGCAGTGATATCCCCGAAGGCGAATACCGTATAAGGAACGTCGGCAGCGGTCTGTACCTTACTGTATCAGGCGGCGAAGGAAAAGCCGGCGGGAATGTGGTGCAGTATACCGCTGACGGTGCTGCCGATTACAACACATGGAAATTCAGCAAGGATGCCGACGGATACTATAAGATTTTTTCCGGCATAAACGGCGGTGAATTCCTGCTCGATCTCGACAGCGGCAATTCCAATGACCGCACTAATATCGGCATATACCCCAACACCAGCAGCGATGCTCAGTCCTTCAAATTCATCGACCGCGGCAACGGCTCCTATCTTATCGTCACCAAGAATTCCACTGACAGAAGCGCTCTTGAGATCGCCAATGCTGCCGGGAATGACGGTGCAAACGCCCAGCAGTTCACTATCAACGGAAACGACTGTCAGGCGTGGATACTCGAACCGGTGGAGGAATTCGTTCTCACCGGCGACCTGAATGACGACGGCGCTGTTGATATATTCGACCTGCTGCTGATGCGTCAGCAGACTGTGTCCGGCACTTATTCATCATCTGCCGATATCAATGATGACGGAAGCTGCGGTGTCGCAGACCTCGTCAGCCTTCAGAAATACATCCTCAGAGAAGAAGGCATCAAAAAACCGCAAAAAGGCACCCCCAGAAATACTATTTTCCCAAGGATATAAAAACAGCCGGAGGCATAGGACTTACGTTCAAGCCTCCGGCTTATTCTTTTATGCTTAAAGAAGAGTTATGCCGTTTTCAGCACACTTATCTATCATATCCTGAGGCCAGATAGAAGACTGGACCTCGCCGATATGTGCTTTGTCGAGGAGAAGCATGCAGAGTCTCGACTGACCGATACCGCCGCCGATAGTCAGCGGAAGTGTACCGTCAGCTATCATCTGGTGATACTTGTACTGCATCCTGTCTTCTGCTCCGCATTCTGCAAGCTGCTTTGCAAGAGCTGCCTCATCAACACGGATACCCATTGAGGATATCTCCAGTGAATCGTTGAGAACGTCGTCCCAGACGAGTATATCGCCGTTCAGTGACCAGTCATCATAGTCGGGAGCTCTTCCGTCGTGCTTCTTTCCGCTGGCAAGCTTGCCGCCGATACCCATGAGGAATACTGTCTTGTGCTCCTTTGTGATAAGGCGCTCGCGCTCGTGACCTGTCTTGTCGGGATACATATCCTCCAGCTCCTGAGCTGTGATGAAAAACGGCTCATCGCAGATCTTTCCTGCTATCTGCGGGTAGCGGTTGCTGACCTTGCGCTTTGTGTATGCAACTGCCTTGACAACGTTCTTCACAGTTTCCTTCAGATACTCCACTGTACGCTGCTCGCGGGTGATGACTTTTTCCCAGTCCCACTGATCTACAAAGATAGAATGGGTATTGTCAGTATCATCATCACGGCGTATAGCGTTCATATCCGTATATATGCCCTCACCCGGCTCATAGCCGTATCTGTAAAGTGCCATTCTCTTCCACTTCGCAAGCGACTGAACGACTTCTGCTTCACTGCCGATCTCCTTGATATCAAAATCGACCTTTCTCTCTACGCCGTTGAGGTCGTCGTTGATACCGCTGCCCTTGCTTACGATAAGCGGTGCAGATACTCTGTCCAGTGTGAGCACTATCGCAAGCGCCTGCTGGAAGATATCCTTGATATACTTGATTGCATGCTGAGTTTCTCTCAATGTGAGAGCCGGTTTATAGCCCTCAGGGATATACAGCGATCTTGACATAATAATCACTTTCCTTTTCTTGATATATTTTACAGAGAACAGCGCCATTGATGCTCCCTGTGCTGTACATTATTTGTTCAGTCCATTCGTTCAAAGACTGTAACTATACCTTTGCTGTTGGTCACCGTCATCTTGTCTCCGTCAAATTCAACTTTTGCAGGTCCTTTGTCTTCCTCATCTTCTGAAGAAATGCTGACATCCAGTTCCCCAGCCTTCTCATCGAAGGTATATGTGCCTTCGACAGTTGCATCCAATTCGGACGTTGCGTCGTCATGGAAAGTCACATAGACTTCACCGAGCTCATCGAAACCCATTTCATCAGGTGCAGTATATCTGCCATATATGCCCTCACCTTCGTGGTCGGTGAATGCAGCTACTTTCTGCCCCATATAGCTTATTTCGAGTTCATCGCCGTCAGAGCCGGTGATCTCAAATTCTCTGCCGCTAAGGATAAAAGTCTCATCATCCTTTATATACCATAACTCAGTGGAATTCAAGTGGATAGCCTCTGTCATTTTTCCGTTTCCCTTGAATTCGGCAACTGCTGAAACGTCATCGCCGTATTTCATGTGGAATTCTTCCAGCTTATCTCCGCCTACCATATTCCACTTTCCGACTATCGGTGACGAAGAGCTCTCAGAGCCTGAGCTGTCCTTGTCTCCGCATGAAACAAATGCACATGTTGCTGCTGTGCATGCAAGTATCAATGATATTATCTTTTTCATAAAGCACCGCCTATAATATTTATTCTGATCCTTATCTTATAGAACCAACTGTTCTCGGGAAGAGGATAACATCACGGATATTTGCCATGCCTGTAGTGTACATGATAAGTCTCTCAAAGCCCAGACCAAATCCGCCGTGAGGCACTGAACCGAACTTGCGGAGGTCAAGATAGTCGCTGTAGAGGTCAAGGTTCATGCCTCTCTCGTTCATTGCTGCGATGAGCTTATCGTAATCCGCTTCTCTCTCACTGCCGCCGATTATCTCTCCGACGCCGGGAACGAGCAGATCAACTGCTGCAACTGTCTTGCCGTCGGGATTCTGCTTCATATAGAATGACTTGATCTCCTTGGGATAGTCTGTAACGAATACAGCCTTCTTGAATACCTTCTCGGAGATGTATCTCTCATGTTCTGTCTGGAGGTCACAGCCCCATTCTACAGGATATACGAACTTCTCGCCGGATTCCTGAAGAAGTCTGATAGCTTCGGTATATGTCACTCTTCCGAACTCGTGGGAGATGAGTTCTTCAAGACGTGCCTTGAGTCCCTTCTCAAAGTGTGCGTCAAAAAAGGCAACTTCATCCGGGCATTTGTCGAGCAGCTGACGGATAACGTATTTGAGCATATCCTCTGCGATCTCTATGACATCAGGAAGCTCTGCAAAAGCTACCTCAGGCTCTACATGCCAGAATTCTGCAAGATGCTTGGGGGTGTTGGAGTTCTCTGCACGGAATGAAGGTCCGAAGGTGTATATCTTGCCCATTGCCATTGCTGCCATTTCGCCTTCAAGCTGACCGGATACCGAAAGTCCAGCCTTCTTGCCGAAGAAGTCGTTTGCATAGTACTCTTCCTCTGTCTTGTACTCAGTTGTGAATCCGTTCGTTGTTACCTGGAACATCTCACCTGCTCCCTCACAGTCGCTTCCTGTGATGAGGGGAGTATTTACATATACATAGTTGTTCTTCTGGAAGTATTCGTGTATAGCTGCTGCAAGCACTGAACGCACACGCCATACAGCGTTGAATGTATTCGTGCGTCCGCGGAGATGAGGGATAGTACGAAGAAATTCGAGAGTGTGTCCCTTCTTCTGAAGCGGATAATCAGTAGGAGCATCACCGAGAACTGTTATATTCTCCGGCACTGTGTTTATCTCAACTGTATTATTGCGGCCTGCTACCACATTTCCCTCAACCTTCAGGGACATGCCTACACGCGGCTCTTTATAGTCGCCCTCGCCTTTTTCAACCACTACCTGTATGTTCTTCAGTGATGTGCCGTCGTTGAGTTCAACGAACGCAACGCTCTTGGAATTGCGTGAAGTGCGTACCCAGCCGCATACCGTTACGTTTTTTCCTACATAATCCTGTGATGAGATTATCTCCTTGACATCTGTGTGCTTCATAATGATCTTTCCTTTCAAATTATTAGACGGAAATATACAAAAAACTCCCGTCCTGATACAGGACGGGAGCATTATTACCCGTGGTGCCACCTGAATTATCGCAAAAGCGATCACTTTTGAGCCGCTGTAACGTGCGGAACACGTCTCGCTTACTCAAATACCGTTAGCGGTATCCTTTCGGTCTGCTGCTCGGGAGTGTTATTCACAAGGACTCTGATGCGCGGCTCTCACCTGCTCCGCACTCTCTGGGAACGATATTCCATGCTACTTCTCTCCGTCGTTGCATTTGATATATGTATTGTATCACGAATTAAGGCGGTTGTCAAGAGGCACAGGCAAAAAAATACGGAACATACGCCGTCACATGCGGCATATGCTCCGTAAACTTTATCGTCATTCCATTGATGATGTATCAATGCGCCATTCATTGTCTACATAGTAAACTATAAGATCAACGTCTCTTGCATTGCTTTTTCCGTTATTGGTTACAGACATATTCGTTGTTACAGTGTATGCTGCTGCAACTGTGTGCTTCTCGCTGATGCCGAGTTCAGTGCAGTATTCATCTACAGCTGCCTGCTGAGCGCTGATATCAGTGAGGGCTTCAGCTGACTTTGGATTGAGGACTACAAGGAAATCAGCTGCTATGCTCTCTCCGGCTGTGCCGGCGAATCCCTGTGCAAAGCCTTCGCTTATCATTTCAAGGTATGAATCCCATTCACTTCCGAGCTGTTCCTTCAGTCCGGTCATCACGAAAGACGGGAACATGGCGTTCAGCATGCCTTCGCCGTCCTGAGTATTGATAGCGGTCTCAAAATCCATTATCACGTCTTCATATGAATCATCCAGAACTGCCGGTACAGGTGTTGCCTCCTCAGTAGTGGGTTCAGGCTTCTCTGTTTCGGGCTCAGTTGTGATCTCCTCAGTAGTGGTCTCAGGCTCCTCTGTCTCCGGCTCCTCTGTCTCCGGCTCATCTGTCACAGGCTCTGTATCGGCCTCAGAACTCTCGCCGCCCTCCTTCTTCTTATTCTTGTTGCTTCCGGAATAATCTGCGTCGTCGTCATCGTCGTCGTAAGATGATGATGAGCTCTTCTTGCTGCCTGTGCTGTCGTCATCATCAGATTCTCCGCAGGCTGCAAATGCACATACTGACATTGAAAGCGCCATAATTAATGCTAATGTTTTTTTCATACCTTACCTCCTGAAAAATCGTTGGTTTAGTTTATCATCCATTCATTGTCATCAACACAAACGACAATGAACGAACTTTCTTCGTTTTCTTCTCCGTCATCGCCATGGACAACGGTTTTTACCTTCAGCTTGTATCCTTCTGTTAATTTATGCTCATCGTCTATCTCATGCTGTCCGCAGAATCCGTCCACGGTCTTCTGAAAACTGGTCAGGTCTTCATCGCTGAGCTTTTCTGCTTCCTTTATGTCAACAGAGATCTTCACATTGCTGCCGACTCTTTCCTCATAATCCGCAAACTGATCTTCGATCATAGAATCATATTGTTCAATGGCTGCATCGAATTCATCTTCTGAACCTGACTTTAACGCATCTACCATAAAGTCAGGGTACGCTGCCTTCAGGAAATCCTCGCCGGAACGGCTGTTGAAAGCTTCAACATATTCCTCTAACGCATCTTCGTAGGAACCTTTCCCGCTTTCGCTGCTTTTGGTATCTCCGCATGATGCGAATGCACATACCGGAACTGAAAGTGCGAGCACTGCTGCCCAATACCTCTTCATTCTGTTTTCTCCTTGTAACATTTTTGTGCTGCGTATAAATACACATACGCTGTCAATGACAGAATGCTGTCAAAGTGATTATATCACATTGTCAAAGTGTTAGCAAGTGCTTAGGAAATAATGTAAACAAAATGTAATCTCACCTGATTGACATAGTCCGCAAAAAGTGATAGAATGTATTAAGAAATAAATCATTTTTCAGGAGGCAACATTCGTGAAAAACATCAATAAGTCTGCCGTATTTCTTGCTTTTCTGACGGCATTGTCTGCCGCAGGCTGTGCAAGCAAGACAGGCTCAGCAGTATCAGACGAAGTGGTCACAGAAAATGTTACAGAAGCAACGGTCGATCCCCACAGTGTGGTCTTTGACTGGCAGAAACTGTACGAAGATAAACTGAAGGAGTTCGCTTCTTCCGGCTCTTTCGTCAAATACAACTACGGAACAGGCTCCATGTTCGATCTGCATGACTTAGACGGCGACGGTTCTCCGGAACTCATCATATCAGCAGAGCCGGGAGCAGATCTTCTCATTTATACTGTATCCGGCGGAAATCTCACAGAGATAACCAGCGTTCCCAAAGGAGAAGCTTTCTACATCCCGCAGAAGAATGCCATTGAGTTCAGATTTACTGCTGAGGATTTCGTCATCGGCGAATACGATACCCTTGACGGCGGAAGCTTTTCCCAGATAGTCAATTACTACGATAACAGCCGTTCTGCTGCAAAAGGCGGAGCTATTACTTATATGATAGACCACGAAGAGGTACTTTATCCGGAATTTCTCGAAACACTTTCCGAATACTCGGATCCGGCATCCCTCAAACTGGGAAGGAAATACAGCTTTGGTGACAGCAGTATAGACTACGCGCTCTACGTCAGCGAAAGCTGGGGCGCTGTACTCAGCCGCAGTCAGAAGGATGCTTTCATGAAAACGCTTTCAGAATATCCGCATGAAGCCGGCGATGATACTGCCTTTGAGATAGCTGATCTCAACGGCGATTCAGTGCCGGAACTTGTGATCTCCGAGGGTGAAGAAGTGAATTCCGTCTGCCATGTGTTCAGATTCTCAGAAGACGGCAGTCTTTCAGAAGCAGGAGAAGGCATGGGCAATATCGGTCATGTCATTTACGACATAGAAACCCGTGATGTGCTCGTTATCAACGGCAACAGCATCTCAGCTGTCAGCCTTGAAAGCGGTGAATTATCCGACTACTCTTTCAGTTCAATGTCAGACAGCGTTTTCAACTGCGGCAGAGGTCACATTCTCTGTGACGAAGAACTGCTGACCGCTCTCAACTGATAAGCCATGGCAAGATCAAGATATATCTACACCTGCAATCAATGCGGATACGAGAGTTCCAAATGGAACGGAAAGTGCCCGTCCTGCGGTGCATGGAACAGCTTTGAGGAAGAACTGGCAGATGCGCCGAAACCTTCCGGTGGCGTCAATGCTGCCGGTGTGCCCGACCTTTCAGACAGCATACTTGAACTGGATGATATAGGCATAGACAGCGATGTACGCTATGATACCGGTCTCGGAGAACTGAACCGCGTACTCGGCGGCGGACTTGTTAAAGGCTCGCTGGTCCTGCTCGGCGGTGAACCGGGTATCGGAAAAAGCACCATACTTCTCCAGATCTGTCAGTATCTCGGCGAAGATCACTCCATACTCTACGTCTCGGGAGAAGAATCCGCAAGACAGATAAAACTGCGTGCTCAGCGTCTCGGTGTCAACTCGGAGAATCTCTATCTGCTGACAGCCACTGACGCGGAAGCTGTCGCTGACACTATCGCTTCCAGTGCTCCTGATATCGCTATCATCGACTCCATACAGACCATGAGCATCAGCCGCATTTCCTCAAGTCCCGGAAGTCTGACTCAGGTCCGCGAATGTACCAACCTCTTCATGCACACTGCCAAAAGGCAGGAGATACCGCTGATAATAGTCGGTCATGTGAATAAAGACGGAGCCATTGCCGGTCCAAAGGTCATGGAGCATATAGTTGACGCTGTGCTGTATTTCGAAGGCGAGCGCCATCAGAGCTACAGGCTGCTGCGGGCTGTCAAGAACCGTTTCGGCTCTACAAATGAGATAGGCGTGTTCGAAATGCGTGACAAGGGACTGACGGAAGTTGCCAATCCTTCTCAGATGCTGCTCTCCGGAAGACCTCATAACGTTTCGGGAACATGCGTTGCCTGCGTTATGGAGGGAAGCCGTCCCATACTTGCAGAAGTTCAGGCGCTGGCATGCAAGACAAGCTACGCCGCACCGAGGAGAATGGCGACCGGTTTCGATTTCAACCGGCTGAATATAATAATTGCCGTACTTGAAAAGAGACTGGGTATCTTCCTCGGCTCACTGGACGTTTATCTGAATATCGTAGGCGGTTTCCGTCTCGATGAACCGGCTGGCGATCTGCCGGTAGCTATGGCGCTGTACTCAGGTATTATGGACAAGCAGATAGACGAAGATCTCATTGCATTCGGTGAGATCGGTCTCGGCGGAGAGATACGTTCGGTATCGCATATTTCTCAGCGCATACGCGAAGCTGAACGCATGGGATTCCGGACTTGCGTGATACCAAAGCAGTCGATGTCCGGGATAGATGCAACTGATTACGACATAAATATAGTACCTGCTTCAACGCTGAAGCAAGCATTTTCCGTGATAAAATAACAGGAGGGCACTATGAAAAGATCAATAGCAGCTGTAATTGCACTTTCGCTTTCTGTATGCACGCTCTCTGCATGCGGAGACGATAAAAGCAGCAAGGCTGAAAGTTCCGAAGAAAAGACTGCCGCAGCTTCTGAAGAAACATCAACTGAAAGCGATTCTCCGGACTTCACCGCTTTAGCAGATGATATCAGGAAATCCGGAAATGCTGTTGCAATGGATATGTCAGCTTCCGGAATGAATGTCAGCGGCAAGCATATTGTCTCAGATTATTCTGACTACAACACATTCAAGGAAGGCTTCGAATACTTCTGGCTCGCTGCACATATCAGCGACTACTGCGCTGATGCCGATAATTACGCATGGCTCATACTGATAGATGAAGGCGAAGTGAAATGCGCTGCCGTTGCTTCAAACGATACTTCCGAGGACGTGGAATATGTATTTGCACATGGAAACGAACACATCGGCAGCGACCTCACAGGATGCAGTACCCTTGCAGAAGTTGCAGATAAACTCAACAGTTCTTACGTTTAAGGAGGATGACCGTGAAAGGCAGACTGATCGTTATAGAAGGTCTGGACGGCAGTGGAAAAGCCACTCAGACAGCGCAGCTCTATGAGCATCTCAAAAATAAAGGCGTCAATGTCAATAAAGTCTCTTTTCCGGACTATGAAAGCGATTCATCAGGTCCGCTCAGAATGTACCTCAGCGGTAAACTGGGAAGCTCGGCTGACGATGTGAACCCATATGCCGCTTCTACGCTTTTTGCAGTGGACAGATTCGCAAGTTTCCGCGCAAAATGGGGCAAAGCCTACGAAGAAGGCGGTATAGTGATCGCTGACCGGTATACCACTTCCAATGCCGTTCACCAGTGCTCGAAACTTCCGGAAGATAAGTGGGATGGTTTCCTGAAATGGCTGAATGAATTCGAATACAGCCTCATCGGGATACCGGAACCGGATGCTGTGATATACCTGCGAGTAGATCCGGATATAAGTCAGGAACTGCTCTCAAAACGTTATGACAGCGACGAATCCAAAAAGGATATCCATGAACGCGATAAAAATCATCTGCGCCGCGCACGTCTCGCTGCTGATTACTGTGCATCAAAGCTCGGCTGGCACACTGTCGAGTGCATCAGCGGCAATAAACTCCGCACTGTCAGCGACATCGCCTCCGAAGTGGCTGGCATTGCTGATAAGATACTCGGATAAAACTCAGGGAAGGACTTCTGCGGTCCTTCCCTTTTTAGTTATACCGTACATGAAGTGAAAAAGGAGCCTCATATGAGACTCCTTTTCCACATATCATTATATTTAGGGGAACCGAAATCATTTGAATGACTTCGGGAGAGATGTCACCAGACTAAGAGAGAATTCCTGGATAGCAAGTGCATCTGAACCTGTAACGCCGTCGCCTCTTGAATCAACGTCAGCATTGTCCCAGCCGATCTCATCCATGCCGTCGGGCTTGCCTAAGCCGTATACATCAGGGTTAGCGAGTGCCTGCATGATAAGTACAGCGTCAGCCATATTTACCTGATTGTCGCAGTTAGAATCGCCTGCGAGCTTGGGCATATTTACAGGTGTGTCTGTAGTTGTTGTTGTGGATGTTGTGGATGTAGTAGTTGTTGTTGTTGTGGTTGTTGTTGTATTGTTGCCGGACTCAACTATAAGATCGCTGGAAGCAAACTTTGTCTCGTCCATGCATCCGCCGTATGTCTCAAATATGGACTTGAGCTTGGATGTATCAGTATCAAGCTTGTAGCTGCCTGAAGGAATGTAGCTTACAGATGAATTTGTATCGAAGTTTGCGTACTGGCAGTCTGTATTTACCTTTGTGCTCTTATCTGTTACTATTGTTCCCTGCTGGTCGCCCTTGCAGTTTGTGAGAACGTCCATATAGCTCTTTACTGCGCCGAGTTTAACCTGCATAGGATTCTTGCAGCTGTCAAATACGTTGTACTCTGAGAAGATGTAAGCATTTGCTCTCGGGTTCATGCAGTAGCTTGTCTGACCTTCAAAGATATTGTTGTACATATGGATGTTAGCCTGACGTGCAAGAGGTCCTCTTGACTCACACTTGTTCCAGTAATTGTGGTGGTATGTAAGATGGAACTGAAGGTTGCTGTCAGATGCGCCTACAAGGTTTGTCTTGTGATATCCCTCATAGTAGCAGTAGCTGTTTGTGAAGTAGAGACCGCGCTTGAAGTCGCATGCGCCGTCGCCGCCAGCCTTATCAGACTCAGCAGGATTGGAGATAGTTGGCTTGTAGAATTCACAGTTGTGAACCCAGCAGCGCTCAACAGGTGCTGTAAGATTTGAGCTCTCCTGTACGCCTTCCATACCTACACAGTCCTCAGGTACGTTGCGGAAGTGGATATTTCTGATCTCAAAGCTCTTTCCGAAATCAGGAGCACCGGACTCAGCGATGAAGTGGAAGCCCCATCCGTTTACGCAGGCATCTGTTCCTACGCCTTCAATGGTAACATTCTTACCAGACTTCATTCTTGCCATGTATCCGTTGTCACCAACTGAACCGCCGAAGTCTGTTGAATCGTATGCTGTAAGTCCGTCGGGAGCCTTAACGTCACCGATGATTCTTACTACGAGAGGAGTGCCGTCCTCAGCGAGCTTCTTGATGATACCGGCATTGCTGTTGGGCTTTGTACCGCCGTTGGATGTCTTTCCGCCGCCGATATCCTGTCCGGCAGAGTTGAGGATATTACCGATACCCTTAACTGTTGTGCCGTCCTTTGATGTAACTGTAACTGTATTCTTATTCTGCTCAGTTACATATATTACCTTTGCATTTACCTTGAGTTTACCGTCGTCAGTATAAGCACCAACACCTTCATTGTAGTTGAAGTGTGCATATCCTGAACGATCCTGAGCCTCTACCTTGATATTGGACTTTGTGATAGTGCCCTTGCTTGTTGAGAGGGTGATCGAATATGTACCTGCTGTAAGTCCGAGAACATCTACGCGGAGACCTGCGTTTGTGTCTCTTACAAGGTATTCGAAATCTTCACCAGTAAGTGAACCTGTTACAGGTCCGTCATAGCTGACTGCTGTGACATCTGAATCCTTTATTCCGGAAAGAACAAGGTATGCCATTTCATTCCAGCCGCCGTATGTCACTACTGAGATGCCGTTGAGATCAACGTTGCTCGGTGTGGACTGCTTTGTAGTTGTGGGCTGAGGATCAGTCTGTGAAGGTGAAGTTGTTGTCTGAGTTGTTACTGTAGTGCCGCCCTGAGCTGAAAGTGCCATGTAGAAGAGGTTGACTGCGTCAGCCTTTGCAAGTGTATGTGCACCTGCTGAAAGATCTACTGTAAGAACGCCGTTTGCATCTGCGGTATACTTTGTGCCGTCAACCTTGATCGTTGAGGAAGGATCACCGAATACGAGTGTGAGTTTTCCGCTTGAAGGTGCATTGAAGCTGATGCTTGTGGATGTCTCTATCTTCAGGCACTGCGTAAGGGTAAGTCCATTGTATGAAACTGTTCCCTTAGCAGTAGAGAGGTTGCCTGAGATCGAATAAAAGCTGCTGGATGTACCATTAGCGGTGAAGTTATGAACATACTCACTTGCAGTAGGAGTTACCGACTGCTGCTGAGTAGTTGTCACTGAAGGCTGTGACGGAGTTGTTGTAGTAACTGTTGTTACAGTTACCGGAGTCTGTGTAGTCACAGCAGGAGCAGATGAACCGTCCTCCTTGAAACCACTGCCGATAGCAGTCACTGTGCCCTTGTAGCTTGTAAGTGCTGACTTGAGTGAAGAGTTGACTGCGTAGTCCGCATCATCAACGGAGTTGTTGAATGTCCACTTGAAGTCGCCGCCGTCTACACGTCCTGCCTTTGCAGTTACGATAGAAGGAACGTCATTTGCGCTGTCTGCTGTATAGCTGTACATCACGCTGGATGTATCGAAATTGTTGTATGTTGTGCCGCCGGACTTTGTCTTTACAGATGAGCCGACCTTTTCAGTCTTTGAAGATGCCTCATAAGCATCAAACTCTGTGCTGTTCTGCTGATATGTCACATATGCCTTCTGACCGGACATAACGTTGCCGTAGGACTTGATGATACCGCCGGTCTCGCTGGAGAATGTACCGCCTGTTGCAACATCTGAACCCTGCATTGAGCTGAGCATAGGATACTTACAGTTTCTGAAATAGTTGTTCTCAACGAAGCATGATGCTCCCATTGTTACGCCTACACCGTACTTAGCGTTGCCGTCATAGTAGTTGTTGTAGCAGTGTACCGAGCATGTTCTGATTCTCGGGTGGCGTGAATCTGAATGATCGAACCAGTTGTGGTGATATGTGATGTAATTCTCTGTTGACTCAGACTTCATACCCTGAAGATTGCACTTTCCGTTATCCCAGAAGTGGTTGTAGGAATGTGTGATGTAAGAAGAAGTCTTTGTATCAAGAGCACCGTCGCCCTTTGCCTGGTCTGCATCTGAGCCTGCATCGCCGTAGAAGAAATCACAGTTATGTACCCATATATGATCGTTCTTCTGCTGGAGTCCGCAGTTATCACCCTCGCTGCTGTTGCAGTTCATGAAACCGAGGTTCCTTACTTCAACGTTTGAGCTGTTCTTCATCACCAGTCCAAAGCCGTTGAGTGTGGCATCGTTTCCTATACCTTCAATTGTAAGACCGCATGTTGCAGTATCAACATAAAGATCTCCGTTATTGAGTGTTGAAGGATCAGTGATATTGCCTACGAATCTTATACATACAGGACCTGCGTTTGTGTTGCTCTTGAGAGCAAAGATGATGTTCTGTATACCTGTGAACTTTGTGCTTGCGCCCTTCTTATCAGGAAGTGTTACAGATACGCTGTCCTTAGTTGCATTTGTAACATATACTACAGTAGCATTCGACTTGAGTGTACCGTCAGCATTGTAAGCACCGTTGGCATTGCCGTTTACAAATGCAAAACCGGATCTGTCATGAGCATAAGCTGTTGCTGTAGTCTGAGCAGCCTTGGAGCTGTCCTCTTTTCCGCTTATGATCGGAACTACCTTGATAGTGTGGCTTCCGGATTTTACACCTACAGCATCTGCTCTCATATAACCGGGATACTGTCTGATGAGCATTGAATCAATCTGTGTGCCGTCAACATAAACGTTGTATCCGGATGCTCCGGAAACTGATGACCATGTTGCGTAAACTCCTTCGCCGTAACCTGCGGATGAAAGGAATTTAACCGTGCTCTCGACTGCTGCATAAGAATCAACAGGGTTGAGAGTGCCGGCAAAGAATGAATTGCCGAATCCGCCTGCTGCCGATGAAACAGTCATTACTGCCGCAGCTGCTATTGCAGCCATGCGTCTTTTCATCATTGAATTTCTCATAATCTTTCCCTCCAAAATCAAACAACTTATCACGTTGCTGACACGGTATCCCCTGCCGTGTCAATCCTTTTTCTTTACTGTCTATATTATAGCTCAGTATATCCGGAAATTCAATGATGTATAATACTCATTAACTGATGTTTTATGCTTTTGACCGCATTGATTCCGCACGATCGGTCAATCACATTTTGTTAATATCCGGATCTTTTCTGCGTACCCGCTCTGCTGTGTATATAATCAGCCACATCACCAGCACAAGGAACGGGACAGGTGCAGCGATCCTTCTCCATGATATCCCGGCTATCTTTCCGTCTTCTCCCACTGCGATCAGTGACGCAAAGTAATATACAAAAGCAGCCGCTGTAATCGCGGACGGCAGGATGCGTTTCCTGAGAATGCTGCCGATATCCGTGAGTGCCTCTTTTGACAGATAGATAAGCATTGCCGTGAGGACAAGTTCAAAGGCTATTACCGGCATCCTGTGGGACACTTCTCCTTCGTACAGTTCTCCGGTGTCCCTTATGCACCATATCATCAGCTTGTTTCCGACGCTGTATCTCTCCGGCGGTGTGTCACTGTCATATGCTTCGTCAGGTGAGTATTCGCATTTATAGTCACTTTCACCTGAGCTGTACTTCAATGTGTATACAAAACTGTTCCCCTCTTCATGAGCTTCCGTGCGGTAAGAGACTATCTCCGCCTGTACTCTTGCGTGGATCCTCAGGAACTGGATATGCTCATATACCGTAAACAGCGTCATCCATATCACGAAAAAAGCAAAGAACAGCGTTGCTCCTCCGCCTTTTCTCTTTTCTTCCATACAGTGCCTCCTCCATAAAAAATGTTCGGGGAAGAACCCCTCACCAGAAAGTTTTTCCCCGTCATTCTACTTATTATATATGTGCCCGTAAACATTCAGGCATTCCGCATTTTACCATGTCTGGACATTGACTCCGAGATATTCTTCAAGTGTCAGTCCGCTCTCGTATACAGCGTTTGCTGTATGTACTCCGAGATACCTGATGTGCCATGGTTCGTACATATATCCGGTAATGTCCTCTTTGCCTTCCGGATAGCGGATGATGAATCCGAATCTGTGCGCATTCTCTGCAAGCCACTTCGCTTCCGGTGTACCTGCGAACGACTGATCTATGATGTTTACATCTATCGCAAGACCGGACTGGTGTTCGGAATGTCCGGGCTTGGCTGAGAATCTGTCCGCCTCTTCAGCGCCGTATACACTTACATAATTGTTATAGATAGCGCTCTGGTAATCATATGAACGGAAACCGGATGACATATACAGTTCAATGCCGTCTTCAGCGGCGGCAGCTACCATTTTGCTGAACTGCAATGAACAGTTCTTCATCATTCCGGGATTGTAGTCCTCCGGAAGTGCATATTCCTTATTCACCAGCAGTATGCCGTCAATATATGTAACGCCGTCGATCACCTGTACGATATGTGTGGTGGTGGTAGTTGTAGTAGATGTTGTGTTTGTAGTAGATGTGGTCGTTGTTGTGGTGGTCGTTGTCGTTGAAGATGTCGTACCGGAACCGACAGTTACCTGTATCACTGCCTTGACATCGTGATTATTCACGCTGACTACGGTAACTTCACATTTTCCTTCGGAAACGCCGATCACATATCCCTCGTTGTCAACGATAGCTACACTCTCATCCGAACTGTACCATATCTCACGCTTGTCCTTTGCGGTCTCAGGCAGCATGGTCACCATGGATATATCTCCGCCGCCTACAGGTATGTTTATCTCATACTTGCTCAGCTTTATATCACGGACCTTGTTCTTGTCAGTAACAGTCACCTTTATCTCTGCCTTTACAGACGGATTATTGACGCTGGTCACTGTAACTACGCATTCGCCTTCTGACACGCCGACTATATAGCCCTCGTAGTCTACAGTTGCTACCGCGTCATCCGAACTGCGCCATATCTCACGCTTGTCCTTTGCTGTCTCAGGCAGCATGGTCACCATTGAAATATCTCCGCTGCCTACTGCAACATTTATCTCATACTTGCTCAGTTTTATCTCACGGACCTTATTTTTATCCGTTACTTTTACCTTTATCTCAGCTTTGACTGACGGATTATCCCTGCTTGTAACTGTTACGACGCACTCGCCCTCGGATACTCCGACTATATAGCCTTCGTAATCGACTGTTGCTACTCCGTCATCCGAGCTGTGCCATATCTCGCCCTTATCCGGAGCTGTTGCAGGATACATCGTAACATATGATATATCGCCCTCGCCGACTGCAACATTTATTTCGGTCTTGCTAAGCTTTATCTCCTGCACCTTGTACGGATCTTCATACTGCTTTGTGGTAGTCGAAGTTGTTGTCACAACTGTAGTCGTTGTTGTAGTGGTCGTCGTTGTGGTAGTCGTTGTTGTTGTTGTGGGCTTTGACGTCGTGGTGGTAGTTGTCGTCGTTGTGGGCTTTGACGTCGTGGTGGTAGTTGTCGTCGTTGTAGGCTTTGACGTCGTGGTTGTTGTTGTCGTCGTTGTAGGCTTTGACGTCGTGGTGGTTGTTGTCGTCGTTGTAGGCTTTGACGTTGTGGTGGTTGTTGTCGTCGTTGTGGGCTTTGACGTCGTGGTGGTAGTTGTCGTCGTTGTGGGCTTTGACGTTGTGGTGGTAGTTGTCGTCGT
Organism: Ruminococcus flavefaciens; assembly: GCA_002373775.1. GTDB lineage: Bacteria > Bacillota > Clostridia > Oscillospirales > Ruminococcaceae > Ruminococcus > Ruminococcus flavefaciens_M. The sequence goes on along the minus strand of DFJW01000114.1, from coordinate 18,429 downwards.
TGTAGGCTTTGACGTCGTGGTGGTAGTTGTTGTAGTCGTTGTGGTAGTCCTTGTGGTCGTTGAAGTGGAAGTTGTACCGGACATCAGGTCTGTTTCTCCGTTGTCAAGCACATACTCGAACGAGTACATTCCGCCTGCTGAAAGATAAGCATAATACGAAAGTATCAGCGAAGCATCCTTGGCAGATACCATGTTGTCCATGTCAATATCCGCTGCCTTCTTTTTGCTGCCGGTGAATTCAGGCTCCGCCCCCGCCGACATTGAAGCGTACTCTCCGAGAACGAGCGTTGCGTCAATACCGTTTACACGCCCGTCGTTATTGACGTCACCAAGCGAGTACTTTACTTCTGCCGATGATACAGCTGTGTTTTTTTCTTTTTCAGCTGCCTGCGCACTTATCACCGATCCGCTGAACGCAACGACAGCAGAGGATAAAAGTGCAATGATCTTTTTAATTCCCATAATATTTCCCTTCTGAATATAATGATTAAATAATGTATGAATTATTAAATGCCATTTTATTATAACATATTTTTTTGGATATAGCAAGTGCCGCACCAAAAACTTGCAGACATAAACGCCGCCGGTCTGTATAGTCAGACCGGCGGTAAATAATCATCGTTTATGCTTTATATGATTCAGGAAGTGTTTCTATCAGTCCAAGCTTATATGCCTGGATCGAACTTGCGTCATTCACTGTAAGTCCATCACCATTTTCATAAACATCACCATTGATCTGTCCGAGCCTTGAGATACCGTCCGGCTTGTCCAAGCCGTATACATCAGGATTTGAGAGCGACTGCATGATAAGTACAGCATCTGCCATATTCACCTGTTTATCGCAGTTGGCATCGCCCCAGAGTGTAACTTCCGGATCAGTAGGCGGCGCTGTAGTTGTGGGAGGAGTTGTAGTCGTTGTTGTGGTGGTCGTTGTAGTTGTGGTGGTAGTTGTGGTGGTAGTTGTAGTAGTCGTCTCAGGTACGTTATAATAAACCTCGATATTGTCAATGGTTATAGCATCGGACTCGCCATAATAGTAGCCGAAATAGATCTCTCCGGCAGGATCAACATAATTGGTGGTGTCTATCTTTCCGGCTGCTTCCTTGGGGACGATCCACATAACTTCAGCAGTTTTGCCTGCTCCGAGCACTACATAGTTGGAATCCTCCTGGAACCAGTAGTCAAGTCCGGCATCTTCTGTAACGTTTGTGCCTACATTGTATACCATTTTCTTGATGTCGCTCTTTGCAGTTACATCGAATCTTACTGCATAGACATCCATATCAGATTCGATCCCGAGATCAGCATATTTAACCTTAATTGCCTTCTCTTCATCATCGCCTGTGCAGTCCACTATCTTATTAACAGCTGTCTTGATGGAATTTGTGTAAGGTATCACGCACTCCTTGGTGTATGTCAGTACAGCGCCTGTGAGATGTACAGCATCGCTGGGATCCTTTTCAGCGATCTCAGTGTACTCGTCAGCCACCTTTGTACCATACCAGAACTGGAAGGATACGGAGTCATTGAGTCTTGTTCCTGCATTCTCCTGAGCTGTTACCGGCGGCTCCCAGTAGCACTCTATGTACTTGCCTGCGTTCTCGATAGTTGTTCCTGTGCCGATGTCGTCCATTCCGAACTCTACGCCCATGTCCTCGAACTTCTCTATCTCCTCAGCGCCCATATCGTTGTACCAGTATCCGGCGCTTTCCTTGCCTTCAACTATGCCTCTCTTGGCATACTCTGTATCAGCAGCAGACTTCTCTACTACGTTCATACCGCCGCCGTACATGAACTTGTCGATTTCATAATCAGACTCGATAGTTACAGTAAGGGACTCGATAGTCACGCCCTCCATGCTTGTAAGTCCGAAATCACTGTATGTGAATTTATGGCTGTTTATAGGCGCATCTTCTGTGTATTCATCAGGATTTGCAGCATAGTAGTCCTCGTCATAGCCTCTTGTGAGCGGGATATCTATCTCTCCTTCGATCTGCTTTGAGACTGTAGCTCTCACGGTTGCTGTGCCGTCATGGTTGTCGATAACTTCCCAATCGCCGCTCTTCCTGCTGTGAGACTCGGGATTCTCCGTTCCCGGATCAGTCTGTCCGGAGGAATCGAATTCTGTATCTGTAAGTGTTACGGAATTGTTCACCATATCGCCGACGCTGTTATCCCAGTGAGCAGAATAATAACATCTGAATTCATATTTACCGCCGCCCTTTATATCAACATCGGAAAGGTCAACAGTTATAGTATTCGTACCCTTTACAAGCTGAACAGAGAAGCCGTCGCCCTTGGAATCCCAGCCGCCCTTGGAGTTATGCTCGGTCCAGTAAGGAGATGCAGTTGTTGATACACCGAGACCGTATGAGAAACTGCCTGCGTAATCCGACTCAATGGTAAATGTAATTGACTTCGCGCCGTTTGCCGGGAAAGTTCCGCTTACTTTTGTATCCTCTTTCATAACAGTAGAAGCCGTTTTGTTTGCAGATATGCTGAGGCTGCCTTCAATAGCAGCTCCTGCCGGCATTGCTGCCACACATGCCGGAACAGCGGTCACCGCCATTACTGCACTCACAAAAGAAGCACGCACTCTGTTTTTAAGTGAATTTTTCATGATAGATCATCCTTTCAAATTAAACAAAAATAATAATGATATGTGGTATATTTTTATGACAAGAGATATTATATCATATTCAGCATGTAAATTTGTTAAAAATCTATGAACATTTGGCAAAAATCGGAAAAAACTTTAGTATTTGTTGTAAGATTTGTATATAGTTTGACAGTTATTACAATTGGTATTATAAGAAAGAATTATTATACAGCACAAAAATGCAACGGCTGCCACCATGTAAATGGCAGTAGCCGTTTGCTTATCATCAGTCTTCTGCATCCGTTTCGGAAGTCGTTTCATCATCTTCGTCCGTTTCAGCTTCGGTCGAAGCTTCTGTTGGTTTTGGAACTCTCTGGATGTATACCATAGACTTTCTTACTGCCCACACCTTGTCAGATGACGGACATGTCAGCGTCACATCATATGTGAACTCGTCGCCCTGTATCTCCGCGTTGAGGAGATTGGCTTCGGCGTATATATCGTTTGCCGTTATGTCCTCGATCACATCTTCAGGACCGATTATAGTTACAGGAAGGCTCTTTGTCGCAAGGTTGTAATCGTAGTCATCAGCAGGCTTGTTGCTGATATGGATGTTCTCCTTGTTGAGTGTTATCTCCTTCTGTGCAAGACCTGTACTGTCAAGAGTTACTGTTATGGTATCAGGTCCTGAGCGGTTGATGATATCCACTGATTCAAGGTCGCTGGTAACGTTGTAGGATTTGGAGAAGTCCAGTCCGACATCACTCAGCTTTATCCTTCCTATCTCAAGCACCTCAGACAAGCTCGTATTTCCGCTCTTGGAAGCTATCGTCAGTGAATCCTCAGACAGCTTCAGCTTTTCGGTGAGCCACTGCTCATCAAATCCCTGAGGCATATTTACAAGCCTTACCGTCAGACCTACTTCCTTCTGTGTAAGTACCGGTATATTGATCTGGAAACTGCCCGGATTGATAGTCAGCAGTTTCTGGTCAATGATAGTACCGTCTTCAGCAACGAGCTGTATCTCATCACTTACCAGATTATATGACGAATCAAGCACCATTTCTTTCTCTGTCACCGCATAGCACTTGGCTATTTTCTCAAGCTGTGCGGAAGGACCGTAAATGCTGACAGTGCCGGGTTCGCAGCCGAATCCCTCTTCGTCAACAGTCTTGTCGGCGGCATAGGTGATATTCGGTATTTTCGGAGTTACCGGTACATTTTCCAGTGTCTCGTATTTATCGAGGACAACTGTCGCGGTAGCAGGTGAGATGCTCTCGACTTCATAAGCAACGTTGCTGCTGCTCCTGATCTTTATGGCAAGCGTCTTTTTACCGGGAGTGCTGATGTTGGAAGTGTCTATGTATGCTACAAAGCTGTCAGAATTCAGATTGCCCACCTGTGTACGGCTTCCCTTTATCTGTATATCCACCGATTCAACATCGCAGGAGATAACGCTGAGCCCGCTTTCACCGGCAGACGTCCCGCTTATATCAAGAGTGACTCCGACATTGTTGATCGTCAGAGGAACGGAAGGATATAACGTCATTGAGATTATGAACCACGCAAGCACCGCAATGATTATCGCATATATCGCAAGTGAAAAATTAGCCTTTGCTCCGCGGAGGAACTGGTTCTTCAGATTCTTGAAAAATGTCACTTCCGTTCACCTCCCTTGTACCTTTGCGATTTGTCGCTGTGGGCAGGAAATAGCTTTCTGGCAGTGATTATCGTTTCGTTGTTTTCGTCGAACAACTCCTGCTCCAGCAGAATTTTGAGTTTTTCGCGCGTATAATCACGGGTGAGCACACCGTTCATCGCCACGGAGATCTGTCCAGTCTCTTCAGACACTACTATCACTACCGCATCCGAATTCTCACTCATGCCTATAGCCGCTCTGTGACGCGAACCCAGTTTCTTGTTTATGAGTTCATCTTTCTGCGGTTTTGGCAGGAAGCATGCAGCCGCAAGTATCTCACCGTCACGCATTATGACAGCGCCGTCATGCAGAGGAGTCTTGGGGTAGAATATATTTCCGAATATCTCCTTGCTGGGCGTTGCGTTCAGTATCGTTCCTGTCTCTATCTGTTCACCAAGGCGCACCTGACGTTCAACGACTATAAGTGCTCCTGTGCATGTGGCTGAAAGCTCTACGCAGGAATCGCATATAGCCTCGATAGCCGGCTCCCACATTCTCGTTCGTTCATCACTGCTCATTCCAAGTCCGAAGAGCCGCACACCAAGTTTCGTTCTGCCTGCTTTTTCAAGGGCACGTCTGAGTTCCGGCTGGAACAGGATTATCATGGCTATCAGACCGATGTCAAGTGTCTGCTTGAGGATATATGTGATCGTTTTAAGCCCGAGGAATTCACTTATAAAATAACTGGCAACAAGGAAAAGGATACCTTTAACAAGCTGACCGGCGCGTGTTTCACGGATAAGCTTCAGGAGTATATATATAATGTATGCGAGTATTATTACGTCAATGATATCTATAAATTCAAGAGTACTCAGGATACTCAGAAAAGCGTCTTTAATATCTCTTATGGACATCCGCCTTCTCCTTTCCGGATCTTATGTATATGAGAGAACTGACATATCAAGCGGCTGACTGCACAGTCCCTCATATTATTATTGTACCACAAATTCAGATAATTTCAATAGTTTTTTTCTAATTTTCCGGATTTGGTATTTTTTTAATTATATTAGCAAGTGCAGCAGCATCCTGTTCCCTGCTGAAAACTGAAGGAGAAAAGCGGACCGTACCATTTTCTGTGCCGAGATACGAATGTGCCAGTGCTGAGCAGTGATACCCTGCACGCAGACAGTATCCCTCTGCCGCAAGAATCGCCGCCGTTTTTTCCGGTGAGTATCCGCGCAGATCGAATGATACGATAGGCACATACCTTGCATCGGGACTGCGGTATATGGTCACTCTTCTGTCACCGGAAAGCTCCCGGATGAATCTGCTGCATATCCTCTCCTCATGCCGGAATATTTTTTCAGTACCTATTCTCTCCACGAATTCTATGCCGGCTTTTACCGTCATAGCGCCGACTACGTTCACTGTTCCGCTCTCAAGGCTCTCCGGAAGCAGTTCCGGCTGTATCAGGCTTGATGAGAGATTTCCGGTGCCGCCCTGTATTATCGGGTGTATACGATATTTCCCGTCCGATATCAGAAGTCCTGTGCCTGATATGCCGTAAAGCCCCTTGTGCCCGGCAGTGCAGAGAATGTTTATGCCGTCGCTCAGCTTTACGTCGATTATCCCACATGCCTGTGCACCGTCAGCAATAAAGCAGATGCCGTGTTCACGGCAGAGCCCTGCTATCTCCCGGTAAGGCAGCAGCTGACCGGTCACATTGCTCGCCAGTGTGCATACCACCGCTTTTGTATCCGACCTTATCAACGCCCTGAAACTCTCAACAGTCCGGCTGTCCTCCGGATATACTTCAGCAACCGACATACTTATCTTTTTCTTCATCGCAAGTGCCGCTGCCGGACGAGACGCTGAATTGTGTTCAAGACTGCTGATTATCAGGTGCCCTCCATCTTCCATAACGCCCTGTATCGCCATATTCAGTGCATGAGTGCAGTTCAGGGCGAACACAGTGTTTTCAGGCTGTGCTCCGAAAAAAGCAGCAGCCGTCTCACGGGCTGAATATAAAGCAGCCGACGTTCTCTCCGCAAGGGCATGACCTCCGCGTCCGGCATTTCCGCCGTATCTGATCATGGCTTCCGCTGCCGCACGTCTCACTTCAACAGGCTTAGGATAGGTCGTTGCGGCATTGTCAAAGTTTATCAGCACATCATCCACCTCCGTATCTTATCTTCCGGTACGGGATTCTATATGAATCGAGCAGTGATCTCGCCTTTTCACAGTCGCGGACATGGAGTTCATATCCGCATCCTTCGCTGCTTCCGTCGCTGCGCTGAACACGGCATGGATATCCCCTTGCACGCAGCAGTTTCTCAGCTTTCACCGCGTAGGTGTATGACGGCATTCCTATTATGCAGGCTGTCATTTCTATCACCCCTGACAGGTCTGCGCAGTACAGCCTTATGCGGTACTGCTTATTATATGCTCAGCATAGCTTTCCTGACACTCACCGCAGTATCACACAGCATAATACACGGAAATCAGCGCAGAAATTTATGAAAAATGCTTGACAAAGGCATATTTATGTGTTATAATGTTAGTACCTCATTAGGGGTTTATTTTTTTGCCCTGTCTGAGGGAGGCAAACAACCTACCTCCGGTAACGGAGGAAGTACTAATTCAGGAGGTGCCGATATGAGAGTAAAGGTTACTTTAGCTTGTACTGAGTGCAAGCAGCGCAACTATGTTTCCAAGAAGAACAAGAAGAATGACCCCGACAGAATCGAAATGATGAAGCATTGCAAATTCTGCCGCAAGCATACTCTTCATAAGGAAACAAAGTGATCGGAAGGAGTATTTTTAATGGCTAAGGATACAACTTCAGAAAAGAAGTCCGAGAAGAAGCAGCCCGGCAAGATCAGCAAGTGGTTCAAGGACTTAAAAATCGAATTCAGGAAGGTAGTATGGCCTTCAAAGAAGACAGTTGTGAACAATACATCAGTAGTTGTAGGTGTCATTGCTGCATCAGCTGTTCTGGTGGGAGCTCTCGACTGGGGATTCCTTGAGCTTTTCGGTCTCATTTACAAGTAATCATTAGGAAATCTGAGGAGGATTATTATGTCAGAAGCGGCTAAGTGGTATGTTATCCACACATATTCAGGGTATGAGAATAAGGTTGCCCAGAATATTGAAAAGGTTGTAGAAAACCGTAAGCTTCATGATCTTATCCAGGAGGTCAGAGTTCCTACCGAGCGCGTGACTGAACTCACCGACGGTAAAACTAAAGAGATCGAGCGCAAGACCTATCCGGGCTATGTTCTCATCAAAATGATCGTTACCGACGATTCATGGTATGTCGTAAGGAACACAAGAGGCTGCACAGGCTTCGTTGGTCCCGCTTCAGAGCCCACTCCGCTCTCTGACGAAGAGGTAAAATCTCTCTTCGGTATTGATGTTTCCACTATTGAAGTCAATTTCAAGGTCGGAGACAAGGTACAGATCTCAGGAACGGCTATGGACGGCTTCATCGGTGTCGTACAGAGTATCGATCTCGAAAACCGCAGCGTTGATCTGCTCGTATCAATGTTCGGTCGTGAAACCCCCACTACCCTGCCGATAAGTCAGGTCATTGCAGTGGAGGACTGACGTTCCGCTAAAGCGTCAGACAAAGGTCAAAAGGAAGTCCGCCAGTTTACAGGACTTCAGTGGGAGAGGTAAAATAATTCTTGCCTCGCCATTTACCACATTTATGGAGGTGCGAATACATGGCACAGAAAGTAGTTGGCTACATTAAGCTTCAGATCGCAGCAGGAAAGGCTACACCTGCTCCGCCTGTTGGTCCGGCTCTCGGTCAGCACGGCGTAAACATCA
>DFJW01000114.1:0-10251 GCA_002373775.1 Ruminococcus flavefaciens | reverse complement strand
GAACTAAGAACGACATCGGTATGATAATCCCTGTTGTTATCACAGTTTATGCTGACCGTTCATTCTCTTTCATCACTAAGACTCCCCCCGCAGCAGTTCTCATCAAGAAGGCTTGCAACATCGAAAGCGGTTCAGGAGTTCCGAATAAGACTAAGGTCGCTAACATCACTAAGGAGCAGATCCAGAAGATCGCTGAGACAAAGATGCAGGATCTCAATGCCGGATCTCTCGAAGCAGCTATGAGCATGATCGCTGGTACAGCTCGTTCAATGGGCGTCGTAGTTGTTGACTAATCAAATTTTTGAAGAATGATAAAGAGCCGGATATACCGCTCTTCTTCTGACTTCTCAATGGTGGGAGGAAAATTCCGCTAATCGGGTAAATTTAATCCCGGTATTACCACTTAAATAGGAGGAAATATAATGAAACACGGCAAGAGATATGTTGACAGCGCTAAGGCTGTTGATTCTGCAAAGCTTTATGAGTCCACAGAGGCTCTGGACTTAGTATGCAAGAACGCAAAGGCTAAGTTCGATGAAACTATCGAAGCACACGTTCGCCTCGGCGTTGACTCACGTCACGCTGACCAGCAGGTCAGAGGCGCTGTTGTACTTCCTAACGGTACTGGTAAGAGCGTAAGAGTTCTCGTTTTCTGTAAGGAAGACAAGTACGAGGCTGCACAGGCTGCAGGCGCTGAGTTCGTTGGCGGTCAGGATCTCGTAGATAAGATCATGAAGGAAAACTGGATGGACTTCGACGTAGTCGTTGCTTCACCTGACATGATGGGACTCGTTGGTCGTCTCGGTAAGGTTCTCGGTCCTCGCGGACTTATGCCTAACCCGAAGGCTGGTACAGTTACTCCCGATGTTGCAAAGGCTGTAACTGAGGCTAAGGCTGGTAAGATCGAGTATCGTCTCGACAAGACAAACATCATCCACTGCCCGATCGGCAAGGCTTCATTCGGTGCTGCTAAGCTCGAAGAGAACTTCAACACACTCATGGAAGCTATCGTTAAGGCTAAGCCGGCTGCTGCTAAGGGTACTTACCTCAAGAGCTGCACAGTAACTTCCACAATGGGACCTGGCGTTCCGGTTGCTACTGCTAAGTACGGCGTCTGAGATATAGCCGTCCGGTAACGAAGGCAATTACAGAATGTTTTAAGGGGGAAACCTGATCGGTTTCCCCCTTTTCTTTTTGTCCGGAACGATCTGAGCCGGTTATACAAAGATCGAACGCGGGCGTTTGTCAAGGCTGTTTATCCGGCTTTGCGGAAATATTACAAAATGCCTGTTCCACTTCAAAATCTTGAAACCTCTTTCCGGATATGTTATAATGAAACAAAAACAGGAGGTGTAATGGTGTTTAATGCAGGCAAGAGCGAGAGGAATTACTCGGTCAATCTTATCATAGCCTTTTTCGCTGGGCTCGTTACAGATTTCGTTTCAAGGGCCACTGTGGTTTTTGAAAATATATACCATCCTGCTACAATAATGTACTGCTTCATTATTATAACATGGATAGTGGCAGCAGCCAGCCGCATCGTTCATAAGCCCATAAGGCGGCATCTTGTTGCTATGGGCGCTTTTTTGCTGATGCTGTTCATTGTCAGGTTGTGCCGTTATTCGCTCTTTATGCAGTCAGGCATCTGGCAAAAATGGCTGTGGTATTTATTCTATGTCCCGTTCATTGCACTTCCAATGCTGTCATTAAGCGCTGCTTCATGGAGCGGTAAGAGTGAGGATTCCAGGATGTCGACGATAATAAAAGCCAACTGGAGCATTACAGGTCTTCTTATGGCAGGGATGCTGACAAATGACCTGCATCATGCTGCACTCAGCTTTACAGTCAAGGCTGACGGAGCTTTTCAGGCAAGCCATAACTGGCTCTATTATGTGATATTCGCCTGGTCGATCGTGATAACACTGAGCTCGTATATCCTTCTTATCAAGCGCTGCCGGTTATCTCAGTGCAGGAAAAACTGGTATGTACCTGTCATTCCGTCTGCGGCTGCCTTTGTGCTTATTATCATATACTATGCAGCGGGAGGAGCACCAATGATAGCCGGGATCAAGCTTTACAACATACAGGAAGCCTACCTGCTCCTGTTCGTCGGTCTCTGGGAGGGCTGCATCAGTATAGGTCTGATAACCTCAAACACAGGATACAGCAGACTGTTTGAGCTGACTCACATAAATGCAGAGATAAAAAGCAAGGACGGGAAAACTGTCTATCGTTCAGGTGACTACTCTGATACCGAAGGCAACGATGATTACAGGATCAAGCATTTCAGTATCAGCGGCGGCATTGTCACATGGAGTGAGGATATATCAGCGATAAATCGCATCAACATTGATATTGAAGACGCCACGGAACAGATAGAGGAGGAAAATGTTCTCATTGAGGAGGAGAACCGGCTTTATGCTGAGAAAGCAAGATATGAGACGCGCAACAGGCTGTACGATCGTATCGCTGAGCATACACATCCACAGCTTGTAAAAATTGACGATATTCTCCACGACGGCTCTGAGACTGAACTCAGAATGAAGCTGTGTATGCTTTTCGGCACCTATGTCAAGCGTTGTTCCAACCTTATGCTGATCGCTGCCGACAACCGCACAGCTTCCTCTAAAGAACTGCATCTTGCGATAAGCGAGAGCGTTGATTGCTTAAAAGCCCTTGGTGTGGACTGCGAACTGATAAACGGCGGTCTGAGGGATATTCCTTCGGTCATGCTGGTCGATGCATATGACGTATTCGAGGAAGCTGTTGAGGCAGTCATTGATACTGCAAGTGCATTTGCAGTCAGCATATTGCCGTCGGGAAACGTTCTCCTGACTGTAGAGACGGATTCTGAAATAAATGACACGGATATAATCGGCAAGGACCTGCACGGTATGAAACTCGCATCCTGCTTTGAGGACGACACGCAGCTCCTTACGCTTGTCATGGGAGGTGAAGGCGATGATTAGCTTCAGCCAGCTTGCTGAGCCTATAAAAGGCGGACTGGTAGTATGGCTCTTTTTGATATGTCTGCTATTCTTTTTCAACACGGTCATCCATTATTTTACTGACAGAAAGGCGTTCAGGATGCTCATATCCGTAACTGAAACGGCGCTTGCACTTGTGCTGGTTCAGCTATTTCTGTATCAGGTGAATGAAGGAAAAGGGATCGTTACGGACATCCCTGTTCTGGCTGTACTGTTGCTCGATATTGTGCTGACAATGGCAGCTGTTTTCGATATCGCCCGCAGGCTCAGGATGAAAGAGCGCGAACTCACTCCCATGTCCGTAAAGGAGTGCATGGACGAACTGCCTGTGGGGATATGTTTTTACTGGGATGGCGGTCTCACAAAGCTGACCAATCTTAAAATGGACAGTATCGCTCAGAGGCTCACCGACAGCAGCCTTTCCGATGCAGAGAGTTTCCGGAAAACTGTATTCAGCAGCGAAGAGGCTCCTGTACTGAATTTTGAGGACGGAACTACTTACAGCTTTGTTCACCGTAAAGATGATCTGGACGGGAAAGTTATACATGAACTGCTCGCGTTCGATGTCACAGAGGAATACAGGCTCACTCAGGAACTCCGCGAAAAGCAGCGCAGAGCACGCATTATAAATACGAGACTGAAAGCACTCAATTCCACTATCCAGTATATCATCATGGATAAGGAGACACTGCGAATAAAAATGCACATTCACGACAGTCTGGGAAAAACTCTTCTCATGACCAGAAGATACCTTGCGGAACCGGAGAAGACAGATCTCAATGAGGTGCTTTCGCTATGGGGAAGGAATATTGCCATGCTGAAAAACGAGGAGCGTGAGGACTGGCAGGAACCGCATTTTGTCAGCTTTCATCACGCAGAAGCTATGGGTATCGAGATAAAGCTCAGAGGTGAACTTCCGGAAGACGATTCCCTTAGCTATGCTGTTGATTCCGCCATAACCGCACACGTTACCAACGTGCTGCGCCATGCGGTCGGAAATGTTGCATATATCTCATGTGAGAAAACTGCGGACGGCTATGTGATGCGGTTCACAAATAACGGCAGGAAGCCAGAAAGTCCTGTGGAGGAAAAAGGCGGACTTGTAAATCTGAGAAGGCTGATCGAGAGCATAGGCGGCTCCATGGAGATAATCAGCTTTCCGGCATTTGAAATGATAATACATCTGCCGGAGCATGTCGAGGAGGAATGGTAAATGGCATATAAAGTACTGATCGCTGATGACCAGAAAATGGTCCGTCAGATGTTCGAGAAAGCGGTAAAGGATTCAGGGGATTACGAAATAGCAGGCATGGCTGTTTCGGCTGAGGATGCGGTCGCGGTATGTCTTGAAGAGGATATAGATCTTGTGCTCATGGACGTTGTAATGGGCAGCGGCATGGACGGTTTAGATGCAGCAAAGCTTATTAAGGAAAAGTGTCCGGAGACCAAAATAATGATCGTCACATCCATGCCGGAAGTTTCCTACATCGACAGGGCTAAGGAGATCGGCGTTGAGAGTTTCTGGCACAAGGAAGTGCAGGAGCAGCCGCTGATCGAGATAATGGACAGGACAATGGCGGGCGAATCAATTTATCCTTTGAGTATGCCTGCGGTACAGTTCGGAAACATCGTCAGTACCGAGCTGACATCCGCTGAGCTTGAAGTACTCCGAGAGCTTGTTTCCGGGGCATCCAACAAGGAGATCGGAGAGCGGCTTTATATGTCAGCAAGCACGGTAAAGCGGCATATTTCCGAAATGCTGGCGAAAACAGGCTTCAAGAGCCGTTTGCAGCTTGCCATAAGAGCAAGAGGCGGCGGACTGGTGATAAACAACCGGGATATTGAAGGTGAAAAATGAGTTGGAGGACTGGTGAAAAGCCAGTCCTCTTTATCTATAATGCACAAAAATATCAAAAAATATTTGGCTGAAAAATGAGCCACTTGGCTCATGCGCTTTTTGGACAGATATGGTAAAATAAATATGTATAAATAAATCCCCTCATATTTCAAAAGGAGTGATCTATATGAAAAAATTGATGAAACGCACTGCTGCGGCAGTCCTCTCGCTGGCGATAGTTGGAGGAGCTGTTCCGCCTGTAGCGGGAGTTTCACCGCTGAAAAACACCTCTGTCACAGCAAAGGCTGCTGACAGCATCTATTTCGACAGTGCAACAGGTGTGCTGACTCTCGACGGAGAAATGACCTCCGGCTCGATTTCCGGCTTGGTAATGGGGGCTGATCCCATAAGTGGCGTCAAAAAGATCATAGCTACTGAAAATTGCGTTCTTCCGCAGGATTGTTCATATCTTTTTAATGACCTCTATACGATAGATAGAATGGTGTATGGATCAAGCAAACTTACCAGCATAGACCTTTCAAAAGCAGATGCAAGCAAGGTTGAAAGATCTGACTCCATGTTTTCCGGCTTCCCAAATCTTTACTCAGTTATACTCCCAGACTTCAGCAGCGGCAGTCTAAAAAATATTTCCAATATGTTTAATGGCTGTACCAGCCTTACCTCGCTGAATCTCAGCAAAATGAATACAAGCAATGTGACGAACTGTTCTTCGATGTTTTCAGGGTGTAATAAACTGAAAACGATAACAGTTTCCTCCTTATGGGACATGAATAAGGTCAGCAATTCTTCTGATATGTTTAATGGCTGTGCAACACTCGTTGGTGGAAACGGAACTAAGTGTAACTTGACATTGGGCTACGATAGTACATACGCCCGCATTGACCTTCCGGGTTATCCGGGTTATCTTACATCCAATTCCAAAGACACAATAATAGAAGGAGAAGTATACACCCTTGATCCTGAAACAGGACCGGTAGATGACATCGTTATAAGCTATGATAATGCACTGGTCCTTAATGATGTCTATGTCCAGTTCGAGGTCTGCAATGAACAAGGCTGGGACATCCAGAAATTCTCAGGAATATACAGAATCAGTGAGAACAACGGCTCTGGTTATTATTACAAAATATCGACTTATAATCTGGAAAATGTTAATGTCTATACTCTTGCAAACATAGTTGACGGCTCTGCGGAGCCTGATGAACTTGACATCAACTGCGTGAGATACGGCGATGAGCCGACAGACAGCATCATTGCAGGTGTTGAGATAGCCACCGGCACCGGAACAGAGGACGATCCGTATATACTCGAACCCTATACGCTTGCCCTGCCAAAGGTGAATAAAGTTGAGTGCATAGATGATTCTGCACTGCGGTTCAATATGCTGCTGCCCCATGACGTTGATTCAGTGACGTTCAGCGGGGCTGACGGAGATGTGACCTACACAAGGGAAAATGACTTCGATGCTGCAAATATAGATTCATATTTCTACAGCTTTGACTATCCATTCACTCTTGCAAATGCCGCCAATCCTGTGACTGTTACTGTTACAGCATACGGCCAACCAGCCCGTATCGTAAAAACCATAATAAAAGATGAGGACGGCTTGAGGGGTAAACTGTACAATGCAGATACTTCCGGAGATACATATGTACCTAAGGATTACCTCTCGAAAGTTTATGCTAACTTCGTAAACGGCGATTATATGCTTGGTGATGTGAATGGTGATAAGTGTTTAGATCTTCTCGATGCAGATTACTTGTATCAATATGTGAACGGACAGGTCGAACTTTCGGCAGCAGAAAAAGAATACATCGAAAAAGTCGGAGACGTTTTCTGCCCCGGTGACGGTGTAGACAAAAAGGACATCTTTACGCTGTATCAGGCAGACTGTAACGGGGTTTATGGTCCCTTCCCGGTGTATGGCAATGTACCTGAATTTGATGACAATTGGAAGAAAACAGGAAAATACCTCTATTCCGACAACTATGTAATAGGTGCATCACTTACCCTTGACGGTTCTATCGGTGTGAACTTCCAGGTGAACCTTGGCGAAAACGCTAAAAAGGCAGTCCTTGACGGTCCCTCCGGCGAGGTAGTTATAACCGACTTCGAAAACTACAAGTATACAAGATACGGCATTACCTATTATCATGGTAAAACGCCGTATTCTAAAAAATATGAGGACGGCTCCTATATGCTGAGCTACTATGTAGATGCAACTCAGATGAACGACAAGGTAACACTCAGGCTCTATGATGAGAATGACAACCTCCTTGACATCAGAAATTCAAGCTATGTCCTCGACGATGACAAGACTATCGAGTACTCTATTGCTGACTACATAAGCAATTACAAGTCCACAAACAAGTATACAGATGCGCTGGTAAACTCTCTTGACAATTACTGCAAGGCAGCATCCAACTATTTCAACGGCACAGACTACAGCATTGAGGGTATTGAAGATATAAATACCGATGAGCTGGATGAGTTAGCCGGCAGTCTTGACAGCAAGATAAAGCTCTCTCTCGTGCTTGATACAAAGACAAGTATCAGAGTATATTCCGATAACAGCACTATCAAGCTGGACAATCAGACGCTGGACCTGCAAACCAGCAAATACGGTAATTTTTACGAGATACCCAACATTGCCGCTCATGAACTCACCGAGCTCCATACACTGACAATGGACGATGGCGGACCGGTAATGTACAGTTTTAGCCCGATGATGTATGTGAAACGTGCTCTTGAAAGCACTACTGCCAGCGATGAGCTGAAGAACGTGGCTAAGGCTATTTACGTTTACGCAATGGCTGCGAAGAATTACAATTCCATCGAAATTGAGGGAGTGATCGACTACAGGTACCCTTGATGCATGGACTGCGGCTGAATTATCTGAAAGGAGTTTTATGATGAAAGAAAAGTATACTACCCCAGAAATGGAGATAGTTGAGTTCGAGAGTGAGGACGTTATCACCACAAGCGTTCCCGAAGTTGAACCACAGTAAACAGAAAGCATCAGGCAGCCATTCAGGGCTGCCTGATTTTTCAATGACGGCTGAAGCGGTAACTGCACAAAAATGTTGAAAAGAATTTAGCTCAAAAATGAGCCACTTGGCTCATGGCTTTTTGGAAAGATATGTTAAAATGAAAGTGTATAAATAAACACCCTCGCATTTCAGATGATGCGGCATTCGAAAACGTAACGTCTGAGTATTCATTCGGCGATCTGCTGGAAAGAGATGATGATTAATATGTATCAGCGACATCGGAATCGCAACATGAAAATGAACTCAGCAAGTACGGAATTGATCTCAGATACGAAAGAGTTCACAAACTCGAACAGCCGCTTTAAGCGGCTGTTTCTATAATTAGCCTCCAGTTTGACGGGGGCTAATTACAAAAAAAGGGAACGCCGAAGCGTTCCCTAATTTATTGTATTGATTACTTCTTGTAAGACTCAGGGAGCTCATTGATGAGTTCGAGCTTATAAGACTGGATAGAGCTTGCGTCGTTAACTGTGATACCGTCACCGTTATCATAAACGTCGCCGTTGATCATACCCTGCTTTGTGATACCGTCAGGCTTGCCCTCACCGTATACATCAGGATTTGAGAGTGACTGCATGATGAGAACAGCGTCAGCCATGTTAACTTCCTTATCGCAGTTAGCATCGCCCCAGAGAGTAACCTTGAGGTTCTCTGAAGACTCCTGTGAAGGCCTTGTTTCGCCGGGAGCCGGAGCATCAGCAGCTTCGTCCTCGAGGAATGATGTTACCCAAGCAAACGGAGCGTTCCAGTTGATTGTAACCTCGTTTACAGACCAAGCTTCGATAGAGTCAACGAAGCACTTCTGAGAAGCAACCTTTCCTCTCTCGTAGCCGAGACCGCCAACGTAAGGATCCTGGAGTCCTGCGCCAGGACCACCGGACATTACACCAGCAGGAGCCATCGGGAAGCTGTGGTCGAGCTCATATGACCAAAATCTGTGGTGAGGATTCTTCTCGCAGTATTCGCCGTAGCCTGTTACATAAGAGAAGCCATTACCGTTACGTCCGAGGATGTAGTCCATAGCCTCTGTAACACCAGAGAAGTACTCATTTGTGCCGTTGATATCGTAAGCATAAGCCATAACGATAGCATTGTTGATAACGAAGGAGTTTGAACCCCACTCATAACCTGTGATCGGATCAGGTCCTATGTTTACAGGATCTGTAAATGTAGCACCAACATAAGGAATACCCATACCGGACTTAGCCATCTGAGCCATATATGTGTCAGCAGCCTTTGTTACGCTTGCTTCGATAGTAGCCTTATCAGCATCATTTGTGTTCTCGCTGAGGAGGAGTGAGAGTGTTCCCAGACCAGCTGTACAACCCCAGTTGAATGAGCTGAATGAACCGTTGTTCTCACCGCCGCCAAGGCTTGTTGTAACCTTGAATGCAGCATCGTTTCCGGATGAATCGTTGGGGTTAGAATACTTCTTGAGGAAGTCATAGTATGTGCTGTCGCCAGTTGTTGAGAAGAGCTCACAAGCTGCCCAGTAAGCATCGTCACCTACATAGGAGTCACCGTAAGCACCGCCGCCGATAGCCTGGTCAAGAGGAGCAAAACGAGGATCTGTGCCAGAGTTGCCTGAAGCGATATTCCACTTGCTCTCATACTTCATGATAGCATCCCATGAAGCCTTAGCGTTGTCAAGGCACTTCTTAGCAAATGCTGAATCATAAGGCTCCCAGAGACGAGCAGCCTGTGCAGCACAAGCGATCATGTTGAATGTAGCAGCGTACGTCGGAGGCTTAACTATACGAGTTGTGCCCCAGCCCTTTGAACCGTCAGCGAGTGTCTCGCCTGCGTAGTCCCAAGGCTTTGTAGCAAGACCTGTCCACTTGTGGTCGTGGAGCTTGTGGTATACGAAACCAGCGTATTCCTTGCCGTAGTAAGGATCGCTTGAAGAAACGATCATGTTGAACATCCACTCGAGCTCAACTCTTGCCTCGTCGAGGATATCAGGTGAACCTGTACCGTCGAACTTTACTGTACCAGCAGAATAGCTCTGCGGGATAGCCATTGTCTTGCCGTCGTTGAACTTAGCCTCTTCGCCGTGAGCCTTAGCTCTCTCGAACATGTTCTGGAGTGTCCATACTGAGATACCACCGTTAACAACGTACTTACCGTGGTCACCAGCGTCGTACCAACCGCCGACACCGTCGATCTGGTATGTCTTGTCTCCGTCAAAAGTCTGACCGTAGGACTTAACCCACTCAGACTGAACGTATGCCAAATCCTTAGGATAGTGACCGCCCTGGTGAGCGAGAGTTGTCTTGTTGCCGGATGTGATGTATTCAGCTTCGATATCTACACCTGAACGGTTCTGATAGTAGTAGTTAAGAGCATCTCTGAGCAT
>DFJW01000110.1 GCA_002373775.1 Ruminococcus flavefaciens | reverse complement strand
AAAGAGTAAAATTGAAAAAGAGAAAAATACTGCTTAATAATAAGGGATAAAGGCAAGCATATCCTTTATTATTGAATACAAGTAATGATCACACATATACTAATCTCAAATAATACAAGGAGAGTGTATATGAATCATCTGAAAAATGAAACAAGTCCTTATCTGCTTCAGCACGCAGACAATCCGGTTGACTGGTATCCGTGGTGCGGCGAGGCATTTGAACGGGCAAAGTCGGAGGATAAGCCGGTTTTCCTGAGTATCGGTTACAGCACCTGCCATTGGTGTCATGTTATGGCACATGAGAGCTTTGAGAATTTCGAAACAGCTGAACTATTGAATAAAAACTTCATTTCTGTAAAAGTTGACCGCGAAGAGCGTCCCGACATTGACAGCGTGTATATGACGGTATGTCAAGCTTTTACCGGCAGTGGAGGCTGGCCGATGAGTGTTTTTATGACGTGGGACAAAAAGCCTTTCTTTGCAGGAACTTACTTTCCTCCGACACCACGCTTTGGTATGCCGAGCTTCCGTGATGTACTCAATGCGGTCACAATGCAGTGGGGCACAGAACGTGAAAAGCTCATTCAGTCTGCGGAAAATATCACCGATATGCTGAAAAATACAGAATCGGTCAAAACAAATAAAGTCAATGGTGACATAGTTGAAACTGCCGCTGAGATGCTCCGCAAGAGCTATGATAGTATTTACGGTGGATTCGGCTCTGCACCGAAGTTCCCTATTCCGCACGAGCTGATGTTCCTGATGTATTACGCAAAGATTAATAGCGATGAAACTGCACAGAAAATGGTAGAAAAAACTCTTATACAAATGAGGAAAGGCGGCATATTTGACCACATCGGCGGTGGCTTCTCGCGTTACTCTACCGACAGGTATTTCCTCGCTCCGCATTTTGAGAAGATGCTATATGACAACGCAATGCTTATCATCGCATATTCCGCTATGTACAGTCTTACAGGCTCGAAAGTATATCTTGAAACAGCTTTGAAGACAGCAGACTACATTCTCTGCGAGATGACTTCTCCCGAAGGTGGCTTCTATTCCGCACAGGACGCAGACAGCGAGGGCGTTGAGGGAAAGTATTACACTTTCTCGGTCGATGAGATAATGTCTGTTCTTAGCGATAAGGGCAAGCACTTTTCCGAGACCTTTGATATCACAGAGCATGGAAACTTTGAGGGTGTAAATATACCGAATCTGCTTAAAAGCGGTGACCTTGATACCGATTTTGAAGCTGAATTCCAAAAGCTTTATGAGTATCGCAAAAAGCGTACAAAGCTTCATCTCGATGACAAAATACTGCTTTCGTGGAACTCAATGATGATAGCGGCGATGTCTATGCTTTACAGAGTGTCACACACGGGAAAATACCTCCGTGCGGCTGAAAATGCACAGCGTTTCATTGAGGAGAATATGTCGGACGGAGAGCTTCTTTATACAAGCTTTCGTGACGGGAAACGCTCAGATACCGCATTTCTGGAGGACTACGCTTATTATATCGCCGCACTTATCGAGCTGTACAATTCTACGCTTGACAAGAAATATCTTATGAGAGCAGAGAAACTCTGTGCGGAGGCAGTAAGGCGCTTTTCAGACAAAAACGGCGGCTTCAATATGTGCGAAACTACTGAGCTTTTAATGAATCCGAAGGAACTGAATGACGGAGCTGTACCAAGCGGAAACTCAATTATGGCATATGTTTTTGTACGGCTGTATCAGCTCACAGAAAATGAAGAATACCGAGAATATGCGAAAAAACAGCTTGATTTCATGTCTGCTCAGGCACAGGACTATCCCTCAGGACATTGTATGTTCCTGCTTGCAAAGCTTCTGAATGAAGCGCCGCCGCCGCGTGTTGTTATTTCATCAAAGGGTTCACTTGATATATCGAATCTGCCATTTCTTGCAAATGTTACATTTATACAGGCAGATGAGAAATATCCGCTTTTGAATGGACGGACGACCTTTTATGTGTGCAGGGGGAATACTTGTCTTCCGCCGTCAAACGAATTAAATATGCCATAAAACAGGAGCAGCGATGTGCTGCTCCTCGTTTTAGTATGCCTCGATTATATTGCGGACGTACTGCTGCATTTCTTTCCGCGACTGTATCGCGTGAGTACCGCTTACTACTTCCCATTTCTGCTGTTCTGTCAGAGATGAGAATTTTTCCATTGCCTCGGGATTCATAGCAAGCGCCATTCCGAGTCCGACAGGCATTTCAAAGTTGTTCATAGTATACCTCCGTCAGATGTCCTGCAAATCAGCGGCAGGAATATCGTTTTCGATGTTGTCGCGAGCAAGATCGTTGTCGATTACGGGATATGCCGATGAGATCGGAACTTCCTCGGAATACGACTTGTTATGCCATACCTTTTGCTCTGCTCCCGAGGTCCCTGCGATAATGGGATTCACATGAGATTTGCCGTGCCTGGCTTTTCCCTGTATTTCAGGAACGGGAGACTGTTCATTCTTAGGCTTTGTATGAGTATAGTCGGGACGTTTCATACCCTGTTTTGCCATTGTTATCACCTCTAATATAGTGTGCGTAAACGCCGCTGTCTTATTCTTTCAAGCCGCAGATAATAATTGACATCTCACTGAACATAATAAACTAAAAAAGGAGGCAAATATGGAACTTCTGAAAACAGCATGGATCTCATTTCTCAGCATTATAGTACTGTTTCTTCTGACAAAGCTTATGGGCAACAAACAGCTTTCACAGCTGAGTATGTTTGACTACATCATCGGTATATCTATCGGCTCTATTGCAGCGGAGTGCTCCTTTGAGGACGAGCACCCCGAGCGTATGGTAGTTGCAATGATAATATATGCGCTGAGTGCATATGCAGTTTCGATAATAACAGGCAAATCAACGTATTTCCGCAAGGTGCTTATCGGCAGACCTCTTATCCTTTTCCACAATGGAAAGCTTTACCGTGACAATTTTAAAAAGGCGCGTATCGACATCAGTGACTTCCTCACGCACTGCCGCAATCAGGGATATTTCGACCTTACAAATCTCAGGACGGCTGTATTCGAGTATAACGGTTCGCTGAGTCTGCTCCCTGTAGATTCCGACAGACCGCTCAAGCCTTCTGATTTGGAGCTTGAACCTGAACAGGAGGAAATAATGGTGAACGTTATCCTCGACGGACACATCAACGACGTCAACCTGAAAAAGGCAGGATTCGAGCGTGTGTGGCTCGAAAAACAGCTTCACGAACAGGGATTTAACAATGCGAAGGAGGTGTTTCTCGGCATGGCAGACACAGTGAAAAAGACGCTTCAGCTGTATCCTGTGGAAGTGAAGAAGCAAAGCGCCGACCCGTTTGAATGAACGCATTACTGTTCAGCGTCATATAATATTTCGGGAGGAATTATGCTATGAACAGAATGAATTGCAGCGGAGTTTCACTTATACAAAAACGAC
>DFJW01000014.1 GCA_002373775.1 Ruminococcus flavefaciens | reverse complement strand
TAAGACAGTGCCGCCAATTCGGCAAATGAACTCTTTAACTGAGGATATATCTTCCTGTAAAGCTGATAATATTTTTCATACTCGGAAACCCTTTTCTCAACCGGTACCTGTATCTTGTCTGTTCTGACAATTTCGCCGCAAGCTTCGGTAACACTCGAATATATTCCCGAACCTACACTCGCAAGAATTGCCGCACCAAGTGCAGGTCCTTCTTTGGATTTTACAGTTTTCACACTGCAATTGTATACGTCTGAGAGAATTTCTCTCCACAATGCCGATGAACCTCCGCCGCCGCAAGCCATCATGTCACTGACATTTACATTCATTTCGCGGAAAACTTCAACGCAGTCCCTGAGCGAATATGTCACTCCTTCCATCACTGCACGAAGCATATCACTGCGAGTATGCATTGCGGATAAGCCAAATAATACTCCTCTCGCATCAGGGTCGAGGTGGGGTGTACGCTCCCCCATCAGGTATGGCAGATAAAGCAGTCGGTTTGCACCTATACCTACTTTCTCCGCCGCTTTATCCATTAAGAAATACTCATCTTCCCCCATAAGCTTTGCTGTTTCTTTTTCAGTCATGCAGAAATTGTCGCGGAACCATTTCAGCGATAGTCCGGCACTCTGTGTTACTCCCATGAGGTGCCATGAACCCGGAACTGCCGCACAACAGGTGTGAACTCTTCCAAGCCTGTCTATCGACAATTCAGACGTATGTGTAAACACTACTCCTGATGTGCCTATTGTTGTAAACGCTTTTCCGTCCCCGACCACACCTGTTCCGACTGCTGCCGCTGCATTATCTCCTGCACCTCCGACTACTACTGTATCCTTTGAAAGTCCGAGTTCATCAGCCATTTCTCTTGTCAGTTTTCCGGTAACTTCACATGACTCATAAACCGTGCCAAGCCAGCTTTTATCAATCCCGAAATCAGACAGCAATTCGTCCGACCAGCACCTGTGAGGTACATCAAGAAGCTGCATACCTGACGCATCACTGACTTCCGTAGCATATTCGCCGGTGAGAATAAGTCTCAGATAGTCCTTAGGCAGAAGTATATGGGCAATTTCAGAATATATTTCCGGTTCGTTATTCTTCACCCACAGTATCTTCGCGGCAGTCCAGCCGGTGAGTGCGGGATTAGCCGTTATTTCCACGATACGCTCACGTCCGGCAATACGGTTCATTTCCTCAACTTCTGCTGCTGTTCGCTGATCGCACCATATAATGCTTCTGCGGAGTACCCTGTTATATTTATCAAGCAACACAAGTCCGTGCATCTGTCCCGATATACCTATACCCTTTACATCATTCTTTTTTACTCCGCCCGAATCCATTACTGCCTTTATCGTATTTATCATCGCATCAGCCCAGTCTTTCGGGTCTTGTTCCGCGTAACCATTTTTGGGCTGATACATCGGGTACTCTACTGTCGATGTTGCAATTACCGTACCCTTTTCATCAAATAATACTGTTTTTGTACCGCTTGTTCCACAGTCTACACCTATTAAATATGACATAGCAAATTCCTTTCAAAAATGAATTGTCCGGACACCGTCCCGAAATAAGAGGTGTCCGGACTTTTTTATCAGAGACTGAACATTATATTATTCATTATTGATTCAAGCATTTCCTGTCTGCCGCTTCCGAGAGAATCAGTAACCTCGCCCTTTTCGAGTGCATACTTTTCAAGTTCTTCAAAGCCGACCTTTTCGTCGATGATATCCTTTCCGATACCATTTGTCCATGAAGAGTATCTCTCCTCAACAAACTTGTCGATACGTCCGTCCTCTATCATTTTCACAGCAATGCGCAGACCGAGTGCAAAGGTGTCCATACCGGCAATATAGCTGTGAAAAATGTCCTCGGGAGTAAACGAACCGCGGCGTGCCTTTGCATCAAAATTGAGTCCGCCGTTGGTGAATCCGCCTGCTTTCAGCACCTCATACATACCAAGTGCCGCATCGTAAACATTTGTCGGGAACTGGTCTGTATCCCAGCCAAGCAGAGTATCCCCCTGATTTGCATCGATAGAACCAAACACGTTATTATCGCGCGCCATTCGCAGTTCATGCTGGAAGGTATGCTGTGCAAGCGTAGCGTGGTTGGCTTCAATATTCATTTTGAAATCGTTTTCAAGACCGTATTTCCGCAGAAAGCCGAGTACTGTTGCAGTATCGAAATCATACTGGTGTTTTGTCGGTTCCTTTGGTTTCGGTTCGATGTAAAAGTCTCCGGTATATCCGATAGAACGCGCATATCTGACTGCCATTTTCATAAGACGTGCCATATTGTCAAGTTCAAGAGCGGTATTCGTATTGAGCAGCGTTTCATAACCTTCACGTCCGCCCCAGAAAACATAGCCCTTGCCGCCAAGCTTTACGGTAGCTTCTATCGCTTTCTTTATCTGCGCCGCTGTAAAAGCAAAAACGTCAGCCGACGGCGAAGTGCCTGCACCATGCATATATCTTGGATGGTCAAAGCACTTTGCAGTTCCCCACAAAAGCTTTGCACCGGTTTGTGCCTGCTTTTCCTTGACATAGTCGGTTATTTCATCAAGCTTTGCATTTGTTTCTGCAAGACTTCCGTATTCAGGCGACAGGTCACGGTCATGGAAGCAGAAATAATCTATCGAAAGCTTCTCCATTATTTCAAATGCCGCATCGACCTTCGCCTTTGCCCTTGCTTCGGGTTCACTTTCTCCCCACGTTTTATCGGCAGTTCCGACACCGAACATATCTGTTCCGTCTCCGCCCATTGTGTGCCACCATGAAAGTGCGAACCTGAGATGTTCACGCATAGGCTTTCCTTCGATCACTTCATCGGGATCGTAGTACTTGAACGCGAGCGGATTTGTTGAATTCTTGCCTTCGTACGGGATTTTTCCGATATTCTTAAAAAACTCGCCCATATTTTTTACCCCTTTGTTATTATCTGTTTCAGCATCTTCGACTATGGCATCGCTGAATTTATTCACAGTATAATTATACAATGTGGTGTATATTTTGTCAATAATAATATTAAAGTTAAAAGATTGTTTTCAATATACGTCAGGCAGACTTTGTGGGGTGTTGCCTTAAATTTGTTATACTTTTTTAGTGAAATATGCCAGTTTGCATATTGCAATTTCCAGTGAACTATGGTATAATGATTTGCGGACTATCATTTCACTGACACTATGAAAGGACCTTTAAAATGAAAGAAAAAAGCAATACGCAATCACCTGAAAAACGAGGTGGATTCGGTTCAAAAATCGGATTCATTCTCGCGGCATCCGGTTCTGCCGTCGGACTGGGAAACATATGGAGATTCCCGTATCTTGCCGCTAAGTACGGCGGCGGAATCTTCCTGCTCGTCTACCTCATATTTGCTGTAACATTCGGCTTCACTCTCATGATAACCGAAATAGCTATCGGACGAAAAACCGGTAAAAGTGTTATCGGTGCATACAAAGACGTAAACAAACATTTTGCTCCCCTCGGCTGGATAGCGGCGGCAGTACCTGCGCTGATTCTGCCGTATTACTGCGTTATAGGCGGCTGGGTCATGAAATATATGGTAGAATTCTTGTCTGTACACGGTCACAGGATCGCAACTGAGACTTACGGCGACTCTAACCTCAGTTTCTTTGAGAACTTCATCTCCCACCCACTTCAGCCAACTATTTTCTTTGTTATATATGTAATTATCAACGCATCGGTAGTAATGCTCGGTGTACAGAAGGGTATCGAGACCCTTAGCAAATTCCTCATGCCGGTACTGCTGATACTCATTTTTGGTATAAGTATATACACTCTAACTCTCGACGGTGCACTTGAAGGACTTAAATACTACGTGCAACCGAATTTTAAAGACTTCACCTTTGAACAGCTCCTGAAAACCATTGTCGGAGCTATGGGACAGCTTTTCTACTCTATGTCACTTGCAATGGGAATCATGATTACATACGGTTCATATATGCGCAAGGAAGACGCTCTTGAACAGTCTGTACGACAGATAGAAGTATTCGATACTTTTGTCGCATTCCTCGCAGGACTCATCATCGTACCGTCAGTATTCGTATTCTCAGGCGGTAATGCCGACCAGCTCAATGCAGGTCCCAGCCTTATGTTCAAAACTCTGCCGGCTGTATTTGACAGTATGCCCGCCGGAGATATCATTGGCGGAGCATTCTTCATACTCGTTACTCTTGCAGCACTGACCTCGTCAATCTCCCTTATGGAGACAGTCACCGCAGTAGTTATGGAAAAGTTCAGACTCAACAGAGTCGCAAGCTGCTTCGTAGTTATCGGTATCACACTCGTACTCGGAATGCTTTCTGTACTCGGTTACAGTTCATGGTCAGAAGTTAAACTGCTTGATATGCAGTTCCTCGACTTCTTTGATTTCATCACAAACAACGTCATGATGCCTATTCTCGCATTCTTCACCTGCATACTCATCGGCTACGTCGCAAAAACTTCTTACGTTGAAGATGAAGTGCTGCACGGTCAGGATAGATTCAGTGCAAAGCATTTGTTCCGCATTATGATAAAGTTCGTATGTCCGGTTTGTATGATAATCATACTCCTTACCCCTTTCATCACTACAATATAACAAAAAAACTTCTCGGTACACTTTTCAATGTACTGAGAAGTTTTCTTTTTTATATCAAAACTCCATTGCAGTGGTAGACCTCATGCTGGATTATTTGTAAAGTTTTTGCGGAAGCTCCGGATAACATCACCTTGTGATACGGATATTCGTAATGGCACACTGATCGCCTGTAATGGCTGTATAAAGCTTTGTTTCACCTGCTGGGATCGTGGTAACGGAACGTATGAACAGACCGCAGTATTCAGTCGTGATAGTTACCATTCCGTTATCAAGCTTATAATGCAGCTCACAGTCCTGTCCTGCCTTATTCATAGCTTTGAATTCGTTCCAGTTCTGAAATCCGTCGAGCTTGCTGACATAAACCCGGTTTTCTGCCTCGTCATCCTCTTCCCAGCCCTCGCCGTCGAGACGGACAACTGTGAGCTCGCGGTAGTTACTGCCGTTGATTTTTCCGTCCTCAGCTGTATAAAGCGCGGCGAAGGGACAGTGCCAGACCAGTCTGGCAGTGGGGAGGCTCATGGTATGGAAGCATATGCGCATACCGTCGGTCACTTCGATTCCCTCAGACGAATCTGAGCGCCAGCCGTCTATCTGAACGTTTGGTATATCTCCCGCCGGAACGTTGATATAGCTTATTTCTTCAGCTATACGAGGTATGTAGCCTTCTCCGATATTCTCTCCGGTCTTGGAGATATCGATATCGCTGATAGTGCAGTGCTCTCCGGTCAGTGACAGATAGGAAAATCTTGTGCTGTCCGGCAGGGCGATTATTATCTCGTGGGAACGGAAGGCGTCTGACAATCTGATAAGCAGATGATCCTTGTAGCGCACAGCCTCTACATCGAAGCTGATCTTTTCACGCTGCATAGCTCTGGCTTCAGCGGCTGCACCGATCTTTTCAGAGGTTTTTGTCCTTACGTTTCTTACACCTGCCGGGAAAACCTTGCCGTCGGAGCGTATAGTAGCATATTCATGGTAGAGCAGATCACGGCGTTTGCGTTCGTCATCGTGTATTCTTGCATCAAGTGAATCGAACAGCACAAAGCTTGGAATATTCTTCGGATCGTGCTCATCGTCCATGGAGCTGCTCAGGTGGATGTGAGTTACGGAATTTGTAAGCAGGATACCGTCTGATACTGACGTGCGGTAAGAAGCGCATTCAAGAGTTCCGATACGTTCGAGCTCGTTGGTCTCCTCGCGTTCTTTCATATGGTATTCGGTATCAATGTCGATAAGGTGAAGCATTATCTTTGCAAAATACGGATCAAACTGTGTTCCGATGCCCTTTACAAATTCCTCACGGACCAGATCCTGGGGGATAGGATCACGATAGCTTCTCTTGGAGGTCATCGCGTCGTATGCGTCTGCGACGGCGATTATACGTGCGATCTCAGGTATATCCTCGCCCTTGAGTCCGTCAGGGTACCCGTGTCCGTCATAGCGTTCATGGTGATGATGAGCGCCTATGCTGAGATACGGCGACTGACTGATACTTGAGAGTATCTGCATACCGATAACGGGGTGGGTTTTGATAGCGGCAAATTCCTCGTCAGTAAGTTTGCCTTCCTTGTTTATGATGCTGTCCTTTATGCCTATTTTTCCAACGTCGTGGAGAAGTGCCGTGAAGTACAGCTCATCGAGCTCCTTCTGAGTCTTGTCGAGATATTTTGCAATTTTAACGGAATATTCGGCAACTCGGCGGGAATGACCGTGGGTGTACTTGTCCTTGGCGTCTATCGCATTTGCAAGAGCGGTTGCCGTCTGCTCGAACAGGAGGCGCATATTCTTCTGATCTTCGCGGACGAGCTCCAGCTCACGCTTATTGGCGCGCTCCAGCATATCGTTAAGATCACGGAGCGAAAAGACGTACAGTGAGACTACCAGTCCTGCAAGAGTGATATTTGTCAGTGAGACGCCGTATGTAAATATCTGGACAATAGAGGATATTACCGGAACTATGGTAAACAGCAGTATTGTTATCAGCATTCCTCTGCCTACACGGCTACGGTACTTCAGTACGACCGACATATCGAGTATCAGAATGATTAGGGGGAACAAATAACAGAGCATAAAGCCTTCTGCTCTATGATACTGATTCATTGAATCAAAGGTATAATAGAGTCCGGTAAACTGTGATATTACAAGCATTACCGCAGCTATTGCGCATAGTATGCAGGAAAGATACAGTCTTTTGGGAAGTTTTTTTAAATTGCCGTCATTTTGGTAAAGCTCCATGATATAAAGGGTGAAAATGAAGATAATTAGCAGAATCATTAAAAATGCCGTAAAATTGCTGATTCTGACCATCCAGTAGGCGATCCTGCTGGGATC
>DFJW01000035.1 GCA_002373775.1 Ruminococcus flavefaciens | reverse complement strand
TAGGTCTGAGTCTCGGACATGAGAGGGATATCTCAGCATGAGGATACTTTCTCTGTAGGTAGTACATGTGGAGAGCGCTTGCAAGAGCGTCCTTGCGGAAATCCGACAGTCCGAGCAGAGCGGAACCTGCAATGCCTCTCATTCCGCCCATGAGCGCACGTTCCTGAGCTTCAAAACGGTACGGGAACACGCGCTTGTGTCCCATGAGGTGGAGCTGTTCGTAGCGGTCGCTGTTGTAGGTCTCCTGGAATACTGTGACGTAATCCACACCGCATTCATGAAGATAGCGGTAATCCTCGGTATTTACAGGATAAATCTCAACGCCTACCATGCGGAAGTATTTCCTTGCGAGTTTGCAGGCTTCACCGATGTATTCTATGCTGCTCTTTGAATGGCTCTCACCGGTGAGTATGAGGATCTCTTCCATGCCGCTGTCAGCGATGACTTTCATTTCGTGCTCTATCTGTTCCATGTTCAGCTTCATTCGCTTTATATCGTTATAGCAGTTGAATCCGCAGTAGACGCAGTAATTCTCGCAGTAATTGGCGATGTAAAGCGGAGTGAAGAGATAAACGGTGTTGCCGAAATGCTTCTGCGTCTCCAGTCTTGCACGAGCAGCCATCTGTTCAAGGAACGGTTCAGCAGCAGGGGAGAGCAGGGCTTTGAAGTCCTCCACCGAGCAGTTA
The DNA here is from genome assembly GCA_002373775.1 of Ruminococcus flavefaciens. GTDB lineage: Bacteria > Bacillota > Clostridia > Oscillospirales > Ruminococcaceae > Ruminococcus > Ruminococcus flavefaciens_M. Next base: position 7,328 of record DFJW01000035.1, on the reverse strand, counting down.
TCGTGGACAAGAGCGCGGCGGACATCAGCGGCAGTGTATGAATCATAGTCATAGCTTTCCATTTCGCTCAGTACACGCTCCATGATATCCGAGTCTATGTGCTCCATACCTTCCATGTATTCCATATGATCCGTGCGTGATGAAGGATCATTTTCAAGCTTGTGCTTTTTTTCAAGGGCAGCTTCAGAGAGCTTGTCCGAATCTACAAAATAATGGTTTTCCATATCTATTCCTTCTTTGATAATTAGTCACGCAGGAATCCTGTGAGCGTATCAGAAGGTGAAGCGCCTCTGGTAAGAACTCGTCCGAGACCTGAAAGATAAGCCTTTCTTCCGGCTTCAACAGCCTGTCTGAAGGCTTCAGCCATAGCCGGAAGGTCGCCGGCAGTAGCAAGGGCAGTGTTTGACATAACGGCAGCAGCACCCATTTCCATAGCTTCACATGCCTGTGAAGGTCTTCCGATACCGGCATCAACGATTATGGGAAGGTCGATCTCGTCGATGAGGATCTGGATGAAATCCTTTGTAGCGAGTCCCTTGTTTGAGCCGATGGGAGAAGCGAGCGGCATTACGGATGCAGCACCTGCGTTCACAAGATCGCGGGCAGTGTTGAGATCCGGGTACATATAAGGCATTACAATGAAGCCTTCTTTAGCCAGTATCTCGGTAGCGCGAACGGTCTCCTGATTATCCGGGAGCAGGTACTTGGAATCGCGCATTATCTCGATCTTTACGAAGTCACCGCAGCCGAGTTCACGGGCAAGACGCGCAATGCGCACAGCTTCGTCAGCATTTCTTGCACCGGAAGTGTTTGGAAGGAGAGTTATGCCTTCCGGGATATAGTCAAGGATATTCTCGTGTTCCTTGGAATTTGTGCGGCGGACCGCAAGAGTGATGATCTCAGCGCCTGCATATTTTACAGCAGCTTCTATGAGGCTCATGGAGTATTTTCCAGAGCCGAGAATGAAGCGCGAGCTGAATTCATGTCCGCCGAGAACGAGTTTGTCGTCTTTGTTCATTCAGATTACTCCTTATACATCAAATTCGTTTGCAATTATCCTTATCACTGCATGGGCCTGATGGCCGGCACAGATAAGGACTCTTGAGGAGACAAGTCCGATGCCGTCATCGACATCGCTTACACCGTCCCCGCAAATGTAAAAACGTTTGGTGATACGCTTTGTGGTTATGGTATTGGAAGGGGATATACCAGCCATTCCCGAACCGGAGACGAGGAATCTGTCCGGCAGCTTTTCGAGGACACAGTTGACCAGCATAGCCTTCTGGTCGGCTTTGTCAAAAGCTTCACATATTATCCCGTCATTCCTGAGCAGTTCAGGAACGTTTTCCTCCGTCATCCTTACACAGTCAGCGGTTATCTCACAGTAAGGTGCTATCCTGTGCAGTGTATCTGTAAGGGCTTCGGTCTTAGTCAGACCGAGCTGTTCCGGAAAATACTGCTGCCGGTTGAGGTTTGAGATGTCCACACGGTCAAAGTCGATCAGGTGGAGTTTCCCCACACCTGCTCTTGCAAGTGCAACAGCGATATTTGAGCCGAGCCCGCCGAGACCGCAGACCGCTACGGATGCGTCTGAAAGCCGCTTCTGAAGTTCCTTGCCGTGTCTTTCTTCAAGCGCCCTGTACATTTCCTCTCTTGAAGGGATCGACATATCAGCCGCCTCCGACAAAGCGAACTACTTCAAGATGATCGCCGTTGTATACAACTGTGCTGTTGTATTCAGCCTTTGGAACGATAGATTCGTTCAGCTCAACAGCCACGCGCTGTTCACTGCATCCGATAGCTTCAAGCACCTCAGCCACGGTCTTTCCGCCAAGATCATGTTCCTGTCCGTTGATAGTAAGCATACTGATCCTCCTTAAAAAAACGGGAACCGCCTGCGCAGTCCCCGTAATAATACATATTCGGCTCCCTACGTTGGCATTATCCAAATCAGGTAACGGTCGAAGGTAACACCTTCCTCTCAGCCTGTCATACAAGCTCCCGGAGATAATTATAACACATGGAAATGAAAATATCAATAGTCTGAGAAAAAATAATTCAGAAGAGTCCCATTTCCTTTTTCTTTTCAAGTATGCGCATAACGCTTTCGTTGATGCGTGATTCCGGTATATCGCCGTTCCTTACGGCTCTGCATACCGCATCGACAGCAGCCGGAAGATCGGCTGGCATGAGGATGAGGTCTATTCCAGCCTTGACGGACATTACGGCAGCTTCGCCTGAACCGTACACAGTGCAGATAGTATTCATCTGCTGAGCATCGGTAACTGCGATGCCGTTGAATCCAAGCTCGCCTCTCAGCATCTCAGTAACTGCCGTATATGAAAGATCGCAGGGAAGGTCGTCACCGAATCCCGTGACTATCTGGTGACCGACCATGACGAAATCCGTGCCGGAATCTATTGCCCTTTTGAAAGGAATGAATTCCGTATTTCTGAGGTCATCCTTGCTTCGGTCTATCACAACGAATGAGTTGGTGTGAGTATTGCCGTTCTCTGCGCCAAGTCCGGGGAAATGTTTAAGGGTTGCCGAGACACCTGCATCCTGCATGCCCATGCTGACATTGGTGACCATATTGGCGACAACTTCCGGATCGGAGCTGAATATGCGGTCACCGAGTTCATTGTTAGGATCAATATTCACATCAGCGACGGGTGCAAAGTCCACATTGAATCCGAGAGCACGGAGGTCTGTACCGATAGTATTTCCGATGTTGTAGGCGGTACCGGAATCATTGTACTGCCCATAGTAAGCCATGTTGCTGAAAGATGCAGTGCCAAGTTTCTGGGCAGCTCTTGCAACGGTGCCGCCTTCTTCATCAATGGCAGTAAAGACACCTGTACCGCAGGCAGCTTTTGAGAAATTCTGGGTGTTGTTTATCATCGCGGTTATCTGGCTTCGCGAATTGAGATTCTGTGCGAAGTAGATTATTCCGCCGACGGGATATTTTTTCATTGCGTTTGCAGTTCCCTGACCGACTTCCACCATTGGCGATATCCCTGTCAGTGCCTCTGGTGTTACCATGAACATCTGGCATACTTTCTGTTCAAGAGTCATTTTATTCATGAGTTGTTTGGGAGTAAGATCTGCCGGAACAGGTGCGGCGGTAGTTGTTTTGGGAGGAGCAGTTGTGACTGCTGCCTGAGTCGTGACAGCCGGAGCAGGCGGTACATACGGCTCGGAATCAGTATTTACAGGTTCCTGAACAGGAACATATTCCTGCACAGGGGGAGTGTATACCGGTTCAGGATCTGTATGCTGTACAGCGGCGGTTGTAGTTATTGAAGCAGCATATGCTGTTGACACAGCGGCTGATGTAGAAGTCGTTGTTCTGGAAGAAGTCACCGAAGTGAGCACAGCGGCAGAAGTAACTGAAGTTTCAGTTGCTTCTTCAGTGGAGGTTTCAGCTTCTCCAGATGTTTCTACAGTTGTCGATATATCCGGCAGTGAAGGTGATCCGCTGTCGCTCACAGCGGCTTGTCCGCATCCGGTCAGCAGTATCAATACACTCATAGCAGCAGCTGTCAGTTTTTTGAATTTCATAAAAAGCGCTCCTTTGCATCATTACTGTAATTACTATTTTAGCATGTTTTTTCGATGAAATCAATGCTGTAACGCAAGTAATTTGCGATTTTTCGGTGATCCCGGCAATTTACATCATATTTGTCCTGCATCTTCTGCCGATCAGCCCTGCTGCACTGAGCAGTACAGCCATGAGCAGCAGCCATTTCTTCTCACCGAAGCTGCCGGATGACATGGAGAATACATAGAACATCCCGAGCCTGCTTTTCAGAAGGAAATTCATTACATAGTAAATGACAGCAGCCATATATCCTGCAATCGTATTATCGCTGACGGCAGCTGTGAAGAATCCGATGCTCCCCACAGCAGCCGTACTGACAGCCGCACCGCAGAAGTGCCTGAACGACACATCCGAGCCGCAGTATTTCATAAACAGCACGAATGTACCTGTCAGCGCAAGCATGACTGCCGCAGCCATGAGCAGTCTCATCAGGCATACCAATTCATAACTCATTTTTTTTGCCCTGACTGTATCGCGGATGTTTTCGTCCTGTTCCGGCATGAATACCGGTGTCATGAGGATGATCCCGGTAAACGGCATCATAAATTCAAGAGGCTGAGCAGCCGCTTTTGCATCAAGATCGTTCACTCCGAACAGCATTGGAATAGACAGAACGACTGCAACGGCAAGAAGATAGTGTATAAGATAATTATGCTTTGCGTCTGAGTATGCCGTTCTCACCAAACAGCCGAACACCATTGAACCGTCCTCCTCTCTTCAGTTCATATACTAAAACTGTAAGTAAAACGAGTATGAGTGATATCAGAATATAGAAAATGCGGCTGAATACAAATGCACCCATGTGCGTTATGAATTGTTCCCTGTAAAACAGTGAGTTATGGCGGCAGATAAGTGTAAATCTGCTGATATTGCCCCAGAGCATGCCGCTGTCCCTGAGCAAAGGGATGAACCACAATACGAACTGCACAAGTATCGCTGCTCCCCCTGATATCAACTCGGTCAGCAGCATGCCGGCCGCAGCTGCTTCCATGATATTCGGTATCAGCCAGAATGACGGGACAGTGAACATCGCGGCATAGCTGATATTGCTTCCTCCGTATATCCTTACAGCCTGTATGAGTGCAGCTGCCATAGTCAGCAGTACAGGGACGAACATGGTCACAGTGAGGGCGGCAAATCTTGTGGAAATCAGGCGGAAAGAGGATATCCGGCGGGAATAGACAAGTTCGGTCATCCTTCTTCGTCTGTCAGCAGTCGTAAGAGCGGCAGCCACAAAAACAGGCAGTATCCCGAGTGTTATCCCTGCATAGTCGCTGAAAAGCCTTGCAAGCGCACCTGTTATACGGTCTTTGTCGGTAAAGTCCGCATATTCTTTCAGCGCCTCTTCCTTGGTCAGTGTCTCCTTTGAAAAGTGGAAAACGAGATCATCCGGCTTGAAATCCGAACCGCCTCCGAGTGTATCATCAACTTTCCCCATCAGTTCAGTGAATCTTTCATATGTCAGCGTATCAGACAGGGGAATGCTCTCAATGGTGTACCCGGTGTATTCATGCAGACCGTCGTAGACTCCGTATTTTCCGGCACTTTCATCAAGAGCGCTGATCTCTGCGGCGGAAAGTCCGGTGAGCTCTTCAAGGCATTCTTCTATCTGTCCGCGTTCTTTTTCATTAAGCCTGACTGCTTTATAGAACCCTAAAGGATAGCAGATGTACCGGTTAGCCAGATATCCTTCTGCGAGACTTTTTACAGCCCCTTCCATTATACGGTCATGGTCTTCGGAGAGCTTGTATCCGTCATACGGCGGCGATGCAGCCTTTCGGCAATCCGGATAATACTGAGAAGTGAAGTCGAGGACAACGATCAGGCAGTATATCCAGAATGTTAGTGAAAAAATGACCTTTTTGCATTCTTTCAGAAACAGCATTATTCATCACCTCCGCAGACATCACAGCCTCTGCTGCGGAGGCAGTACATATAAGCACCTTCCAGATCAGGAGCAGTCTGTACAGGATTCGGCAGATCCGGCTCTGCATCTGAAACTATGCGTACAGTAATATATTCATTCTGAGCAAGCATACCTGTCACAATATATTCCTTTTTTATCTGCGGCAGGAAGCGTTTTGCCACATTGACGGTGTAGATATGACCTTCCGCTTCTTTTAAAAGTTCGCTCACTGTACCACGCCACAATATTTTTCCGGAATCCATAATTGCTATCTGTTCGCATGTAGCTTCGATATCGCCGACAATGTGTGTTGACAGCAGGACTATCCTGTCCTCAGCCAGTTCACACATAAGGTTCCTGAAACGTATCCTCTCTTCCGGATCCAGTCCGGCAGTCGGTTCGTCAACTATCAGTACCTTGGGATCGTGCAGTATAGCCTGAGCGATCCCGAGCCTTTGCTTCATGCCGCCTGAGAGTTCCTTTATCTTTTTGCGGCGGTGTTCGATGAGATCTACGCGCCTGAGCAGAGAAGTCACACGTTTTTTGCATTCCCTTGAAGGTATCCCGGAAAGTGTACCGAGATAGCACAGAGCTTCGTCGGTCCTCATTGAAGGATACATTGAGAATTCCTGAGGCAGGTATCCGGTCATCGCTCTTATCTCCGCAGCATTTTCAATAGGAACGCCGCATACTGTGATCTCTCCGCTGTTTTTCTTATGGAGAGCGGCAAGAGTTTTCATAAGTGTCGTCTTGCCTGCACCGTTTCTGCCCAGAAGGCCGAACATTCCCTTTTCAATAGTCAGGTCGATATCGAAAAGCACCTGTTTTTTTCCGTAGGATTTATTCACGCCTTTTATGATTATGTTGTCTGACATATCATCGCCTCCAAAAAAGTAATGACATGAGAGGTATTCCCTGTCATGTCATTATGATAATCCTTATATTTCAACTATTTATCTACTTTTTGATCTTTTACGGAAAAAGCTGCTGTAACTGAACCTCCGCCGGATACGCTGTTGCTGACGGAGATATCACCTCCGCACTTTTTGCAAAGCAGTCTGCATATATATAGCCCGAGACCGAAGTGTTCCTTTTCGTCGCCGGTCTCATCACGATAAAAAGGCTGCCATGCCCGGCGCAGTGCCTCATCCGAGAAACCTTTTCCGTCATCTGTGACAGTTATCGAAAGGATGTCATCATTTACGGCGGCAGAGCAGCTTATGCTGCTTTCAGCATACCGCAGAGCATTTCCGATGATGTTTTCGAAGACCTGCATGACGATACCGGTGTCTGTACATAGCATAACATCATTTTCTGAGCCGGCATTGAACGTGAAACTGAAGTTTCCGCAGAGCAGACTTCCGGTCTCGTCAAGCTGTCCGCAGAGCTTTTCAAAAGAGCAGCGTTCCGGTTCGGGGATTATGTCCTCCAGCTTGTGCAGACCAGTCATTTTTTCAGTATATCGTTCAAGCCGGCTGACCTGTCCGGACATCTTGCTGATGATCTCAGACTGCTTTTCCGGACTGATACCGTTGCCGAACCGGCTGATAAGCTCTGTATAGCCTTTGAGCACGGTGATAGGCGTTCTTAGGTCATGAGAAAATGCGGAATTGAGACGTTTGCGTTCCTCAAGAGATTTCCAGAGCACATAATTGCTTTCGTAGAGGTCACACTTCATCTGCTCGAAGGAATCGCAAAGCTGCCCGAGTTCATTATCAGAATCACATTTCACAGTGAAATCGAGGTCATCAGAAAGGATCTTTTCAGCAGCCTGAGTGAGGGCGTCGATAGGTTCTTTCATTTCTTTCTTGTAGAATCTGT
>DFJW01000074.1 GCA_002373775.1 Ruminococcus flavefaciens | reverse complement strand
ACAAACGGTCAGGATAACGGCTACCTCAGCAAGCAGAACAACGGCGGAGATTCTTTCGGTATTCCTTACCACGCTGTTGAAACACTCGTTGTTGAAGCTCCTGACTACGGTCACGAGACAACATCAGAGGCTATGTCCTATATCGTATGGATGGCTGCAATGCACGATGTACTGCTCGGCGGCAGCGACCTTCCTAAGGCATGGACAACACTCGAAGCTATGATCCCTGGCTGGTCAAAGGCTTCAGGCAGAAGCACAGATATAAACTACAAGTCTATCTGGACACAGGACAGACTCAAGGCTGATACAGCTCCTGAAAAGGATGAGCCCTCAGGCTATCCTACACAGAACGCAGGTATGGATGCTATCAACCCGCTGTACTCTGCATATAAGACAGCTTACGGCAGTGATAACGGTTACTACCTCATGAACTGGCTCGCTGACGTTGATGACTGGTATGGATTCGGCGGTGCTACACCTGGTGCTGGCAACGGTAAGTTCACATTCATCAATACATTCCAGAGAGGCGAGCAGGAGTCTTGTTTCGAGACTGTTCCTCAGCCTTGTATCGAAGAACTCAAGTACGGTAATCCTCAGGACGGTATCAAGGGAATCTTCAATGGTTCTAATGTTCCTAAGCAGTATTCCTTCACAAACGCTCCTGACGCTGAGGATCGTGCTATCCAGGCTGTTTACTTTGCAAACAAGCACGGCGCAGGCGACAAGAACCTCTCAGCTCTTGCTGGTAAGATGGGTGACCAGTGCCGTAACGACATGTTCGATAAGTATTATCACGCAATCGGCTGCCAGGATATCATGGCTGATGGTACAACCAAACAGCTCGGAGAAGCAGGCGGTCAGCACTACCTCATGTCCTGGTACACAGCTTGGGGCGGCGCTCTCGATCAGTATAACTGGGCATGGCAGATCGGCTGCTCACATTCACATCAGTTCTATCAGAACCCGCTCGCTGCTTATGCTCTGCTTTATGATAGCGATATCAATGAAGGTATGAAGGCTTCCGGCGCTACAGGCGACTATGAGAAGTCACTCAAGAGACAGATTGAAATGTACCTCTGGCTCCAGTCCAAGGACGGTCTTTTTGCAGGTGGTTGTACAAACTCCTACAGAGGACGTTATGAGAAGTATCCGGATGGATATCCTACATTCTATAAAATGGTTTACGTTCCTCATCCTGTATACGCAGATCCTGGTTCAAACCACTGGATCGGTAACCAGGTATGGTCAATGCAGCGTCTTGCTGAGCTTTACTACTATGTAAAGAAGGACGGAGACAAGACAGGCGGAATGACATTCGGCGGTCTCTCACTCGAGGATGCTCTCAAGACTCTCATCGAGAGATGGGTTGCTTGGTTCGAAAAGAATACTAAGTTCAACGTAGCTGACGATCAGGGTAATATTATGTCTTACGCTATTCCGTCAACTGTTGACTGGGGTAAGAACGATACTGACTATAGCGTTGCTCCTGACACATGGACAGGTACATATAATCCTAACGGCAACCAGAATCTTACTTGTGAGATCAAGGGCTATGGCCAGGGCGACGTAGGATGCGTATCTTCACTCTGTAACACACTTATCTACTACGCTGCTGCTGAAGGCGTTGACGCTTCTTGTGCACAGGCTGAGAAGGCTAACGGCACAACAGCTGAAAAGGGTCTTTACCTTGCTAACAAACTCCTGTCTGCTCAGTGGAACGAGGGTCGTGACGGAATCGGTATCTCATTCACAGATCACAACGGAAGCCTTAAGCGTCTCTTCACAGAAAAGGTATACATTCCTTCATCTTACTCAGGCACAATGCCTGACGGCTCTAAGCTTGACGGAAATGCTACATTCAGCTCTATCCGTGGTATTTATGAGCAGGATCCTATGTATGCTGCTTGTAAGAAGGTTTATGAGGAGACAGGTGCTACTGACACTTATACATACAAGCTCCACAGATTCTGGCATGCTGGTGATGCTCTCATGGCATACGGCGGAATGGCACTCCTCTATCCTGAGGTTACGCCTCTTCCTGATGAGGACGAAGAGCTCAAGGTTACACTCTGGGGCGATGCAAACTGCGACGGTGAAGTAAACATGGCTGACGCTGTACTCATCATGCAGTCACTCTCTAACCCTGACGTATACGGCGAGGGCAAGCCGGATGGTATCACAAAGCAGGGTATGGTTAACGGCGACGTTTATGACAACGGCGATGGAATTACTGTTAACGATGCAAGCTCCATCCAGTCCTTCAAGCTTGAACTCATCGACAAGCTTCCTGAGTCATACAAGGCATAATCAATAACAAATTTAGGGAACGCTCCGGCGTTCCCTTTTTTGTATCCTTGTGCTGCTCACTGTGACTTTTTTAGGAAAAAGACTTGCATTTTTCTGCGATCAGTGATATAATAGAATAGTATATTTATGCGAAAAATCTTTCCTAATATTATTTGAAAGCAGGCGATAAGGTGCTAAGAAGTATGACCGGTTACGGCAGATCACAGAAACTTCTGAACGGGCGCGACATCCTTGTTGAGATCCGTTCCGTGAACCATAGATATTACGAGTATTCATCCAGGATACCAAGAGCTTATAATTATATCGACGACAAGCTGAAGACTCTTCTGAAGTCGGGCATATCCCGCGGAAAGGTCGAAGTCGCTGTCACTGTGAACAATATCGAGGGCAGAGACACGGTAATCGCTGTCAACAAGGATGTAGCTGCCGGATATGTAGATGCTCTCAGAGCACTGAACAGAGAAATGGGGGCTGACGGTTCAGACTGGCTGGAGGACGATATAAAGCTTTCAAAGCTCATGAAGCTTCCGGATATTTTCACTGTCCAGAAGGCGCCTGAGGATGAAGAGCAGATATGGAGCGATATTTCGCAGGTAGCCGCTGAGGCTCTTGCGAGATTCGTTGATATGCGTCAGACCGAAGGTGAGCGTCTGAAGAATGATGTTATAGAGAAGGCGGAAGCCGTCCTTGACATGGTCTCACAGGTCGAGGTGCTGTCTCCCCAGACGGTAGCAAACTACCGTGAACGCCTTTATAAGAAGATGACTGAAGTTCTTGAGGGCAAGGAGATCGACGAGCAGCGTATACTTACTGAAGCTGCTATTTTTTCAGAAAAAATTGCCGTTGATGAGGAGACTGTGCGCCTCAGAAGCCATGTTTCACAGCTTGTGACTATGCTCAATTCAGAGGAAGCCGTTGGCAGAAAGCTGGATTTCATTGTTCAGGAGATGAACCGCGAAGTCAACACTATCGGCTCCAAGGCTCAGGATCTCAACGTCACCAAGCTCGTTGTCAATATGAAGGCTGAGATCGAGAAGATCAGAGAACAGATACAGAATATCGAGTAGGTGAGTATGAAGCTTATAAACATTGGCTATGGAAATATGATCGCATCTGAACGGATCGTAACGATCGTCAGCCCTGATTCGGCTCCCATAAAGAGACTTGTCCAGGAAGCAAAGGACAGCGGTCATGCCATAGATGCCACTTATGGAAGAAAAACAAGAGCCGTTATCATAATGGACAGCGGCCACATCATTCTTTCTTCGCTGATAACCGATACTCTCGCAGCGAGGATAAACGGGACAGGAGGTACAGGTGACAATGAGTAAAGGCAGACTTATAATTTTTTCAGCTCCTTCAGGATGCGGAAAGGGCACTATGCTTGCGGAGATACTGAAAGACGAGCGTTTCGGCGTTTCGGTCTCTGCGACCACAAGAGCGCCGCGTACCGGAGAGACGGAAGGTGTGAATTACTATTACCTGAGCGAGGAAGAGTTCCAGCGCAGAGTAGATGCCGGTGAATTCCTTGAACATGCCGTGTACTGCGAGCATCAGTACGGCACACTCAACAGCGAAGTTGACAGAAAGCTTGCAGCCGGTGTCAATGTCATCCTTGAGATCGAGGTACAGGGCGCAGCTGACGTCATGAAGAAGCGACCGGACGCTATAACAGTGTTCATTCTTCCGCCAAGCGTCGAAGAACTCCGCCGCCGCCTTCACAAAAGAGGCACAGAGCCGGAAGAGGTCATCGAAAAGCGAATAGCTCAGGCTGAATATGAGATGGGCTTTGCCGGTGACTACAAGTACAATATCGTCAATGATGCGCTTGAGGATGCAGTAAGTGATTTCTTTGCGATTATACGCGCTGAGGAACTCCGTACCGACATCAACAACTAATATTTCAATGAGGTGTTATAAATTATGCTTAGACCTGCTGTTAATCAGATAATTTCAAAGAATGAGAGCTGCTATTCACTTGTTATAGCAGTTGCAAAACGCGCAAGAGAGATAGCTCAGGAACTTTATGACAAGGGTGAGACTCTCGAAGAGAAGCCTGTCAAGACTGCTATAGAAGAGATAGCAAGCGGCAAGTGCAAGATAGTGAGCACAGCTCCTTCAAACAACGAATAATGCCGCTTATCGCGGAAACTGCTGTAAGCGGAACAGCTTATTCCTTCGATATGCTGTTCAGCTATGCCGTGCCTGAAAGATATTGCGGAAAGATCGCTTGCGGCAGCCGTGTACTCGTCCCGTTCGGACGGGGAAACAACAGACGCATCGGCATCGTCATGCGCCTGACAGAAGGCAGTGACACCGGACTCAAGCCTCTTGTGTCACTGATAGACGATGCACCTGTGATATCCGAAGAACTGCGGGAGCTTGCATTTTTCCTCAGGGAGCAGACTTTCTGCACATATTTTGATGCGGTGAGGATAATGCTTCCGCCTGCGATGAGTGTGAGCTTCAGGGAGAAGTTCAGACTGTCTGAGACTTTCACAGACACAGACAGCCTGAGCGATGAAGCAAGGCTGCTGTATGGTATACTGCGCGGTGCAGATTCCGAAAAGCAGCTGAATGAACTGGCTGAAAAGTATATCATAGACAATGGAAGGCATGCTGCTGACGAATTGTGCGATTCGGGAGCGCTGCTTACCGACAACATCTTCCGACAGCAAGTCGGGGATGCGGCAGTCAGGATGGTTAGGCTGAGCGACGCTTACCTCAGCGATCCTTCCGGATTCAGACTTACGCCCAAGCAGAAGATCGCGGCTGATCTTCTCGCTGATATCGGCACAGCTTCAGTCCGTGAAGCTGCATATATGTGCGGTGTCACAGCTGATGTTATAAAACGGCTTGCTGCATCAGGTGCTGCTGAAGAATATGAAGCTGAACTGATGCGACGTGTCGAAGACGGCGCAGATGAGAGGATAGATCCTGATGATACGGTGCTTTCTGACGAGCAGCAGAATGCTCATGATGCCGTACTTGCAAGGATGTTCGAAAAGAAAGCCGGAGTATTCCTGCTTCACGGCGTTACGGGAAGCGGAAAGACATCGGTATTCGAAAAACTCATCAACGATACCGTAAAAATGGGGAGGCAGGCAATGCTGCTGATCCCGGAAATAGGACTTACACCGCAGATACTCCGCAGATTCCGTTCGCTTTTCGGAGAAAGAGTCGCTGTCATACACAGCGGACTTTCGCTCGGTCAGAGACTTGACGAGTACAAACGAATAAAACGCGGGGATGCCGACATAGTTATAGGTACGAGGAGTGCGGTCTTTGCACCGCTCAGCAACATAGGACTCATCATAATGGACGAGGAGGGCGAACGGACATACAAATCCGAAAGTTCACCGAGGTACAATACTGTCGATGTTGCAAAGCAGAGGGCACTGTACCACGGAGCTTCGCTGCTTCTTGCTTCGGCAACGCCTTCGGTGGAGAGCTATTACTATGCGGAAAAAGGGCTGTATAAGCTGCTTGAAATGAAAAAGCGCTATCACAGCGATTCACTTCCCGAAGTAACTACGATCGACATGAATCTTGAACGGGAAGCCGGAAACAAATCTGAATTCAGCCGGCGCCTGGTCAGTGAGATACAAGGAAATATACGGCGCGGAGAGCAGACCATACTTCTGCTAAACCGCCGCGGATACCATACGATAATAAGCTGCTGTGACTGCAACAAACCGGTCTACTGCCCGAATTGTGCAGTTCCGCTTACTTATCACAAGAAGAATAACAAAATGATGTGCCATTACTGCGGCTACATCGGAGATCCTGTAAAGCAGTGTCCGAGCTGTGGATGTGAGAGACTGAAAAGCATGGGATTCGGTACTCAGAAGCTTGAAGAAGAACTTGCCATGTATTTTCCGGAAGCCCGTGTGCTCAGAATGGACGCTGATACCACTTTTTCACGGTATTCCTACGAAAAGAACTTTGCAGATTTCCGGAACGGCGAGTACGACATTATGATAGGCACACAGATGATAGGCAAAGGTCTTGACTTCCCGAATGTAACGCTGGTCGGAGTTCTGTCAGTAGACAAAGCTCTTTATGCCGGCGATTTCAGAAGCTATGAGCGGACATTCTCGCTCATCACTCAGGTGGTGGGACGCGGAGGACGCGGAGAAAGGCAGGGAAGGGCTATACTACAGACATTTATGCCGGATCACTATATAATGAATCTTGCAGCTGCGCAGGATTACGCTGGATTTTACCGCGAGGAGATATCCATACGGCGCATGATGATATTCCCTCCGCTGTGTGATATGTGCGTATTCTGCTTTTCCGGTGCAGATGAAGTATCGGTCATCAACGGTTCTGAGGAGGTCCTTCAGCTTATGAGGGAAAAGCTTCGAGCCCTTCAGCCAAAAACACCGGTAAGAGTACTCGGGCCTGTACGTTGCTCTTATGGGAAAATAGGCGGAAAATTCCGCTACAGGATAATCATGAAATGCAAGAATACCGCTGAGATACGCGGTTTCATCAGCGAAGTGCTCATTGAGGGCGCAAAGCTGAAAGATATGAGGAAAGTTGCGCTGTACGCTGATATGAACGGCGATGCAGGCGTATGATCTAAAAGAAAGGATATGGTCTAAATGGCACTGAGAAAAATACTAACTGATAAGGACGAAAGCCTTCATAGGGTTTGCAAGCCGGTTGATAAATTCGATGAAAAGCTTGCTGTACTCCTGGATGATATGCACGAGACTCTTGACAAAGCCCAGGGACTCGGACTTGCAGCTCCTCAGATCGGGCTGTGCAGACGCATATTCATTATGCACCTTGAAGAAGGAAGCTTTGAGTGCATCAACCCGGAAGTAACAGAACTGTCGGGAAAGCAGCGCGTTCAGGAAGGCTGCCTGTCATGCCCGAATGTATGGGGATATGTCACAAGACCTATGAACTGTCACCTCAGGGCTCAGGACAGGAACGGCAACTGGTTCGAGAAGGACTTTACCGGCCTTGCAGCCCAGTGTACATGCCATGAGAATGACCACCTTGACGGTCATGTATTCACTGAGATAGTGGAGGAATTTTTCGTCCCCGAGGAGGAATGATAGATGAAGATCGTATTTATGGGTACTCCGGAATTCGCTGTTCCGTGTCTGAGAGCACTTGCCTCAGAGGGACATGAAGTGCCGGCAGTATTCACACAGCCGGATAAACCCAAAGGCAGGGGATATAAGCTTATACCTACACCTGTAAAGGCAGCTGCGGCAGAATACGGTTATCCGGTGTATCAGCCTCTTTCACTGCGAAAAGGAGAGGATGCGGATGAAGCTCTGAAAGTGCTGCATGACATCTCTCCGGACCTTATCGTAGTAACTGCATACGGACAGATACTGCCGAAGGAAGTGCTCGAACTTCCTAAGTACGGCTGCATCAACATCCATGCTTCACTTCTTCCGAAATATCGTGGGGCTGCTCCCATAAACTGGGTGCTCCTGAACGGTGAGAAAGAGACTGGTGTAACATCTATGCAGATGAGCGAAGGCCTTGACACCGGCGATATGCTTATTACTGAAAAGACGGAAATAGGTGAAAATGAAACTTATGAGGAACTCTACGCAAGACTTGCAGAAATGGGCGGAGAAGTCCTTATAAGGACTATAAAGGCGCTTGAAGAAGGTTCGCTCAGACCGGAAAAGCAGGATGATTCACGTAGCTGCTATTCTCCCATGATAAAGAAGGAGATGAGCGCTCTTGATTTCTCCAGACCGGCAGCAGAGGTACACAATACTATAAGAGGTGTTACCGGATTCACGCTCCTTGAAGGAAAAAGACTCAAGATCTTTTCGTCGGAGATTTCCGCAAAAACTGCGGAAAATGCCAAAGACGGCGAGATAGTGGATGTTAAGGATTTCGGAGTGAAATGCGGCGACGGCAGAGTCATCGTATTCAAAGAGGTCCAGCCGGAAGGCAAAAAAAGGATGAGAACTGAGGATTTCCTCAGAGGAAAGAAACTCGCTTCAGGCGAAATACTTGGATAATGGAGGTATAACCATGGAATTATTACTGTTATTGATAATGTTACTGCTCCCGATAATAGTGCATATCAATGTTAAGGCGACTTTTGAAAGGTATTCACAGGTCCGCAGTTCACGCGGACTCACCGCAGATCAGGTGGCACGCCGCATCCTTGACAGCAACGGACTTTACAATGTTGGCATAGAGCATATATCAGGAGAACTCACAGATCACTATGATCCGTCTGCTCAGGTAGTAAGACTCTCAGATGCAACTTACGGAAAAGACAACGTTGCGGCTATCGGTGTAGCTGCACATGAATGCGGTCACGCTTGCCAGCATGCAGAAGAGTACACCCCCATAAAGATCAGAACTGCTATAGTTCCTGTGGTTAATATCTGCTCACGTTTATGGTATTTTGTATTCCTTATAGGCGTTATCCTTTTTGAAGCAATGCCGCAGATAGCTATCGCCGGCGTGGTAATGTTCGGCGCAGTTGTTTTATTCCAGCTTGTAACACTTCCTGTAGAGCTTGATGCCAGCGGAAGAGCACTTAAAACACTTGAAAATGACATGATACTTGAACACGATGAAGTACCCAAGGCAAAGAAAGTCCTTACAGCAGCAGCACTGACATACGTCACAGCACTTGTGACATCACTTATACAGTTCCTGAGACTTCTCAGCGCTGTAAACAGAAGGAACTGATATGACTGATCCGAGATTCCTTGCTGTCAAGCTGCTTTGCAAGACATTTGCCGGAGGAAGCTATTCGAACTTACAGCTTAATGCAGGGCTTGACTCCTCCGATCTTGATGATCGGGGGAGAAAGCTATGTTCAGCTGTATACTACGGCGTGATACAGTCAAGACTGAGCCTTGACCACATTATAGGAAGGCTGTCCAGCCGACCGATAGCAAAAATGGATGATTCCGTACTCAACATCCTGAGATGCGGATTATACCAGCTTGCGTTCATGGATTCCATACCGGACAACGCAGCTGTAAATGAGAGCGTCGCTCTTGCAAAACGCTTTGGCAAAACAAGTGCAGCCGGAATGGTAAATGCAGTCCTCCGTAATTTTATACGGCAGGATAAACGTATTTACTGCGGTACACCCGGCACAGTTGAAGCTATGTCCATAGAGTATTCGGTCCCGGAGGAACTGATAGAGAGCTTTATAAAAGATTACGGCAAAGAAGCGGCTCTGGAGCTTTGCAGACATTTTGCCGAGCGTCCTGCTGTATATCTCAGGCGCTCTCACCTTAACTGTTCCGTGGATGACTTTGTAAACGCGATGGGTAAGATAAAAGTCACCGAAGCCGGACAGGATGACTTGTGCTGGATCGCTGAAAGCGGTGATGTAACAGCAACGGAGGCATTCCGGAAGGGATATTTTCACGTTCAGGGGCTTTCATCGCAGTATTGCTGCAAGGCGCTTGCTCCAACGGAGGATGACAGAGTGCTGGACATGTGTGCTGCTCCCGGAGGAAAAACATTCACAATGGCTGAAATGATGAACGGCAAGGGCGAGATATACGCATTCGACCTTCATGAAAAGCGGGCAGAACTCATACGCAAGGGCGCAGAACGGTTAAGGCTCAACAATATAAAAGCAGCTGCCGGAGATGCGCTGAAGTACAACAGCCTCTTGCCGGAGTTCACCAAGATACTCTGCGACGTTCCGTGTTCCGGGTTCGGCGTGATTGCCAAAAAGCCGGAGATAAGATACAAAAGTCTCAGCGATTTTGAGCGGCTTCCAGATATACAGTACAATATTGCACACAACGCTTTGAACTATCTTGCTGTAGGCGGAGAACTTGTGTACTCGACCTGCACTGTCCGCAGGGCGGAAAATGAAGATGTGTGTGACAGACTGCTTGCTGCTCATCCGGAGATAGAACCGGTCGAACTGCCGGAAGCGTTCGGCAGAAAACTTGGCTGCCGTGCGACACTATTCCCGTCACAGGGATTCGATGATGGATTTTTTGTGGCTAAATTCAGAAAAATGAGATAAGAAAGGAGGCGTTCTCCGTGCAGAAAATAGATATCCTGAGCCTTGATCTGAAGGAGATAGAAGCGTATCTTTCGGAAATGGGAGAGAAAAAATTCCGCGCCAGACAGATATTCCAATGGCTTCATGTGAAAAGAGTCTTTGATTTCGACAAAATGACTGATATATCTGTCCAATTGAGAGAACGCCTAAAAGAAATATTTTGTATAAATGGACTATTTGTGCAAAAAAGACTTGAATCTGCTATAGATA
>DFJW01000115.1 GCA_002373775.1 Ruminococcus flavefaciens | reverse complement strand
CGCTGTTTATTTTCATTTCATTTCTTAGATCCATGTCATTGATAAGCTGTCCAAGCGTATCAGGACGATAAATGATATTTCTGAAAAGGTGGTATTCATTATCACTATCATATAACCGCAGGAGATGCTCTGTTTATTCAGGAAAAACTTCTTGATCTGAGGTAAAGATCACTATACTTTCTCATATGTAATAAAAAACAAAAGGACGGCAGAGGGAAGCGCCCTAATGCCGTCCTTTTTATATCACCGTTCACAGCAATTTTTCCTTTTTGAAGCAGAGAGCGGAAAGTAGTTTTGTAGTGGCGGCATTCCGCCGCCCGTAGTTACGAAAAGAGAAAAGAGCATGATATCATCATAATGGTGGTATCATGCCCTTTGTATTATGGTTTAAACGATAGTGTCTGCATTATGCAGTCATGCTTCAAGACCGGCAACGTATGTGTAATAGCAGAGAATCTCCGTCGCATCTATTCCGCTTATTTTGCCGTCTTCATCCACATCACCATACTTTTTTATGCTCTCAAGATATTTGTTTGTGGAAACATCAAGATCACAGGAAATATCAGCGTAGTAATCGAGGATGATCGTAGCATCTCTTGCGTCGGTGTAACCGTCTTCGTTTACGTCTCCGCCCTTGATAGAGTACTCTCTGCCATAATAAACATAGGTGATAACTTCTCCCTCAGTTGCAGATACAGTCATTGGAACAGCACACATTCCGAGAGCTGCTGCTGCAAGTACAGATATGAATTTTTTCATGTTAAGCCCTCCTTTAAAACTTCGCGCTTATTCTATCTCTCCGGAAATGTAGGCGTAATAGACGAGGATATTTGTAGCGTCTCTGCAATCTATGACTTCGTCTTCATTAACATCGCCGTATTTTAGTATGCTATCAAGGTACTTGTTTGTGGAAACATCGTGTTCACAAGAAAGATCAGCGTAGTAACTGAGGACGATTGAAGCATCTCTTGCGTCGATCAAGCTGTCTTCATTAACGTCTCCACCTTTGATAGAATACTCTCCGTCATCAAGTGTAAACTTGATAACTTCTCCCTCAGTTGCAGATACAGTCATTGGAACAGCGCACATTCCGAGAGCTGCTGCTGCAAGAACAGATATGAATTTTTTCATGTTAAGCCCTCCTTTAAAACTTCGCGCTTATTCTGTCTCTCCGGAAATGTAGGCGTAGTATCTTAGAATTATCATGCTGTCCCTGCCGTCTATCCTGCCGTCCTCGGTCACATCGCCATACTTTTTGATGTTATCTATAAACGGATAATCAATAAGTTCTTTTCCCAGTTCGTCTGCGACAGAAAGATCAGCGTAATAAGCAAGGATTATAGTAGCGTCTCTTGCATCTGTAAAACCGTCTTCGTTAACATCACAGCCATACATCACATGATCGTGAAAAGCACCATCTTTTCCCATATATGAAAAAACATACGGCACATCATCAGCGGATGCAGTTACAGGAACAGCACACATTCCGAGAGCTGCTGCTGCAAGTACAGAAATGAATTTTTTCATGTTAAGCCCTCCTTTAAATTTTCGGCACGCACCGCATTTGCGGTGCTTTGTGTTTTCTGGTTTCTCTAATACCATTATACTACAAAAAATCGGGGGGTGTGAACTAATTGTAAATTATCGGGCGGCAATCATGATTTCGTATACCTGCATAAATCTGATACCCCGTATCTGTGCATATTGCTCCGTATCTGACGCATCTTCTGTAGGTGCAGCGGCACGCCGCCTATTCCAGTTCGCTTATCCAGATAGATGCCCGGTCCTGTATCAGGTCTATAGTCGTGTCGATGTCATGTTCACCATGAAGATATGCGAGCACTTCTTCCTCTACCATTGAGAAAAGTTCCCGGTCAAGATTTGGGGACTCCCAGCGGTCTATGGAGGCTATATAATCGTCTATGTAGCTGATATCCGCCTGCTCAGGCTTAATTTCTTCGGGCTGCATGGGAGCATCTTCCGGCACAGCCGCCGTGCTGCTGCTTTCATATTCACCGTTCACAAAGGCAGCAGCGATGTTCTTCCGGGCGGCGTTATTAATGGGAAAGCCTTCCAGAAGCAGATAGTCCACATAGGTATCACCGGTCTGCGGATTATAGGATTCACGGCGTGTTGCAAAAGTCTCTGTCTGGAACTCCTCGGTGTAGAGTTCGCGGATGAACTGCCATGCCGCCTGCTGTCTTTCATCGGATATGTTCGCGCATATGGATAACTCATAATACGGGGAAAAGAGATATGCACCGCGTCTGTCAGATGTGGGGAATCCCACCAGAGTATGACTGCCGTCACGCAGGCGATATTTTTCCGTTCTGTGAGAGACATAGTTCATTTCGCTGACTGCGGCGCTCTTATAGTTCGTTATGGGGATGACCTGCACAAGGCGTTCATTGATCCCGTCAGACTCGTATTTGTCTCCCATGTTGCTGGGGAACGTGCCGCAGAATTCCAGCATCCTGCGGAAGTCCTCAGAATCGAAATCCACCTCATAGTCATCATAATCCACGAATGAGGCATTGTTATGGCGCAGAACGTCATAGTATATGTCCTCGGCGATGTTCGAACCGTTCACGGATGCACCTTCGGGCATAGCGTTCCAGCAGTCAATGAATTCGTCGATAGTCCAGTTCCGTTCAGTGCCGACGTATTCCGTTTTCCCAGCCATTGTCCACGCCGCATAGTGAGTAGGAAGCGAATAGAGACTGCCGTCACATTCGTTCAGACTGAGGATGTGTTCGTTCAGTGTGCCGGAATTCACCTCTGCGTCGTTTTCCATGAATCCATACAGATCGGCACAGCCGCCGTTCTGCTTGAAAAACTCATACTTAGCTCCGTTTCCGAAAGAGAACGGTCCGATGATGTCGATGTCATCCTTGTTGATGAGATCCTGCATGACCTGAAGATCCAGCATTTTCAGCTCATCATTGTTGTATCCGATGAAGACGCCTTCCTCATCACAACCAAGCCCTTCGAGATCCTCGGTGTAATTCTTTATCTCGATGATTATGCCGTTGTCCTCGGCGTTGAACTTGTCGATCTGTTCCCTCACGGGTTCCCAGACCTCATACACACACGCCATGGTGAGCACTATATCGTCCTTTGCGGCATCTGGTGCCGTTTCTGTCCGGTTCTCCGGAACTGCCGCGTTCTCCGACACAGAACCTGAGCCGGAATTGTTTCCGCAGCCTGTAAGGAGTATCACGGATGCAAATAAAACTGATATCGGCTTTTTCATTTTTCTGCCTCCCGTAAAAGTATTCTGCATATAATAACGAATCCGATGGGTGATATGTGACACGCCGCCGGCAGGGAAGTTATATGCAGAGTGCTGTGATATATTTATCACACGGGAGCTGCATTTGTGCAGGTATACAAAAGTGACAGATTTGTCACATTATCTGTTGACAAACGGGAATTGATGTGATATTATTATCACATCAGGTGAGAAATAAATCACACCAGACACTACAGGAGGTATCATTATGAAAACGAACAATGCAGTATTTGATGAAAAAACACAGGCTAAGCTCGACCAGCTCAAAGCGCAGTACACAGATAAAAAACTCAGCCGTTCTGAAAGAAAGGAAGCCTTCAGCGAACTGATGCGCGTCAGGTATGCAGCCGATCCGCGTCCTTCGATATCAGTCAGAAAACAGGCATTTCTCAATATGGTCCTCTTTTTTCTTGACACTCTGGTATTCGGATGTCTGACCTTTGCGAAGGAAGCGATGAGTGACGGCATAGGCGGCATAGTTTCAGCGATCCTGCTCTTTGCAATGGTGATAACCGTGATAGTCTTCAGCTCCGTGGAGAAAAAGTATAAAAAAGAGATCGACGATGAGCTTTCGTTAAACAGCAAGAAACGCGCCTCAGAACTTGCCGGAATTACAATAATGATAGCAGCGGCAGTTATCGGAGTGATAGCATTCTCCTTTATCGGAACGACTTTCACTATAAACAACGACAACTGGCTTGGTCTGTTCTGCACGGCGGTATTTGCATACGCCTTCTTCGAACATCTGTATTTCCTTTCGATCGAAGGCAAAGAGCCGGC
The DNA here is from genome assembly GCA_002373775.1 of Ruminococcus flavefaciens. Taxonomy (GTDB): domain Bacteria; phylum Bacillota; class Clostridia; order Oscillospirales; family Ruminococcaceae; genus Ruminococcus; species Ruminococcus flavefaciens_M. The sequence continues at coordinate 9,503 of DFJW01000115.1, read as the reverse complement.
AGAGGCTGAGGAGGAATAATGGCAGAATTCACTACAAGACTGAAAGAGCTGAGAGCAGCGAAGAATATGAAACAGGGCGAACTTGCCGACCTTGTGGGCGTTCGCCGTGAGACTATAATCCGGCTGGAAAAGGGACAGTATAATCCTTCACTCAAACTGGCAGTGGATATTGCAAGGGTGTTCGGCTGTACAGTTGAGGAAGTGTTCATTTTTGAATGATGCCCCGGACTGTGTTTCATGTGAAACATATTATAGTTAGTAGTAAGCAGAAAGTAGTTATTGTAGGGGCGGCGTTCCGCCGCCCTAAAACTTGCGTTATCCTGCATTCACCGTTGGCGCAAAAATGTAACGTTTTTTCTACTCTCTACTTTCTAAGCACTACTCTCTTTTCATAACCCCGGGCGGCGGAACGCCGCCCCTACATTGTTATTGCGTTAATGTTAAATCTGTATAAACCCGAAATACCGGGCGGCGGAACGCCGCCCCTACATTGCTATTGTGTTAATGTTAAATCTGTATAAACCCGAAATACCGGGCGGCGGAACGCCGCCCCTACATTGTTATTGTGTTAATGTTAAATCTGGATAAACCCGAAATACCGGGCGGCGGAACGCCGCCCCTACTACTTTCTACTCTCTACTTTCTACTCTCTACTTCACTACTTTCTACTCTCTACTCGCTACTCACTATTCCTGCCGCCCATAGATCTATAATTAGTTGATCCCCCTATTTTTTGTGCCTGCGAGATCCCCCCAACATCCTCCTTGACAACGTCCACCTGAGGTGATATAATAATCGCAAAAGACTATCAAGGAGTTCGGAAGAATGTCACGATTCACGAAATACATACTCTTCACGTTCATCACCTCATGGGCTGTTATGGGGATAAGCTGCCGCGATCTGGAACAGGGCAGCAGCGCCGGCAGGATGAGTTTCAGCTATGGACTGATGTTCTCAATGTTCATGCCTGCACTTGGCGCTCTCATTGCCGGCGCGGATATCCGCGGAATGGGCTGGCGGCTGAATGCCGGAAAAAACTACAAACTGATACTCTTTGCGTGGCTGATGCCGACTGTTTTCACGCTGACGGGTGCCGCACTTTACTATGCCTTTTTCCCCGACGACTTTTCACCGGCTGAGGGATTCCTCCGCACTATGGGTGAAGAAGGATTCGAGGAATTCCGGGAAAACAGCAGCTATGCCGGATACCTGCTCCGGGAGATCTTCTATTCCCTTACGTCCTACTTTACATTTATCGGCATCATCAGCGGTCTCGGAGAAGAGATCGGCTGGCGCGGATATCTCTTCCCGGAACTTGAAAGCAGCTATGGCAGAACAAAAGCCGTGCTCATGGGAGGCATCATCCACGGCGCATGGCATTTTCCGCTGATACTTCTTATCGGGTATGAATACGGCAGGGACTATTTCGGCGCTCCTTTCCTCGGAATGCCTGTCTTCTGCATTTTCACCACCTCCACCGGCATTATCTCCTACTGGCTCTACAGACGCTCTGAGAGCATCTGGCTGCCGGCGATCATCCACGGCACTACCAATGCCACTGTCAGCACGCTTATCTTCAGAGGCGGCGACCATGCCGAACGCCTCATCTTCGGTCCCGGAGAAGTCGGTCTCATAGGCGTAATACCAATGGCGCTCTTCGCCGCATTCATCGTCTGGTCGGAATACAAACGAGAAGAGGAACTAACTGAATAAATGAAAGCGCACGTCACGGATATTCTCCGCAGCGTGCGCTTTTTTAACTATATCATGTGTTTGCAGCTGTCATCACAGCGTGTGACCGATGAGGTCCCAGATAATTGCTATAGCGTCGTATAGCTTGTCGCCTGTGGATGTATTATCATCTGCAAGCTCGATACATGTGGTCACATATGAGTAGATAGTGGCTACCCAGCCCGTTATCTCCTCAGCAAGTCCTCCGGCAAGCTGTCCGCCGAATGATACGAGGTTCACTATGGTGTCAAGTGCGTTCTTCAGAGTGTCCTTCTCGAACTGTTCAAGGCATTCATCGCCTCTTTCTGCATATTCAAATATGTAATCATATGCAGCGTATCTCATCTTGAACGCTGAACCCAGTGAGAATGCAGCGCCTATCATAGCGTGAGCTCCCTGCACCATTTCCTTTGCGTTTCCGGTGAACTGTCCGGTCTCGAACTTGTTGTAGCCCATTACCATGCTGCCCAGAGCAAGCTCGGCGTTGATAGTGGAGAGCCACATATTGATCTGGAACAGATCATCGAAGTCCATTGAAGAACCGCCGGCTGTTCCGCCTGATATCATGTAGGAAGCCGATGCTGTCGCCATGTCTATGGCGATGTACGCTGTACCTGTCCAGTCACCTATGGTCAGTGTCTCGGGAACTATCTCGACTGCCATTCCCCTGTTGACGAAATTCCTTACTTCCTGACGGACGGACTCTTCGATATTGCACTTTGCAAGTTCTTCTTCAAGGTTTCCCTTGGTGATGTACCGCATCTCTATGCCCTTGTCGGCAGCAGCCTTCATTACGCTGACTGTGGAGATGCAGGTCTTGCTCTTGTCAAGGAGCTGCTCCCAGATGTAGCCTTCGTAGTAGGACTCCATCATTCCGACTGTGGAGATGTAGCCCTTTTCGTTCTCCTTGTCGCCGTCAAGGCTGAGCGTGTAGGAGGAGTTGTATGCCACGTCGATGTAGAATGAACCGGTGGTCAGTGACTTTACAACGCCGAAGGACATCCTTCTGTGGAACTGATAGCCGGTTATGGCAAGTCCCAGCTGTCTGGAATTGTCAATGTTCATCATGGATGAATATACGGAAGCCTGACTGTCGCAGAGCGAGAAGTAGTACTTTCCGGAATAGTCAAGGAATGCGCCCAGCACTTCCGGAGTGCATGCCTTTGAAGGTGCAAAGTCCTTTTCAGCAGCCTGAAGTCTCTTTTCAGCAGCCTCAGCTTCTGCACCGCCCACTTTCTGGAGGTCGATGTTCATTGCGTACATCGAACCTGCATAAACGATGTCGTCCAGCATGGTGGTACCTGTGCCGTCCTTGATGCAGGTCACCATTCTCTGCACTGCACCGAGAGAAACTTCCATTTCGCCTCTGCTTTTCTCGTCGCCGTAGGTCACTACCGGCACTACGTTCACAAGGTATGCGGGAACGTCGGTTATCTTCTCGTAGTGTTCCATTACTTCCCTGTCATATGAGCTGGCAGGTTCGTATGAAACTATGAGGGGCTTTCCGTAAAGCTCGGATACGCTTGCGCTCATGAGGCAGTCGCCGTCAACGGATATGCTGACCGATGCTCTGTCCGAATCCTTTATGAAGGAGTAGCGCTCGTCTGTGCTGACTACTGTGTACGGGAGAGATGAGGGGATGTAGTCGTCAGTACACTTGACCAGTTCGCGGAAGTGCATCGGAACGGTCTCCGGTGCAGAGAGGTCTTCGCCGTAGTAGCCGGCATACTCGCTGCTTGCGCTGTTCACGATGCTGAGCAGTTCTCTGTCTGCGTCGCTGAATTCGGGGACTACGTCCTCCGTCACGGGAACTACCTTCTTGAATGAAGGATCAAGCTGCACCCATACGCTGCCGCCCTTTGCATTTCCTGCTCCGCGGTAGTCAGTATACGGGATGTAAGCCTCTACCCATGTGTGGGACATTCTGAATCCCACCAGCTGTCCGTTGTGGTTGAGTCTTGTGGTGTTCTTGTATCTTGCCGCAAGTATGCGTCCTGCGCTTGCAGCGTCGGCAGCACCTGTAATATCTACAGCCTGCTCGGGAGTTATCATGACTGTGCCGCTGATGAATCTTGCAGGTATGCCCTTTGCCCTGAGAAGTGATATCAGGAGGGCTGCCTGATCTATATCGTTTCCGCCCAGCTGTTCAAGGGTTATGGAGGGATCCTTCTTCGAACCCACATAAGCCTCGTTTGCCACGCTGTTCTTCACGAAGAGGTAGATGTCCTTCGCATTTCTGAACTTGTCAGCGAACGCCTTTATAGCTGCCGGATCGGATGAATCCCTGTCGTACACCAGATCGTCCGCAGATGCCGCCGGAGAAATTATCTCCGCGCTGCTGAGCATGCCGCTTATGGGGGCGCTCAGTTCCACGGGCTGGACTGCGATGTTAGGTGTGGCGTCCGACTTGTGATACTCAGCCGGCTCAGCCATTTCACCGTTTATGAACGCCAGATTCTCTTCGGTGTTGATGCCGGCTTTCAGCTCGGAGAGAGCCTTTGAAGTCTCGGCATATTTAACGTTCAGTTCGTTCTCATAGCGTTCCTGACGCTGGATTATCTCGTCGTCTGCCCACTGGCTTATATCCTCTGCAACAGCAGCAGCCTCAGTCTTGTCGGCTTCGATATCCGCAAGCATGATGTCGCAGAGTTCGGCAGCTTTCAGCGTATTTCCGTCCTCAACGGCATTGTTCAGCTTTTCAAGCTGAGTAACGCCGTCCTCTACTATCACAGCTTCCGGCGCTTTCTTCACTGCCGGTTCGCTGCTGCCGATGTAGATGTATTTGTCCTTTTCGATGATCTCGCCGGCATAGAAGCTCGTTGTGCTGACGGTGAACGCCGCCGCTGTGACGAAGGCTGCCGCTTTGATAATATTAATCTTCTTCATTTCTGCTGCCTCCTGTCATCTTTACGCCTGCAAGTCCTGCAATGCTGAGTATGGATATGAGCCACATGTATGCAGGTATCTTATTGTCGCCGGTCTTGGGTGAATCAGTGCTGGTATTTGCCGGCTTTGCTGTAGTTGTCGTAGTCTCTGCCGTTGTTGTGACTGTAGTGGTGGTCGAAGTGGTGGTAGTTGTTGCAGGTGCCAATTCGAATCCGTCGTAGTCAAGGTCGGAAGTCTCGCCGTTGTAAACTGCTCTGAGAACTCCGGAGTAAGTACCTTCCGCAGGCTCGGGGAGATCGAATCCCCTGCTGAGTTCGATAGTCTCGCCTGCCTTTATGTCAGCAGTCTCGGTGAATGTGAACACTGCGTCCTCAGTGCCTTCCTTGTAGACGGTCACGCTGATCTCGGCAGCTGTGAGGTCGGCAGTGCCGCTGTTGGTAACGGATACCGCTGCATTTCCATTTTCGCCGCTGCCGCTGAGTTCAAGGTCTCCGGTGAGGGAAGTAACATCCTCGGTAACGTCAAATTCTGTGGAATCGCTGGAAAGCTCTGCGTCGCCCTGGAATACAGAAGCTTCTGCCCTGTACTTGCCGCTGGTGAGTGCCTCGGGAGCAACTGCGTCGTGGTAGCCCTTGTTTCCGGCAGGATCAACAAGTCCCACATTATGCTCATAGGCTGCTGCCTCTGTGCCGTCTGCTACCTTGTATACCTTTACTACGAGTCTGAGGTCATTCTCTGTCATGCCTTCGCTCTCATTGAATACCATGTGGTCGAGGTTTACGGGATCGCCCACTGTGTAGCTCTGCTTGTCGCTGACAATGGTATTCACCACGCTCTCCTCGTTGGATATCCTGAACACGCTGGAAGCCTCTGCGATGGTCTCGCCGTCCTTTGTCCATGTGATGACTGCGGTGAAGCGTCCCACTGTGTCCGCCGGGATAGTCCATTCAGCGCTGTCTGTTCTTGCCTCACCGGCTGCAAGTGTGACATCATTTGCTGCGATGAGTTCTGCGGCTGTGAGACCTGCTTCATCGGTTATCTCCACCTTAACGTCGGCTGTTCTACCGAAGGGTTCGGAGATAGTTGAAGCGTTCACAGTCACCTTGTCGCCGTAGGTGTAGAGCATGCTGTCTGTGCTGATGCCGGCTGAGATGCCGTTCTCTGCGAAGGGCATTATGTATTCCTCGCTGACGTTGTTTGCTTTGTCCACAGCGAAAATGTGGATATACTGGGGCTGGCTGAAATCAGTGGGAACAGCTGTGAGGACTGCGCTGCCGTTTCCGTCGGCAGGAACGATGTCCAGTATCTGGTCCCTTGTCTCGTTGTACCCGATAAGTCCGGGATCCGGCTCTGAGCCTGCGCTGAGCTTCACAACGAAGCCTGCAAGGTCGGCAAATGCCGTATGTTTACGGACATTTGAGATAACGCTGTCCTCATCGGGAGTGCCGGGAGTTGCGGTGATGTAGTACTCGTAATCCGTGGGATTGTCCACAGACTTCACAGTCACGTTCACCTGTCCGCCGCTGGTCTGTGAGGAAATGAGTTCCGGCTTGTCGGGAGCGTCGATGTCGTAGAATGAAGCGTCCTTTGCAGTGGTCTGCTGTGATATCTGATAGAGATAGAAAAGCGTGTTCGCGATGACTTTTCTCTCGTCGTCAGTAGCCTGACCTGTGCTGTCGCCGGTCTGTATCATGCCGATGTTGTCCTTTGTACAGAGATAGAAGCCGTCGGCGTAGCCGGTGTCTGAATATACATATTTATAGTTGTTGAGCGTTATCCACTCGGTAGCATCCACGATGTACTGAGAAGTTGAGTGAGTGTTGGGAACGGTAAGGTCTCCTCTTATCACCCACGGGTAATTGGTAAGTGTGCCTATCTTGACTACGGAAACTGATGTTGTACGGCTGATGTTCCATGCACCTATCATAAGACCAGCCTGTTCAGCAAAGGTATTGAACCCGCTCTGTCCGATAGTATCGTGTCCGAAGAGAACACCGCGTCCGCTGTCGATGAACTTCTGCACTTCAGCAATTGCTGCATCACTGATGTCATAGCCGCTGTTGCTGTCGGCAGTACCGAAGAATATTACATCGCACTTCCAGCTTCCGTCGTCGTTGTAGAGATAGGAAGCAGGATCACTGTTGAAGGCGGAGATATGCACCGGCTCAATGTCGAAAATTCCCTTTCCGGCAGGAGTCTCGGTATCGCTGATTGTATTGTTCATCCAGTCAACGAGGAAGGGCTGATAGGGGTAAACGTTCAGCACTCTGATGTGCTCCTCTTCGTTCCATATGGAACGCGGCTCCCATTTTTCGCCGTTTGTGCGTCTGTTGAGCTGATAGCTGTAGGTCTCGGCATCGCTGCTGATGTCGTTCCATGACAGGTCTATCATGTTCTCCTGATCGGGATCTACAGAGGAATTCAGGATGAGATCCTGAACGGGCTTGTCAACAACGGTCAGCTTGCGGGACTCTTCCTTGATGAGTTCGCCTTCGCTGTCGAAAAGCTTGCCGACTACCTTGTATTCGCCTGTCCTGCTGACAACGAATGTCAGCTGATCCTCGCTCTTGAATACGGGGAACTGTGCCTTGCTCTCGAAATATGTGGGTACGCCCTTTTCAAGCTCCACATCGAAGCCGGTCTCGGTCAGCAGTTCATCGCCGGTGTCGTAGACTTCAAGCTTCACGCTTCCGCTGAAAGGTCCGTTGGAGTAGTAATTTATCTCAGCCCCTGCGGTTATTTCCTTTTCACCGCCGGCATAGACGTAATACTCGCTGAGTATGGGACCGAACCATGTTACCTCGAACTGAGTTGTGGTGCCGTCCTCGGGCTCTTCCTCTATCTCGGGTGCTTCGAGGACTGTGAATTCAGTCTCGCCGCTGATGACTTCCGTGCCGTCATGGAGGCATACGGAAACTATCTTATAAACGCCGGGAGCAGATGTGTCCGCGGTGAAGGTCAGTTCCTCGGGGGAAACGGAATTCTTCTCCGGCACGAGAATAACTGCGTCCGTCCTCTCTGCGATGACTTCGCCGTCCTTGGTGACGGTGGTCTTTATGTCCGCATTGTTCTCGATGTTGGTCGCATAGAGAAGCTCTGCCTTAACGTTCACTGCGCCGTCAGTTCCGGTGAAGGTGTTGTATCTGTCAGTGGTCACCGCAAGTCGGCTGACTTCGGTGGAATAAACCGTATCGTCGCCGGTGAGTTCGATATCTATGCGCTGGGACTTTACGGTGATATCGCCGTTTTTCAGTTCTGCAACTGCATATACCTCGCTGCCGGGATCGTTTATGCGGAATTCTCCGGCTTCTGTCTCAACGGATGTGCCGTCTGCCGGGAGAGATACTTTGGTGCTGTTCTCATAAATGGGACTGCCGTCGCTGTAGACCGTGAATACAAGGTCAAGTGATGCGTCGTAATTGCTCCTGTAGCCGATAGTTGTATCAGCCTTTATTGGAGCTGCACTTCCCGGCTTGCTCTCGGTCACGCTGAGGGACGTGCTGAAAGTGGTGACGTTCACGGAATTTTCAAGGTCGAGACTGCTGAGCAGTTCGATAGCAAGGGCAGTGGTGCGGACGTTTCCTGCGAAACTTCCGTCGGACTTTTCGGCTCTGCTGAGTTCATCCACAACAGTCGCCGCGTCGAATTCCTCGCCTGCTGCAAGGAAGGCAAGGTACTTGCAGATAGTCGCGCTTATGCCGGAATCTGTGTAGCTGTCGCTGACATTATCTTCAAGGTAGCTGACAGGTGCATCCAGCGGAGACATATCGTAATTGCCTGCGCGGAGGAAATTTCCTGCGTTGTAGACCACCATTGCCGTGATCTCCGGATCGCTCTCACTGCCTTCGGAATAAGCGTATCCGCCGTCGGGACCGGCAGCGCTGAAGAGATACGAACATATAGCCGCGCCGGAGATATTTCCGCCGGCATAGCCTGTCTCATTGACAGCACCGAGCACAAGTGCCGAATCCAGCACATCGCTGGCGTAGTCCGGATAGAGACCGAAGCCGCCGTCCTTATTCTGTTTTGCTTCGAGTTTGCTGAGGTATTCCTGATCTCCGGAGGCGGCAGCAAGTCTCGCTGTCATATCCGTGTTGCTGTAGGATACATTATCCGCGAGCCATTGCAGGCTGTCTTCGTGTCCGCTCTTCTCCGCTTTGCGGTATGCCTTCAGAGCATAGGCTGTGTCGTTGACAGTCCGGGCATCGCCGATACTGCCGTCCGCGGACTTCCGCGTGTCAAGGTAAGCCGCAGCTCTTCCGATGATATCGCTCCTCGTCTCCTTTGGATCGGGGGAACCGGAGCCTCGTGTGCTCACCTTTACCATAGCACAGGTGTTCACACCAAGCACTGCGCTAAGAAACACGGAAAGCGTCTTCCTGTTTCTTATACTGCTTTTCAGATCCATTTAACACCATCCTCTGTTAATAGTATTCAGATCGCCACAGTATGGCGATTCTACACCATTGTAGCACTTTACGCATCAGTTTGTCTCTCCATTTATTGTTATTTTGCCCATATTATACTATCAGTACAGAAGTTTGTGCAAAAGGCTGTGTTTTGCGGTTTTTGAAGATAAAAACGGATACACTGTAACTAAACTGTGTATCCGTTAAACTAAATAATTATACATTTCTTTGAATCGCCGCCGTTTTTTTCCGGGAATTATCGCAGATGCAAAGCTGCTGACCAATAAAGATAGGGCATGATATCATCATTATGGTGGTATCATGCCCTTTGTATTATGGTTTAAACGATAGTGTCTGCTTTATTGCAGTCATGATTCAAGACCGGAAACGTATGCGTAATAGGCGAGAATGATAGTGCTGTCTCTGCCGTCTATCCAGCCGTCTTCAGTCAGATCGCCGTACTTCTTGATGTTATCA
>DFJW01000029.1 GCA_002373775.1 Ruminococcus flavefaciens | reverse complement strand
TCCAAAAACTCTTATCCAGCGCATATATGTACAGCAATCATATTTCATTTGTGCCAGCTGCAGTATCGCACATTTCACTTGATCATAGTCTATTTCAGGGTTATCCATGAGCCTTGATACCTCATTGTTCTGCTTTAGTACTTCTCCGTCAGGTGTATATACACTCATCTCGGATTCGGCGTCAAGAAGATCTGTATTTGCTATCGCTGAGTTAAGCATATTCAGCACTGCCGATAATATCATCTGATCTGTAGCTTTGAATTCAAATGCTCCGCAATGATATGTCTTGCATTGCCATGTGCCGTCCTGATTTCTGAACAGTCTCTTACGGCATTCAGTACATATCGTCATATTCCTGATGTCTTTCAGATCCTCAGGCACTACGCAAATGTTATTGGCTTTCTTGGCTTTTTTATTATTGGCTCTGTGGAAGATATCAGGCGAGATTATTTGTGGATAGACATTGTTGCCGAGATATTTCTCATTCTCCAGTATCCGTTTAACCATGTTCTTGTTCCATTGACAGTCATCGCCTGGATGATATGGAATATTCTCAGCCTGTATTTCTTTGGATATGTCAAGCAGACTTCTCCCTTTAAGGTATTCAGCAAATATTTTGGATACGGCATATACCTCTCTCGGGGGTGTTGTTATCTCTCCGTTAATCTTCTGATAACCGAATGGTATCCTTCGGTTTTTAGCCATTTCTGCACCTCCTTTCCTCACAAGGATACCACAAATCCGCTGTCTTATCTATCACCATACCTAACAAAAAAGGTGCTTTGTTTTTGTTCACAAAGCACCGTATCTTTATATATCATCTTTGAGTGACAAGCCTGATGTAAGTATGAATTCAAGGCTTTTGTCTCTGACTATTATCCGTTCAACTATGATTCCGAATAGTTCTTCATCGAACTCCGTAATTATATGGCTTTGTTTTTCTATGCTGTCTATAAGGATTTCGAACTGCTCGAGAGTGTCATCCTCATTATCAGCTTTGGTTGTTTTTGTCAGTTCTCGCTCTTGCCTTGCAAGCTGACTTTCAAGTTCAGTGAGCTTTTCGTTGTACTTCTTCTCATCCATGAAGCCTTTCTTTCTGAGTCTGGATAGGACATGGCGCTGTTCCTTAATATCAGCGATATTCTTATGTATATCTAATATTTTAGTGTTGCCACTGAAACGGCGCATATTAAGTTCTTGTAAGCTGCGACGTAGGGGTAGAAGTATCTCTCTGTAGTGTAGTGTAAGTTTATTGCACATTGATATGAATGCCTGCTTTAATGTATTTCTCTATACCGCATTGCTGTGAGAAAGTCAATCATCGCAATTGATACGCGAATGCATGCTTCTTATCAAATCTGATATTTTGTATAGATTTATATTGACATTAGCCAAAAATTGTGGTAATATATAGTAAAATCTATGTTCTGCTATGCAGCATCATAGGTACATAATTATATTAAAAGGAGAGGTGTTACTATGAAACTGAAAAAACTGGCAGCAGCAGCCTTGTCATTGACAATTCTATGCGGAGCTCTTCCGGCAGTTCCCGGCGGATATGTTCAGCCTCAGCAGGTCTGTGCGGCTGATCCTTATGACGAGATCGGAAGCTGCTATGAATTTGACAGCGAGACCTGTACGCTGTATCTGAAGGGAAATGTCAGTCTTAATGCGATCAAGAACTTTGACCAGAAGAATGCTGTAAAAGCAGTGTACGGACTTCCCAGCGCTGTTTTACCAGCGTACTGTTCAGAAATGTTCACGGATTATGTAAACTGTGAAAAGATAGATCTTGCGAGTACTAATACAGAAAATGTTGAAAAAATGTACCGGATGTTCTACAACTGCCTGCATCTGAAAGAAGTTATCCTGTCAACCAAGTCCAATACGAATACTTTTCCAAAAGCCCGCGACCTCGCGGAAATGTTCCTGGACTGCCAAAGTCTTGAAAGCGCTGATCTGAGCTGCTTTGCCGGAAATGAAATAGAGTACATTTGGGGTATATTCAGTAATTGTTTTTCACTAAAAAGCGTTGATCTGACAGGTTTGGATACCCACCTTGTAACTTATATGAATGAAATGTTTTCAGGATGTTCAAGTCTGACATCAATTGATCTGAGTTCTTTTGATACCAGCAGCGCCGTAGCTATGGAACACATGTTCGACAATTGCTCCGGATTGTCCTCCATTGATGTAAGTGGCTTCGATACCAGCAAGGTAACAGACATGAACAATATGTTCAGTGAGTGTTCTGGTCTGAGCACTCTTGATCTGAGTTCTTTTGATACCAGTAATGTTAAAGAATTCTACTGGATGTTCCGTAAAAGCTCAAACCTGACATCTATTGATCTGAGCTCATTTAATACCAGCAGTGCGACGAATATGGTCGGAATGTTCTTTTTATGTTCCAGTCTGAAATCCCTTGATCTGCGAAAATTCGATACCTCAAATGTCACAAATATGGATAATATGTTTACGGGCTGTTCTTCACTCAATGATCTGAAGGTCAACAACTTAAAAGGTGACAGTCTGGAAACGTGTGAGGAGATGTTCTCCGGATGCTCTTCGCTGGAATCTCTGATGCTCTCCTACTTCAGCATCAATAACATTGAAAACACAACTGGTATGTTCGAAAACTGTACCTCTCTGACAAGACTTGCTCTGGATAAGGGCGTCCCTGAGATCACCGAGAATATGAAACTGCCGAACGGCAAATACGGCTGGGCTGTAACTGACGAACCAAATGTTATTATCAGCGGCACCGGCAAATATGCCAAGTTTAAAAATAACGAGTTCACCAACTACACCAGACAGTACGATAAGCCTGTTCCTTTCAATATATTCCCCCTGAAGGGACTTGCTTACCCTGCCCCCGGCACAAAGCCCGATCTTTCCGGACTTGAATCGCTTCCCATATCTGATTTCAACCCGGAAGACTACTACACCATAGACCTTGAAAATACCTGCTGGATAAACGCCTCTACAAATAAGGTCGTGGGAAAAGACGAGGTGTTCCAGTTCGGAGTTCCTTACGTTCTCCGGGTAAGGCTCATCCCCACAGATTACACATTCTTTTCCGATATCAATGCGGCGAATATCGGCGCTGACACGAAGATCTACGGCAAGGACGGCACTACTGTGTTCGGCACATACTGTCCGGGCTCGGCAATGATCCCAGACGGAAGATCTATGTGCTTCTACTGCACTCTCACTAATTACTGCAATACCTCGTCACCTGTGGAATACGTCTGCGGAAACGGCGAAACTATCAGCGTGAACAAGCTCTATCCGATGACTATCAAGTCGGCTAAGCCCGGCGAGATAGATACTATAAAGACCAACTATCTATCCGAGAGCATAAGGAAACCAGTGAACGGTCCCGAGTACGAAGTCAGCGTTGACAAGAAAAAATGGTACCGCCTTGCCGAGATCAACGGCGTGGGCATAACAGGTCTCAAACCCAATACCCAGTACACCGTCTACGCCCGTGTGGCTGGTGAAACGGATCCTTTCTACAACAAGAAGGTCACAACCGCATTCCTTTCCGGAGATGTTAACAGCGATATGGCTTTCAGTATCGCCGACGTAGTTGCTTTACAGAGATGGCTGCTTACCGATCCGGAATATAAGCTTGCAAACTGGAAAGCAGCGGACCTGTGTGCTGACGAAAAGCTGGATGTGTTTGATCTCTGTCAGCTGAAAAACATGCTGCTCATTCAGAAAAACTGACACCCTCCCTTTGCACATATTCGTTTCATAGATAATACTGTTCCGTAAGGCAAACAGATACGGCTCTGAATGAAATGTTCAGAGCCGTTCGTTTTTATACATTTTTTACGGGAGATACCTTTTACTTGCTTATCAGCAGTTTCCTCATCATGCAAAGGTCAAAGGAATCTATCCTTCCGTCTTTGCACAGATCGGCAGCCTGCCAGTCTTTCAGCTTTACATCAGGAACAGCAAGTATCCATTTCTGCAAAGTTACGAGATCAGCAACGTTGAATTCTCCGTCTGCATTGCAGTCACCGACGACGTTATCAGTTACGCAGAACCAGTTGAGATTGAAAAGATACCCGTCTCCGCCCTTGAATACAAGGTATACGTCATTCACTCCGGAAGTCTTGTCAATGCTGCACTTCTGCGTCTCCCATGTCTGCCAGCCGCCTGTGCCGCTTACATTCAGAGTTCCTATGAGTTTGCCGTCAGGTGAACCAAGACGCACTTCTATCGAATTATCTCCGCCGTTTGAACCCACACGGAAATCAATATTCTCTGCACCGTCTCCGAAATCCACATTTCTGAATCCGATATGATCGCCGTTTTCTATGTAAGCAACATCCTTGCCGCCTTCGCTGCAATTTTCTGTCTGGATACCTGATTGTACCGTGTAATTCTCAGCTTCTATCCTTTCTCCAAAAGGAAGAGGATCAGCCGGTAAGATCGAACCTGTAACGCTGACTTTGCATCTTGCAGTATACTGCTTGTCGCTCGGTTCAAGTGCTCTTGCCAAGATATCAACTGTACCGTCTGATAATGCAGTCACGGTCCCGTTTTTGTCAACGGACGCTACAAGCGGATCTGAAGAAGTCCAGATCACGACTTTGTCGGTCGCATTTTCGGGTAACACGTCAGCTTTTATCTGAACAGTCTCGCCTGCATTCAGCGATATATTGTCCTGACTCAGCCGGATGCCTGTTACATTTACGCGGGGACCATTCAGCTTCCATTTCGCCTGTATCCTCTGGTTGTATTCCGGCATTATGAATGTGGAAACAGTTCCGTCTGCACTTATCGGAGTTACCTCCATTGCATCTATGCCGACCTGCCAGCCGTCAAATGTATAGCCCGGTCTTGATTTTGCATCTATCGTTACACGTTCGCCCGGCTTATAGTATTCCGTTACAACAGAACCCATGGAATCGCCGACATTGCTGAGGACCAGTACGCGCTTTTCAGCTCTGTTGATCCTGACAAGGTGCATATCTCTTGCACCTACAGATTCGAGCTTTGTTGTGCCCACAGGATCAAGCCGGAATACCAGCAGCTGGTCAAGGTCATATCCGCCGAGTATCTTCACGCGGACTGTTTTTTCGGTATCGCCTTTATTGAAAGTCACTGCCGGATCGTCAACAAAGCTGTAATCCTTGCCGGGCTGTGCATCACCTGCAACAGCATCGACCTTGAATTCCATTGTGCTTACAGCCGGCTTGCTGAGGCTCAGTTTAAGGTCAATGACATCTCCGGGCTTGGCTGAAGAATTGAGGTTTGCAAAGCTTACATTCACATCTTCTGTCAGACCGAGGTCTTTGTTATAACCTACATCGGTCTTGGGATATACTGCATATGCGCCCTTGTTTACTCCGTTATAACCGGAACCTATCGCCGGACTTCCTTCCCTCAGGCTGAAATCACCTGCGGCAGGATCTGCAAACATCGGATCTTCGGAACTGTTCGTCTTTGTTCCGAGCTGTGAATTCAATGCACCTACCGTGATGCTGGACTGTGACGGATCCATATAACGGACATACTCAGGTTTTCTTGCTGAATACCACTGATTGTTCCGGACTGTAAGTGAGCCGCCGCCTTTGAGGTCTAAACCGTGCCATGGATGGAATCCGTTTACGGATGTTTCCTTGACAAGAAGTCCCACAGTATCATTGCTGTTATACATACTGTTGTTATCTTCATAGGAAATATTGTTTATAACATCATTATTATACGATCTGTCGAGAGATATTCCATTTTTAAGATTGTATGTAACATTGTTTACCCATCTTGCATCCCATGTTGAACCTGTATCCCAGAATGCGGAGAAAAGTCCGGATTCGATCTTCTGTGCAGGGAAATTCATAAAATACGGACCGATCGGCATTCTCTTGTTTTCGTCAAGCGGCTTATTGTAAACGATATTCTCATAAGCCCAGTTGCGGGTACATTCAGACTCATTGAACATGAAATATGCTGTGTTGTGTGCTACATTTCTTACAGCAGTAAAATCTCTTACGCTGATATCGAGCCAGATAGTTCCGCCGTTGACTGAACCGCCTGAGTAATTGAATGCGAATGCGTTATTTCTGTTCCCGTCAGCTCTGCCGCCCAGTGTTGAGGATTCTGCACCTCCTGCTCCGGCATTTTTTCCGATAGCACCAATAAATGTGTTCTCAGAAATAATGCAGTTCTGGGAATGATTGTCATAGCAAAGTGTTTCACCATATACGCTCTGGAAGTAGTTGTTGCGGATAACATTATCCTGTCCTGCTACCGGAATAGTTACATCAGGACGATATACTCCCTGATTGGACCATGTCCACGGTGCATTGTAAACACAGCCGATGTTCTTGAACTGGTTATTCAGCACCACATTGCCTTTGCCCATGATATTGATCGTGCTTCGTGCATATTTATAGTCCTCGAATACAAAGCCTTCGATCTTTACATAGTCACGTCCGAACAGATTGAATACGTCAGTCAGTTCATTCTTTCTTGCCGCAATTGAGTATTCGATGCCTGCATTATCGTAATGCTGTACCTCATCTTCCCTCCAGCCTGTATCGGCAAGCCACTGTGCCTTTACCTGAGGAGTGATCGTTGAGCCGTTGAAAGTATCCTTGTGCTTGATTATTACCTTGCCGATATCAGATGTATTCTCAGGTCTGAATACGATCATTGCATCTGCTTTTCCGGATTCTTTTGGCTTGATATTCTCCTCTACATATGTGCCCGGACGAATGAGTACAGTCGTTCCTGCTGTTGCTTCATCAGCAGCTTTTTTTATTGAACGGTACGGGCTACCTGATGAGCCGTTTCCGGTGTAATCGCTGCCGTTTTCAGCAACATAGATTATCCTTCCGCTGATCTCGGCTGCTTTTGTCTGCGGCACAGGCACGAGCCTCAGGCTCTGACACAAAAATACTGCCGCATTTATACTTATCAGCAGCTTCTTTAATCCCGATCCTCTTATCATTATTATGCACTTCCTTCTGGTCAATAATAAAGCTATTAAGCGAGCTATGATATACTTGTTTTCGGGACCTGTTAATCTCCCGTTCCCGCAAGCAATTGTAATATCAGATAACATTACGCATCAAGTGTACCATAGTATTTGTCCTATGTCAACATATAAATAGAAGAAAAGGTGGACAAAACCGCACAACTCACTTGTGAGAACTGTAGTTCCGGATATCTGACGTGTCTGTGTGATGCTCCCCTTTTGCCTCCGGACTAGAAAGATATCCGGAGTTCCGGGAATGCAGTTACTTGCGGAGGAATACCATAAAAGCATCGCACAGATATGTATACGCTGATGCTCGCGAGATCTATAAAAAGCACAAAAGTATTATCAGTTCAGGCTCACTCTGAAGGTGATCCGGTCTTTACTTTACAGCAGCTGCACAGTAAGGAGAGCTGTTATTGACAATTAAGCCTTCTTTAATTGACAGCACCTGAGAAAAGTGCTATAATATGGCGAGTGTTCTTCTCAGAAGTGCTCCCGATCCGGAAAACAATGCAGAGGTATCTGAACTGCTGGACATGGCAAAGGGATTCATTACTGAGAACAGTGCAGAACATTGCTATTACTGCATGACATTGGCGTGGTACTATACGCTTGCCGAGCCTGACATTGATAAAACACGAGAGTTGACGGATCAGGCAGAGCATATTGCAAGACAGGTGTTCCCGACAGACTTGGAGCTAATCGACATTATCCATATCCCGACAGCAAACTGTTTCTTCTATCACAATGACTTCCGTTCGGCTGCCCATAAGATAGAAGAAGCTGTGGAGGTATGCAGGAAGTATCCTGACATGCTCCCGTATATCGACAAACAGGCGGAACTGCTGAATATCCTGCTCGACATCTATACGGAAATGCAAGACACAGCAAAATGCCATGAACTGATAGCAGAGATAGACCGTATCAACGATACATACAAGGAACAGGGCGTCAGCAGAGACGTATCGCCCGGCAAAAGAGAACAGCTATAAATGCGAAAGCAGGTTCTTTATGAGCCTGCTTTTTGTTTTGGAATCCGTTTTAATAACCTACCGTATCAGGCGTGCTATACTATGATCAGCAAGAAACACAAGGCTCTGACCCCAATACCAAACGAGGTATAATCATGAGTGATATCGAA
Organism: Ruminococcus flavefaciens; assembly: GCA_002373775.1. Taxonomy (GTDB): domain Bacteria; phylum Bacillota; class Clostridia; order Oscillospirales; family Ruminococcaceae; genus Ruminococcus; species Ruminococcus flavefaciens_M. The sequence continues at coordinate 8,922 of DFJW01000029.1, read as the reverse complement.
AAGGAACGCTTGTCATCCTGTATACCGTATCACCGATCGACTTCGCCTCAGGTACGGTTGACGATGCTGTCGTGCTTCTGCTTGGACTGACGGCAGCCCAAAATCAGATCAAGGGACCAACTACCCATACACACACATCAAGAACGGAGGTTTACTATGAACAAGCTGAATATAATCAAAAGAGGTCTGTTTGCACTGATAATGTGCCTGTCTCTCACGCTTTGCGGATGCGGCAGCAATGAACAGAAAGAGGATTCCGGAACATCGTCGGCTGAAACTCAGCAGAGTGAAGATGTTTCCTATGAGGAAGTAATGAGCGGCTCCGGAGATCACGAAACAGTCGATAATACTGTTATTACCGATGATACGGACACCTTCTCCGAACCGCAGGAAACAACTGAAGTGCCTGCAACAGAAAAGCCCCAGACTACGACAGCAGCGGAAGAAAATACCGAAGCAGAAACGAGTACTCCCGACGAGCCTGCTGAGGAAAAAACAGAAAACACCTATGAACACAATGAATACTATGATATTGTCGAAACATCGAGTTTTCAGAATTCTATAGGCTATACCATTGTGGTAAATAAAGTACTTGCAAAGAAGGATATCTCCATTTCTTCTACGCTCCTGGCTTATGGGACAGACGGCAGCGTTATCGGAAAGAGCTCCGATGATATTACCCTGACCGAGGGACAATATAACTTCTTCCGCTACTCTTTTGAGGAAGATATTTCAAGTGCGAATATTCAGCCTAATTTCCAGGCAAAGAAAGAATCCTTTATGAAAGGAGAGCGTAACGCAGTTGAAATGGTGCAGTATAATCAGTCCGGTTCTGACCTGTATATCACCTTTGAACAGACAGGAGATGAATTAGGTTCGTTCGCGAAATTTAAACTTCTGTTCTATAAGGGCGATCAGATCGTCGATACTGAGGACGGCTATTTCAGTATCTATGCTGAAAACCTGAACGGTAACGGCACTACTGATGTGGCTGAGATCTGGGCTTACGGTATTGATTACGACAGGATCGAGTACATTTTTGAGCCTTAAATAATATGTACTGCAATGAAAAACCTTTCTGAACGTGCGGGTTCAGAAAGGTTTAGTCATATCAATCGGCGGACAGCTTAATGCTATCCGCCGATTTGCTACGTTAATGTTATTTTACGAGCTTGGTCTCGTCGTCTTCAAAGCTTGTGGTGATAACATCCTCCGCCTCGAATGTCACGATCTCCATATCAGGTGTGATATATTTTTCCTTATCCATAATGCGCTCCTTTCTTATCCGGCATAGTTGATCGCAGCCTGTGCGTACTTATACAGTGCCTTGCAGACGTTCTGCAAATTGTCATCAGCTGTACCGTCGTTCAGGACATTGTAGAAGTAGGTCATTACATTGTATGTCACGTTGTATGTCTCGCTGTCGCCCTCAAATGTAACGGTGAAGTTGTTCTCCAGCTCGTTTGCCTTGATGCCTCTGATACGGGCAACAACATAATCACCGTTCTTCGCAGTCTCAACGGTCCTGCCGTCGCAGGTGAACTCTGTATCCTCAGCAAGTCCCTTGAAATAGAGGGAGAGCGTTGTCTCAGACTTCAGCGAAAGTGTCGCACCCTCGAAGGTCGCGCCCTCAGGGAGATCTGCGTTGGCTTCGTCAAACTTGAATGTATCCGGAATGCTTACCTCGCCGAGAGCTTTTTCTTCATCGGTCAGTGAAGCGTTTGCGGCTGTTCCTTCGATGCCGAAATATGTCTGCGAAGCTGCACCGTAGTTCAGCATGGCCTTTACAAGCGGAGCTGCATTTGCATACTCCTCGACCTCTGTATGAGAGAGCAGATATTCCGCATAATCCTTGACGGAATAGGTGTACTCCGTGCCGGACTTTTCGCCGTCAATGAGCTGTGCGGTTATGGTCGATGCCATATCCTTTGCGGAGATGCTGCATTTGAACTTGTAGTAGGTCTTGCTGCCGATGCTCACCTTGTTGCTGTCATCTGCGATAGCCGAACTCTAGCAGCAGTTCAACGTCAGAGCTATCAACGCCATAGCACCCGCAGTACGCAAGCAAAAGTTCCTCATGAACACTGAACATCTCATCTTCCCAGTCGTGCTAGCCGCCATATCTGGTACGGAACACACGTGGCTCGAACTCAGCCGTGTGATCTCTCCGTTCTTGTCATGGCACAGGATATCTCCTTCATCAGTTTCAATCCGCTCCATAGCGAACTTGTGAAGTCCGACCTTTTGCAGAGCCTTCTTCATGATGCTCTCTGTGCTGGCGTATACATACAGTCCCAGTACAGGAAAGTGCAGCAGACACATTGGATTGCTGCCTTTTATGATGTATAAGCTGTTCTCTTGATCGAGTACAGTGAAAGTGAAGTTTCCCTCAACAGTCTCAGCCATATACTTGAGACTGTCAAAGTCGAGCTTGTTTTGCTGCTCTATAAGCTGACAAGCAGCGTAGCTGTCAGTCTCTATGTGTGTCTCGGGGATAAGCTTGTCCTTCCGAAGTTCTTTATCATTCCACAATACGCCGTTATGGGCGAAAGCAAACGATGTATCCCCGGCAAGACCGGGGAAAGGATGATTGTTGTAGTTGTTCTTGCCGTCTCCCTGAGTAGTCATACGGGTATGCCCCATTACAGCTCTTGTGCCCTCCGGCGGATTGAAATGAAGCTTGTGTGCAGGTTTCGGTCTTTTAAAAATGGTAATTACATGGTCTTTGACATACGAGATTCCGGTAGCATCCGTGCCTCTCTCCTCAGCAGCATTAGCGAGTGCCTGAGTGAGCTTCCGGAGCATCCTATACGGTACGATTTGCTTGTAGTCAAGCCAGCCGAATAATGAACACATAGGTAGTCCTCCTTATCTGAAAATATGGATGATATCGTCGGGATTATCAAGAGCCTCGAAGTCCTTGATGACCTTATCCACCTTATTTGCAAGGTGGGTAGCAGCAAGGATAGTAACGAGTCTGAGGATAACCTGAGCATCGCTCGACATGATGCTCGGCAGTTTTACCTTCGGTAGTTTTGTAAGTATTTCAAGCTTTTTCATTTTATAAGTCCTCCTCGGTATTTGTTTCTTCATTGATATAGAGACTGCGCTCTTTGAGATACTGTATAAGCTCCGGAGCTTCGATTGTTTCCACAAATTCGCTCCATGACATTTTAGCAATTTCGTCTTCTGTAAGATGCATAGCCAGGTCGCATATCTCGTTTACAAGTTCAAGAGCAGCGATAAGAGTATTGTGCTTCAAGGTGCCTCTGAACAGCCTGAACTCAATAGTTGAGTAGTTCATAAGGTTTACGGCAGCGTACCTGCCGTTGTTGCCTTTCTTAGCCTTGTCCAGTATCTCTCGTCCTGTCTTCTCATAACCGTAACGAGCAGCCCATCTGTTCATGCTATACTCGGAACGTCTGCTGAACCTCAGCAGTTCAGCCCAGTGTTTCTCTACAAAGAACAGGATATGGCTTATTACAAGCTACTGCTCGTCATGAGTATCACCAAGAGAATTCCTGTTGACATGGATGTGAAGTCCACAGGTAGATGTCTGATGCAAACGATATCCCATAGACACAGCCTTCTTCATTATCTCTTCCCAACAGAAGTCCTTATGCCAGTCAAGGCTCATAGGGTGAGTTACTATCTCCATACCATCATCAAGAGAACCGTCTCCCTTGATGTAGATGCTTACAAGGTCTCTGTTACCGATAGCAAGAAGCTCGTCGGCGTTGTCGCTGTCCTTGCCTGCTCCGTCTATCTCAAGCTCAACTCCGAAGAATCGCTTGGAATTACCGTAGAATACAGGGTCAGGTTTGTATCCGTAATCGTGGATATTTCGGCATTTGTCGACTTCATCATGGTAGCATTCTGAGCAGTAATCATAGCCGTCAAGGTGATAAGCATCATTTTCATGAAGAAGAGCATCACAGCAGCTACATCTTGTGTAGTGGTTTTCATAACAGTGACGGCAGAGAGTAGTGTACTCGTCGCCATAGCAGCAGACAGTAGTACTTATGACAGGATTTGTAGGCGGAGGAGCATACCTGATGACGGATAACAAGGAGTCCAAACGCCCTGGGAACGTAACACAGCAATTTGTAACGAAAATAACTGCTGCAAACACAAATGCAACTATCACTACTTTTGAAACAGAGGACATAAGATCAGCATGACAAAGGAAGAGCTCATTGAAAAGGCTCAAAACAATAAGAGCCTGTATTGTTTCGACAAGCTTTCAGCTGATTATACCGTGAGATGAGAAAACAGCCTTCAAGAGAATAAACCAAGTGTAGTCATACCGCCCTTCACGGGCGGAATTGTCGTTGACTTTTTATATTGCAATAATATAACACGAATTCTGTGTTTTGCGTCCAGAACTTGTTGACTTTCGCCAGTCAATATGTTAAAATAAGCATATCGACCGCACGGCGGTCAAGGGGTGGAAGGAGTTGATAGTTATGAAGCATACAGGCTGCATATATGCATATAACAGAACAACTCTGCCCGGTTCAAAACCAGACACGTTAATACAAGCGTACTCTATGGGATAACTGCGTCCTGTGGAGTGCGCTTTTGTGTGTAAGGAGGATTTAGGATGAAAAACAGATTTTGGAAGAAAACAGCAGCCGGACTGCTTGCTCTGCTTATCATAGCAGGCGCAGCGCCGGTCAAGCCGGTCACTGACCTGTTCGGCGGTGCGGCTATCACAGCAAGTGCTGAGGGTGAGATCGAGGGTGTGACATACATCGACGAAAACGGTGAAGAACAGACGATAAGCGAGTATACTGTTCTTGATGAGAACACAACGGAGCTTACAGAGGGCTGGTATGTTGTGGATTCGAGTTTCACGAACCCGAATACTCTCAAACCGAGCGGAAATGTCAACATCATACTCACCGATGATCATACGATGAATCTCGAAGGGGATGATGAGTTTGCGTTTTCAGGCGCAGAGGAAACAACAACAAACCTCACCATTTACGGGCAGAGCAAGGGAACGGGAAAAATAGTTTTATCCAGTTTCTGTGATATTTCCGTGTGTATTAAGGGTTCACTTACTATCAACGGCGGGACCTGGATCTCCGATGAGATTTATGTAAATGGAACAGATCCTGGTGAGGACTGCCTTACGTTCAACGGTGGAAATATTAATATCGGCGGTTTTTATTACTCAATATATTTCGATCATGGCAAATGCAGTATAAATGGCGGTCAGGTAAATCTGACGTCATATCAGAGTATTAGTTTTGATTCAAAGAATACTATTTCCTTAGGCTATACAAAAGCAACTGATCTCATTTACACAAAAAATCCATTATCAGACGGTGCAAATGTCCGTATCGCTGACGGAATGGTCTTTACAGATGGTACAAATATATATGATTCAAGCACGCCCTCTGAAACGCTGAGCGCTCTCACCGGCGTTACGCTCACTCCTGCGAACGCACATAATATCACGGCAGCGCCCGCTGAAAACGGAACAGTTACCGTTCCTACAAAGGCTTTTGCCGGCGATACGGTAACACTTAGTGTTGCTCCCGATGCAGGTCACACCCTGAGATCCATTACCGTTAAAGATGCGGACGGAAATGCGATCCCAGTATCTAAGAATCAGTTTACCATGCCTGAAGGCGACGTTACAGTAACAGCTGAGTTTGAAGTTCTGGAAGAATTCCCGGATGACGGAATGCTGATCATCGGCACCAAATACGCCTTCACGCCTGATGAAGACGGAATCTACAGTTTTAAACTCACCAATGAGGAAGCATTACAGATGCTGCTTATCACGGGAGAAGACGGCATATCTCAGGATATAAGTTCAGTACATCTTAAAGCAGGAAAAACATATTTCATCCGTGCTGTAGATATGCCTTCCATAGGCGAGCAGGAAAAGACTGAAGTTACTTGGGAAAAGCTTTCGTCCTATAATATAGGTCTTCCGGATACTGTTGAAAACGGATCGCTCAAGCTTTACAGGATAAACTATACCGCTCTTTATGACACAACAGATACTCTTGCTTTAGCAGGAGATGAAATGGCGATCATTCCGACTGCTGAGGAAGGCTTCGCTCTGAATGAACTTACAGTCACAGCAGGAGGTAAGCCTGTTGAGCTTACGAAAAAAGAATCCGTAACAAGTCAGGGAACTATTACTTATTATTCCTTCATCATGCCGGAAGAGAATGTTACAGTTTCCGCAGGATTTGAAGAAAAAGCATTCAGCGACGCTTCACTCACCCTCGGTGATGATCTTGTTCTGAACTTCTATTCAGACCTGGTAACAGATGAGAATTACAGCGAATACACTGTAAAGTTCTCCGGCAGCTGTGCTGATAAATCAAGCAGCTTCACTGAAAAGGACGGTCAGTACCGTGCTTCTGCACACATCTATGCAAAGGACATCAACGCTGAGATCACAGCCACTCTCTACAAGGGCGATGAGCAGATCGGTGTACCGCTGACATATTCTGCGGCAAAGTATCTTGAGGACCTCAGTACCAATACAGACAGCAGCGATACCCTGACGCATGAGCTTATAACAGCAACTCTTAATTTCGGAAACGCTTCCGAGGAGTATTTTTACGGTACAGACCTTCATACGATCTATGCGGTGGAAGGTCAGCTGACCGGAGCTTACAATATTTCCGGCAATGATGAGCTGAAGGAAGCGCTTGCTCCTTACGCTGCGGACTTCACTTCCGATGAAGCAAGGATCTCCCTCGTTCTGGATTCCAAGACAGCTATCCGCCTTTACATCAAGGGTATGCAGGCAGGTACACAGGACGATTACGGTATGTATACTTCTGTTTCCGGCTCTAAGAGCACAGATGAATACCCCTCATATTTCGAGATAAGCGGACTCCTTCCCCAGGATCTTGCCAAGGAGCAGTCGATCACCGTTGACGGCAGGACTTACAAATTCTCCGCACTCTCATGGGCTGACCGCGTTATGAGTCAGGAGGAGCCTTCTGAGAGAAACGTGACCATGGCAAAGGCTGTAACGGCTTATTACCTTGCTGCTCATGATTATTATGTAGACCAGCACACCGTCGATCTTTCTACGCTGACTGCGGATTACACCGCAAAGGACGGCGATATCCTAACAGGCACGACAGATAGTTTTATTTATGTTTCCGGAGTTACAGTTACGCTGAAAGACGCAGAAGCACAGAATGGTATTGACTGCGACAATAACTCAACGATACTTCTTGAGGGAACAAATAAAGCTAAGATCTATGTGGGATATGGAACGCTTACTATCGACGGTGAGGGAAGTCTCACTGCTAACGGAACGTCACATGAAGCAGGAATAGGCGGATACGAGGACGGAAACCTCATCATAAACGGCGGAATTATAACGGCAACAGGCGGCGATTATTCTGCCGGGATCGGTGGGTCTCAGTTAGCTGGCTTTGGCGATATTACGATAAACGGCGGAAATGTAACAGCGATCGGCGGTTTGACTGCTCCCGGAATAGGAACAACAGGTCATAAGGGCGGTAAACACTACAAATGCGGCGATATTACGATAAACGGCGGTACTGTGACAGCGACCGGCGGCGATGACGCTCCCGGAATCGGAAGCGTATACATCGAAGAATGCGGCAATATCACTATCGCCGATACCGTGAAAAAAGTAACGGTAACAAAGGGTGAGGATGCGCCGTACTGTATAGGTACTGACGGTCACTCAATTTGTGGTACTATCACTATCGGCGGCAATGTTTACTACAACAACGGCGAATATGAAAACGGCGGCGAGGAATACCTCAAACAGGATACTATCGTTTATCCTGAGCCTATTGAGGGTATAGACCTTTCTGCGCTGACTGCGGATTACACCGCAAAGAACGGCGATATCCTCACGGGCGAACTCAAAGAAAACGTCAAGATATCAGTTGAGGACGGCGCAAAGGTAACTCTCAAAANNTATCTCACGCAGGATGAAATCGTTTATCCTGCGCCCATAGACCTTGCAGCACTGACAGAAGATTACGAAGCTAAGGACGGCGATACCCTTACCGGTACGCTCGGCGAAAACGTTAAGATATCTGTTGCTGACGGCGCAAAGGTAACTCTCAAAAATGTTACCATAAATGGTGTTGATGATAAAAATTATAAGTGGGCAGGTATCACCTGCGAAGGTGATGCAGATCTTATAATCGAAGGCGTGAATACGGTCAGTGAATTCTACCATGACTACCCCGGCATTTATATCGCTCCGGAAAAGACGTTGACCATTGACGGCAATGGCACTCTCAATGCTTCCAGTGAATACCATGCCGGTATAGGCGGAGGCTATCGCCTCAGCTGTGGAAATATCGTCATTAACGGCGGTACTATCAATGCTGCCGGCAGTTCAGCAGGTATCGGAGGCGGTTATAATGATGATCGCGAATCTGTTATTACCTGCGGAGATATCACGATCAACGGAGGCAATGTAACAGCAGCTGCGATAGGTGGAAGCTCCGGCAGCGGTATCGGCTCCGGGCACAGTATCGGCGGTAATATTACAATAACCGGTGGTACTGTGATCGCAACATCAGATCGTTACTCTCCCGGTATCGGCTGTAGTGTTTCAATGGATGGAGAGTCTTCCTGCGGTGACATCATAATAAGCGGAGGTAATGTTACTGCAACAGGCGGAGAATCTGCATCCGGAATTGGAACAGGAAACAACGCAAAATGCGGTAATATAACGATAAGCGGAGGTAATGTTACTGCAACGGGCGGAGTCAATGGACCTGGAATAGGAGCAGGATATTCTGGAGAATGCGGTGATATCACAATAAGCGGCGGTACTGTATACGCTGAAAGCACCGATGTTCCTGAACAAAGCGATTGCGCTGCCGGTATCGGAACAGGATTAAGCGGAAAATGCGGCGCTATCCTGATAAGCGGCGGAACAGTGAC
>DFJW01000066.1:59710-60244 GCA_002373775.1 Ruminococcus flavefaciens | reverse complement strand
CCAAGTCCTCCAACATCGGTCAGGTCGCTCAGTTCGCAGCAGCAGGTAAGTCAATCGCAAAGAAGCGCCTTGCTGATATCGCTATGAGCTACGGCTACATCTATGTTGCACAGATCGCAATGGGTGCTGACATGAACCAGACACTCAAGGCAATCAAGGAAGCTGAGTCTTATCCGGGACCGTCACTCATCATCGGCTATGCACCTTGTGAGATGCACTCCATCAAGGGCGGTATGACAAACTGCCAGGCTGAGATGGATAAGGCTGTTAAGTGCGGTTACTGGAACAACTTCCGTTATGATCCTCGTCTTGCTGCTGACGGCAAGAACCCGTTCCAGCTTGATTCCAAGGCTCCTACAGAGTCCTATCAGGAATTCATCATGAACGAGGCTCGTTACAGCGCACTCACACGTTCATTCCCTGAGCGTGCTAAGGAGCTGTTCGAAAAAGCTGAGGAGACTGCAACAAATCGTTACGCATACCTCACAAAGCTTGCTGAGAAGTAATTTGCAGCGTGACGCTGCACCCTTCCAC
>DFJW01000066.1:0-59646 GCA_002373775.1 Ruminococcus flavefaciens | reverse complement strand
TGACGCTCGTAAACTCGCTCACTCTCTGCAAAACGGATAGTCTGCTTTCGCTTACAGCGGTTTAACGTTGATTATGCACATACGAATATAACAAATCTCCCCGATACTTCGGTATCGGGGAGCATTTTTTATACCTTCGCGCAAGAAGTCGCAGATGCCAATATATAAGTTCTGCCCCTTAGCATTTTGTACTGCTAAGGGGCATTGTGTTTATTCATCTGCTCAGATAAAGCAGGATTCATTTGTTATTATCGAACCTGCTTTTTAACTGCTTTTCGACCATTATTGCTGATGCAATTGCAGACACTATTATAAAAACAAGTATAATTACCTGCACTATACTTCCGGTTCTTTCATTCTGAATCATAAAAACCGCAGACACCGTCAGTATAAAACTTATTATTCCGATAATGAGCCATAAAATGCCGCATTTTTGATTTGCAAAACTCCAGGCATTATTGCTGGACATTGCGCGCTTAGTTCTGAATCCCATTGAATAGTCTCCAGAAGATCCCGAACTCTGTTTCATGCTCAAACCGCCAAGCAGAATTCCAAGCGAAACAATCATGTTGACAATTACCACTATGCTCATAAATACTCTCCTATAAATCCCAGTTTGTATTCGCAGCAATTATAACATAGTATCTGTACTCTGTCAACAGGACCGGCATGGTACTTCTGACTGCAACAGAAATACTATGTCTTAAATCTCCACCTTACAGCGTCAGCACGTTTCTTTACATTTTTTTATTGTAGTATGCTGTTACGGCGACCGAAACAACGCACATCAATATGATAACAAATGCAAGTGTCATAGACACAACAGGAGCAAAAAAGCCTGCTATTATCGCTGCAAGGGCTAATATCATGACCAGGATAGACGAAGATGTTTTTGCTGCTTCTTTCTGTATCAGTGTGTTCCTTTCGTCAGTCTCTGTTATGTATGCCTGCTTCAGCTTTTCATCGTTCTGAAGGAGCGGCATCAGTCTGAATATGTTAAAAACCGATACCGTCTCTGTGCCGCCGAAAACACCAAATAGAATGCCTCTTGCATAATCAGGAGCACCCGTGATACGGATCAGTATAAAGTAGATAAAGAGTCCTGACATACAGAATATCGAACTAAACATGACTTTTCTTCTTATCTTTTTTCTGAATTCTTCCATAGTTATTCTCCTTTAAATATTCTCGTCGCCCTCGAAAATAAATAGTTCCTCGATGGTTATTCCGAAAAACTGAGCCGCTTTATGAGCAAGCGTAAGGGACGCATTGTATTTCCCGTTTTCCAGTGATATTATAGTCTGCCGCGTGACACTGAGCGCGTCGGCAAGTTCCTGCTGAGTGACTTTGCGGGCTTTTCTGAGCTCCTGTATCTTATTTTTCACGCTTTTCCTCCTTACCTGCTCTGCTGCTGACAACAGCGACCGCTACTGCCATACCGGCTGCAAGCCACGGCAAGGCTGCATCCAAGAATTCGTGTAAATATCCAATCATGATCGCTTCTCCTTTCGTGTAAAGCAAGCTTTACTTATGCTATGGTTATAGTATAGCATGCTTTACATTTCTTGTCAAGTCGGCTTTACATATTTTTATATTTTAACATTATCATCCGTACACATTATAAAAAAAGAAGGAGATCCTTCTGAAAGGATCTCCCTCATGATATCGTATTATTTTGCGTCACCGCAGCCGTTTATCAACAGAAGCTTTATCAGACCTCTACGCCAGCGGGTACAGGAAGTTTCTCTATGAGAGCAAGTCTGTATTCCTGGATAGCAAGAGCGTCAGCATTTGTAACGCCGTCGTTTCCGTATACATCAGCGTTCTCAAGGCCCTTCTCTGTGATACCGTCAGCCTTGCCTACGCCGTATATGTCAGGATTTGAAAGGTACTGCATGATGAGTACAGCGTCAGCCATGTTAACATCATTGTCGCAGTTTGCATCGCCGTTGCCAGTAGATACATCCTCTGATGAAGGCTCTGTGCTGCCGTCTGTGAATTCATATGAAGTCATATCAACTGCATCAAAGTTGCTCCAGATCTGGAACTCTACTCTTTCAACGCTTGCAGGGATATCTGCAAGAGGTGTTGTGATAACGATCTTGCCGTCTGTGCCGACTGCTCCAGTCCACTCGATCTGGTTCCAGTCTTCGCCTGTAACGTAACCTACGCAGCCGCTTATCTTTGTACCTGCAGCGCCTTCGATAGTTGCATCAAGGCTCTTTGCTCTGTCAACATCCTTGATGCTGATCTTGTAGATCTTGGATGTAGGCTTAGGAGTGTCTATCTCTCCCTCGGGCTCATTGAGGATGTATATTCCCTCAACATTTGTTACCTTGAGAGTCTTAGCCTGCATATGAGCGATAGAAGCAGGATCTTCGCCCCATGCGTCCGGAACACTTGACATGAGGTAGTAAGCAATGCCGTTCTCGCTGTCAACTGTGTAAGCATTGATCTCTGTCCAGTTGCCGTATCCTGTATCTGAGAAACAGAGAACAGGAGTTGCGCCTGTGAACTTGATAGCAACTTCCTTATTTTCGAGCTGTGACCATGAAACCTCACCGTCACCGCCGGGAGTTGTGTTCTGATATGTGTCAGCCTTGGCAGCATCTATCTCGATAGGTCCGCCGAGGAAGAGTGTACCGTCGCTGAGCGCCTGATGCTTGAGCTCAGGAAGGTGACCTTCGCAGCCCCATTCGATAGAGTCGTCATTGATGATGCTCATCATGGTGTCTACGACCTTCTCAGACTCGGGATACCACTCGTAAGTGTTACGGTCGATATAACCGTGAAGCTCGCCTTTATCCTGTTTTGCAGCTACTAACGGATCAGAGCTGAGTATCTGGTTGTTGTCCCAGAGAACGCAGGGGATACCATACTTCTTGGCAGTTGTGATGTAAGTAGTTGCCCATGCACATCTTGCCTCGGTATTTCCAAAGTCAGAAGCGCCCATCTCACCGATAACAACAGGGATGTTTTTATCTATGAAAGTATTGCGCATGTTTGTAAGGATAGTCTCCAGTTCGGTGTTGAACTGAGATGTGAATGTATCATGCTGACCGTCCTTGCCGGTGTTCATTGTGAAGTTGTAAGGGCTGTATGCGTGGATAGATACTGCAACGTACGGATCATCCGGAACGTCGATAGCTTCTGTGAATACCAGTTCGTGGCTTGCGCAGTAGCCGGGGAGCATCAGGAGACGAGTCTTTGCGTAAGGGCCGTCACCGCTTCTGATGAGGTCAACGAAGTCGTGTTCAAGCTTGTTGATAACTTCGGATTCAGCAACCGGCTCATTCCACCACCATTCCCAGTCCTTGCCTACAGCACGGGGCTCGTTCATGCACTCGAAGATGAGGTGCTGATCGTAGTCCTTGAATTCTTCTGATACCTGAGACCAGATCTTCAGAAGTCTGGGCTTGATATCGTCATAAGCATCAACAAGGTCAGTTCTGTTGATCCAGTTTTCATGGTGAACGTTGAGGATGATGTACATATCGTTCTTGATACCGTAATCAACAACTTCCTTTACTCTTGCCATCCACTCGGGATCGATGTTGTCGTTCTCATCAAGGTGCTGGAACCATGTGGTAGGAACGCGGACTGTATTGAAGCCCTTAGCCTTGATAGCATCGAAGAGCTCCTGAGTAGCCTTTGGGCAGCCCCATGAAGTCTCAGTTGCAAGACCGGGATTCTCGACAGGTACACCATTCTTGTCAGATATAGTGGCATCGAGTGTGTTTCCGAGGTTCCAGCCGATCGTCATCTCTTCTGTGATCTCGAAAGCAGAAAGCGTTGTGTCAGCAGCAATTGATTCGATCTCATTCACAGGTGCTATCCGGAGTGAAGAAAGAAGACAGAGAGCTGCGGCTGAAACGCTGACAACGCGCTTCAGGTTCTTGGATTCTGTAAACATTATAATACCCTCCCATTGATCATAATTGTTTCATGTTTCTTAGCCTATGTTTTTAATTCTGAAGAGCCCAGTGCAGAAAGCCCCTCATATCACAATCACATTTTATCACATATGTAGAAATAAGTCAAGGCAATTTGTGCAGATTGACACAAAACCGGGCGTAGAATTTTGCGACTTCATTTTAGCAATAATGTATAACTATATTTTAACCAAAACTGCCGGTTCGTCAACAAATTATCAAATAGTTATCGTATTTAATCTTATATATCTGAACGCTCTCATGTGCCGCACAATTTTCCCGCGTCTATTGCTCTTTTCTGAAATGTGTGCTATAATTCTATATGTTGAACTTATATCACGCCATGGAGGTGACGGCTTGAACAGACTGCTCGATAAATTTGCGATACTTCTTATATGTATGATAGGCTTCGGTATGTCCGACAGTTTTGCAGCTCCTGTGGCTTCAATGCTGATAGCGGTCACTGTCTCGATAACTGTGCAGCTTTCGACCGGAAAGCTGCTTGCATCCCTGCTAATCCTGCTGAGCGCAGCCTCCTGTGCATTCGTGCCTGTCATATCCTGTGCAATGCCGCTGATGCTTTACGATGCACTGTGGGAAAAGAAATGGTGGCTCATATCCCCTGCTGTACTCGCATTCATGAAGCTCGGAGCTCTCCTTCCTGCTCAGATCATCATAACCGCCGCCGGCATGATCGTAGCTGTCATTATATTCAAGCGCGTTTCCAAACTGGAAGAGACCGTCGGCAAGCTGACTCAGCTGCGTGATGAGATAACGGAAAAGAATCTCCAGCTTTCCGGACAGAACACCCGTCTCGCTGAAGCTCAGGACACAGAAGTCCACCTCGCCACTCTCCGTGAACGCAACAGGATCGCCCGTGAGATACACGATAACGTGGGACACATGCTGACGCGCTCCCTTTTGCAGTCTGGTGCTCTCATTATAATAAATAAGGACGAAAACCTGCGCGAACCGCTGCAAAGTCTGAAAGACACGCTCGATACCGCAATGACAAGCATACGCCAGAGCGTCCACGATCTGCACGACGATTCCATTGATCTGAAAAAGCTGATCTCCGACGACCTGAGTACAGTTGAAGGCAGATTCAAAACAGATCTTGACTACGATATGAGCGGCAATGTTCCGGGAAATATAAAGCTGTGCATAGCAGGCGTCGTAAAAGAAGGCGTTTCAAATGCAGTGAAGCACTCAAACGGCGATAAACTGAAGCTCGTCGTCCGTGAACACCCGGGATTCTATCAGCTGATGCTCGAAGACAACGGCAGATCAGGCAGGATAAAAGAGACCGGCATCGGTCTGAAAAACATGGAGGACAGAGTAAGGAACGTGGGCGGGACCATAAGTTTCAACGCCTCTGAAAAGGGATTCCGCATATTTATGTCAGTCCCCAAAAAACAAGGAGCAGACTATGAAGATAACAGTAATAGATGACGACAAGCTTGTAGCTCTCTCGCTGAAGACCATTCTCGAAAGCACCGGTCATATTTCGGTGGAAGCTATGGGAAGCAGCGGTGCTGAAGCTATAGAGCTTTACCGGAAGCATCAGCCGGATGTCATACTTATGGACATACGCATGGAAGGCATGACCGGCATAGAAGCAGGCGAAAAGATACTCTCTGAATTTCCAGATGCAAAGATACTTTACCTCACCACGTTCTCCGATGACGAATATATCGTAAAAGCGCTGAATATGGGAGCAAAAGGATATATACTGAAGCAGGATTTCGAAGGCATCTCCCCTGCACTTGAAGCAGTGATGAACGGACAGAGCGTATTCGGTTCAGCGATAATGACTAAACTGCCGGAACTTATGAAGCCCCACGAAGAGTACAATTTCGCTGCCCACGGCATAAATGAAAAGGAAAAAGAGATAATGGAACTCGTCGCAGAAGGTCTCAGCAACAAGGAAATAGCCTCAAAGCTTTTCCTCAGCGAAGGAACTGTGCGCAATTATCTCAGCGTTCTGCTGGAAAAACTCTGTCTGCGTGACAGGACGCAGCTGGCGGTATACTATTACACAGAAGTCAAAGCATAACTATAATCAAGGAGCATATAAATGAAGATAGAAATAGCTACACTTTTCCCGGAAATGTGCGAGGCTGTACTCGGCGAGAGCATTGTGGGAAGAGCACGCAAAGCCGGTCTGATAGACATACACTGCCGTCAGATACGCGATTACAGCACAGATAAACACAGGCGTGTGGATGATAACCCATACGGCGGCGGAATGGGCATGGTCATGCAGTGCCAGCCTATATACGACTGCTACAAAGCCGTCTGTGACGACATGGGGTGCAAACCGCATACTATATATATGTCCCCTAAAGGCAGAGTACTCGACCAGCAGAGGGCTATCGAACTCTCTGCAATGGACAATATACTGATAATCTGCGGCCACTACGAAGGTGTTGACCAGAGAGTTATAGACAGGATAGTTGATGAGGAGATATCCATAGGCGACTATGTGCTGACAGGAGGGGAACTTCCGGCAATGGTACTGACCGACTGCATCGCACGAATGCAGCCGGGAGTGCTTGCAGATGAGTCCTGCTTCACGGACGAAAGCATCTACAGCGGACTGCTCGAATACCCACAATATTCACGTCCTGAGATATGGGACGGAGAGGCTGTTCCGCCCGTTCTTCTGACAGGTCATCACAAGAATATCAAGAAATGGCGCCTTGAACAGAGCATTGAGCTGACCAAGGAAAGAAGGCCCGATCTTTTTGAAAAATATACAAAGAGTCAAACTTGATGAAGACTGACCGTATTTTGCTATGTTGCGCGGTTTTGACCAACTTTTGCGAATGGCTATATAAAAAATATTCATCGCCATATAATATTTTTATAAACTCAGAGTATACAAATCTGTGCAATTTGCGTTTGGCAATATTTAACATATATAAACGTTGAATCTTATGTAATTTAAACAATCACTGTCAACATTTTTTGTGGTGATAATTCACAACCGAATCGAAAATTTGTCTCTCACATTTCATCTAAATGTAGAATTTCATTAAAAGTCGGTTTATAACGAAAAAAATCCGTTGACTATGCAGAAAATTGAATGTATAATGATAATCAGCAAGAAAACATTTGCATCATTGCCAGCTTCATATTCACGAGAGGGGCTGCAATTACAGAGAATAGGAGAGTTGTATATGTTTGTAAGAGAAGTAATGGTAAAGAATCAGGTGGGACTTCACGCAAGACCTGCAACCTTCTTTATTCAGAAGGCTAATGAGTTCAAGTCATCTATCTGGATCGAAAAAGAAGAGCGCAGAGTAAACGCAAAGAGCCTGCTCGGTATCCTTTCACTCGGTATCGTAGGCGGCACTAATGTCAAGGTGATCGCTGACGGTTCTGATGAGAAGGCTGCTGTTGATGCTCTCATTGAGCTCGTAGACAGCGGTTTCAGCGAGGAAAACAGATAATTATTACTTAAAGACTGGGGCGTTACAGTGTAACGCCCGATTTTGTTTATATAAGCAGATATCACCCGGACATCTGTGAAAGCATGTTCTCGGCAAACACCGCATATCCCCGTTCAGGATCGGATACGAATACATGTGTCACTGCGCCTATGAGCCTGCCGTCCTGTATTACAGGACTTCCGCTCATGCCCTGGATTATGCCGCCGGTCTCGCCGATCAGCCGGTCATCCGTTATTTTTATGACCATGCTCTTGGAGTCGGTACTGCTGAGGTCGATGCTCTCGATCTCAATTGAATACACCTCAGGCTCACATCCGGAAACCGTTGAGAGTATCTCTGCGCTGCCGGTATGGATGTCCTGACGGTATCCAAGTTCAAAACAGGGACAGTCATCCGGGATCGTGTTCAGAGTCTCTTCCGAAAGCCTGCCGAAGATCCCGCAGGTATCATTTTTATAAAGCGTACCGAAAGCACTGCCGCGCATGAAACATCCGCGCAGTTCGCCGGGTATCCCCTTTTCTCCGCGCTTTGCGGATGTTATCTCCACCGGGACAGCTTCTCCGCTGTGGACAGGCACAAGTTCTCCGGTATCAGCATCGCAGATCGGATGTCCGAGGGCGGCAAATTCACCGGTGGATATATCTATGAAGGAAATCGTGCCTATACCGGCAATGCTGTCTCTCACCCACATGCCTCCGCGCCATCTGCCGCTGCCCTCTGACCTGACAGGTTCAAGGACCGTAGTGAACCGGCAGTCTCCGCGCCTGACAGTGAGATCTATGCTCTGCCCTTCGCTGGCGGATATGATCTCCTGCAACCGTCTGTTGGAGGTAAGCGATTCTCCGTTGGCAAGGCATATTATATCGCCTTTTTCAACTCCTGCCGTTTTTGCGGGACAGCATAACTTTCCGCCGCCGCAGTCAACATCGCCGAGTCCGGTGACCATGACGCCTTCCATGAGAAGTTTTATGCCAAAAGGCGTGCCGCCTGCCGCAACAACACGTTCTTCCGCTTCTGTAACGGAAACGCTCTTCACCGGTATCGCTCCGAAAAGCGAGACCGTAGTTTCGCTTCCGCTTCCGGAAAAACTGAGTTCGGGATATTCTGCTATCCGCAGTTCTCTTCCGGATACAGCCGTAAGATCATCCGGCAGGACACCGGAATAATAAGCTGCCGTTCCCCAGAAACCGGTCAGCATCGCCGCAAGCAGGACAGCAGCCGCTTTCCGCAGTTCTTTGAAATGCTGCATCGCTGCACTTCCTTTCCCATATTTTTGAGCGGTAACGCTCAGTACTTATTATTACGCCCGCCTCAGACATTATTATTGTGAATTATCGGATACAAGGATGATACGCCTATGGATAAAGAAAAGAAAAAACTGTTAAAAGAAAAAGTCCGGAACAGGAAAGAAAGTTCCGCATGGAGCCGACAGAGCGGCTATATGCTCGCTGCAAAGATCATAATGCTGGTACTGACCGCCGTATTCCCGCTTTTCATGGTCGCAATGACCGGCGCAGGAATGATAAAGTACCGGAGCAGCTATGACGAATATCTTCCGAACATCGGCATATACTTCGTTATATCATCAGCGCTCATGACACTTGGAGCTGTACTCTGTATTTTCAGAAAAAGCCTGCCGAATCTGATATCCTTTATATGTACCGTCTCAGGATTCACTCTCTGCATGGTCATGCTGAAAAGATTCACGGACAGAGCCGATAAGAGCGGCTGGACAGGCTACGGACGCTATCAGTTCATGCCGGTAAGCGATATGTTCACAGGAAGGATACTGCCCGTGATACTGCCGTGTGCTATAGCAGCTGTTATAGCTGCTGTACAGTTCTTTTCCTATGACGCTTCGGAAGAAAGAAGAAAGCGCAGAGAACGCAAAAAAGCCAAAGAAGAAGCACCTGCTCCTTCTGTTCTCGGCGATCCCGACTGAAATTTCATATATATACTGCCCGGATCCCCGGGCTTTATTCTTATTTTCGGAAAAATCAGAAAAGGCTCTTGACAAATCCGAAAACACGTTATATAATAAAATTACATTATCAAAATGCAATGAAGGGAATCAAAACCCGTAGATGTTTCACAGAGAGCTGCTGTATGGTGAAAAGCAGTATCCGGAAACGGGCCATAACTCATCCCTGAGCAGTCGGCTGAAAGCTTATAGCACAGCAATTAGGCTTGAACGGGCGCTCCCGTTACAGAGCTATGCGTTGATCCGACGCAGATGAGTGGGTGTAGCTTTACACCAAGAAGAGTGGTACCACGGAGTATACTGAAACTTCGTCTCTTCCATGCACGGCATGGAAGAGACTTTTTTATTGCCTTCATGCAGGTAAAACGGATCAGAAGGAGGAAATATTATGAAAAACGCAGACAAGTACACAAGACAGTATTTCGAAGCACCGCCCACATCCATGAACTGGACTAAAAAGTCCTACATTGATAAAGCACCGCAGTGGTGCAGCGTCGATCTCCGCGACGGAAATCAGGCGCTCATAATCCCTATGAGTCTCGGCGAAAAGCTGGAATTCTTCAGCGAACTGGTACGCATCGGTTTCAAAGAGATCGAGATCGGATTCCCAGCAGCTTCAGAGACAGAATACGATTTCTGCCGCACGCTTATAGAACAGAACATGATACCGGACGACGTTACCATACAGGTACTCACCCAGTCCCGTGAACACATCATCGAAAAGACTTTCGAAGCTCTCAGGGGATGTAAGAATGCCATAGTACACCTCTATAATTCAACTTCCGTCGCACAGCGCGAGCAGGTCTTCCGCAAGTCAAAGAAAGAGATAATCGACATAGCTGTTACAGGTGCCAAGCTCTGTAAAGAGTACCGCGAAAAGTATGAGGGCAATTTCAGATTCGAATACTCACCGGAGAGTTTTACCGGAACCGAGCCGGAATTCGCACTGGAGATATGCAATGCCGTCCTCGACGTATGGCAGCCCACCGCAGATGACAAAGTCATAATAAACCTGCCGGTAACAGTGCAGCTCTCAATGCCCCACGTCTATGCAAATCAGGTGGAGTATATGTGCGAGAATCTGAAGTACCGTGAAAACGTCATAGTCTCACTGCATCCACACAACGACAGAGGATGCGCGGTAGCCGACACGGAAATGGGACTCCTCGCCGGTGCCGACCGCGTTGAAGGCACTCTCTTCGGAAACGGTGAAAGGACCGGAAATGTAGACATAATCGTGCTCGCCATGAACATGTACTCGCAGGGCATTGATCCTATGCTGGACTTCAGCGATATACCTTCCATTTCCGAACTCTATACCCGTGTGACAAGGATGAGCATCTACGAGCGCCAGCCATATTCCGGAAAACTGGTCTTTGCGGCTTTCTCAGGTTCTCATCAGGATGCTATCGCAAAGGGCATGAAATGGCGCAGCGAAGGTCATACCGAACACTGGACGGTCCCCTATCTCCCGCTGGATCCGGAGGATGTGGGACGCGAATACTCCGCAGATGTCATCCGCATCAACAGCCAGTCCGGCAAGGGCGGCATCGGCTACATCCTCGAAACACGCTTCGGCTACGATCTGCCTAAGAAGATGCGCGAAAGTGTGGGCTATCTCGTCAAGAACATCTCCGACCACAAGCACAAGGAACTTCTCCCCGACGAGGTCTATGCTATCTTCAAAGCCAACTATGTGGACATCACTTCTCCTCTCAGCATAAACGAGGTACACTATGTTCAGCGCGGCGGCATTGAAGCAACCGTCTCCCTTGAATTCAACGGCAGGAAAGCCTCCGCTACAGATACCGGAAACGGACGTCTCGATGCGGTCAGCAACGCCATCCGCTCATATACCGGCGTAGACTACAGCATCAACACCTATACCGAACACGCTCTCGAAGTGGGTTCTGCTTCAAAAGCCGTGTCCTATGTTGAGATCATAGGCGGCGGAAAGAGCTTCTGGGGGACCGGTATCGACAACGATATCATAACCTCTTCCATAAAGGCACTTGTCAGTGCAGTGAACAATATGATACGGGGCTGAAATCTTGCACAAATTAGCATGTTGAAATTATATCTATTGACCAAAATATAAAGAATCCCTCCGCTCCTTATTGATTTTATTGTGACAAAGTGGTACAATAATACTATCATCAGTAAGGAGCGAGGTATAATGAGATCGGTGTATTTTTCATCTTGTATCGTCATTATGTCAGGCGCAGTCGTGAACGATTCTGACTGCAGCCTCGATCAGTTCTGCCCTCATAGTGTTCTTGCTTGATGTATTACCGTATCCCAAGCAATACATATATGACCTCCGGCAGAACGTCCGGGGGCTTTTTATTTATCATAATTAAAAAGGATATTGATATTTATGTACATTTCAGGTGCAAAGATCGTCGTTGAGACTCTTGTTGAACAGGGGTGTGATATGGTCTTCGGATACCCCGGAGGTCAGGTCATTGACCTTTTCGACGAGCTTTATCTCAGCCGTGACCGTATAAAATATATACTAACTGCCCACGAACAGGGCGCTGCTCATGCCGCCGACGGCTACGCACGTTCTACGGGAAAGGTGGGTGTCGTCATCGCCACTTCCGGTCCGGGCGCAACCAATCTCGTCACCGGCATCGCTACCGCTTCCCTTGATTCGATACCTATGGTAGCCATAACCGGAAACGTCTCCTGTGATCTCATCGGCAGAGACAGCTTCCAGGAGGTGGACATCGTCGGAGTGACCATGCCCATAACCAAGCACAATTTCATAGTCAAGAATATAGAAGAGCTTGCGGATACTCTCCGCATGGCATTCAAGATCGCGAAATCCGGACGTCCCGGACCTGTACTCGTGGATATACCGAAAGATGTACAGATAGCAAAATGTGCATTCGATCCCAAGCCTCAGCCGGTCATCCCATATCCGCTTACATATGTCCCCGAGGACAAGCTTGCAAAAGCCGCTGAAATGATCGCCGAGAGCGAACGCCCGTACATCTACTTCGGCGGCGGTGTCGCTTCCGGCAAGGCTTCGGAGGCAGTAATGGCTCTCGCAGACAAGATCGACGCACCTATGGGGTGTTCTCTCATGGGACTTTCATCCGTCCCCTCCGATCACCCGGGATTTCTCGGCATGCAG
Source organism: Ruminococcus flavefaciens (assembly GCA_002373775.1). Classification (GTDB taxonomy): domain Bacteria; phylum Bacillota; class Clostridia; order Oscillospirales; family Ruminococcaceae; genus Ruminococcus; species Ruminococcus flavefaciens_M. The sequence continues at coordinate 47,139 of DFJW01000066.1, read as the reverse complement.
GGCATGCACGGTCACTATGCCTCTTCAGTTGCCGAAGACGAATCAGACCTGCTCATCGTTATGGGAGCGCGTTTCAGTGACCGCGCTACCGGCAATAAGGAACGCTACGCAAAGCATTTCCGCATAATCCACATCGACATAGACGGCGCCGAACTGCACAAGAACATACACGCTGATCTGGCACTGAAAGGCGATATCTGCGACGCTGCCGAAAGGCTCACAGCCATGAGCGACACACGTTCACATCCGGAGTGGAAAAAACGCATCGCAGAACTCCGTGAAGAGGAAAAAGTCCGCACTAAAGCCGCTCTCACCTCAGCTGAGATCAAAAAGGGAAGCAAAAAATGTATCGCACCTTACTCTATCGTAGATATCATTAGTTCCCATGCTGAAACTGACGCTATCATAGCTACCGATGTGGGACAGCACCAGATGTGGACGGCTCAGAGATATCCTCTCCGTTATCCGCGTACCTTCCTCACCAGCGGAGGTCTCGGCACAATGGGCTACGGACTCGGGGCTGCTATCGGTGCTGCATCTGCTACCGGCAGACGTGCAGTGCTTTTCACCGGCGACGGCAGCTTCGGAATGGACCTCAACGAACTTGCGACCGCAGTATCACAGGAACTTCCCATAGTCATCGTCATAATGAACAACGGAGTTCTCGGTATGGTGCGTCAGTGGCAGACGCTTTTCTTCAACAAGCACTATTCAGGCACTACCCTTGACCGCAGGACGGATTTCGTAAAACTTGCAGAAGCATTCGGTGCTAAGGGCACCCGCTGCTGTACGGAAGAGGAACTTGAAAAAGCAGCGGCAGAAGCATTCGCTTGCAGGACGCCCTACGTTATCGACTGTGCCGTTTACGAGGATGAATTCGTACTTCCCATGCTGCCTCCCGGCGGATCGGTGGACGATATCATCACAGACATAAAGTGAGGTGAGTACAATGGATAACAATCAGTACGTTATAGGAGTAATAGTTTCAAATGTATCCGGAGTGCTCTCAAGAGTCTCAGGCATGTTCACACGACGCGGCTTCAACATCGACTGCCTTACTGTGGGCGAGACCGAATCCAGCGGATTTTCCAGAATAACAGTCGCATTCCACGGCGATGAAGACATCAAGGAGCGCATACTCCAGCAGCTCCAGAAACTGCACGACGTCCGCGAAGTCGAAGTTCTCAGCCAAAACGATACGGTCGTGCGTGAACTCCTGCTCATCAAGATAAGAAACAAGCAGGAATCCAGACAGGACATAATGACAGCAGTCGAGATATTCCGGTCTAAGATAGTGGATTATTCCCCCACCGCGCTCATATGCGAACTTACCGGCGAGACATCAAAGATAGATGCATTCATCGAACTTCTGAAACCCTACGGCATCATGGAGATGTGCCGTACAGGTATCGTCGCCATAGAACGCGGCGAAAGCTGCCTCAAGACCATAAAGTGACCTGAGCTTCCGGTCTGTACAGATATATCCACGGAAGGAGCTTATATAAATGAAGATACGCATCAGACAGGCTGTGCCGGACGACGCAGCCGCTCTGCTGAAAATATACGAATACTACGTCAAGAACACAGCAGTCACATTTGAATACGAAGTCCCTTCCGCTGAGGAATTCAGGAACAGGATCTCACACACCCTCGAAAAGTATCCCTTCATTCTTGCGGAATGTGACGGCGTACCTGTGGCTTACGCCTGCGCCGGAGAATTCATCGGCAGAAGAGCGTATGACTGGTCCGCCGAACTCACTGTATACACCGACAAGAATTACCAGAACTGCGGCATAGGCAGTCTTCTCTACAACGAGCTGGAAGATATACTGAAACAGATGGGGATAACGAATCTGTACGCATGTATAGCAGTCACCGAGGAAGAGGACGAATACCTCAGCAACAGCAGCATCGGTTTCCATAAGCACATGGGCTATAAGCCTGTGGGAGAATTCCATAAATGCGGCTACAAATTCGGCAGATGGTACGACATGATCTGGGCAGAAAAGATCATCCGCGATCATTACTCCAATCAGCCGGAAGTTATAAATTACAACGACCTGAAGAAGTGATGACTGATATCCGAAAGGAGCTTATATGCAGAGATATGCGTGGCTTTTCCCGATAATATTCATTTTCCATGATATGGAAGAAATAATCGGTCTCGGAGCGTGGCTCAGGAAAAACCGCACACTTATACAGGAAAAATACCCTTTCTTCCTCAGGACCTACAAGGATTTTTCCACTGAAGGATTCGCACTGGCAGTAGCCGAAGAACTTGTACTGTGCATCGCTTTATCAGCAGCGGCGCTGTATACGGACAGCGAACTTATATGGTACCTCTGGCTCGGCGCATTCATCGGCTGTGATCTGCATTTCCTGATACACATAGGGCAGTCCCTTCTCATAAGGAAATACATCCCTGCACTGCTGACCAGCATCATCTGTCTTCCTGTCAGCACTTATGTAATATACAGATCAGTATGTGAGCTTCCGTGCGATATGCCGTTCATGGCTGTTACTGCACTTGCCGGCTGCATAATGGTAGGTGTCAATCTCAGGGCAGCTCAGAAGCTCATAGGCTGGTTCACCAGAAAAATGGAACTGCCTCCGCTGATCTGATACATACGAAAGGAGTTATTGAATATGACAATGACGCAGAAAATACTTGCGGCTCATGCAGGACTGGATTCGGTCAGGGCAGGACAGCTCATCCTCGCCGACCTTGATCTCGTCCTCGGAAATGATATCACCTCACCGGTGGCTATCAAGGAGTTCGCAAAACTCGGAAAAGACAGCGTGTTCGACATAAATAAGATCACAATGGTAATGGACCATTTTGCTCCCAATAAGGACATAAAGGCTGCGGAGCAATGCAAAATGTGCCGGGATTTCTGCGGTGAAAAGGACATAACTCATTTCTATGATGTAGGTGAAATGGGCATAGAACATGCCCTGCTCCCGGAAAAAGGCTTAGTCACTGCCGGAGATGTTGTCATAGGTGCCGACTCCCACACCTGCACATACGGCGCTCTCGGCGCTTTCTCAACAGGTGTCGGCTCGACTGACATGGCATGCGGAATGGCTGTAGGAAAGGCATGGTTCAAAGTTCCCTCAGCAATAAAATTCGTACTCAAGGGCAGTCTGCGTCCCTATGTATCCGGAAAAGACGTGATACTGCATATCATTGGCATGATCGGCGTTGACGGAGCACTTTACAAATCTATGGAATTCACCGGCAGCGGTCTTTCATCTCTCAGCATGGCGGACCGTCTCTGCATTTCAAATATGGCTATAGAAGCCGGCGCTAAAAACGGCATTTTCGAAGTCGATGACATAACTCTCGCATACATCCGCGAACACGGCGGCGCTGAGCCCAAGATATACCGTGCAGATGATGATGCTGAATACGAGCAGGTCATAGAGATTGACCTTTCAGAGATCACCCCAACTGTCGCATTTCCGCATCTTCCCGGCAACGCCAGGACTTTCAGCGATATCGGCGACATAAAGATAGATCAGGTGGTCATCGGTTCATGTACCAACGGCAGGCTTGAAGATCTGAAGGCTGCCGCTGGGATAATGAAGGGACGCAGATGCGCCAATAACGTCAGAGTAATAATCATACCGGCTACTCAGAGGATATATCTGGAGGCTATGGAACTCGGTCTGCTGAAAATATTCATAGAAGCAGGCGCTGTAGTATCCACTCCCACCTGCGGGCCGTGTCTCGGAGGACATATGGGCATACTTGCTGCCGGTGAAAAAGCAGTAACTACCACTAACCGCAATTTTGTGGGACGCATGGGACATCCGGATTCCGAAGTATACCTTGCAAGTCCCGAAACTGCCGCAGCAAGTGCGGTCACAGGCAGGATAACAAGTCCGTGGGAGGTAATGGGGATATGAAATACACAGGAAATGTCATAAAGTACGGCGACAACGTGGATACCGACGTTATAATACCTGCGCGCTATCTCAATACCAGCGATCATTCTGAACTTGCATCGCACTGCATGGAGGATCTCGACAAGACATTCGTCAGCCGTGTACAGAAGGGCGACATTATCACTGCCGGCTGGAACTTCGGCTGCGGTTCTTCCCGTGAACATGCTCCCATCGCCATAAAGGCAAGCGGCATATCCCTCGTCATAGCCAAAAGCTTCGCGCGGATATTCTACCGCAACGCGATAAATATAGGCCTTGCAATAGTTGAATGTCCGGAGGCTGCTGATGCGCTGTCAGAAGGCGACCGCGTTGAAGCTGACCTTGACAACGGCATCATCCGTGACCTTACTACAGGTCAGGAATTCAGGACTGCACCCTTCCCGGAATTCGTCCAGAAAATAATCGAAAACGGCGGTCTTATACAGTCCATAGCAAACGGAGTCATTAAGTAAAGGAGCCGGTCATGAAAAAGCTTCTGTCTCTTACACTTGCCGCCGCAATGTCTCTGACTCTTTGTTCCTGCCGGAATGAATCTGAAAGTCAGAAGGTAGAGAATAAAAGAGTTCTTGAACAGGCAGAGGAAAATGCAGCTGCATACATCAGGGATAAATACGGTTTTGACGCCGATATCACCGATTCAGAGATAATCTATGAAGTAAAAGGCTGGGACTTTATACTCCCTCACTCCGAAGCTACCTCCAGCGCATTGATAACGCTGAAGCATGACGGCAGGGAATTTCAGCTCATTATCAGCGGAAATGACAAAAATACCGACGGTGCCGACAATTATCAGGCGGAAGAGATAAAGGATAAGTTCTGCGGCACTATCCGCAGTGAATTAGGTGAAGAGTGCAATATATATTACGCAAACAAGAAAATCACCTTAGGCGGAAAAGAGACCGGGAACGATTTTTGCAGTGCCTGTTTTGACGGCAGTGATTTCAGCGGTGTAATTTCAAACCTTGATTACTGCATTATTGAACTCTACGGCACCGATCTCTCGGATGCAGAAAGATTTGATAAGATACAGCAGCTTGCTGACTGTACGGATTCCTACAATTTTTACGTCGTATCCTACGACAGCAAGTGGTCATATGACAAACACCCTGTAGTCTCATATCTTGAAAAATGCGAAGAACTCACCGGTCACAGGCACACATTCGATATCAGCAGTTACTCGGAGATCGAAAGCTACAGGCACTTCCACAACGACGGAACAAGTGAATATCACGTTAAATATTCCGGATGATCCGGACGAACGATCATCGTGAAACAAAGGAGCAGATCTATGGAATTCAACATAGCATTGTTAAAGGGCGACGGCATAGGTCCGGAGATAGTGGACGGCGCCGTAAAAGTCCTTGAAAAGACGGCAGACAAGTTCGGACATAAATTCAGCTTCACTCCATACCTCATAGGCGGATGCGCCATAAACAAGACCGGCGTACCGCTGCCGCAGTCAACCATAGACGGCTGCCTCGCTTCCGACAGCGTACTGCTCGGCGCGGTAGGCGGTCCGGAATGGGACGAACTTCCCGGTTACAAGCGTCCGGAAAAGGCTCTTCTCGGGATACGTTCGGCTCTTGGTCTGTACACGAATCTGAGACCGGCAAAGCTCTACCCCGCCCTACGCGCAGCATCTCCGCTGAAAGACGAGATAGTAGGCAGCGGCTTTGATATAATGATAGTCCGTGAACTCACAGGCGGTATATATTTCGGAGACCGCGGATACCGTGAAGGCAGATACGGACAGGAGGCTTACGACACTGAAGCTTACAGTGTCACCGAGATAGAGCGCATCGGCAAGGCTGCTTTTGAGGCTGCAATGAAGCGCAGCAGGCGTCTTTGCAGCATAGACAAGGCAAACGTCCTTGAATCCTCGCGTCTCTGGCGCAAGACCATGCACTCCCTCGCCGGGAAGTATCCGGCTGTGGAATACACTGATATGTTCGTGGACAATGCCGCAATGCAGCTTATCCGCGATCCGGGGCAGTTCGACGTCATAGTCACATCGAACATGTTTGGTGATATCCTTTCGGACGAAGCCTCGCAGATTACCGGCTCTATCGGCATGCTCGCCTCAGCCTCACTCGGTGAGACCACAAGAGGCATGTACGAACCTATCCACGGAAGCGCTCCTGATATTGCAGGAAAGAACATTGCCAACCCCATCGCAACAATTCTTTCCGGCGCTATGATGCTGCGCTACTCATTCGGACTTTCCGCTGAAGCAGATGCCATAGAAAATGCGGTTGACAAGGTCCTCGCCGCAGGATACCGGACAGCTGACATCATGGGCAGCTCAGAAGGCACTCCGCTCGGATGCACTGAAATGACAGAAAAGATAGCGGAGGCACTGTGATCCCTCAGTAAAAGGGAAATCTATACACGCATGTCAGCGCATCAGCGCATGACTATAAAAAACGCACAACGATTATTGGAGGAAAAAATGAAAAAGTATTTATCTGCATTACTCGCACTCGCCCTTTCCGTTTCTCTTGCTTCCTGTGGGGATAAGGACAGCAGTTCTGACGGCGCATCAAGCTCAGAAAGCAGCACCTCAGCGACCGAGAAAGCCACACTCAGCAGTGAAGACGCACAGAAGGCTTTCGCTCTTGTTGCCGGTTCATACACTGTAAACGGTCTTTCAAAGGTAGGCGGTGATACTCCGGCTGAGTATGATATCACCCTTGATGAACTCCGCGAGCAGTTCGAAAACGATCCGCTCACTATATCGGAAGACGGCGTACTCAGATACAAGGGACAGGACTATCAGCTCATCGCAGAAGACTATGCCGAAGAAAATGCCGTATTCAGCATCGAAGGCAGCGGCTTTGACCTTTCAAAGTACAAGAAGAAGTACAAGGTCGCTTCAAAGGATTACGAAGGTCTTGCAGCGATCGAGTATACAGTTGCACACGGAACTATTGGCGAGGATCAGGACTGGCCCATGGCATATCTCAACCTTTACATCACAAAGAGCGGTCAGGAAGATTACTGCGTTGGCATAACAGCCGAGGCAGACAGCAACCAGAATACAGTCGATATCACGTTAGAATAAGGAGAAAAAAATGATAAAGATTCACACAGACAGAGCGCCGGCGGCAGTAGGTCCGTACTCGCAGGCGATAATATCCAGAGGCATGGTCTACACCAGCGGTCAGATCGCTATAGATCCGCGTACCAATGCCGTTGAAGCAAAGGATATAAAAGGTCAGACCGAACAGGTCATGCACAATCTCGAAGAGATACTCAGCACTGCCGGTTCTTCATTCAGCAAAGCAGTAAAGACCACCTGCTTCCTCGCTGACATGAACGATTTTGCGGCATTCAACGAAGTGTACGCTCAGTACTTCACAGAACTTCCGGCAAGAAGCTGCGTAGCTGTGAAGACTCTGCCAAAGGGCGTCCTCGTTGAAGTTGAAGTGATAGCAGAGAGCAGTCTCTGAAACCGGCACAAAGGAGGTCATATATGACAGTACGCGAATTACAGGACCAGATAATAAAGCTCAAAAAAGAGACCAACACAGCTATCCTCGCACACTGCTATCAGGCACGCGAAATAGTTGAGATAGCGGATCTCACCGGCGACAGCTATAAACTGAGCGTTGACGCAAAAAGCACCGACGCAGAGAACATCCTGTTCTGCGGAGTGCATTTCATGGCGGAGACAGCTAAGATGCTCTCCCCGCAGAAACACGTTTACCTCGCAAACAAGCACGCAGGCTGTCCCATGGCTGAGCAGATGGACGCGGAGATGATCTCCGCACTCCGCGAAGCTGATCCCGACAGGACAGTAGTAGCTTACATAAACACTACCGCAAGTCTCAAGACAGTCTGTGATGTGTGCGTGACATCATCAAGCGCACTCAAGATAGTAAAGGCTCTCGACACAGACAAGATCCTCTTTATCCCCGACTGCAACCTCGGAGACTATGTCAGAAGGCAGTGTCCGGATAAGGATATCAAGCTCCTGAACGGAGGATGCCCCACCCATGCAAAGATCACTGTCAGTGAAGTCCTCGCTGCAAAGGCAGAGCATCCGGATGCTCTGTTCCTCGTGCATCCGGAATGTACTCCGAAAGTTGTGGAACTCGCTGATTATGTCGGCTCTACCACTGGCATCATGGACTTTGCAAAGAAGTCCGACGCAAAGGAATTCATAATCGGCACCGAAACTTCCATATCCGAGCATCTGCAATATGACTGCCCGGACAAGAAGTTCTATCCCGTTACAAAGGATATCGTCTGTCACAATATGAAGCTCACCACACTCCCCGATATCTACAATGCTCTCAAAGGCATAAGCGGCGGAGACGGCGACGCTTTCGAGATACTCATGGACGACGAGCTCATCAGCAAGGCTCGCCGCTGCATCGACGAGATGATAAGACTTGGTGGCTGATATGACAGAGATCGTCGAAAAGCTCAGGCTCAGCCATGATATCTCTGATGCTGAGCTGAAACTGCTCATTGAGACCGGCGACGAAGCTGCTGCCGGTCTGCTGAAGAGATACGCAGACGATACCAGAAGGGAATACTACGGGGACAAAGTCTTCCTCCGCGGACTGATAGAGATATCGTCATACTGCCGGAACGACTGCCTTTACTGCGGTATAAGACGCAGCAACAAGGATGCCGACAGATACCGTCTCAGCCGGGAAGAGATACTCTCCTGCTGTGAAAACGGATACGGGCTCGGCTTCCGCACATTCGTGATGCAGGGCGGTGAAGATCCCTATTTCACGGATGATGTCATCGTTCCCATAATATCAGAGATACGCGAAAAGTACCCCGACTGCGCCATAACCCTCTCGCTGGGCGAAAGAAGCTTTGAAAGCTATAAAAAAATGAAAGAAGCCGGAGCTGACCGCTATCTGCTCCGGCATGAAGCCGCAGATGCCGGACTGTACTCCAGTCTGCATCCGGCTGAGATGAGCCTTTCTCACAGGAAGGAATGTCTCTTCCAGCTAAGAGAACTGGGATATCAGGTGGGCGCCGGATTCATGGTCGGTGCTCCCGGACAGACCACTGAACACATCATCGCCGACCTTCGTTTCCTTCAGGAACTTCGTCCGCAGATGATCGGCATAGGTCCTTTCGTACCGCACCATATGACGCCTTTCGCCGGCGAAAAGGGCGGCACTCTTGAACTCACCCTGCGTCTGCTGGGCATACTCCGTCTCATGTTCCCGGATGTGCTGCTGCCGGCGACTACCGCTCTCGGCACTATCGCTCCTAACGGACGCGAACTCGGACTTCAGACGGGCTGCAATGTAGTGATGCCCAATCTCTCGCCGGTCAAGGTCAGAAAGAAATACGATCTTTACGACAACAAGATTTGTACCGGTGAAGAGGCTGCCGAATGCCGCGGATGTCTGCAAAGGCGCATAGAGTCCGCAGGATATACCGTCTCCGCCGAAAGAGGCGACGCCCCGTCATTTTCAGTATGACTATTACCGCAAAGCGACACAAATAAACATCAAGGAGAAACTGCAATGAGAGTACGTTTTCACCTCCCGGATTTTTCAGGCAATTTCAAGCTGAACTTCATGTTCGCGGAAATGCTGAAACACCGTCCGGAATTCTTCCGCGAAGGCGTTGAGATCGCATCATTCTACGGTGTATTCCCGCCATGTCTCTGGAACGGCGGACGCGCTCAGGGAGGATTCACAGACAAGAACTTCATCAAGAATGTAATCAAGGTTTTCAACGACCGCGGCATACCGCTTAGATACACCTTCACGAACCTCATGCTGGAAAAGAAGCATCTCAGCGACGAACGCTGCAACATGATACTCAATCTTTCCAACAACGGTCTCAACGAAGCCATAGTCGCTTCTCCTGTGCTGGAGGACTATCTCCGCAGGAATTACCCCAAATTCAAGCTCACCAGTTCCACCTGCAAGCGCCTTGATACCGAGGAGGCTCTCCTTGCAGAACTGGAAAAGGATTACCACATCGTCGTCCTCGACTACGATTTCAACAACAATTTCGAAGTGCTGGAAAAGCTCCCGCGCAAAAAGGATATCGAACTGCTGGTAAATGCCTGCTGTGAACCGAAATGTCCGAGACGTATCGAACATTACAAAACTATCGGTTTGCAGCAGATAGCCTACTGCGAGCATATAAAGAAATTCCCGAATGTGCCTTTTGATCTGCCTAAGCACGATCCCCAGAACTTCCGCAGCTGTCCGTATTCTCAGCGCGGTCTCTTTGAACTGCGCGGTCTGAGCACACATATCTCTCCGGAGGCTATCTGGGAGAAGTATGTGCCTATGGGATATGAACAGTTCAAGATAGAGGGCAGGACCGCAAGTCCGCTCAACGTCCTCGAAACCTACATGTATTATATGGCTAAGCCGGAATGCCGTGACGAGGCACGCTTCGTACTGCTGAAGAGCCTTGAGAATTCCGGCGCACTCGTATTCAAATAATAAAGGAGGTAAAGTCATGAGAGTAAGGTTCCATCTGCCGGATTTTGCTGAACATTTCCGCTTCAATCTTGTTTTTCTTGCAATGCTCGAAAACTGCCCCCAGTATTTCCGCCAAGGCGTTGAGATCGCTTCGTTCTACGGCGTGTTCCCGCCGTCTTTATGGAACGGCGGCAGAACTGTCGGCGGCGTCTGTGACGAGAACTTCGTGCGCACTGTCGTAAAAACGTTCAACAGCAAAGGTATCCCGCTCCGCTTCACATTCACAAATCCTGTACTGAAGGAAGAGCATCTCAGCGATCCTTTCTGCAATATGGTAATGCGCATCGCAGACAACGGACTCAATGAGGCTATCGTAAATTCGCCTGTCCTTGAACAGTACATCCGCGAAAACTATCCCAGCTACAAGCTCACCAGCTCTACCTGCAAACGCATAACCGATCCTGAGCGCCTTTCGGAAGAACTGGAAAAAAATTACCACATCGTCGTGCTGGACTACGATTTCAACAACAAATTCGACATCCTTGAAAAACTCCCTCACAAGGACAGGATAGAGATACTCGCGAACGCCTGCTGCGATCCCGGATGCAAGATGCGTCAGGAGCATTACCGCCTTATCGGCGAGCAGATGATCTACTATAACCAGCATCTCAGGGAACATCCCGGAAAGCCTTTCAATATCAACGATTATACCGATGATAATATCACCAATAAGATCAAGTGCGGCTGCCGCGAACGTACTCTTTACCAGACTATCGGGCTCAGCACTCATGTATCTCCGGACGCTATCTGGAACAAATATGCACCCATGGGATTCGAACAGTTCAAACTCGAAGGCAGAACCGCAAGCATCATGTATCTTGTGGAATGTTACATGTACTACATGGTCAAGCCGGAATTCCGTGACGAAGCCCGGATGATGTTCTACTACAACCTTGAATCCAACGGCGTAGTACGCATAGACAAACGATAGGAGGTACACAAATGAAAGTAAGATTTCATCTTCCAAGCTTTGCAAACCACTACCGTTTCAACATGGTATTTGCAAATATGCTCAAAAACTGCCCGGAATTTTTCCGCGAAGGCGTTGAGATAGCTTCATTCTACGGCGTGTTCCCGCCTTCAGTATGGAACGGAGGAAGAGTTATACAGGGACGCTGTGACGAGGAATTCGTCCGCAATGTCATCAGGAACGTGAACAGTATGGGCATCCCGCTCAGATTCACTTTCACTAATCCTGCTCTCCGCGAAGAAGACCTGCACGACGAGTTCTGCAATATGGTCATGCGTCTTGCAGACAACGGTCTCAACGAAGCTATAGTCAATTCACCTCTGCTGGAGGACTATATCCGCACAAACTATCCCAATTACAAGCTCACAAGTTCCATTTGCAAGCGTCTCGACGATGAAGGCGCTGAAGCTGCCGAACTCGAAAAGGATTACCACATCGTCGTGCTGGACTACGATTTCAACAACAAATTCGACATCCTTGAAAAACTTCCCAACAAGGAGAAGTGCGAGATACTGGTAAACACCACCTGCGATCCGGGATGTCCCAGAAGAAAAGCCCACTACAAGCTCATAGGCGAATACATGATCTGCTACAATGAGCATCTGAAAAACCACCCGGATGAGCCTTTTGATATAGATCAGCATCCGGAAGTAAGCGAGAACAAGCTTTTCAACTGCAAGAGCATGGGCAAGACCGCTTTCCAGGTCCGTCAGATGAGCAATCATATCTCTCCTGACGCTATCTGGAACAAATACGTCCCCATGGGATTCAATCAGTTCAAGATCGAAGGCAGGACAGCCGGAAACATGTTCCTCATCGAGACATATATGTACTATATGGCAAAACCCGAATGCCGCGACGAAGCAAGGCTCATGTTCATGTACAACCTTGAAAAGAACGGCGTTATCAAAATAAACTGACGGAGGATACATCATGAAGGCAAGATTCCATCTGCCGGGATTCGCATCGCATTTCAGGTTCAATCTCGTATTCGCTGAGGTCCTGAAACAGTATCCTCAGTACTTCCGCGACGGTGTTGAGATAGCCTCGGTATACGGCGCTTTTCCGCAGTCCATATGGAACGGCGGAAGAACTCAGGAAGGCTTATGCGACAGGAGATTCATCAAGACTGTGCTGACTTCATTCAATGAACGCGGCATACCGCTGAGGTTCACGTTCACCAATCCGGCTCTTGAAAAAAAGCATCTGAACGACAAGTTCTGCAATATGGTGCTGAACATGGCAAACAACGGAATGAACGAAGTCATAGTAGTCTCTCCCCTGCTCGAAGAATACATACGAAAGAATTTCCCGGATTACAAGCTTACAAGCTCTACCTGCAAAAGGCTCAATGACATACATAAACTGTCTGATGAACTGGAAAAGGACTACAGCGTGGTAGTGGTGGATTATGATCTGAACAATAAGTTCGATCTGCTAAAAGACCTTCCGCACAAGGAGAAATGCGAATTCCTCGTGAATTCCAACTGCCGCCCGGAATGTCCCAACAGAGCACAGCATTACTATAACGTTGGAGTACAGCAGATCAATTACGCCAACCACATGCGCAAATATCCCGATCAGGAATACGATCCTATCGTATTCGGTGACGGCAAAAACCAGAACTGCCCGTTCTTCACAAGGAACATATTCGAGATAAGAGAACTGAGCACCAACATCCGTCCGGATGATATATGGGAAAAATACCTGCCTATGGGATTCAATCAGTTCAAGATAGAGGGCAGGACTGCCGGACTTTTCAATCTCATCGAAACATATGTATACTACATGGCGCGTCCGGAATATGCAGATATAGCCAGATATACGATAACCGACTTCTGTTCGGCAAACGGTGTACTGACTATCAACGAATAGGAGTTTTATATGAAAGCAGCATCTGTATTCAGCGACAACATGGTATTGCAGCGCAGAGCCAATGTGCGTATCTTCGGCACTTGTTCGGCTTATGAAAGAAAGATAACAGTCCGCATACCTGAACTCGGCGTATATGCCGAAGCCTGTACAGAAGACGGGAAATGGGAAGCTGTACTGCCGCCGATGGAAGCGTGCGAAAGCTGCACTCTCGAACTGACCTGCGGTGCTGTAAAGAAGATATTCCGCAGCGTTGCCGTGGGAGAAGTATGGCTCGCAGGCGGTCAGTCGAATATGGAATTCGAGTTGCAGAATGACAAAAACGGTCAGGCTGCTCTTGCGTCATGCGGTGAAGAGAACGTCAGATTCTATTATACCCCCAAGTGCGGGATGAATGATGATGAACTGCTGAAGGCAGAAGCAAACACCGGCTGGATGACTGCTTCGCCCGAAAATTCAAGGGCATGGTCAGCCGTCGGCTACTACTTCGCTAAGGAACTCAGCCGCAGACTGGGCGTGACAGTCGGCATCATCGGCTGCAACTGGGGCGGCACTTCCGCCTCCGCATGGATGGACAGGAAATACCTTGAACAGGATGACAGGATAAGCGTGTACATCCGCGAATATGACGAAGCCGTAAAAGGCAGATCAGATCAGGAAATGATCGAAGAATATAATGAATACTGCGAATATCAGTCTGCATGGGAAAAACGGATGCAGAAATGCTATGAGGAAGAGCCGGATATATCTTGGGATGAAGTGATCGCAAGATGCGGCGAGAACCGCTACCCCGGGCCTGTGGGCATAAGCAATCCCATGCGTCCCTGCGGACTTTATGAAACGATGATAAGCCGCGTATGCCCCTACACTCTCAGAGGATTTCTCTACTATCAGGGGGAATCCGACGATCACCGTCCGGATACCTATTATGTGCTGCTGAAAGCACTCATTGAAAACTGGCGCCGGGACTGGAAAGACGACACTCTTCCGTTCCTTATGGTGCAGCTGCCCATGTTCAGGTATGCTGCCGATCCGGACTACGGTCACTGGGCTGTGATCCGCGAAGCACAGATGCGTGTATACCAGACGGTAAAGAATACCGGACTTGCGGTCGCGCTGGACTGCGGTGAATTCAACAATATCCACCCCGTTGACAAAGCCCCCGTCGGTCACAGACTTTACCTTCAGGCGCTTTCAGAAGTCTACGGTCTCGCTCAGAAAAAGGAGACTTCCCCGGCTGTTTACCGTGCTTACAGCGTGGAAGGCAGCTGCATGCGGCTGTATTTCGACAACTGCGGCGGATTCACATGCTGCGGAGAAGTCAGCGGATTTGAGATAGCCGGCGCAGATGAAATCTATCATCCGGCTAAAGCCGAGATATGCGGAGAGACTATCCTCCTTTCCTGTGATGAGGTGAGCTATCCGGTATCTGCGCGTTATCAGTGGATAAACTACGCTGAAGTCAGCCTGTTCTGCAAAAACGGTCTGCCGCTCAGTACATTCAGAACAAATCGTATATGACATCAGGGGACGGAGAACATCCGTCCCTTATTCCGTTTCCGAGATGCTGCATCCCGGATAGTAATGCGCAAGTATTTCCTGCCACGAACTGCCGGATTTCGCCATGGTGTTAGCACCATACTGGCTCATACCGACACCATGACCGAATCCCCTTGTGGTGAAAACCGCCTGTTCGCCCTCAGTGCGTATATCGAAGCATGCCGACCTCAGTCCGAGAGCGGTCCGTATCTGGTTACCGGTTAGCTGCATATCTCCTGCCTGCAATGCAAGCACAGTGCCGGAATCTGAGATATCGGTGACGGTCAGCCATTCCTTCATATCGCCTTCAAGAACAATATCCGGGAACGCCTTTTCCAGCATTTCCTTCAGTTCAGCTTTTCCGAAACGGTATTCCTCCCTGTACTTAGGCGCTTCCTTATCGCCGGGACTTTCCACAGGTACAAGGTAATCCACATGAGCGCCCCATGCGTTTTCGGCGCTTTCCGTCACACCGGAGGACATGGAATGAAAGGCTGATATTATGGGCTCATCCTCATATGTCAGGATATACGGCAGGACCTCGTCTACAGCATCGCTTATCTTACGGTAATTCATCTCATAACTGTCCCCGAAATAGCTTCTCGCCTGCGACTGCGTGAAGTAGCCCTGATACTTTGACGTATCATTGGAAAAGTCCGCTCCCATGAGTTCCGGTTCAGGAGATGACCTCTCCAGCATACGCTGTCTTTCGGCATAGGTATGAGCGGCGACAGCCTGTGCTTTGAGTGCCTCAGGCTCGAATGTCGCCGGCATCTCAGCGCATACCGCACCTTTCACATAGTCGCTGACCGGAACTTCCAGCACCTCACCGGTGGATACGTCCAGCACTCTGTAAGGCTCGCCGCAGAGCATCTCCGTGCTCTCTTCCTCAGGAACATACTCCCTTATCTCAGGGGATCCCTGACTTTCCTCCGATATATGCCCGTCCCCGCCGGTCAACATGACCGGCACAGCCGGCAAGACCGCTACGGATACTGCCAGCAAAGCAGCTGACACCAGATATGTACGCATTACTTGTCCGCCTTTCGTTAATATTTTTTCTTTCCATTTCTTCCAGCCATTTTCATTTCCCCGAAATGATTGACAGAAAGCGAAATATGGTGTATAATGAATAGTGAATATTTTCAAGGAGTGTGATAGAGATGCCGTCTTATATTTCAGGTGCTAATATTACAGATTTATGCTCAGAGCTTTCAGAAAATTCTAAAATAGATCCGAAGCTTTATGAAAAATACCACGTTAAGCGCGGACTTCGAAACGGTGACGGAACAGGCGTAGTAGCAGGTATAACCAATATCTGCAATGTTCACGGCTATCTTATGAACGAAGGAGAAGTAGAGCCTATCCCCGGTCAGCTCATATACAGGGGCTACAGCATCAACGATCTGGTGGAAAATGTTGAAGCTGAGGGACGATATGGTTATGAAGAGACCGTCTTCCTGCTCCTTTTCGGACATCTCCCGACTAAAAAGGAACTCAATACGTTCAATACATATCTCTCACTCAAGCGCGATCTTCCGACAGGATTCGTTGAAGACATGATACTCAAGGCGCCGTCCAAGAATATCATGAACAAGCTCGCACGTTCAGTACTGGCTCTCTATTCCTACGATGACGAGTGCGAGAACAAGGGGCTCGAAAACGAGATGCGCACCGCTATCAGCCTCATTGCGAAAATGCCGGTAATAATGGCAAACGCCTATCAGGTAAAACGCCGTGTATTCGATAACGCAAGCATGATAATGCACCCCATAAACTATGAGGAGAACACAGCTCAGTGCATACTCTCTCTTCTGCGTCCTGACAGACAGTACACAGTTGATGAGGCACAGATGCTGGATCGTCTTCTCATGCTCCAGGCAGAACACGGCGGCGGAAACTGTTCCACATTCACATGCCGCGTGCTCACATCCTCCGGCACAGATCCCTACTCAGCATACTCCTCAGCTATTTGCGCCCTCAAAGGTCCGCGTCACGGCGGCGCCAATCTCCAGGTCATCAATATGCTGGACAATTTCAAGGCGAACATAAAGAACTGGGAAGACGAAGGCGAAGTTGCTGACTATATGCGCCGGACCATACTCAGAGAGACAAACGACGGTTCAGGCCTTATTTACGGCATGGGCCACGCTGTATATACCATCTCCGATCCCCGTGCAGTCATCCTCAAGAAGAAGGCATTCGAACTGGCAAAGGGCAAGGAGATCGAGGCAGAGTTCCGCCTCCTCGAAACTATCGAGCGCCTCACTCCGGAGGTGTTCAAGGAAGTCAAGGGAAGCACAAAGACCATGTGCGCCAACGTGGATATGTACTCCGGACTGGTATACCGCATGCTCGGCATCCCGGACGAACTCTTCACACCGCTTTTTGCTGTTGCACGCATGGCAGGCTGGGCTGCCCACAGAATGGAAGAGATACTCACCAGCAGCCGCATAATCCGCCCCGCATACAAGGCTATCGCAAAAGAGCATGAATACATAAAGCTTGACGACAGGACATGATCCTGCCGCCGGTAGTATATCTATGATAACAAAGCTGAAAATAACATCACTGGCTGCGGCTGTGCTCCTTCTCGCATCCGGCTGCACCTTCAACACCAGCATCGACAACCTGATGTCTCCGCCGAAGCTGAGTGTCGAACAGGAGCAGATCTACAGTGCGCTGACAGACGAGCTGAGGTCATCCGTAAGCCTTAAATACCCGAAATCGGGAAAATATCTATCCGCATTCATAATCGAAGATATCGACGGTGACGGCGGAGATGAGGCTGTGGTCTTCTACGAAAAAAACAGTCTCGGCTTAGAGGAAAATCCCCTGCGTATAAGTATACTGGATCAGGACGACGGAAAATGGCGTTCTGTCTGCGATACATCCGCTGAGGGAACGGAGATCGAAAAGGTCATGATCTCAAAGCTCGGTTCAAACGACAGAGTGAACCTCATTATCGAGAGCAGCCTTATAAACCGCTCTGAAAAGAATGCGGCGATATACACATATGACAGTGCAAACGGCACAGTGATACGCACTTTCTCGGAGTCGTGCTCGTTCATAGACGTCACTGACCTTGACGGTGACGACCAGAACGAATTCCTGATGCTGAGCGGCTCGGTGGGCGGAGCTCCTGCTGCGGCTGAAGCTTATAAGCTGGACGCGGAAGGCACTTATCACCACTACAGCTGTGAACTGAACGGCTCGTTCACAGAATTCGACAGCATCAGCTACGGTGAGATAGGCGGCGCAAGAAAAGCACTGTATATCGACTCAGCATCTGGCACAGGCTCTATACAGACCGATGTGATATACATGGACAGCACCGGTCTCAGCAAGGTATTCTCAACTCCGGAGGAAGCACAGGCGACTGTCCGTCCTGCCGGATGCAGTGCTACCGATATCGACGGCGACGGCATCCTTGAGATACCCGTGCAGGTCATCTCACCCGGATACGATAACGTATCCGAGAGCGAACAGATGAAGCTGACCAACTGGATGTATGTGACCAGCGACAACCGTCTGGAATACAAGTACTCATCATACCTCAGCGTTAATTCCGGATACACCTTCCTCTTCCCCGAAAAATGGCGCGGAAGAGTGACCGTCCGCAGAGACACCATAAACGAAGAGATAGTGTTCTGTACATACGCCGGCGGTCAGACAGGAAGAGAACTCATGAGGATCTACTTCTCCGAAGATCTTCCTTCCCGTGAAGACAGGCTCTCAAACGGATATATGCTCATGCACACCAAGGGTGATTCCGCATGGCTGGCTTATATCCCGGAATACTCGGAGCTTTATGACGACGACCTTTCGGCTGCCGCCGGAGATGCAGCAGTCGGATTCAGATTCAAGGACTAAAAGGAGTGAATAAGAATGAAAAGAATACTCATCTGTGAGGATGAGGCTACGATACGCGAATTCGTGGTCATCAACCTGAAACGCGCCGGCTACGACGTTGTTGATGTTGACTGCGGCGAAGCTGCCCTCAAGACCTTTGAAGCCGAACACGGCAACTTCGATATCGTGCTGCTGGACATCATGATGCCCGGCATAGACGGCTTCCAGGTTTGCAAGAAGATACGCGAGAAGAGCTCGACTATCGGCATCATAATGCTCACAGCCCGCACTCAGGAAATGGACAAGGTAAGCGGCCTCATGATAGGTGCCGACGACTATATCACAAAGCCCTTCTCTCCATCAGAGCTCACTGCGCGTGTTGACGCTATATACCGCCGCGTGTGCATGAGTTTCATAAAGAACGAGAAGCAGTCCGTCATAGAATCCGGACCTTTCGTACTCAATCTGAAAAGCCGCACAGTCACAAAGGACGGCAAGCCCATCGAACTCACTCAGGTGGAATACCAGATCCTTGAATTCTTCATGAACAATAAGAACACTGCACTCGACCGTGCAAGCATACTCAACCATATATGGGGCGAGAGCTACTACGGCGATGATAAGATAGTGGATGTGAACATACGCCGCATCCGCATGAAGATCGAAGAAGAACCCTCCAACCCCAAGTACATCATAACTATCTGGGGCTATGGCTATAAATGGAATGATATGCAGTAATGGCTAAAAAGAGTATCACAAAACGCTGGATATTCAACAATCTCGGCGTAGTAGTGCTGGCTCTGCTGGTGATAGAAATGGCGATAATCTACGCCATACAGAATTATTTCTACAGTTCTGCAAAACAGTATCTGATATCAAAGCTGAACGCTGTAACAAGCGTCCTGAGCATACATTCCCAGGACAGTGCCGCTAATTTCTCCTCAGAGATGAGAAATATGCTTGAGACCTTCAACGAAAAGGACAAAATAGAACTCATGGCGCTCAATTCCAAAGGGCGCGTGGTCCTGACGTCATCAGGCTTCTCTCCCGGTGCAGTAACAAATATGCCGGACTATGAGGAAGCCATGGTCACAGGTGAAGGCTCTTATATCGGCAGACTGGAAAGCGGCGAGAAGATACTTGCGGTCTCTGTCCCTATAACTTCAATGAACAGCGAGTACAGCTCTGTCCGAATGGTAACATCTCTCACAGAGATAGACAACACTATCAAGACATACATAATGGTCGTGACTTTCATAGTCCTGACCATTATCATCATCGTGGTCATAACCGGTCTGTACTTCGCAGGCTCCATAGTAAAGCCCATACGTCAGATAAGCGGCATCGCCCGTAAATTCGCTATGGGCGATTTCTCGGTCCGCATCGACAACAGCAGCAACGATGAGATAGGCGAACTTTGTACAGCCATAAACCACATGGCAGATGAGCTTTCAAATGCGGAGGCGATGAAGAATGAGTTCATATCCTCCGTTTCCCACGAACTGCGCACTCCCCTGACAGCTATAAAGGGCTGGGCGGAAACTCTCATGGTTGATGCGGGTGAGAATCCGGATACCATGAAGAAAGGCGTCGGCGTCATAGTGAACGAGACCGAGCGTCTCTCACAGATGGTAGAAGAACTTCTGGACTTCTCCCGTATGCAGAGCGGTCATTTCACACTCCGCAATGCCAATATGGATATCCTCGCCGAACTGGGCGACGCTGTACTCATATACAGCGAAAAGGCAAAGCGGGAGCAGAAACAGATAATCTACAACGAACCAGAGATGCTCCCATTCTTCTACGGTGACAAGAACCGTATCCGTCAGGTATTCATCAACATAATCGACAACGCCGTAAAGTATTCCTCCGCCGGAGATACAGTCACTATCGAAGCAAAGGAAGCGGACGGCAATATTATAGTTTCTGTAAAAGACACCGGCGTAGGCATCAAGGAATCCGACCTTGCTAAGGTCAAGACAAAATTCTACAAGGCAAACCACACTCGCCGCGGTTCAGGTATCGGACTTGCGGTAGCAGATGAGATAATAACGATGCACGGCGGTACGATGGATATCGCCAGTGAGGGCGAGGATAAGGGAACTACGGTGACCATATCTCTTCCGGCAAAACGGTCATCTGCATTACAATAACAGGAGAACCTATGAGTAATAAAAGCCAGAATCCCAATGAAAAATTCAAGTCAAAAATAGGCGGTCAGGCACTTATCGAAGGCATTATGATGCTCGGTCCGAACACCGGCGCCATGGCGTGCCGTCTGCCGGACGGCTCTGTGGATGTGGAGACATGGAGCGAACGCAACGGCAAGAATGCCCCATGGTACAGGAAAGTGCCGCTTGTCAGAGGATGCACCAACTTCGTGACTTCACTTGCCAAAGGCTACAAGTACATGATGCGTTCTGCTGAAAAGCAGCTCACCGAAGAGGAGAAAGCCGAAGAGGAAAACGCAGGCGCATTCTTCAATGCGGTGATGTATATCGGCATGATCCTCGGCATAGTCCTTGCTATCGGACTTTTTGTGTTCCTGCCTAAGTGGATAGTCGGATTCATACCGGCTGTCAAGGAACACCGCATCATCCGCTCTGTCATCGAAGGAATAGTCAAGATCGCCATTTTCATTGCCTACATGGCACTGATAAGCGTGACCAAGGACATCCGCAGACAGTACATGTATCACGGTGCTGAACACAAGACCATTGCCTGCCACGAGGCTGAGCTGCCTCTGACAGTTGAAAATGTCCGCAAGCAGACAAGATTCCATAAGCGCTGCGGTACAAGCTTCATATTTATCGTACTTATCGTCAGCATATTCGTTATGTGTTTCGTACCTTTCACAGTAACGTGGCAGAGAATAGTTGCCTCACTCATACTCCTGCCTCTGGTAGTCGGCATATCATATGAATGCATCCGCCTTGCCGGAAACAAGGACAATATGTTCACAAGGATACTCTCGGCTCCCGGACTCGCAATGCAGCGTATCACCACAAAAGAGCCTGATGACAGCATGATAGAGATCGCCATAGCAGCTCTTACCCCCTGCATCCCCGAGGACAAGGAGGAGGACAAATGGTAAGCCGGAAGGAGCTTTTTGAAAGCTGCCGTTCCGATATGGAAAGTGCAGATATAGATACTGCAAGATTCGATACCCTCTGCATGTTCCAGGATGTACTGAAGGAAACTGTCCCCATGCTGAGACCTGATGAAACAGTTCCGGACGAGGCTGAAGAAACTCTCAGGAACATGACAAAACGCCGCTGTCAGGGCGAGCCTTTACAGTACATACTCGGAGAATGGGAATTCTACGGGCTCCCTTTCAAAGTCGGAGAAGGCGTACTGATACCGCGTCCGGATACAGAGACGCTGGTAGATCAGGTCATCGACATATGCCGTGAACGCGGACTCAGTTCCCCACGCATAGCCGATCTTTGCAGCGGAAGCGGATGTATCGCGGTAGCACTGAAAAAACAGCTCCCGGAAGCTGAGATATGGGCTGTGGAGATCTCCGACAAGGCATACGGCTATCTCTGCGAGAATACCGCACTCAACGGAACTGATATACACACTGTCAAAGCTGACGTACTGAAGAAAGAGACTGCCGGGATGTTCAGCGGTCTTGATATCATAGTCAGCAATCCGCCTTATCTCACTTCCGAGGAAATGAACGACCTTCAGCGCGAAGTCGCGTGCGAACCCGGACTTGCCCTCTTCGGAGGCAGTGACGGTCTCGGCTTTTACAGGGCAATATCTCAGCTATGGAGACGTTCACTGAAAAACGACGGTGTCATCGCCTTTGAATTCGGAATGGATCAGCACGATCAGGTAGCTTCGATACTCAGCGACAGCGGTTTCAGCTGTCCGAAGATACGAAGGGATACACAGGGCATAATCAGAACGGTATCAGCTGTAAAAAGCAGCACAGAACCTCAATACATAGACAATACGGTCTGACTTTAAGTCAGGATATGAAACGGAGGATAAATATAAATGGCAAAAAAGGAACTTGCTAAAAAGGCACCTGTAGTCAGAGCTGCTACAAAAGAAGACAAAGAAAGCGCTCTCAACGGTGCTCTCAAGCAGATAGAGAAGAAATTCGGCGCAGGCGCTATAATGCGTCTTGGTCAGACAAAGACTCTCAATGTTGACGCTATCCCCACAGGCTCCATGACACTGGACATGGCACTGGGAATAGGCGGCGTACCGAGAGGACGTATCGTTGAGATATACGGACCGGAAAGCTCCGGTAAGACTACCGTTGCGCTCTCTGTAATCGCACAGGCTCAGAAGAGAGGCGGAGAAGTTGCATTCATCGACGTCGAGCACGCTCTTGATCCTGTATATGCACGCGCTCTCGGCGTAAATATCGACACTCTCCTCGTGTCTCAGCCGGACAGCGGTGAACAGGCTCTTGAGATCGCAGAAGCCCTCATCAGATCGGGCGCTATCGACGTTATCGTTCTCGACTCCATCGCTGCTATGACCACACGCGCTGAGATCGACGGTGAAATGGGCGACCTGCATGTAGGTCAGCTGGCACGACTCATGTCACAGGCTATGCGAAAGCTCACAGCGGCTATATCCAAGTCAAACTGCGTTGCCATATTCATCAATCAGATACGCGAGAAGATCGGCGTTATGTACGGCAACCCCGAAACCACCCCCGGCGGCCGTGCACTTAAATTCTACGCTTCCGTCCGCATAGAGGTAAGAAAGGGCGAAGTTATAAAGTCCGGCAGCGAGATAATCGGTGCAGAGACAAGGTGTAAAGTCGTAAAGAACAAAGTTGCGCCCCCTTTCAAGGAGTGTACTTTCGATCTGATGTACGGAACAGGCATCTCACGCACAGGCGAAGTGCTTGACCTCGCCGTTGACCTCGACATCATAAAGAAGGGCGGCTCATGGTTCAGCTATAAGGATCAGAAACTCGGTCAGGGCAGAGACAATGTAAAGGAACTGCTCAAGAATGACGAGGCTCTCATGAAAGAGATCGAAGAGCAGATACTCGCTCGCAAGGACGAACTTGAAAACAAGGCGTCCAAGTCATCAAAGAAGGACACCTTAAAGGCTGCTGCAAAGGAAGCTGCTGAGGGGGAAGCTGCTCAGTACGATCCGGATGAAAGCGGAAGCAGCATGGATCAGGATGACATCCTCGCAAATATCGAAGACGATTTCGAGGAATTCACCCCTGCTGACTGAGAATGAAGATAACCTCTGTTTCAAGATACAAAGGAACTACCTTTGAAGTGGAGATAGACGGAGAACGCAAACTCTACCTCCACGCTGATATGATCGCAGACTACAATGTGCGCGAAGGTCTGGAACTGGACCGCACAGAACTGCGGAAGATCATCTATGCTTCAAATTTCAGAAGAGCGTATCAGTATGCGCTTTACAGGCTCGACTACCGCGACTACTCATTTTCCGAGATGTACAGCAAACTCCTTGATACCTACAAAAGCGAGGCTCTCTGCACGGCAGTGATGAAAAAACTGGTGCAGGCAGGAGCTATCGACGACGAAAGGTACGCAGAAAGGCTGGCAAGAAAGCTGGTAGTATCGAAAATGTACGGCAGGAGGCGCGTCCTGCGTGAAATGAAGCAGAAGGGCATCGAAGGCTTCACCGCTGAGGATGCTCTGGAGCAGTATGAGTACACCTTCTTTGAGAACCTCATGACGCTCCTTGAAACCAAACACGCCCGATACCTTACTGACAGTTCTGACCGGCGTTCCGTGGAAAAAGTCAAAGCTGCCCTTGCAAGATACGGATACGATTTCTCTGAGATAAACCGCGCTGTCAGAGAGTACTTTGAAAATCACGAAGAACAATTGGAGGATAACGAGTAATGCCTATCAAGGTCGGAATGGTCTCACTTGGATGTTCAAAGAATCTTGTAGATTCGGAAAGGATGCTGTATAAACTGCGTCAGCACGGTTACAAGCTTGTAACTGAACCCGGTCTAGCTGATGTGGCTGTCGTCAATACCTGCGGATTCATAAAATCCGCCAAAGAAGAGGCGATAGAAACTATCCTTGAACTCGGCAAACTTAAAGCCGAGGGCACTTTAAAGAAGATCGTAATAACAGGATGTCTCACCGAAAGATATAAGGATGAAGCTGCTGAGCTTTTCCCGGAGGCTGATGCAGTTATCGGCATCGGTGATAACAAGGATATAATCGACGTGCTGGATCATGTTCTGGCAGGAGAACGGTACGTCCACTTTGCTCCCAAGCTCAGTGCAGAGCTTGAAGGCGAAAGGATAATATCAACGCTTCCCTTCTTCTCATATCTTAAAGTCGCAGAAGGCTGTTCCAACTGCTGCACATACTGCGCAATACCGGCAATAAGGGGAAAATTCCGCAGTGTCCCAATGGAGAACATACTGAAGGAAGCCCGCACTCTCGCTGAAAACGGCGTTACCGAGCTTGTCGTCATAGCACAGGATACCTCGCAATACGGCGAAGACCTTTACGGCGGATCAAAGCTGCCTGAGCTCCTCAGGGAACTCTGTAAAATAGACGGTCTGAAATGGATACGCACGCTCTACTGCTACCCTGAAAGGATAACAGATGAACTTCTGGACACCATAGCTTCAGAAGAAAAACTTGTAAAGTACCTCGAAATACCTATCCAGCACTGCGACAAGGATGTCCTCAGCCGCATGAAACGCTGGGGAAGCGAAGAGGAACTGGAAGCGCTCTTCAGTCATATCCGCGAAAAGATCCCCGGAGTCATCCTCCGTACCACACTTATAACCGGATTCCCCGGAGAGACAGAAGAGCAGTTCAACAGGCTCGCTGAATTCGTTCAGCGCGTCCGCTTTGACAGACTCGGATGCTTCGCATATTCCTGTGAAGAAGGCACGAAAGCTGCCGGATTCCCAGATCAGATCGACGAGGAAACTGCTGCTCACCGTGCAGATATAATAATGGAACAGCAGCTCCTTGTAAGCAGCGAGAACAACGAAAAACTCATGGGCTGTGAATTCGATGCCGTTGTCGAGGGCTTCGATAGATTCGGCGAATGCTGGTTCGGCAGAACTCCCGCCGACGCTCCCGATATCGACGGAAAAGTATTCTTCTCCTCGGAAAAACCACTGGAGATCGGCAAATACGTTCGTATACGCATTACCGATACGCTCGACTATGATCTTATCGGAGAGGTGATAGAAAATGAATCTTCCAAATAAACTTACTCTGCTGCGTGTATTTCTGATACCGTTTTTTCTGCTGTTCATGTACTGGGAACTGCCGTTCCACTTCATGATCGCACTGGTCATCTTCGCCGCCGCATCTATCACAGATGCTCTCGACGGAAAGATCGCAAGAAAACACAATCTTGTCACCAATTTCGGAAAATTCCTCGATCCGCTGGCAGATAAGGTGCTTGTAATAGCAGCGCTGACTGTATTCGTGGATATAAGTGAGATAAACATGAGCGCTATCCCGCTCATCATCATCAGCGCAAGAGAATTCATGGTGTCCGGACTCAGACTTCTTGCAGCTAACAGCGGAATAGTCGTTGCCGCCGGTATCTGGGGCAAACTCAAGACCGCTTTCACCATGGTGGCAATAGTCGCTTCGCTCTTCTGGCTCAGCCTTTGTTACGACTTTGACTTTGGCATCGCCTGCGGAATCCGCGACGCAGTGGACAATATCGTGATACCTGTGCTCATATGGATATCAACTCTGCTGACCATCATATCCGGCGCGATATATCTCAAAGGCTACTGGCACCTCATTGATTCAGATAAATAAAGGAGGATACTATGAAACACTGCGCCGGACAGATAAAATATCTTGTGGCGATAAAAGAACTAACTGACGTGGACGAGTACGTCCGCTGCGTCAATATTTCAAAACACCTCGGCGTTTCCAGACCAAGCGTGAGCAAAATGCTCCGCTGCCTGGCTAACTCCGGTCTGGTGTACGAGGACTTCTGCAACAGCGTCGTCCTCACACCCGAAGGCGAAAAGGCTGTCAGTGAGATATTCTCTTCTTTCAACGAAGTCTATACCTTCTTCCATAACTTCCTTAAACTCCCCCGCGAAGAAGCTCATGAACAGTCTATCAGATTTATAACCGAATTCCCTCAGGATACCTGCGAACGCCTCAAACTTATCGTCAAACGTACCCTGAAAAAGAAATCGTGAGCCTCCCTGCTTCAAGTCCCAGACTTTTGCAGCCCGGCGCGTATTTCTCGGGGCAAAACCTTTCTGAGGAAAGGTTCTTTCCCCGAACCCCTTTTCCAAAGACTTTTATAATATGATTTTCCCCCGTATATGGCGCTTCAACATGTCCGGAACGCGAGTTCCCGGATGCGCCATATACGGGGGAAAATTAAATCTATAAAGTTTTAGGAAGGGAGTTTGAGGGAGAACCCTTTCTCAAAAGGGTTTCCCTCAATAATGTGCGCCGGGCTGCAAAAGTCTGGGACTGAAGCAGCGAGGGCGGTATTATTCGATGACTTCGTCGGTATGGATCATGATGATATTGTCGATGATCTTGAAGTCGCTGCGTATCTGTCTTGGATGCTGCGGCTGGATATTGTTATCGGTACCGAGCAATTCAGTTGGGCTGTCGTCCATAGCGCTGGCAGGAGCAGTGTGAGACTGCGGCGCTCTCTGCGGCTGGGGAACAGTATTCCCGAACGGCTGAGCAGGAGGAGCGGCAAACGCATTCTGCTGGTTTTTCCGTTCTTTTTTCTCCTTGAAGGCTATGATAGTCCACATGAATATATTGATTATAACGAAAGCGACAGCCGCAGCAGCTATTACTTTTATCTCAGCATTTGACATTGCGGTATCACTCCTTTAAAGTTCAGCTCTGAACATAGCGGCTGTAATATTATCCTTCTCCTTGCGGTCCTTGACGGTCTCGATGAGCTGACGTATCTTGGACTTCATAGAGCTGCGGGTAGTTATCTTATCCGGAGAAAGCGCATCGACGATCTCCTTTTCAGTGATAACATGGCGGAATCCGTCGGAACAGATGAGGTAATTCACATTATTCTCAAGGTTCCCGAAACGTATCTCCGGATTCACTCCGCCGGTAACGCCAACGCACTGTATCAGTGCATTTCTGCGCGGATCTTTCATCGCCTGTTCATAAGTCATATTTCCGCGCTTTATCTCGCGGTTTACGAAGGTATGGTCTTCGGTCAGCTGTTTGAGTTTATAGGATATCTTATAGAGCCGGCTGTCTCCAACATGGAATATCATATACTGTGAATCCACAGCGAGCATTCCTGTAGCGGTAGTACCGAGCTGAATGCCCAGACCAGAGCCGTAGGAAACTATCTTGTTATTCAGTATCCTGAGACGTTCTGTGACGATCTTTCCGACTCTTTCCCAGCTCCAGTTGTCGAGCTCATAAGCAAGGTCATAATCGAACCAGTCAGCAAAGCTCCTTATGACTGTCGCGCTTGCAAGTTCTCCTTTTGAAAGGCCGCCCATGCCGTCGCAAACCATTACAAGAGCTGCTTTTCCCTTGGCTGTATTTGCGGTTTTGACACATGCGCTGTCCTGATTAACGCTTTTTGAGATACCGATATCGGTATCTGCTGCTGCGATATACTCCATACTTCCCTCCTTATGAGAAATGCTCAGCGGCAAAGCTGACTCAGACTTCTGCTATATCGAAATCCTCGTTTGAAAGTCTGACTACATCCCCTGCCTTGACTTTACATTCATAGAGTTCGGGGATAACGCTGCCGTTTATATATGTCTTGTTCAGTGACTTGTTGTCCTTGATGAAGCATTCGCCGTTCCTTACACTTACTATAAGGTGTACACGGCTTACTGTATTGTTGTTTGTAACGCAGAAATCCACTTTTGCGCGTTCTTTTCCTATGCGGAAATTGTCAGCTGCAACAACAAAGCTCTCGTTTGTGCTGCGGCGTGTAAAGCGGAATTTCTTCTCTGTCTTGCCAATAACATTGGTAGGGGCATCATCTATACCGAACGCCTCAGGCGGACCATATACAGTCTGGACAGCTTCTGCTTCCGGTTTGAAAATCTTGACCTGTTCCGGCTCAGGAACGGGATCAATATTTATGCTGTTTTCCTTCCTGTTCGGTGGAGCAAATCTCTCATGAAGGTCGTTGCCGGGTATCTGCTGCTGTGCAGGCATCTGCACAGGGATATCGGGCTGAACAGGCTGAGGCACAGGCTGATTTACAGGCACCTGAACATAACCGCCCTGCTGGACCGGCTGTGGTGCAGGCTGCTGTACGGGCTGAGGTGCAGGCTGAGGAGCAAAAATCGGCTCAGGCTGCGGAGGATATGTCATCCTCGGAACTATAGTATAAGTGAGAGGAGAAGCACCTGCTATGAAATTCTCAAGATCGGTCATCTCAATGGACTGCATGCCGTGCATGTAGTTCATGAAATTTGCTGCCATATTCTGATCCTGAGGAGTTGCAAATCTGCAAAGTGAATACACCTCGTTGATGAATGCAACGAAATTTCCGCTGGGAAGAGCGGCATTGTTGATATTCTGGTAAACGAAGAAAAGCTCTCCTGTGCGGTTATTGATTATAACGTATTCCGGATCGAAGAGGATACTGCTGATATTGAGGCAGAAGTGGCTCGCTGTCTTTACGACCTCAACGATCTGCGCGATTATCATGAAGAACTGATCTTTTGTAACAGCATTCTTCAGGAATCTGCCTATAGGCATTCCCTGTGCTCCCACATAGAGCAGTCTCTTGTTGTCCTCTACAGTCGGGCGCATGAATCCTCTGAGAGGATTGTTGCTGAAATATGCGATCTCGCCGTTATTAAGACTTTCTGAAGAAACGAGCTTGCATCTTATGCACGCCTGTCCCTGCTGTTCAATAAATTTAAACTTAGCCATACCATGCGCTCCTTTTAATAATACTTATACAATAATTATACAATATATGATGAGCAAAGTCAAGAAATTTCCTGTTATTTGGACTGAACTTCCTTTAACTGCACACAGCGGTCACCGTCAGCAGTGACATTATACGATATTACAGATATACAGGCAGATTTATGTATTTTTCAATTGACATAAAGCGCCTTGCATGATATAATGATAATGTATATGTATTCGCAGACTGCTATGAGAATAAAATATACAAATACACAGACATGGAGATAATAAAATTGAACAAAACAGTCAACGGTATAAATATAAACTACGAAGAAAAAGGTAAAGGCGACCTCATCGTACTGCTCCACGGCTGGGGCAGCAACATAAAACTCTTCGCCAATATGATAGAACTTCTTTCGAAAAAATACAGAGTTGTGGCAATGGATATGCCCGGTTTCGGCGAAAGTCAGGAACCGCCGTCCGCATGGAGCGTGGAGGACTATGTGCAGTTCGTGATAGATTTCCTCGCGGATTATGACACAAAGGAAGTCATGCTGCTCGGTCATTCATTCGGCGGAAGAGTCATAATCAAAATGCACGCCCGCAAGGAACTGCCCTTCAAGATCACCAAAGTCATCCTTGTTGACAGTGCCGGTATCATGCCGCCCAAGACCAAGAAAAAGAGCTGGCGTACACGCTATTATAAGCTGGGCAAGGCTTTCCTATCCACGAAGCTCATGCAGAAGATCGCTCCGGATGCTCTTGAGAATTTCCGCAAGAAAATGGGAAGTGCAGATTATGCCGCTGCATCTCCGCTCATGAGACAGGTCATGGTAAAAGTCGTGAACGAAGACTTAGAGCCGTATCTCCCGAATATAAAATGTCCCGCACTGCTTGTCTGGGGTGTGAACGATACCGCTACTCCCCTTTCCGACGGTGAGAAAATGGAGAAACTCATCCCCGATGCCGGTCTTGTAAAGCTGGATAACGCCGGACATTACTCGTTCCTTGACCAGCAGTTCATATTCAACCGCGTAATGTGCAGCTTCCTTAAAATAGAAGACTGAAAAGAAATATAAAAAGATAAAGGAGACTTTTGATGAACATCGCACTATTCTGCATATACTCCGCCGTGACCATTGCGGCTGTCGTTTTCCTCGGACTGAGGGAATTCCACATGCTCCAGCTCAACGGCTATAAAACACCCGAACACTCGTGGTGGATGAAGAAAAACTTCCGCCGCTACATTTTCCCTCTCGTGCTCTTTGCAGTTCAGTTCCTGCTGATACCGCTTTCCGGAGCAGCACGCACAGCTCTGGTGATCGCACTGATGCTGGGCAATATAATCATCGCTCTGCTCAACAAGCCGGGAAAGAAATTCAAGAAGCCTCTGAAGTATACTGCCCGCGTCAAGCGCATGCTGGTGACTTTCTCCATACTTGTCGCGGTATTCTTCATTATAGCAGTGATAAAAGGAAAGACCACTATATATTTTAACAGGATATGGAACGAAGCCCATACCGACTTCACCTATGATTCCAAGGAAACACGCTGGTTCACCAAAGCTCTGCCGTACATTCTCGCAGGCTCAGCGCTGTATCTGACACCTATACTCGTTCCGCTCTCGAACCTCATCAACAAGCCTGTTGAGAAGGCTGTGCAGAACTGGTACATAAATGATGCCAAGCGCATACTCCGCGAAAGCCCATCCCTTCATAAGATAGGCATCACCGGAAGCTATGGCAAGACCAGCATGAAATTCTACCTCAGCGAGCTTCTCGGTTCTCAGTACAACACGCTGAAAACTCCCGAAAGCTTCAACACTCCCATGGGTGTCACGATCACTGTAAGACAGCACCTCAAGCCCACGCACGAATACTTCATCTGCGAAATGGGCGCAAGACGTGTCCACGAGATAAAGGAACTCTGCGACATCGCAGAGCCCCATGACGGCATAATCACCTCTGTAGGTCCTCAGCACCTGGAGACGTTCAAGTCTATCGAAAACGTGCTCAACACAAAATTCGAGCTTGCCGATGCAGTTCAGGCACGCGGAGGAAAGATATACCTCAACGGTGACAATGAGCTCATCCGCAAAAAGGCTCCGGAATACCCAAATGCCGTCCTCTACGGACTTCAGGAAGGCAACGATTACCGTGCGACTGACGTCAGCGTATCCGACAAGGGCACGGATTTCACCGTTACAGTCCCGGACGGTTCATCCTACAGATTCTCAATGAAACTTCTCGGTGAGCATAACGTCCAGAACGTTCTCGGCGCTATCGCCTACTGTCACGGCATAGGCATACCGCTTGAAAAGCTTGCTCTGCCGGTAAAGCGCATCGCTGCTGTCCCCCACAGGCTCCAGCTTCTCGATAAGGGCGGAAATATGACCTATATCGACGACGCCTACAACTCCAACCCCAGCGGATGCCGTGCGGCGCTCAATGTGCTGGGACTGTTCGACGCCTGCCGCATCCTCGTTACTCCCGGCATGGTCGAACTTGGCGCAAAGCAGGAAGAACTGAACTTCGAATTCGGTCAGGAAGCCGCTAAGGCATGCGATTACATCGTACTGGTCGGAAAGAATCAGACTGTTCCGATATACAACGGCATAAAGGATGCCGGCTTCGACATGGATAAGGTATACGTTGCCGACAGCCTCGGCGAAGCACTTGCCAGAGTTCAGGAATACAAGACCGACAAAAAGAAGATCGTCCTCCTTGAGAACGACCTTCCTGACAACTATTGATAAACAATAATTTAATTAAGGAGATATATACTATGAAGATCAATCTTGCAGTACTTTTCGGCGGAAAGAGCGTTGAACACGAGGTCTCAGTGATCTCAGCAGTCCAGGCTATGGCGAGCATGGACAAGGAGAAATACAACATAGTACCGGTATACATGACCAAGGGAAATGAATTCTATACCGGCGAAAAGCTTTTCGATATCAACTCGTTCAAGGACATCCCCGCTCTCCTTTCAGAGTGTACGGAATGTGTATTCGTAAGAAGCGGCGGAAAAGTTGAACTCATCCGCCAGAAGATGAAGAAATTCGGCTCAAATCTCATTTCAGAGATAGATATAGCTTTCCCCATAGTTCACGGCACAAATGTTGAAGACGGTGCTTTACAGGGCTACCTCCACACTCTCGGCCTTCCGTATGTGGGATGCGACGTGCTCGCTTCTGCTGTGGGAATGGATAAGTATGTAATGAAGATACTCCTCAAGGAAGCAGGATTCCCTGTACTGGACTGCCTCCGCTTTGCAGCATACGACATCAACAAAATGGACGAACTCGTTTCACAGGTCGAAGCAAAATTCGCTTACCCTGTTATCGTAAAGCCCATAAACCTCGGTTCAAGTGTCGGCATATCCAAGGCTTCAGACCGCGACGGTCTTGTGCGCTCAATGGAAGAGGCTTTCGAATTCGCAGACAGGATACTGGTAGAGCCTGCTGTAGTCCAGCTGAAGGAGATAAACTGCTCTGTACTGGGTGACAGCGAGTCCGCTGAAGCTTCCGTATGTGAAGAGCCTGTACAGGCAAGCGGTGACGACATCCTCAGCTATGAGCAGAAGTATGTCGGCGGCGGAAAAGGCGGAAGCAAGGGAATGGCTACCCTCAAGAGAAAGATACCTGCCGATATCACTCCTGAACAGGACGAATTCATCAGAAAGACTGCTGTTGACGCTTTCCGCTGCCTCGGCTGCAACGGCGTTACACGAATCGACTTCATGATCGACATGGCTACAGACAAGGTATACATCAACGAGATTAACACTATCCCCGGCTCTCTCGCATTCTATCTCTGGGAACCCAAGGGCGTGAAGTACAAGGAACTGCTGGAGCGCATGATACAGCTCGCACTCAAGCGAGACAGAGAATCTCAGAAGATCAGCTACGCCTTCGACACAAACATCCTTGCTATGGGAGGCAGTTTCGGTTCAAAGGGCAGCAAGCGCTGATCCGACATCGCATTAATACAGGGAACATTGATATATAGGGAAAAACATGAAAACAAGCGAAGATTTCCAGCGGGAGCTTGAAGCTCTCCGCAAACAGATAAACGATGAAAGGCTCGAAAACGGGGAAGATATAAACGAGCCTGTCGTAATAAGCAAAAACGAACTCCGGAGGATGCGAGGTCTGCCCGAAAAAAAGGAAGGCAAGAAGCTTCCATGGTGGCAGATACTGCTGATAGTCGCCGGATTCGGAATATATGTCGCTGCCGGTTTGTACAGCGGAAGTCCGGCATTCATAATGTATATTTTCGGTCTCGCATGGTTCCTCGCCGGGTTCAAGAAGGACGAGAAGTGCAATTACAGCAAGCTCTACGGCACTGTAAAGAATCTGCCTTTCTCGATCATCGGACTGACCATACTCTTAATGACTGCTTTGGCAGATCTCATCCCTGCCGGAGACATGTTAGGCATCATACTCTTTGCCGGCATCGAACTCGCCGTAATCACAGGCGGCATAGCCGATGTGATACCGTATTTTATACTGAAGAAGAAGATAAAGCGCCTTAAAGCCGAATGCACTGAAAGGACAGATGTTCAGTGCGTGGAAGTGAAGAATAAGCTTGAATTTTTCACCGCCCCCACTGATCCTTACGGCGGCAGAAGCAGTTTCGGCATAGACCAGAACGATCCCGAACACATCTACTGCCCTGTATACGAAATGCGCACTATCAACGGCGCAGAAAAGCTCTGCGACGAGAGATTCAACCATTTCGCCATACCGGAAGCAAATGACTACAGGGAAGTTTTCCTCTCCCCGGACGGGGAACTCTACGATAAGGAACGCTATGATGCTGAGAGACGATATGCACGGATAAATACGCTATGGTCCCTTGTCCCCACTGCACTGATATCGGCTCCGCTTATAGCGATCATAATAATTTTCTGCGTTCACGCATAAAGGAGGTCAATATGACTGAAAAGGAAAAACAGCAGGCAGGTCAGCTCTACAACTCGAATGATCCCGAGCTCCTTGCAGACAGAGTAAAGGCAAAAAAGCTCTGTGCAGATTACAATGCCATTGAGTACAACGATTATCAGAAAAAGGAGCGTCTGCTTGACAGACTGCTCGCTCTCAGAGGTGAAAACACATGGATAGAGAGCAATTTCTTCTGCGACTACGGCTATAACATAGTCATAGGCGACAATTTCTATGTAAATCACAACTGTGTCATACTTGACTGCGCAGAAGTCATTTTCGGAAACAATGTCTTCGTAGGACCTAACTGCGGATTCTATACCGCAGCTCATCCGCTCAATGCAGAAGAGCGCAACCAGAATCTGGAATACGCAAAGCCCATAAAGATCGGCAATAACGTATGGATAGGCGGAAATGTCTGCGTGCTGCCCGGCGTCACTATCGGTGACAACGCCGTTATCGGAGCAGGCAGCGTAGTTACAGAGGACATCCCTGCCGGATGCGTGGCTGTGGGAAATCCCTGCAAGCCCATAAAGAACATAGAAAAAGGCGGCGGCTCAAAGAACAAGTAAGACTTCAACTGCTTCAGCAGATACCGGATAAAGGAGGTAATCAGCCATAAATACACTGCATTTCAAATATGCTGTAGAGATCGAAAAAACAAGGTCGATCACTCAGGCAGCGGAAAATCTCTATATGGCTCAGCCCAATCTGAGCAAAGCCATAAAAGAACTGGAAAATACACTTGGCATAACAATATTCCGCCGTACTTCCAAAGGCGTTATCCCCACAGATCAGGGTAT
Source organism: Ruminococcus flavefaciens (assembly GCA_002373775.1). Taxonomy (GTDB): domain Bacteria; phylum Bacillota; class Clostridia; order Oscillospirales; family Ruminococcaceae; genus Ruminococcus; species Ruminococcus flavefaciens_M. The sequence continues at coordinate 11,884 of DFJW01000066.1, read as the reverse complement.
CAAATTCCTTGGGTATGCAAAGCAGATACTCATGCAGATAGACAACATGGAAGCCATCCATGCCCCTGATAAGGAGCAGGACAGGAAACTTCGCATATCTGTACCGAGAGCAGGATATATATCCAAAGCCTTCTCGGAATATATCGCCGCAATGGATTCTCCGGATGATATGGAGATATACTTCTGTGAGACGAACTCCCTCAGGACTATCGAAAATGTCCGCGAAAACGGTTACGACTTCGGAGTCATCCGATATAATACTGCTCATGAGAAGTACTTCTCCGACTTTCTCGCTGAAAAGAATCTTGAAGGAAAGCTGCTCTGGGAGTATGAGATGCTCGCAGTCATGTCAGCTGAACACCCCAGCGCAAACTCAGAACAGATAAACTATGCCGATATATCATCGCAGTACACCGAGCTCTGTCAGGGCGACGATGCAGTCCCCTATGTCAACGGCGCTATCGAGAAGCTCTTTGCCGAGAACCGTCCGGCAGATATCCCGGTCAGGAAGGTATGCACCTTCGACAGAGGCAGCGCTATAGATTTCCTGCTGACTGTTCCGCAGTCCTTCATGCTGGATTCACCCGTACCGGAAAGTCTCTGCGGAAAGTACGGACTTGTGCAGCGGAAATGCTATTTCCGCGACAACAGCTTCAAGGACATGCTCATATACACCACCGGACACAAGCTCTCGGACAAAGAACTGCATCTGGTGAACAAGCTATATGAAGTCAGAAACGAGGCTGCTTTTGCCGAGTACAGGTAATGGACAGAGTTTCAGTTTATCATCTTACAGCATGGAGGATATCAGAATATGCAAGATACGCACGACACATTTTATGACTCCGAAGAAGAGAAGCAACTAATGAAAGAGGCAGGCTTCGGCAGAGACATCCTGAGATATTTCTTAGGCTGTTTTATTGCAGTTGTCGCTATGTCCGCTGCCGGTCTGATAATGGCTTTTATAGATTCCCCGCTGATCGTCGCCATTATAATCGCCGGCACCGTACTGCTCTGTGCGATACCGACATTTTTCCTTTTCCCGTTCCGCAAACGGAAAAAGAACGGAAAAACTGACAAAAACAGAAAGAATGATACCAAATAGCACCTCTTGGCACATCTTTCATCAAAACTCTTGAAAAATCACATCATATGTGATATAATATAGTTTACCCCATGTAATGCCTGTATCCGGAAACAGTCAACGGCGACTGTCCGGAGTTTTCCCGCATTGCAAATCAATTTGGTAAGGAAGGTAAGGAAAATGTACGAAATACTCGAAAAAAAGATCCTGAACCCGACTGTCACGCTCATGAAGATCGCTGCTCCGAGAGTTGCGAAGAAGGCAGAACCGGGACAGTTCATTATCCTCAGAACAGATGCCGACGGCGAGCGCATCCCGCTCACTATCGCGGATTTTGACCGTGAAGCCGGCACTGTTACGATCATATTCCAGATCGTAGGCGCTACCACTGAAAAACTCAACCACCTCAACGAAGGCGACTGCTTACAGGACTTCGTCGGTCCTCTCGGACGCGCTACAGAGACAGAAGGTCTCAAGAAGGTAGCTGTTGTGGGAGGCGGCGTAGGATGCGCTATCGCTTATCCTGTTGCCAAGAAGCTCCATGACCTCGGAGTTGAGGTACATTCCATAGTAGGATTCAGAAACAAGGACCTCGTTATCCTCGAAGACGAATTCAAGGCTGCAAGCTCAAAATTCGTTCTCATGAGCGATGACGGCACAGCAGGTGAAAAAGGTCTCGTTACAGACGCCCTCAAGAAGCTCATAGAGAGCGGCGAGAAGTACGACAGAGTTATCACTATCGGTCCTCTTATAATGATGAAGTTCGTCTGCAAGCTCACTAAGGAGTATGAGATACCCACTGTTGCATCCATGAACCCGATCATGATCGACGGAACAGGAATGTGCGGCGGATGTCGTCTCACAGTCGGCGGTCAGACAAAGTTTGCATGCGTTGACGGTCCTGAGTTCGACGGTCACCTCATCGACTTTGATGAGGCTATGGCACGCGGTGCTATGTACAAGCCCTTCGAGCGCCATGCTCACGAAGAGACATGCAACCTGTTCAAAAAGGAGGTAAAGTGAAATGCCTAATATGTCACCTACAAGAAATGAAATGCCCGTACAGCAGCCGGATGTAAGAAACAAGAACTTCAAGGAAGTTGCTCTCGGCTACACAGAAGAGCAGGCTATCGACGAGGCAAAGCGCTGCCTCAACTGCAAGAACAAGCCATGCGTTACAGGATGTCCTGTACAGATAGATATCCCCTCATTCATCGCTCAGGTCGCACAGGGCAATTTTGCTGAGGCTTATAAGATAATCACAAAGTCAAGCTCACTGCCGGCTGTCTGCGGACGTGTCTGCCCGCAGGAGACACAGTGCGAGAGCAAGTGCGTAAGAGGTATAAAGGGTGAGGCTGTAGCTATCGGAAGACTTGAGCGTTTCGTTGCTGACTGGCACAATGCTCAGCCCGATGCTCCCGTTGAAAAGCCGGAAGCAAACGGTCACAAGATCGCTGTTATCGGTTCAGGTCCTTCCGGACTTGCTTGTGCAGGCGATATGGCTAAGAAGGGTTACGATGTAACTGTATTCGAGGCACTCCATATCCCCGGCGGCGTTCTCTCCTATGGTATCCCCGAGTTCAGACTTCCCAAGTCGATCGTACAGAAGGAGATCGACGGTCTGAAGGCTCTCGGCGTAAAGATCGAGACAAACACAGTTGTCGGAAGAACTATCTCAGTTGACGAACTCATGCAGGAAGAAGGCTTCGAGAGCATATTCATCGGTTCCGGTGCAGGTCTTCCCAGATTCATGAACATCCCCGGCGAGAATCTCAACGGCGTGTACTCAGCTAATGAGTTCCTCACAAGAATAAACCTCATGAAGGCATACAAGGAAGACAGCTCAACACCTATAAAGGCTGGCTCAAAGGCAGTTATCGTCGGCGGCGGAAACGTTGCAATGGACGCTGCCCGCTGTGCAAAGAGACTTGGTGCTGACGTATATATCGTTTACAGACGTACCGAGAACGAGCTCCCTGCCCGTGCTGAAGAAGTTGAGCACGCAAAGGAAGAGGGCATCATCTTCAAGTTCCTCACAAATCCCACCGAGATCACTTCTGATGAAAACGGCTGGGTAAAGAGCGTTATCTGTCAGGAAATGGAGCTTTCGGAGCCCGATGCTTCCGGCAGAGCAAAGCCTGTTCCGAAGGAAGGCGCATTCATAGAGATCGACGCTGACTGCGTTATCATGTCTATCGGCACTTCACCGAATCCGCTCATCAAGTCCACAACAGCCGGTCTTGAGACTCAGAAGTGGGGCGGCATCATAGCTGACGAAGACGGTCTCACCTCCAAGGAAGGCGTATACGCAGGCGGAGACGCTGTTACAGGCGCTGCAACTGTTATCCTCGCAATGGGCGCAGGAAAGAAAGCTGCTGCCGCTATGGACGCTTACATACAGAACAAGTAAAATATCGTGCCTGCATTGAACATGCAGGCACTTCTTACAATATGCAACGGAAATATTTGTGTACTATAGCACTTGACAATACATATATATATATTATAATTATAGTAAGCAAATTCAGTTACATCATCAAATTAAAGGAGGGGAAAACAATGAAAAAGATAATATCCTTATCACTTGCAGGACTTATGCTCCTTGGAGGATGCTCTTCAAAGGACAGTTCATCCGGCTCTTCCGCTGAAAAAGCGGCTGACAATGAAGCGGCTATGAACCACTGGGAAGACGGCGAAAGCACCAATTCCCGCACAACAATCACCGACACCAACTATCTTCAATTCTGGAACGCCGGTCATCAGGAGTACTACACCGCTGACGAATTCGCTCAGAAACTCGGAGAAGCTGGTGTGAAGGTCTACAGCGTGACGCCCGCTGAGGGTTACGAATTCATCAGAGGTGAATATATCGGTGACATCGGATACATGTATGTATTCGACAAGCCCGTTTCGAATACTCCGGTCATCGTCAGCTTTTACTTCGGTGCTGACAGCACTTTCGGCGATATCACCGGTGAGAGCAAGGCAAGCACCAAGCTCAGCACCGGCGGCAGCGAGTACGACGCTGTAACGTTCTGCTACACCGACAGCCAGTGCGCCGCTTTCATGGCAGATGATGACTGCCGCGTTACATTCGCAGAATTCTATACCGACTTTTCCGATGCCAGCCATGTATTATCAACGGCTGAAAGTTTCACAATACAGTAAGCTGTGACATGACACAGTCTGATACACAAAAACAAGCCCCGAAGCGATCATCGTATCACTTCGGGGCTGTATTTATTCGATTATTTATGCTGACTTCTACAGCTCGCCCTTCAAACGGCTGTTTTAGTCTCCTCTTTTTTAGTCATCGGCTTATCCGGTACGCTGACCTTTTCGATGTCAGCACCAAGCTGACGGAGCTTGCCTTCCATGCAGTCATATCCGCGCTCGATATGGTAGATATCCTCTATCTCAGTGATGCCCTGAGCAGCAAGACCTGCGATGATGAGTGCAGCACCGGCTCTCAGGTCGCATGCCTTTACGGGAGCACCCATGAGCTTGCCTGTGCCCTCGATGAGAGCCACCTTGCCGTTTACAGTGATATCTGCGCCCATGCGTCTCAGCTCATCAACGTAGCGGAAGCGCTGCTCCCAGATATTCTCTGTGATTATGCTCGTTCCCTCTGCAAGAGTGAGCAGAGTTGCGATCTGTGACTGCATATCTGTGGGGAATCCCGGATGGGGAGCTGTCTTGATATTGGTCTTTACCAGCGGACCGTCCACCCATACGCGGATGCTGTCGTCGTACTGTTCGATATTAACGCCGATCTTTTCCAGCTTTTTTGTAATGGACTCAAGATGCTTGGGAATGACATTCTTGATTATAGCATCGCCCTTTGTAGCAGCGATAGCCACCATGAATGTACCAGCCTCGATCTGATCGGGGATAACAGCGTAAGTAGCACCGTGGAGATGCTCAACGCCTCTGATCTTGATGACATCAGTTCCTGCACCCATGATATTTGCACCCATGGAGTTGAGGAAGTTTGCAAGATCAACGATATGCGGCTCTTTTGCTGCATTTTCGATGATCGTGAGTCCCTCTGCCTTGACTGCCGCCAGCATAGCGTTCATTGTAGCGCCGACTGTTACGACATCGAAGAAGATCTGACTGCCTCTGAGCTTATCCGCTGTGAGGTCTATCATGCCCTGACTGAGGGTATATTTAGCACCAAGGGCTGTAAATGCCTTGAGGTGCTGATCTATAGGACGGTCTCCGAGAGGACATCCGCCCGGCATGGATACTCTTGCCTTGTTGAACTTGCCGAGAAGTGCTCCGAGGAAATAATAGGAAGCACGCATCTTTCTTGCGGTCTCATAAGGTACGCAGAATCTGTCGATACCGGTAGGATCTATCCTGTAGGCATCCTTGCCGAGGTTCTCCACCTTTGCTCCCATTTCCTGAAGTATCCTGAGGCTTATGTTGACATCGCTGATATTCGGTACATTTTCGATTATGCAGGCTTCGTCTGAAAGAATAACTGCCGGCAGGATAGCGACTGCTGCATTCTTAGCGCCGCTGATAGTTACTTCGCCTGTGAGACGTCTTCCGCCCTTAACAACAAACTTATCCAAATTAAATTCTCTCCTTAATATGTCAGGAAAAATATATATCTGCTCCTGAACTCTTTCTTTTGTTTTCGCCGCAAACGGCACACATCACATATTTAATACTGAAACACATCATTATTCGTAGTCGCTAAGGTAGTACTTCAGTTCTTCGCCGTCGTACTCAGCGACCTTTACAGATTCGATAACTACGTCCTTCATAGGCTTGTCATTGCCTGAATCTGTAGCAACATCCTGTATCTTGAACACTATGTCGAGTCCGTCATAGACCTGACCGAAAATAGTGTATCCGCCGTCGAGCCAAGGTGCTCCGCCGACTTCTGTGTAGAGCTTTACAGCTTCATCTGAAAGACCGAGACCGTAGTAAGTGTTCATCTGGTCTATGGTATCCTTATCGTACTTTGTACCTGTAACTATATAGAACTGGCTTCCGTCGGTACTTGTGCTGCCGCTGTTCGCATAAGCAACTGCGCCGGCAAGGTGAGAAAGGTGGGGATCAGTACCGCCGTCGAATTTCTCGCCCCATATGGACTCACCGCCCATACCTGTGCCCAGCGGATCACCGCCCTGTATCATGAAGTCCTTGATAACTCTGTGGAAGATGAGGCCGTCATAGTATCCCTGATCTGCGAGACCTGTAAAATTCTCAACGCCCTTTTCTGCGTACTCCGGGAAAAGTCTTATCTTGACTTCGCCGTAGTCCTTGATATTCATGACTATTACTTTATCGCCCTTCTGAGGTGCATTAAAGTTTGCGATCTCAACACTGCTTGTTTCAGTGCCGGAAGAAGGTGTGCTTTCCTCTTCTGTGTCAACTACTGAAAGGTCACCGTCTGTTGAACTACCGCTTTCCACTGAAAGGTCACCGTCTGTTGAACTGCCGCTTTTCATAGTTCTGGAAGTAGAAACGCTGACGCTCTTCTGTGTACCGCATGAAGCAAATGCGGAAACGGTCATTGCGCTGCACATAACAGCAGCAAGGATCCTTTTATTCATATTTATCACTCCTGACAGCAATAATGCTATAAAGACGTTTTTACTATTTCATGGAACAGTGTCATCTGAAAAAGGGTATAACTATACTATATGCCTGTTCCAACTAATTTATTATACTACAAAAATATCAGTTTGTAAATAGTTTCCGCAGATTTTTGTTACAAATCTGGAAAAGAATTTGTTAAACAAAGATATATTTATTTCAAAATGCCGTAAAACCGGGAATCATTTTCCAGAAGCTGTTGAAACTTCAGCAGTTTCATCCTCTGCTGAATAAGTGCTTATGGTGACTGAGATTATCTTCACATCTTCCTTGGGAGTCCTGTAATTTCCGTTTTCGGTGGATTCCATGGACGCAAGCTCGTCCACGATGTCAAATCCCTGATATGTCTGACCGATAATAGTCATCTGCTGAGAGAAATTCGGGATTCCGCCCTTGGAGATGAAAGCCTCTGCCAGTTCTTCACTGGCGGAACTCTGTCGTATCTCCTCACTGATATCCTCGTCAAACTCTATGGAATTGAGTATATTGAACCTGCTTCCGCAGTAGAAAGTGCCGCCGCCGAAGATTTTCTCCTTCATGCTGCGCTGGACTTTGGTATTCACCATGCAGACTGCACCGCGGAAAGGCCAGAGGTCCTGATCCAGTTCTCGCTCTACGGATTCCTTGTCAGCATCCATACCGCTCTCCACCGAACCGTCCTTGCTGTTTGCGCCCATTCCGGAGTAAGCTCCCTCCTGAGCATCGTACACCCATGTTCCGTCATAGTAGCCTGACTCAGCAAGCTCTGTGAAATTCTTTACAGCTTCCGGTGAATACTGCGGATAGAGCACAAAGCGTATCTCGCCCTTTGTGGTGTTCACTATGGCGATAGGATCGCCCTCTTTCGGCTCTTCAAGCTGTACGAGCTTCATCGTATCCACATCTATATAAATATAGGTGTTGTTTTTTTCGCGTATGTTGCTCAGAAGCAGCAGCAGAAATGAGATGACGCCCATTACGCATGTGAATATGAGCACCATTTTTATCATATTGTTCTTTCGTACCATTAAAATTCTCCTTGTCCGGATATGTATATATATTATAACCACAAATCCCGCATTTGTCAATCAGCCGTGACAATATGGAGCAGAAAAAGAAAATGCGGATACAGTGTATCCGCATCCGCATTATTCATCATTGACATTCTGACCGTCAAGTATCTTCCTGCGCCTTTCAAGATAAGGGAGGAGATTCTCCTTGTAGAAGTGGTCAAGAATAGCGGCAAAGGGTATCGAGAGCAGGATGCCTATGATACCGAAGATACGTCCTCCGACTATGATCGAAAGGAGTATCAGCAGTCCGGGGACTCCGAGAGTGCTTCCGAAAAGCTTGGGCTTGATGAGATATCCGTCACAGAGCTGAAGTATCAGCGTGAAGATGACAAACAGCAGTGCACTCATAGGATCTACCATGAGCAGGATGAATCCGCCGATAACTCCGCCTACGATAGGTCCGAATGTGGGAGCGAGGTTTGTTATTCCCACAACGAAGGACACCAGCGCGATGTACTGCATGCCCATTATCGCCATGAATATCGCATTCAGGAATGCAACTATCAGCGCATCAATGATAGTGAAAACGACATATCTGTTGAGCACGGCATCACAATGCTGAACAAAGCCAACCAGCGCATTGTACTTGTTTTCAGCCATGAGTGCGCGCATGAGCCTTGCAGAGCCGGACTTTATCCTTTCCTTTCCTGCCAGCAGATATACGGAGAGGATGAAGGCAACTATCCAGTTGAACATACCCTTTCCGGCAGATGTGAAGAAGCCGATTATCTGTGTGGAGTTGTCAGAGATATATGTAACGATATTGTCAAGCAGTTTCTCGGAGGAATCCACAAGGCTCTGCACTCTTACCTTCTTTGATACGTCAGGATCAATATTATCCAGCAGTTTCTGGAGCGAATCGGCGTAGGAACGTATATTGGTCACAAAGTTCGTAATGCTGTCCACAAGCTGCGGCACAAGTGTCAGCAGCGTCAGCACCACAAAGAGTATCACAGTTATTACTGCCAGAGTGATAGCCAGCACCCACTGCCACGTTTTTGACCTTATCTTGACAAAGATCGTCCGCTGATAGAACATCGCCAGCGGATTCATAAGATATGCCATGACACATCCGCCTATAGCTGTGGAGAAATACCCTATTATCTTTGATATGCTGCCGGATATCGCTCCGATATTCGAAAGCAGAATAAAAAACAGGACAGTTATGCACCCTGCCACTGTATTGGCAAACCAGCGTTTGCTCATAAGTTCTGTGAATTTTTTCATTGTAATTACCTTTATTCATCAGTATCTTTATTTCAGTTACAATTATAACATACTATAATAAAAATAGCAATAGACACGAGAAAAAACTTGATCCTCATTCATGCCCCCGGAAACACAAAGGCACAGAAGCTGTACTCTGTGCCTTTCGGTAGATCATATTTTACTTTACAAATCTTGCCGTAACTATAGAATAGCCGTAGGGTTCTATATACAGATCGTCATCCTCGTATCTGCCTATGAACGGCTCAGGCATTTCAAAGCGCGGGAGCAACTTTGAAAGTCCCTTGAGACAGACGCTGTCTCCGCTCCTGTTTACGAAGAAAATGTAATCCTTTACGCCCTGACGTGTGAATCCGATAACTCTCTCATCAACCGTCTGCTCATCGTTGATAACAAAATAAGTACGTCCTGCCTTCATATTCGGTATCGACTTTCTCACTCTGCTGAGTTCGCTGACGTATTCTATCAGTTCCTTGTCCTCGTGTCCCCACGGATAGCATCTGCGGTTGAAGGGATCCTTGTAGCCCTGCAATCCGGCTTCATCGCCGTAGTAGATGCTCGGTACGCCGGGAAGGAAGAATTGCAGTGCCATTGCGGCTTTGAGCAGATTCTTGCCGTTTCTGTACTGCTCATCAGTGAGCCAGCGTTCAGCCATCCAGTCCTTTGACTTGTCATCGCAGTTCTCACCGCCCAGCCTGTTGATAGCGCGTTCAATGTCATGGGTGGAGACAAAGTTCATCAGCACGTCGATAGTCGGCTTGGGATAATTCTCGATAATAGTCATTACGGAGTTGATGAAATCTATCGGCTTTCCGCCCTTCATGAAGCTGATTATAGCCTCGCGGAAGGGATAGTTCATCACAGAATCGAGCTGATCGCCGAGAAGATAGCGGCGCTTTACGCCGTAGCTCTCTTTGTTTGAGGCATCTTCCCAGACCTCGCCTATAATTATCTTGTCGCTGTCGTATTCCTTGACGGATTTGCGGAGATTGTTCAGGAAGAGATCCGGCAGCTCGTCGGCAACGTCAAGACGGTAGCCTGCTGCGCCCTGATCGAGCCAGTAATGCAGAACGCCTTCTTCTCCGCATATGAACTCTGTATACGTTTCGTTGTTCTCGTTAACGTTGGGCAGAGTATCAATGCCCCACCATGCTTCGTAGGTATCGGGATAGTTGATAAACGTGTACCAGTCGTAGTATTTGCTGTCCTTTGACTGATATGCCCCCTTTTCGGGATAGCGTCCGAACTTGTTGAAGTACACACTGTCTGCACCGGTATGAGAGAAAACACCGTCGAGTATCACTGATATACCGTACTTCTTCGCCTCACTGCAAAGCTCCGCGAACTCCTCATTCGTTCCCAGCAGAGGATCGGCGTGCATATAATCAGCAGTATTGTACCTGTGATTCTCATGTGATTCAAAAATCGGGTTGAGGTAGATACATGTCACTCCGAGATCGTGGAGATAGCCGAGTTTTGACTGTATACCGGCAAAATCTCCGCCGAAATAGTCGTTGTTCCAGACATGTCCGTGCTCATCAGGACGGTACCACGGAGTACCGCCCCAGTCCTCGCGAAGAACGCGGCCTGCCGGGATATTCTCATGCACCTTTCCGCTCTTGCAGAAACGGTCAGGGAATATCTGGTACATAACTCCGCCCTTGAGAAAATCCGGCGTCTCATAGTCGCTGCCATATACCGTAAGCTGGAAAAGATCACCGTTATCCACAGCCGCAAGGTGGCAGTCCACTTTTTTGATATAGTGTCTTATGCCGCCGGCAGTATAGGAGAAATAGTAGTAATGCACATCGCTGTAACGCGCATTGTAGTCAGTGGTATATGCGATGCAGTCCTCTTCTTCCTCTATCCTGTTCATATTGAGGAAACGTTCCTTGAATCCTGTGCGGAACAGCACCATTACTGGCGGGAAGTCCGGCTTCACGTCCTTGGGAAGACGTATAGTGAAACTGATAGTCTCGAACTGTCTTACAGCGCCGAATATGGACTTATATCCAAGATTCCAGGTATCATATATAGGTCTCATAAAAGTACTCTCCGTTTCAAAATCTGATAGATGAAATATCATTCATACAGGACGAATGAGGGGACGAAGAACGTCCCCTCACCGGATCCGGGTTCATATATTATCTGAGATGCCAGATATTTTCAGCATACTCTGTAACTGCACGGTCAGCAGAGAATATGCCTGCGCCTGCGATATTGTTGAGGGACATCTTAGCCCACTTCATCTTATCGTTATAGCACTGGATCATATACTGCTGTGCATTTCTGTAGCTGTCGAAATCAGCAAGGACCATATAAGGATCGCGGTCCTTGAGTGAATTTGCAACATCGTTGAATGTGCAGCCGTTGATGCCGTGGTACATGCGCTCGATAGCCTCATGGATTCGGCCGTCGTTGTTGAAGTACTGAGTAGGATTGTATCCTCTTGCCTTCAGGTCGTTCACTTCGGGAGTTGTCATACCGAAGATGATGATATTATCATCGCCGGCAGCTTCCTTTATCTCGATGTTAGCACCGTCGAGAGTACCGAGAGTTACTGCACCGTTGAGCATGAGTTTCATATTTCCGGTACCGGAAGCTTCTGTTCCGGCAAGCGAGATCTGCTCGGATACATCAGAAGCCGGCATGAGTATCTCGGAGAGAGTTACGCAGTAATTCTCAAGGAATACCACCTGAAGTTTCTGGCTGATCCTCGGGTTCTTTCTGATCTCTTCGGATATAGCCCAGATCATCTTGATTATCTGCTTTGCAAGGTAGTATCCGGGAGCTGCCTTTGCAGCGAAGATATAGGTCTTGGGAGTGAAAGGTGCATCCGGATCATTGAGCAGATAAGCGTAATCTGCAAGTATATTCATAACGTTGAGGTGCTGTCTCTTGTATTCGT
>DFJW01000010.1 GCA_002373775.1 Ruminococcus flavefaciens | reverse complement strand
GACGCATCGACGACATGCTCATTAAGAACTGCGGTATAAAGTTCGCAATGGGCGAGAATCCGAAAAACGTATACAACGGCAAGGACGAAGCCCCTGTAACGCGCATGGCAGTTGCTGCTGTTATCCGTGAAGGGCTGTATAAAGCACGCAGATATGTCCATGATATGGACAGCTACTATTCCGACAGCGAGAACTACGATCCGCCGGAGTACGATATAAAGTGCGAGGCACTCATGCCTCTCCTTGAAAGAAAGCAGAAGGCTTTCTTCCATTGCCACCGTGCGGACGATATCTGTACTGCGATGAGGATAGCCAAGGAGTTCTCTCTCGATCCGGTAATAATCCACGGCACAGAGGGATACAAGATAGCTGACATAATCGCAGAGGAAGAGGTGCCTGTGATATGCGGACCTGTTATCTGCGACCGCTGCAAGCCGGAAATGGCAGGACTTGAACTGAAGAACGCTGCGGTGCTGAGCGAGAACGGCGTGAAGATATCCATATGCACCGATCATACAGTTATCCCGATACAGTATCTTCCGCTTTCTGCACAGGCAGCGGTAAAGGGCGGTCTGAGCTTTGAAAAGGCACTGCACACGCTTACTTCTGCTCCTGCTGAGATACTCGGCATAGATGAAACTACCGGTACCCTCACCGTAGGAAAGGATGCGGACCTTCAGCTCTATGCAAAGGGAACGAATCCGCTGGATCTCATGTCTGAGCCAAAACTCGTAATGATAAGCGGAAAAGTCTGCCGCAGTGAGGTGTGAACATGTATAAGAGCGTGATATGTGCAGCGATACTGGCGTTCAGTACTGTCGGTCTTCCCTGTGCTTATGCCGTCTCCTCCGGAGTGCAGAGTGCAGTTGATGTCTCAGCCTTTTCGTATCAGGAGAACGATGACGGGACAGTGACACTGACCGGATGCAGCAAAGCCGGAAAATACATGATAATCCCGGAAGAAATTGACGGCAAGGCAGTTACGGGCATAGCCGCTGATGCGTTTACCGGTCTGGCTGATACGGAATCAGTCACCATGCCCGACAGTATAGTTACCATAGGTGCAAGGGCATTCAGCGGATGCGGCAGTCTTACAAGCGTGATCGTGGGCAAAAATACGAAGAGTATCGGTGACCATGCTTTTGCATCCTGCCCTTTGCTGGCGAGATTTTCAGTTATCGGCGGCAATCCCGCGTTCATATCGCTGGACGGTATGCTTTGCAGTGCTGACGGAAAGGAACTTGTCAGATATGCCGGAGGTACGGAAGCAGTTATCCCGGAAGGTATAACTGCGATAGGCAAGGGAGCATTCTTCGGCAGGAGCTCGCTGGAAAGAGTTACGATACCCGAAGGCGTGACCACTATCGGGGACAATGCTTTTTCAGGCTGCCTTTCACTTGCGAGCATAGTTCTTCCGGACACCGTAACACAGCTTGGAGTCCGCAGTTTTATGAGCTGTACGAGCCTTGGAAGCGCTGAACTGAGTGCCGCTTTAGTGACTATCCCGGAGTACTGCTTCAATGCCTGTACATCGCTCAGAAAGGTGAAGATACCGGCATCTGTTACAGATATATGCAGCAACGCCTTTTTCGGATGTTCCGAACTCAGCGGCATATATATACCGCCGACAGTCACAGCAATAGGTGAGAACGCCATAGGCAGGAGCTATGATCTCCGTGCAGGAGAGATAGTCAGCATAAACGGATTTGTTATCCGCGGAGTTGTGGATACTCCGGCGCAGGGATATGCGGAGAAGTACGGAATAAGCTATTCCGGGAATCCCGAGGTATTCTACGGCGATGTGAACGATGATACCTACATCGACGCAAGGGATGCCACACTCGTCCTTCAGGAATATGCAGCGCTTTCAGCTGAAGAGGACACCACCCTGACTGAGCGGCAGAACATGCTCGCAGACTGCAATCATGACGGACTTGTGGACGGCAGAGATGCCACATATATCCTCGTTGAATATGCGCGTCTTTCCTCAATGTAAAATGCTCTGCTGATAAGAATATTATATTGTGCTATATGGCAAATTTTATAGGCACTTTTGCCTGTTTAAGCTTTAACGGGGAACATTGCTTTTTTTGCCAAAACACGTCCTTTTTTGACTGTAAATTTCTATATCCGACCTCCCTGAGAGGGTATTGACATATCTCGAAAAAAATAGTATCATTAGAGTTAATAATATTTCGATTAAAGGAGGAATTTTTATGCTGACCGACATCAACAGCAAATTTCAGAAAGAGGGACTGACTTTTGACGATGTTCTGCTCATACCTGCAAAATCCGACGTTACTCCGAATATGATAAATATCGGAACTAACCTCACAAAGAACATCAGGCTCAATACTCCTGTCATGACTGCGGCTATGGATACAGTTACCGATTCACGCATGGCTATCGCTATCGCAAGAGAAGGCGGTATAGGCATAATTCATAAGAATATGACTATCGAACAGCAGGCAGAAGAGGTAGATAAGGTAAAGCGCTCGGAAAACGGAGTTATCGTTAATCCGTTCTCACTTACAGAGGATCACATCGTTGCAGATGCAGATGAACTCATGGGCAAGTACAAGATCTCAGGAGTACCGATAGTTGATGCCAATAACAAGCTGGTCGGCATTATCACAAACAGAGATATGAGATTCCTCACTGATTTCAAAGCAAAGATCTCTGAAGTAATGACAAAGGACAATCTCATCACTGCTCCTGTTGGTACAACTCTTGCGGAGGCACAGGATATCCTCCGTGCCCACAAGATCGAGAAGCTCCCCATCGTTGATGAGGAAGGCTACCTCAAGGGACTTATCACAATAAAGGATATAGAGAAATCTGTCCAGTATCCGAATTCAGCCCGTGACAGCAAGGGCAGACTCCTCTGCGGTGCTGCTATCGGCGTTACAGCGAACGTTCTCGACAGAGCAAAGGCTCTCATCGAATCACAGGCTGACGTTCTGGTGCTCGATTCAGCTCACGGACACAGTGCAAATATCATAAAGTGCCTGAGAATGGTCAAGGAAGCATTCCCGGATGTTCCTGTGATCGCAGGAAATATCGCAACAGCTGAGGCTGCTGAAGACCTTATCGCAGCCGGTGCAGACTGCCTCAAGGTAGGCATAGGTCCCGGATCTATCTGCACTACCCGTGTAGTTGCAGGTATCGGTGTACCGCAGATCACAGCAGTATATGACGTTGCATGTGTAGCTCAGAAGTACGGCATCCCTGTTATCGCTGACGGCGGTATCAAGTATTCAGGCGATATCGTAAAGGCTCTTGCAGCCGGCGCAAATGTAGTAATGCTGGGTTCACTCCTTGCAGGATGCGCAGAAGCTCCCGGTGAGACTGAGATATATCAGGGCCGTCAGTTCAAGGTATACCGCGGAATGGGAAGCCTTGGCGCTATGGCTAACGGTTCTAAGGACAGATATTTCCAGGAGGGCGCAAAGAAGCTTGTTCCTGAGGGTGTTGAAGGACGAGTTCCCTTCAAGGGTTCACTTGCTGATACTATCTTCCAGCTCGTTGGCGGTATCCGTTCAGGTATGGGATACTGCGGATGCGTTGATATCCCGACTCTCCACGAAAATGCGAAGTTCATCCGCATCACTGGAGCAGGTCTCAAGGAAAGTCATCCTCACGATATCTACATCACAAAGGAAGCACCCAACTATTCTGCTCAGATCTGAGCACGATCTCGGAATAAATAATTATCGGGGAAGAGTCCGTTATCCGGATCCTTCCCCGATCTTGTTTATACAGCGGACGCTGTTCGTCCTTCGTTTTTGATCTTGTTCAGTGTATCTTTCAGTATCTCGTTCCGGAGTCCGGTGAGCCAGCCGGAAAAGGAGACCGTGTCGAAGGCGTAAGTCCTGTTGAGTTCGTATTCGTTCTCAGACCAGGTGCTTAGCGGGGATTCATTGTGCTGGATAAGCGCTTCAAGCTTGTCGAGAGCCTTGAAAAGCTTTGATTCAGCGGTCGCCTGCGCTTCCATTTCCGCGTACAGCCCTGACATATTCTCTGCCACTTCAGGCGGAAGAGCAGCTACCCATTGAGCCAGCAGTTCGTCTTCTTTGCTGCGGTCAGAGGAGGTCTTTTCGAAAGTCGGGATATCGCCGGTGAAACATTCGCCGAGGTCGTGTATAAGGCACATTGAGATGACCTTGCTGATATCCGTGTCCGGAAACTCGTCCTTCAGCAGAAAGGCCATGAGTGAGATCCTCCAGCTGTGTTCAGCCACGCTCTCTGTCCTGCCTTTTGACGTTGTGCAGTGACGCGGGGTATCCTTCAGCCTTTCGGCAACGTGCAGAATGTTCAGGAATTCTCTTGCATCCATATTTTTCCCTCCGGTATCAGATAATATACCTAACAGTATACAGCATACGGCGGAAAAAGTCAATGCTGGTGCGGCATATACTGAAAGCGGTTGCAATTTCAGCAGCAAAGTGATATACTATGACATGTGAATAAAAAGAAAAAGGTGAAATAATTGCAGACATTCAGAAAGATGCTCCCGGCTGTTCTGTCGCTTGTCATTGCGGCAGGAATGGTGGCAGCTTCGGAGCTTTTGCATGAAAAGGAAATAATATTCCCCGAGATAACGGCAGTTGCCATTGGAGCGCTTGCTGCGCCTGTGCAGGCATGGAACACATCCCGGATAAGACTGCTGCTGACGATTACAGCTTCGGCAGTCGCAGGAGTTGGCATAGTCCTGTTCATTCCTCTGGCACTGGTCTTCCGGATACCTCTTGCGCTCATATGTGCATCAGCATTTGTGACCATATCCGGGACCGGTTTCCTTCCGGCAATATCAGCCTGTGTGCTGCCTGTGCTTCTGGGGACAAGAAGCCCGGTATATATAGCGTCAGTTGCAGCAATGACTTCGCTGATACTTCTGGCGCAGCTGATATCCGAAAAGGCAGGACTGCGTAAAAAGAGCGTGTTTACGCCCGTAACTCCTGACAGACAGCTCCTGATGCTCCGTGTAAGGCAGATATTTGCTGTAAGCGTGATATGTATCATCCCGGCACTGACCGGTGAAGTATTTTTCATAGCTCCACCGCTGATAGTTGCATTTTTTGAGATGTCGGGACCGGGCAGCAAATTACCGGGACGTGCGCCGCAGGCAGTATTCCTCATAGTTACAGCTGCATTTTGCGGAGTGATATCACGGGCAGTTTTCACGGAATATCTTAGCCTTCCTCTGACAGTTTCCGCATTGGTCTCATGTGCAGTCATACTCGCAGCTGTAAGCAGGATGAAACTGTATTTTCCGCCTTGCGGTGCAATCGCGACACTGCCGCTCATCATCCCGGAAGGTGCACTGCTGAGATTCCCCTTTGAGGTATCTGCCGGCATGCTGATACTGGTCTGCGCTGCCTTTTTGCTGTCCGGAGAACGCCGTATCGTGCCTCGTGTGAAAAAACTGCTGAGTTCCCGGTTTTGACATGCTTTCAAATTTTTTTTCCAAAACCTCTTGACAAATCAATTTTCTTGTGCTATAATCCAAAACATAAGCTGTGAGGAAGACAAGCAGAGTATCGCCAATGTCTACAGAGAGCCGGCGGCAGGTGTGAGCCGGTGATAAGCAATGCTATGTATCCCTTCTGAGCCGGAACGCTGAAAAGCAGAGTAAGTGTTCCCGTGATTCTGCGTCAATGAATAGGACTTGCTGGAGTCTGAAGTGGTGTTACGCAATAGCGGCACAATTTGAGTGGTACCGCGGGTTATCAGGTAATGATGCTCGTCTCAAAGTTATTCTTTGAGACGAGCTTTTTTGTTTACTAAAATATTGAAAAGGAGAGATAATTATGAGCGACATGATGAATTTACAGAATGCAGAAACCAGAATAAAAGAGGTCGCAGAGCGAATTGCCAGCCTGCGTGAAGATCTGGGCATATCGGTTGAGGAAATGGCAGCAATTACAGATTATTCCGTAGACGAGTACAAGAAACTTGAAGCAGGCGAACAGGATTTCAGCTTTACCTTCATCTACAAATGTGCCAATGCTTTCCATGTAGAGATCACAGAGCTCATGGAAGGAAGCAGCCCTGAACTCAGCGGCTATACAGTTACACGCAAGGGCGAAGGAGTTCCGATCGTCCGCAGAAAGGGCTTTACATACAACCGCCTTGCTGCTAAGTTCAAGAACAAGTCCTTAGAGCCTTTCCATGTCGTGATCCCATATTCAGAAGACGCTCTTTCCCAGCCTCTTCATATGGCGAGCCATGCCGGACAGGAAATGGATATCGTTATCAAAGGCACACTTCGCATGACCGTCGGTTCACATACCGAGATACTTCACGAAGGCGACTGCATCTACTATGACAGCTCCATGCCTCACGATGAAGTAGCACTCGGCGGCGAGGACTGTGAGATCTACGCATTCGTTATGCCTCCCAAGGGAACTACAGGCATGTCAGAGTACCGCGAGCAGGTGGCTGAACACCATATCACAAACGTGGACAAAGCCGGTCTCCTGCATCCTGTTTCCGAGAAGTTTGTTAAGTGCGAGACCAATGAGCAGGGTATCCTCAGCGCAGTCAATTTCGAAAATCAGGATAAATTCAACTTCGCATACGACATCGTTGACGCCATGGCTGAAAAATGTCCTGACAAGACAGCCATGATATATGTGGACGTAAATAAGAACGAACGCACCTTCACATTCAAGGACATCAAGAAATACTCCTGCCAGGCAGCGAATTATTTCAAGTCACTGGGCATCAGGAAGGGCGACCGCGTAATGCTGGTGCTGAAGCGTCATTACCAGTTCTGGTTCTCAATCATAGCTCTCCACCGTATCGGAGCTCTTGTTATCCCGGCATCGAATATGCTCAAGAAGCACGATTTTGAATACAGATTCAATTCCGCTGAGGTATCGGCTATCGTCTGCACTGCTGATGGTGATGTGGCAAATGAAGTTGACCTTGCATGTGTGGATTCACCAACTCTGAAGACCAAGATAATTGTGAACGGTCAGCGTGAGGGCTGGCACGATTTCAACGCAGAGCTCCCGGCATACAGCACACATTTCGAGCGCACAGCCGAAACTCCCTGCGGCACTGATCCGATGCTAATCTTCTTCAGTTCCGGAACATCCGGAAATCCGAAGCTTGTCCTGCACAGCTATCAGTATCCGCTCGGTCACTATGTAACTGCACGTTACTGGCAGAACGCCGATCCTAACGGACTTCATTTCACGATCTCTGATACCGGCTGGGGCAAGGCACTCTGGGGCAAACTCTACGGTCAGTGGATGTGTGAAGCTGCCGTATTCGTATACGACTTCGATCGTTTCCACGCAGATGATATTCTTCCCATGTTCAGGAAGTACAATATCACATCTTTCTGCGCCCCCCCTACAATGTATCGTTTCTTCATCAAGGAAGATCTCTCCAAGTACGACCTCTCATCGCTTAAATATGCCTGCATTGCCGGTGAAGCACTCAATCCCGAGGTATTCCACCAGTTCTATAAGGCAACCGGCATCAAGCTCATGGAGGGCTTCGGTCAGACCGAGACAACACTCTCTATCGCAAATGTTGTGGGCATGGAACCCAAGCCCGGCAGTATGGGCAAGCCGAATCCGCAGTATGACGTGAAGGTGCTCCTGCCTGACGGAACTCCTGCCGGTGTAGGTGAGACCGGAGAGATATGCATAAAGCTGAAAGACTGCAGCGCTGTTGGATACGGCGTTCCCGGACTTGCACTCTGCTATTTCGGAGATGAGGAGAATACAGCCGAGACATGGCGTGACGGCTATTATCACACAGGCGATACTGCATGGGTGGACGAGGACGGCTACTTCTGGTATGTCGGACGTGTTGACGACGTTATCAAGTCCTCGGGCTATCGTATCGGACCTTTCGAGATAGAAAGCGTGCTCATGGAACTCCCGTATGTGCTTGAATGTGCCGTTACAGGTGTTCCCGATGAGATAAGAGGACAGGTCGTAAAGGCAACTATCGTCCTCACAAAGGACAAAACTCCCTCCGAGGAACTGGTAGCAGAGATCAAGGAGTACGTCAAGAACGGTACTGCTCCCTATAAGTATCCCCGTGTAGTTGAGTTCGTGGATGAACTTCCGAAGACTGTAGGCAGCGGAAAGATCCGCCGTGCCGCTATCCGCGAAATGGATAAGGCTAAGTATCAGAAGTGATCCTGACTGAATAAAATGATCCCCCGTATACGGTGCATCCCGGGAACCTGAGTTCCGGATATTGTAAAGCGCCGTATACGGGGGAATTTCTGTTATGTAAGTTTTGGAAAAGCGGGGAATTAAGACGGATCAGGAGATGCGGATATCGCCTGAAGATGTACTGATATCAACGGAATTTGAGCCGCTGCCGCTTATATATCTGCCGCCGTCCTTTGCAAGAGCAAGACTTGAATCGAAGTCGCCGGATGAAGTGGAAACTCTTGCAGTGAACTCAGCATTTTCGGGGACGTTCAGTCTGATATCTCCGGATGAAGATGCGGCAACTGTTTCAGCCGGCATATCGCTGAGGTCAAGGGTGATATCGCCGCTTGAAGTAGAAGCTTTGACAAAGTCTGCGTGTTCAGCATTTATCTCTATCTCACCGGATGAAGATGAAGCATTTATGGAAGATGCAGAGCCCTTATGATCTATCGAAATAGTGCCGGAGGAAGATGAGATATCGTAAGTGTCAGCAGAGCAGCCTGTAGTCTTTATATCGCCGGAAGATACGTTCACGCTGATGCAGTCAGCAGTGATATCCTCAATGAGAGGATCGCTGGACGAACCGTTGATGCTGAGCTTTTCAAGCTCCATATCCATGGGTATCTTTACTTCAAGGTTCTTATCTGCCATTTTGAAGAAGAATGACTGACCGGATTTGCAGTACTGAATGCGGAGGGTATCGCCGTCAAGCCATGTATGCACCTGCTGATCTTCTTCAAGGTCATTCTTGCAGGTCTCGGTGACTGTCACTGTATCCAGATCGTGCCTGGAAACGCTGACTTTTCCGGTACTCCAGTTAATGCTGAGGGACTTAACTTTGCTGCCTTCCAGTTCACATGCACCTGCGGAGTATTTGTCAGCATCGCTGTAGGAGTCGCTGACCATTACGCAGCTTGTGAGACTGAAAGTGAGAACTGCTGAGAGAATAAGTATGAATGATAAAACTGTTTTTTTCATTTTGAAGACTCCTTTTCATTTTTTGAATTTGATCTGAATGAACCTGCGATAGCGAATATAAGTGATAATGCTGCGCCTGCTATGAGGACTGACCAGCACAGTGTACCGTTAGCCTTTTCAGGTGTTGCTAAAGAGAAAGCCGGTGAGGGGAAGTATGTGCTGTTATTGTAAATGAGAAGCGTCAGGGTATCCGAGAAGAAGAATACTACAGAAGCAAAGAGGATGCAGGAAGCTGTTTTCAGCAAGCCGTTCCATTTGGGTAAACGTATGAGCAGGAACAATCCCCACATGAATATCATCGGTGAAATGGAGTATGCAGCTGCTATCCTGAAGAAATTGTCTCCGCCATATGCGAGACCGATGCACACCATCATGAAGAGGTAAGTCAGCGTATATTCAGCGACCAGCAGCAGTCCCTTGTTATTGCCGATGCGTTTGGCCACAGGCTTTGCCGTCACCACGAACGGCATAAACGGCACCGATAGTCCGAAGAGGACCGACGAAGCTGCTGTCAGGAACCAGCTTCCGCCTGTGTAGATACAGCATACACCCAGCAGGAGCAGGAGGCTTGCGGTGAAAGATATGATAGTCCAGAAGAACTTGTCTTCGTAAGCCATGAGCGGTACGACTATGAGTGAGGCGGGAATGAACATTGCCGCGAGCACGATAAAGAACCATGTAAGCCCTGCACCTGTGGCGAGATTGACGATGAGGCAGATGAGTATGGGCAGAGCGAAAACTGCACCGATTATGCTCCCGGCTATAGCACTGCGTCTCTTGAAGAATCTTGCCTGCTTTACCAGTACTTCATCGCGTTCCTTTGTGATGTTCTGGTCGATAACTGCCTCGCTGCCTTTCATATCCTCGCATAGTCTGCGGCATGCGGCGCAGTCTTTTAAATGTTCTTCTATAGCTTCACGGCTCGACGGACTGCACACATTATCTATATACAGCGGAAGCAGGTCGGCTATCATCTCACAATTATATTTCATTACTGTTCATCCTTTCCTGGAGTTTTAATTTAGCACGGTGATAGGTAACTCTCGCCCATGACTCAGTCTTGCGGAATATCGCAGCTATCTGTGAGAAGGAGAGTTCTCCGAATACGCGGAGTTCAAAGACTTCCTTGTACGGATCTTCCATTTCATGCAGCAGCATATGTATCCTGAATGAAGAATCGGAATCCGATATACTCTGCTCGATATCGGTGCCGATGTCTGCGAGAGTCTCGTCAGGCTCGTCCTGATATCGTGACGACTTTCTTGTGGAGTCTATGAATAGATTCTTTGCAATAGCGCAAAGCCATGAATAACATTCGGACTCGCCGCGAAAGGTCTGTTTGGTGGTCATAGCCTTGAAAAATGTCTCCTGAGTTATTTCCTCTGCTTTGTGCTGATCCTTAGCAAGAGTCATCACATAGGAATACACCTGCATGTAACAGGTATCATACAGCTTTTCAGCAGTCTTTTTGTCCAATCATCGCACCTCCTTTCTTGGCTTTCTGACAGTTAGACGTATGAAGTACAGAAACGTTACAAAATATTTCAAAAAAGTTTTTTTGTATGTTTTATGCCGCAAACTGACAGGATACCGGATAAGAAAATCATTCTGATTATAGCATAAACTAACGAAAAGAGCAAGAGACGCGCGAAAAGAATTGCCGTTTGAAAAACTCAGCCGCGATCAAGGGTGCAGCGTCACGCTGCTTATAGCATATGCTTACGGAAATAGCAAGAGATGCGGCATAACACTTCCCGCGGTCAGCGTATCCGGCTTTTTCGGGAAAAGTGGGAGCCTGAACAGGCGGATATTACAAAGCATTTTTCTGCTTTTTGTGCAAAAGAGCAAATAGCACTGTTTGGGATTGACAAAAATCGTTACATATGGTAAGATAAAACCAAATCAGGTAACAGGAGTGTTAGTATGAAAACGGCAGAATGTTTAGTTAATATATATGCTGTAATAGAATTACTGCGCCCTGCCAACAATTTCGTATGGTAATAAAACCTATTTTGCAGGATAACTACGTCCTGTGAGGTGCGTTTTTTGTATTATATTTAAAAAGGAGATGAGGTTTATGAATGGAAGGTTTTTGAAGAAGACAGCGGCTGCTGTTTTGGCTTTTGCGCTTGTAGGCGGTGCTTTGCCGGCGACATTTACAGCAAACGCATTTGAATTTGACAATCGTAACATATTTGGAAAGTCTGATTCGCCGTATCTTGCTTATATGGATATAGGAGATGTGATCTGTTTTAACAACGGAGAATTAGATAAAGTAATTGTTTATAATGGCAATGAAATAACTCTGAGTGAATTGGAAGGTTATTCATTGAACGGAGTATTGGAGTCAAGTGCGGCAGTTAATGCTTCCAATTATTTTAGGAGCATCGATTGTAATTGTCGTAGAATAAGTGACCAGTCTTTAGCAACGCTTGAAAAAGTGATTTCTTCAGGAACTGCTATATATGTGAATGGAGACTATGGTCAGGGTATAGAGATTACCGATATAAATGGTCCTTATTTGATAAAAAGCGAGGATAACTTATCCTTGAATTTAGAAACGGATTACTTAGCATATTACTATAATAATCCTTACGCAATGAGCAACGTGCTTCTGTTTGCATGGAATCCGGAGGAAGATGTTGTTCCGGAAGGTTTTATTGTTTTAAACGCTAATGATGTGCGTGATGATGAAACGGGAGTGTTAGGGGTTCGTAATTGTGGTTACGAATATGATGTTGAGCCATATTATGGTGGAAAATCAGTAGTATTTACTGCTGATAGTATTAAGGAAACAAGGATTAATGAGCTGACTGATGAGCCACAAACTTACTACATTTATTCCCCTGTTGGTTCTTACCATATAGAAATAAATGATTCGCAGACATCCTATACACTTCCTGAGTGTCAGATCACACCACCGGACGGAATGGTATTCTACAAATGGAATGTTAATGGTGTTCAGTATGATCCTGGTGATGTGATAAACGTTACCGACAGATCGACTGTTGTCAAGGCTGAGTGGATCAATAATGGTTATGGCGGTAAAGTAACAGGTGCAAGCATAACCCTTGACGGTACTATCGGCGTAAATTTCTACACTGCATTAAACAGCGATACCGCAAAGGCTGTTCTCAGCGGTCCTAACGGCGATATCGAGATAACAGACCTTGAAAGCGCAAAGCAGGAAAACGGCGAGTACAAGTTCAGCTACCCTGTTTATTCAAATCAGGCAGCTGAAAAGGTCTCCCTCAGATTGTTCCATGCAGACGGCAATCTGCTTGACGTTTATAATTCCAGCGGCGAGCCCGACGAGGATAAGACTATCGAATTCTCCGTAAACGACTATATCGCCGGCTATGAAGCAAGCGAGATCCCGGAGCAGGATGCCCTTGTTGCAGCTCTTGACAATTACTGCAAGGCTTCTGAAAACTATTTCAACGGAACAAGCAATACTGTTGAGGGTATCAGCGGTGTCAAATACAACAGCATAAAGGGATATGCCCCCACATTATGCGGAACCAAAATGTCTCTTCTGCTCATTTCCGACACTTCTATCCGTATATACTATGAAGGTGATGTCCAGCAGGCTAATCTGAATTACGGCGACGCTCTTTTAACTAAGATAACCAATGGCGGCAAGTCATATTTCGAGATACCCAATATTTCAGCAGACAAGCTCAGCGAGGAGTTTGTACTTGTTATCGGTAATGACGAATTGGAATTCAGTGCATTGTCCTACAGCGTTCTTGCACTGACAAAGACGACAGATCAGCAGCTTTGGGATCTTTCAAAGGCACTCTGCGTTTACGCAGACGCTGCAAAGGCATACAAGGAAATCCTGTAATTCAAGTAGGACGTTATAACCACAAGCAATCAGACTCCCGCACTTGGTGAGTAATAAAGTACATAAAACAGGCAGCCCCGGCGGCTGCCTGTTTTTTCCAATAGCATTGATCTATAATTGCTGTTTTTTTATCCGTATATAGTATTTTTCCCCGTCCTCATGGTGGATATATCCGCCGTTATTCAGCATAACTTTCAGCGATGCAGGATTGTCCCTGTTCACACGCAGGTATATCTCGTCCTCGGGGATACGGTCCCTTACCTCGTCAATGAGCAGTTTAAGTCCCATTGTGCCATAGTTTTTTCCGCGATGCTCGGGAGCTATATAATAGCCTATATGTCCGCTGCCTTCAATGAGCGATTCGCAGAGATAATGGCGGAAGTGGAACGTTCCGACGATAGTATCATCGTCCCACAGATAGTATATGGTCTGCGGAACATATCCCTCGGGAAGCTCTTCGCCCTTTGACTGCGCTGTCATTGTATCAAGTACAGCATCAAAGTCTTTGCGGCTTATATCAGTATAGTCGTTGAGAAATCCGTTCTCATCCGCAGGTATGCTGCGCTGGAACAGCCATTCCTTCTCGATGTCTTCATAATTGGCTTGCCTTATTTGTAACATGGATACCTCATTTCAGTTTGATCGTTGACTTGCTAAAGAGATTATACCACATGATCCTATGAATAGCAATAGGCGGGGAGATTTGTGCGCTGTTTGACTTCTCAGCGCTCAGGAGTGCAGCGTTACGCTGATTGCAGATAAAATTGATGCCGACCGGTGCGCCAACCGTCTCCAGACAAAAATCCCCTGAACCGAAATGCTTCAGGGGGATAGTTATTAACATCAGTTATCCGCATATACGAACTTGGCTGTGCGTCAGATAGTTGAACCGCAGTTAGGACAGAATGCTGCATTCGGGCTATATTTAGCGCCGCATACACGGCAAAATACACCATTGGGCTGCTGATTGACAGGTGATGCAGCGAACGGTTTTGTTCCGGAAACGCTCTGGGAAAGGTTACCGATATACTCAGCCTGCTTTCTGAGACGCTCGTCCTCGCGTGCGTCGATAGCGTCCATTACTGTGTTCTTGAAGGTCATAGCATCCTTGACATATGCAAACCTCAGGCGGGCAGAAGTCGTACTGATCTGTATGGTGGAATAGCCGAATATCTTGCCGCCAAGAGTTTCGGAAATAGAGAAGTTATCGATCTTCTCAAGGTATGTATCAAGAGACTGTGCGATAACAACGCCGGTCTTACCAATGATCTTCTTGTTGGTCACTCCAAGCTCAATACTCGAAATCTGGATGACCTTTATAATTATGTACAGCACCGCAAAAGCTATACATATCAGTGAAAGAATTTCCAAGTCATCTCTGACATCCGAGAGCAGTTTCGCGCCGCATATCATCGAAGTTGAGCCGACTGTGTGGAGCAATCTGACCGAGGAGGAAAAGACGGAAATCATGGAGATCTGTGAGGAGAAGCTGGAGAGGTATTATAAGAGGTTTGAAAACTGAATTATATAAAAAGTCTTTAAATAATTTAGGGACTTATTTATATATAATCAACGAACATTATTTTCAAAATTTTTAATTTTCCCCTTGACAAACAGACAAAGATATGCTATAGTATGCTTGTACACGAAAAATATCATATTACGAGTTTGAAACACAGTATGCATTTTATTATATGTGTGTTTTAAATTTTTTACTGTTGACTTTACAGCGTTTTCTGATATTTTTCGGAAAGCGCTTTTTATTTTATATACTAAGGAGGTTTTGGCATGGAAGAGTTAGAATTCAATCGTATGATCTATGCTATTGTGTCAGGATTATATGAAAAGGAACAAAACAATGATAAGTACCCATATAGTGAGAATCTGTTGTATGGAATAAACTTATTCTCAGCTTTAGCATTTCAACAAAAGCAGTTCGATCTATTGGCAAAGTTAAATGAAGCGTCATTTATTACAGAATTTGCAGTCAAGCCTGTAAAAGAGTGGTTTTTCGGGTGGGATAATACGTTTGTAAGTAAAATCTCGCAGTATCCTCTTTATGAAACCAACGCATTGATAAAGCTCTATGATAAATGCAACTACAGTATAACAGAAGAATGCGAAAACCTTTATTGCAATGCAGAAAATGATATGTTCAATGCATTGGAACAAAATCATATATATCAGATGATGAAGGAACTCTCTCCTCAAAAGTATACTTCTGTCAGGAAATTCATTGTGCAGCATCCCATCTGTACCTATGCTGAACTAAGAAAATATAAGATTAAATACAATGATCCGGATATAACAGAGATAATGGCAGCAGCATATGAAGAGATTCCGGAAAATAGCTATCGCTGTCCGGTATGCGGTTGGACAATGACTTTTCATGGAATACAAACATTCTGCTGTAATCAAAGTTGTACAGAATCAAATCCGTCACCTGAGCAATTAGATAAAATAGATGCTGCCAAATATATGCGGCTGAAACATGGTGTAATGAGATATATGTGTCTTCCAGGAAAACTTGAACTGGAGATACAGGCAGAGGCTGAACAATGTGGTAATAAAACCGAACTGTGGCCTGAAAAGGACAGATATGATATCAAGATCGTATTTGGTGATGATGAAGTCTGGGCAGTAGATGCAAAGACTCATCGAAATCCATATACGTTGGCTGCGTCAATCAGACATGATAATAAATTCTTTAGCGCAGATGCTGATAAAAGATTCTATGTAGTACCCAAAAAACACCTTGAAACTCATGCTGATTACTGTGATATATGTAACGCTGTACTTGAAGGTAAAAATACAAAACTTATCACAGACACAGAATTATATCGGATGATAAGGAGGAAGGCAAAAAATGGCTAAGATAGATATTTTGAAGAAAACACTGCGTTCATATCTTCCGCCTGGAATTGATCTGAATGATTTTATAAAAACTGAAATGACTCTTGCTGTACTTGAGCACCTTGCTCCGAATGAAGATGCAGGACAGGCTTATCTGCTCTTACATAATTACTCTCTTATCGGAAACATTACAGAAAAAGATGAAACTCATTTTTTACAAAAAGCACATATATGTCTTCGATATTGTAGTTCAAAGCAGCGCTGGCAGCAACTCCTGAGAGCGTATCGGGAAGATTTTCCTGAAAAATTATGCTTTTATAAACTGTCAGATGAGTTGCACGATGGAAAACACATAACAATACTTAGCAGAAATGAAAACTCGACAATCGCCGCTGACAGAATCAAGGTATATCTGGAGCATATAAAGCAGTTCAGAGAAAATCACAATACTAATTATGCTAAATCAGGTAAATATCAGTACTGGATCGGTAATGAAGATAACCCCTGGGCAGAAGTGAATATTCCGGAGCACAAAACAAAACTACCGGTTATCCCTGATGCGAAATCAGAAATACCCACAATTAAAGTTACGCTTTCAGAATTGCTTAAGTCCGCAAAAGAAATGCAGGAGATATATCCCGACGATTACTGTTATGATGCGTTACAAAGCAACACTATCAAAACTGTAAATAATGGTCACGTCGTTAAGGCTGAAGAATTGTCTATCCATGAAGTAGTCAATATGGTCGGTATGGTCGGTGCCGGAAAATCTACCCTTATGAAAGTACTGGCCTATCATCTTTCAAAGCAAAACAAAAAGATAGTGATCGTTCTTGATACTGTCGCTGATACGTTTCATATGTATTCATATTTCCGCAGGCTTAATATGAATGTTACTCCGCTTATAGGACGTAACGAGCGTGAGAAGTATATATATCAAGTAGCCGAGCAAGGAGAAAAGTTTATCAAGCCTGAATATTCAGAATATCTGACTGCGTCATGTATTGTAGGAGGTATGGCGCAGTCAGACAATAAAACTGTTCGCTATGGAAAAGAACCTTGTAAAAAGTTGATCAAAGACGGTAAACAGTATACCTGTTCTTTAATTGATATTTGTCCTGCGGTAAAAATGTACAGAGATATTATCCCTTCAAATGTGATAGTCACAACAATACAAGGATTAGCAGCCATTCGTATTCTTGGTGATAATCGGCTGTTTCTGGAATATGTACTTGAACAGGCAGACCTGGTAATGTTTGATGAATGCGACAAGGTACAGAAAACACTGGACGAATTCTTTACCCCATCAACCGAATTCGCTGAATTCATGAAAACAAGCGCCAATGATTGTGCAAACGATATGCGACTTGAAACGGCAGTGAGAGATGGAATGGGTGCAAATGCAAAACACTATTCTGAGCTGCGTTTCAACTCATTTGCTATGTCAGAAAGAGTACGTGAAACAATAAATGCAACTACAGGAAGCTGGAAGAATTTGCTCAAAGAAACGTTTTCTGCAATGACGTTGTATCGGCAGCTTTGTGAAGATAGCGAAAAAGGAAAGCATCCACTGACTCCTCACGTTATTGAAGCACTTGAAAAAGCCATGGATGAACCTGAGGACGATGAGCTTGATGTAATTCTCTATTTTGTAAAGGATCGTGAAAACGAACGCAAGTTCAGTGATTGGCTGAAAAAGTGGCTGGAACGAAACAAGTGTAAACATGACGCCGAACTGATACAGCATATAAAGCTCTACCTGATAGTTATTCAGTTTGACAAATATGTACATTCTCTTGATGAGCAGTATTCATTTCTTTCTGAAGAACAAAAATCAGAAACGGAACTGTTTAATTTCTTACAGGCACGTTTTACCGCTCAACAGAAACTATTACCATCAGCAGTGATGGGCAATCTTTTCGGAATGAGAAATGATAATAAAAAGGGACTACAGCTTTACAGGCAATATGCTTTTGGCAGAGCTATGATGACACGAATGCCCTGGCTCAGGCTGACAGAAACCGGCAAACCAGCCGGTCCACACGTTTTATTGTTATCAGGTTCGAGTTGGGCTGAAGGCTGTCTTGAATATCATGTTAATGTACCTGTTCAGTATCTTCTTGAAGCAGAAGAATGGAAACGTAATAAACTTTCAGAAACAGAAATAGTTGATCTCAATACTTGCATTCGTGTTTCAGGAGGAGGACAGGAGGAAAGATCTGCTCATTTAAAACAAGTAATAAAAAGCTGTGAATATTCAATAGAAGCTGAACTCAAAAGCGACAGCAAAATATTAATGATCGTCAACAGTTACAGTGAGGCAAAAATCACCGTAAAATACTTGAACAGCCTTTGGTCAGAAAAAACTGCAGCTTGTATGATACGTACCACCGATGAGGATGATTTGAAAAATGAATCCAAAGTACTTCGTGGTGAAGTAGGTTCTTTTGATAAGCACGTTGCAAAGATATTAGTTGCACCTGCACAAGCTATAGAGCGTGGATACAATATCGTTGACGAGAATGGTCATTCAACATTCGGAAGCGTATTTTTCTTAGTGCGCCCTATGGCTGTTCCTGATGAGATTTCTTCAAAATGTGCGAAGCTGAATGGTATTATTGAAAAACGTTTCTGTTCTGAGAAGGATACCGATGCGTTTAAAAAAGCGTATGAACTCAGGCAATATGCTGCAAAGCAGTGGAAAGTCATGGAAGAACAATCCAAAAAGTCTTTGACATTCCTTAATGATACAATGAAAAAGGATGTCACTGCAAGTTTGTTTATTCTTATACTGCAGATCTTTGGTCGACTTGCAAGAATTACTGACAAGAATAAACCGGCTCCGAAAGTCTTCTTTGCTGACGGAGCTTTCCGTACAGCTCCTGATCATCCTGATGGCTATGACTGTTTAAACGAACTGCGTGATTATCTGGAACAATTGATGTCAGATGAGACCTCAGGAGAAATAGCTAAAACACTCTATGAGCCGTTCTATGAGGCGTTTAAGAAAGGAGTAAATAACAATGTCTACACCGATATACCCTATGGCGATGATCCCGAAGACGAATATATCTTTTAAGCTGTTTTTTCTTTCATTTCCAAAAGAATGGAAGGAACTGATGGTAAAATTGCAGCTGAGCATAGACCCAAAATTCAATACAATGTATAATCTGAAAACCAACGTGTTATATGGTTATCTGAATGGCTGGCTTGATGATGTGGTTCAGATAAGTCCAATTAAGCAGGATTCGGATGACTCAAAATGGTTTGTATCACTAAATGAACCTGATGTTGAAAAGATATGCGAGATAATTCAGATCTGGATAGCAGGAGAATACTTACAGCATTATAAAAAAACAGATGAAACAGAGAAAATATCTAATGAACTTATGGATATGATTGATCCCGAGTATCTAAGATCCGGGATAAGTGTTGAAGAAACTATCATGTTTGATCCTAAAGGGCACGCTTTGACAGATTACGCCTTTAATGCATTTTCTCTTTATGCAGCTAACGCTCTGAATGGAAAGACAATTACAGTGTGTGGACAAGAGCTTACATTTTCAAGCTGCGGCTCAAAAATGCTTATGAGTCAGCCAATCTCAGATGGCAAATCTAAGCCAAACTACTATTCAATAGGTTTGCAGCTTTCTGTACAGACTACTCCTCCTGAACGTGCTTGTATGCTGTTGATAGACTGTTCTGTAAAAAGGTTTATTTCCGATGTGTGGAAAGATAAAATCTATATAAATGAAGATATTCATGCCTATATTTCACTTGGAAATAATAAGTACCGCACTATAACACTGAAGCAGAAATATGAAAAAGCTGACAGTGATAACAATAGCAAGTACATCCATTATTGGAATTTTCCTGAGCAGAGTTGCTATAATCTTTATAATCCACGATTGCTGCCGAATGCTGATGATGTACTTTGTCATCCTGAACAGTACCTGAAAGATAATTCTAAACCACAGATACTGCTTCCGTATAAATTTGGTATGGTTTTTGCTAATGAAAGCATAGGCACTGGTATTTCAGTAAAGGATAAGCAGGAGATTTTCAGTCAGCTAAGCGTGCTTCTGAAGGATTTTGCTGATATGGCAGAACCTGCTCAGCCCATAAATCAATCCAAAGCGGTACATAATACTCCAAGCAGCAAAACAAGCAAAGCTGAACTCCAAAGAATACATCGTGAAAGATTAAAACAGTGTACAGGAATGTCTGAACTGCGAATTGAAATATACGGGCATTCGTCAGACCATGAATTGTCAGAGAAAATCAAAGGTGAATTTGAATCATACATCGGTGGAGAAGAGTATCAGTCTGTTTTTCCTGTTGATATAGTTGAAAAAGAACTTGGTTCTTTGAGCGATATTATGGAAGATGACACGTATATGTCACATATTCAGAGAATTGAGGCGGTCAAAAAGCAGGTGGAAAAATCCGATAAAATTGTTGGTGCTATCGTTATACTTCCTGATATGCGTGATGAAGCAGGTGACCCTAAATATGCACTGCGTGCCGGTTTTGCTGAGACAAACCGCATTACTCAGTTCATTACCCCCGATGGATCAAAACAAGATGATACTAAAGACGATCTGCCTGAACATAGAGTAAAAGGTGCTGTCATGGATATGCTTCGGCAATTTGGTTACACAGAGTTCTGTGAAAAACGCGGTATGAAGAATAATCCCGCTTTTGATGCAGATACAGTAGGTATGTATGTTCTGCATCAGTTAAAACCTCTGTGGACGGAAAAATCCAGATTAGCAAAAGATACTGCACGTTTTCTACCTGTGTATGTTACATATAATGTCCGAAGCGGTAAAGTATCTGTAGATTCCGATTTGTTAGAAAAGCGGCACTTGTCATATCCTGAGGCGCTGATTGCTTTTTCAAAGTTATCACGGGATAAAGATTTTGTACAGAAATGTGTTGATTTATCCAGAAGTGGATTCCGTACAAAGCTGCTTGGCCTTCACAGTTTATATAACAATGAAAATGCACTTGTTCTTTCACCAGCTAATGGAATCACAAGACAGTTTTGGCATGGATTAACAGATAAGAAAATATCAGAATATCATTTTACATCTCCATATATTCCGGAAACGATTGAAATCGGAACCAAAAATTATTCTGATATGCGCTCTTTCTGTGAAACTGGGATCAGGATAATTAGAATACGTGAAAACCATAGCACTCACGAGGTCCCCGATTATTATACCGAATTCAATGGTAACGGCAATTGCATATCTGCCAGTGGCGTTTACAGATACAAAAATGTGTTCTGGGGCTTGGAAAGCAGACCTAATAACAAGGAGTATACCCTTAGCTATAACTCATCTAAGATCAACAATCCTTCTCGGAGTTTTGATGAGTGCAGTTTAGTCGAATACTATCCTATACAATTGCAGGCTAATGATGATGCAGAACAATGGGCAGCTTATTCCAACTATCTCAGAGAAATAATGCCGGAAGTTAACAGATCCGTCAGGCTTCCTGCACCTTTGCATTTTGCAAGTAAAATTGAAGAGTACCTCCTGCTCGTAAAACATAGGTAATATATATTCGCACGAATCAATGAAACACCGCCATTCAGGGACGTACCTGAACGGCGGTGCCTTTTATAGACAAATCGTCATATAAGGCGGTATGCAAACAATGTCTTCTTTGAAGCTGAGATTGCGTGGGTGTATCACATAGCATTCACCTATCCTTGCCTTGTACTTCTCCTTGAAGCGTTTGAGCGACTCTGTCGAATACTTCTTCCCCGACTTGACCTCTATCGGGAACATCTTGTATTTCAGCTTGCTGTTGTTGGAGATCAGGAAGTCGATCTCAATATCGTTGCGGTGCTTCTCAGTGTTGTACTGCGTATAGAAATACAGCTTGTGACCGTTTGCTGTCAGCATCTGAGCGATAGTGTTCTCATAGAGCATTCCCTCGTTCATGTTCAACTTGTTACCGAGTATTTGCTTGTAGACCTCATCTTCGAGCAGTTCGTTCTCGTCAAAGGTATGGCTAACCAGCAGTCCCGTATCGCCGAGATATCTTCTATTACAGCTGATTGAATACTTCTCATTTGTTTTTCTTCAATCATGTTCAGTGCAGCTTTTAAACCAAAATTCAGTTCAAACTTATCAGCACGCAATAAGCTTTTTCCATATCCTAAAACTACCGCCGTAAATCTGTTCCTTATTTTAACAATAATTGCTTCTTTATTTGAAGTGTTTGCAGATAGATCTATTTTTCTTTCTGATATTTCATCAACCAGAGTTTTCCATTTTGGTTGTGTGTGTTTGCTTTTATCATATAATCAGATAAAAACAAGGAAGTGATAATGTGGTAAAAACCATCCTATTTCCGTCAAGCTATTTTTCTATTAGAAATGTAGACGAAGATTTAAAGACAGAATATGATTCTGCCATTGAGACTAGTTTGTTTGACATTGTTCTTTTTTCTTATGATAAATGGTTCAACGAAGATAAGCTTGTGCTAGATCAGCCAATATCCGAACCTTGCGAGGCAATATACCGAGGCTGGATGATGAAACCAGAGAAATATGCCGATTTTTATAGTCAGCTAAACGATAAGGGTATAAAGCTTATAACATCTCCGAGTGAGTATGAGCACTTCCATATTTTTCCCAATGTTTACCCTGAGATTGTTTTTTACACAGCCAAAATGATCGTTTTCCCTGACGGCAATAATCTGGATGTTGAAGAACTGAAAAAGACATTCAAGCGTTTTATGATCAAGGATTACGTTAAGTCTGTAAAAGGAACTTCCTTTCTAAAGTACTTTGATGAGAGTATTACTCAACAGGCATTTGATGAGCAAATGGAAAAGTTTTATAATTACAGAGGAAATCTGTATACAAGAGGCATTTGCGTAAAAGAGTATCTATCGTTAAAAATGTATGGCGATAGGACTAACGAGTACAGAGTGTTCTATATGAATGGTGAAGCAGCTACGATCAGCCGAAACTCAGAACAAGGTGCGTATGCTCCGTTGCCACCTCAAGAGTTAATTGAAAAATACAAGAGCCTTGGTAGTCCTTATTATAGAATTGATTACGCTGAGCTTGATGATGGCTCATGGAGAATACTCGAAGCGGGCGACGGACAGGTATCAGAACTATCTGATGATCAGGATTATTATTTGTATTATAGGACACTATATCATTGTTTCAACTAACTATATTTTGAAAAGACCGCAGGATGCCCTGCGTTCTATTTATAAAAATGTGCGATTTAGGAATTATTCGCTATGATTTTGCGTAAATAGATTGATTGATGACTATAAAAATGTGCGAAAGTGCTTGACTTTTGGCTCTGTTTATTGTATCATAGAGAGGACAGGAGGTGCAGTGTATATGTATATGCCACGTAAAATAGACAAGTTTCTCACTGATTGGAAATCCGAACAGGACAGGAAGCCGCTTATAGTCAAAGGCTCGCG
>DFJW01000011.1 GCA_002373775.1 Ruminococcus flavefaciens | reverse complement strand
CTGAAATGCAAGGATTCCATAACCGGTCAGTATCTCAGCGGCAAAAAGAAGATACCTGTCCCCAAGACCAGACGCGCAGGCACCGGAAAGATGCTCACTGTCCGCGGTGCTTCCGAGCATAATCTCAAAAATATTGATGTGGAGATACCGCTGGGCAAGTTCATATGTGTGACCGGCGTTTCCGGTTCCGGAAAGTCCTCGCTGGTCAATGAGATACTCTACAAGCATCTTGCCGCAAAACTCAACCGCGCTAAGATACGCAGCGGTACATTCACTGCTATCGAAGGCACAGATGCACTGGATAAGGTCATTTGTATCGACCAGTCACCTATCGGCCGCACTCCGCGCTCAAATCCGGCAACTTATACCGGAGTTTTCAGCGATATCCGTGACCTGTTCGCACAGACTCCGGATGCCAAAGCCAAAGGATACACCAGCGGAAGATTCTCCTTCAATGTCAAAGGCGGACGCTGTGAGGCGTGTGAAGGTGACGGTATCATCAAGATCGAGATGCACTTCCTGCCGGATATATACGTCCCCTGCGAGGTCTGCAAAGGTCACCGCTACAACCGCGAGACACTCGAAGTACACTATAAGGGCAAGTCGATATATGATGTGCTGGAAATGACTGTTGACGAAGGTGTGGAGTTCTTCGAACACATCCCAAAGATATCACGGAAACTCAAGACCTTGCAGGAAGTCGGTCTTGGATATATCAAGATAGGTCAGCCTGCAACTACTCTTTCAGGCGGTGAGGCTCAGCGTGTCAAGCTCTCGACCGAGCTTTCAAAACGGGCTACCGGAAAGACTATCTATATCCTCGATGAACCCACTACCGGTCTGCATACCGCTGATGTCCACAGGCTGATAGATGTTCTTCAGAGGCTCACCGATCAGGGAAACACCGTACTCGTCATCGAACACAACCTGAACGTGATAAAGGTTGCTGACCATATCATAGATCTCGGACCTGAAGGCGGAGACGGCGGCGGAACTATCGTCGCACAGGGCACTCCTGAGGAAGTTGCGGCATGCGATAAGTCCTACACCGGAAAGTACCTGCGCCCTTATCTTGATATGTGACAGAGTGACGCTGTATCATTGGAACGATCGTCCGTGTTGTCCGTTACCCCGGGCGGCGGAACGCCGCACCTGCACTTCTGCTTTCTGCTCACTACTCTCTGCGCACTACTCTCTGCTCACTACTTTCTACTCACTACTCTCTGCTCACTACTTGCTATTTTACTAATAATGTGTTATAATCATATTATCTTATTGCCAGGAGGTACGACATGAGCGATATAGAAAAAGAGCTTCCCGAAGAGGAAGCAGAGGAAAATGAAAACTACATCACACTTACTGATGACAACGGCGAGGACATTTCCTTCGAGGTGCTCGACACTGTTGAATACAAGGACAGGCTTTTTGCCGTACTTCTTCCCTTCGATGAAGAAGAGGACGAAGTTGTCATCCTTGAGATCATCTCTGACGGAGATCCGGAAAACGACGATTTTGTTTCCGTGGATGATGATGCTCTTCTCGGTGAAGTCTATGAGGTCTTCAAAAAACAGTACGAAGGCGACTATGATTTCGAATGATCCGGCATGAAAAAGGACCTTTCAAACGAAAGGTCCTCTTTTATTATTACCGCTTTATCTTACTTTACAATGCACTTCTTGAATGCCTTCTTGCCCTTGCGGACGAT
Source organism: Ruminococcus flavefaciens (assembly GCA_002373775.1). Lineage (GTDB taxonomy): Bacteria > Bacillota > Clostridia > Oscillospirales > Ruminococcaceae > Ruminococcus > Ruminococcus flavefaciens_M. The sequence continues at coordinate 2,687 of DFJW01000011.1, read as the reverse complement.
AACTTCTCCTTCAAGCTTTACCTGTGCCTTGGGATCTGTCATCTTCTCATCGTTTACGGTGATACCGCCCTGCTGGACCAGTCTGCGTGCTTCTGATACGGAAGGTGCAAGCTCTGCCTTCACAAGAAGTGTGAGAAGTCCGATGCTTCCGTCTGTAAGGTCTGCACTGTCTATCTCAGCTATCGGCATGTTCTCATCATTTCCGTTGCCGCCGAAGAGTGCCTTTGCAGCCGCCATTGCCTTTTCTGCCTCTTCTTCACCGTGTACCAGCTTTGTGAGTTCGTATGCAAGGAGTTCCTTTGCCTTGTTGAACTGAGCGCCCTCCATAGTCTTCTCCATTTCCTCTATCTGCTCTACCGGTACGAATGTCAGCATCTTCAGGCACTTTATAACATCGGCATCGTCAACGTTTCTCCAGTACTGGAAGAAGTCGTAAGGTGATGTCTTCTCAGGATCCAGCCATACTGCGCCCTTTTCGGTCTTGCCCATCTTCTTGCCCTCGGAGTTGAGGAGAAGTGTGATAGTCATTGCGTATGCGTCCTTGCCAAGCTTGCGGCGGATGAGCTCTGTACCGCCCAGCATGTTTGCCCACTGGTCATCTCCGCCGAACTGCATATTGCATCCGTACTTCTGGAAGAGCTCAAGGAAGTCGTAGCTCTGCATTATCATGTAGTTGAATTCAAGGAATGTGAGACCTCTCTCCATTCTCTGCTTGTAGCACTCGTGGGAGAGCATGCGGTTCACGCTGAAATGTGCTCCCACATCACGGAGAAGCTCAATGTAGTTCAGCTTCATGAGCCAGTCTGCGTTGTTCACGATGATAGCCTTGTCCTCGGAGAAGTCGATGAACCGGCTCATCTGCTTCTTGAAGCAGTCAACGTTGTGCTGGATAGTCTCAGGTGTCATCATCTTGCGCATATCAGTCTTTCCGGAAGGATCTCCGATCATGGCTGTTCCGCCGCCTATGAGCACTATCGGCTTGTTTCCTGCCATCTGGAGACGCTTCATAAGACAGAGCGCCATGAAGTGACCTACATGGAGAGAATCCGCTGTGGGATCGAATCCGATGTAGAATGTTGCCTTTCCTGCGTTTACGAGTTCTTCGATCTCCTTCTCGTCAGTGAGCTGTGCGAGGAGACCTCTGCGTTTGAGTTCTTCAAAAGTGGTCATATTTTTTCTCCTTTATTCAATTTCCTTTTTATGGTCATAATGTATGCCGATATGTCCTATGCCAAGAATGATGACCGATACTATATCAGGAATACAAGTCCTGTGTAAGAAAAGCCAAAATTCACTTTATGTCCTCCTGCGATCATAAAGAATGAAAACGTCGGGCGTTCTCACTTCTATCACAACCTTTCATCTGTCCTGAGTCGTCCCTCCAAAATAAAAAACCCCCGTACAGCCAAACTGTACGAGGACGAAATTACTCGTGGTACCACCCCGGTTCGCCGGACTCCTGCGTCCGACCTCATCAAGCTGTAACGGGCATACCCGTCTGCACCTACTCACGCCCTGCACGCTTCAGCACAGCCGCTCCCGGATGTAACTCCCTGCCTTTCCTCATCCCCTCTCACCTACCGGGAACTCTCTGCATCAGAACTCTGACAGGTTTTATCCGTTCATCACTTTTTTCTATAATAACACATGCGTCCCTTTTTGTCAAGTGCGGTAATTGATTAATATAAAAAAATATATCCCCCTCTATTGACTTTTTCTCCCCGTTACTGTATAATATTATGTGTTGGCGCTGATGTGGCACAGTCGGTAGCGCAACGCCTTGGTAAGGCGTAGGTCGTCGGTTCAAGTCCGATCATCAGCTCCAGTAAAGAATCCCCGGAAATGTCGTATTTACGGCAGTTTCCGGGGATTTTATTTTTTGTTTATTCTATAACAAGTCGGATAAGAATGATTAAAAAGGGATAAAAAGCTGATAGTGTGCCTGTCATTATGCCTGTCAGAGTTGTTCCTCCAACAGTCCCGAATACAAATGGTCATCCAGCTCCACGGTGACCTTGAGGGACTTCTTCTGCGGTTCAGACGGCTTGGCGAGGCCGTTCTTGCCGGAATCCCTGATGATCTTAGGATAATCCATATAGCACTCATCGAGATCTGTATTTCCGGCGATTCCGGCGACGCTGCCGGTGTTGGACTTCTGCCACATACCATAAGCGCCGGAATATGTGGGTTTCTGAACGCCGTAATTCGCCACCCAGACTGTAAAGCGCTGCCTGATATAGTCAGTGGTGCAATGCTCAAGGCTGTATGCCGACATATAGAGTCCGGCATAGTAGCCGGCTTTTTCGAGTTCGAGCAGGAAAGCGCTGATTATCGCGCTGACCTTATCGCGTCCGAGAGCGATGACCTTCTGCTCTTCCACGTCGAAGTATATGGGATACTCGAACTGCCTGCCTTTGAGCACCTGAATGCAGACAGCAGCCTCTTTCCGTGCCTCATCCTCGTTCATTGCGTAGCTGTACCAGTAAGCGCCGCAGGGTATCCCGGCTTTCTTGGCACCGGAATAGTTCCTCTCGAATTTCTTGTCCTTCTGAGTGATCTCCCTGCCGTATCCTGCACGGATCACAACAAAGTCAGTCCTGACCTTGCTCCAGTCTATGTCGCCCTGCCACTCAGACACATCAATGCCGTTTTTAGTCATTGTCATTTCCCTCCTTTTTTGATTTTTC
>DFJW01000099.1 GCA_002373775.1 Ruminococcus flavefaciens | reverse complement strand
GCGGTCTTAATCTCCCTACATCCGGGAATTACACTATCAATGGAGTAGACTACAAGGATAAGGCAATGTGTGATGTGCGCTCAAGGATAGGCGCAGTCGTTGAGACGCCTTCGATCTATCCCGACCTCAGTGCTGCTGAGAACATGAAAATGATGTGCCGCCTTCTCGGAAAGCCGGCTGACAATATCGACAATGTGCTCAGAATGGTAGAACTCTCAAATACAGGCAAGAAGAAAGCAGGCGACTTCTCTCTCGGTATGCGTCAGAGACTCGGCATCGCCTTCTCTCTTATCAACGACCCCGAACTTCTGATCCTCGATGAACCTATAAACGGTCTCGATCCTCAGGGTATCATGGAGATGCGTGAGCTGCTCATGAAGCTCAACACCGAAAAGGGCATCACGATTTTCATCTCCAGCCACATCCTCGATGAGCTTTCAAAGCTCGCTACACATTACGGCTTCATTGACAAAGGCGTAGTTCTCAAGGAAATGAGCGCAGAAGAACTGCACGACACCACGAAACGCGGCGCATCGCTGAAGATCGACAACATTGAGGCATTCAAAAATGTTATGGCTGAGCGCAACCTCGAATACAAGATTTTGTCTGCTGATGAGGCTGTCATTTACTCTGATTTCACTGTAACTCCGCTTGTTATCGCGCTTTCTCACGCTAACTGCAACGTCATCTCAATGACTGAGAAAGCCGGCAGTCTTGAGGATTACTTTATCAGCCTGATAGGAGGTGGCAGCATTGATTAAACTTCTTTCTGTAGATTTCAGGCGCTGTTACAAGACCAAAAGATTTGTCATAGGCACACTGATCCCCGTCTGCATAATTCTTCTTATTATATACATTGCTTTAACGCATGATAAAGACGGCCATGTAGACAACCTGCCTTTCACTGTTATATCTTTCTTCCCGAGTATAATAGCTATAATCGGCGGTCTTTACATAAGCCAGGACTATACTAACAACACAATCCGTAACAAGATAATCTTCGGCCATTCCAGAACGAAGATATACATGTCCAACTGGATAACTTCCATGCTGGGTACTGTCATCCTCTATGGCGTTTACATATTTGCATGCTATGGTATAGGCGGCATTGCTATGGGATTCTCCAGTTCTTTTGATGCTGCATTTTCGTTCAAATGCATCCTGCTTGCATATTGTCCAATGCTCAGCTATACTGCACTTACAGTATTAGTCTGCATGATATGTCAGAAAACACGCGGAACAGTATTATCGTTCATGCTCTATTATATTATGGGTATGAGTTCGATACTCGAATACTTCATTGATAACGAGACATTCAGCAAGATCTTCAACAACTGCAATCCTGCTATACAGTTCGATTCTGTACAGTATTATGCAGTAGATCCAAGCATGCTCGGTGACAATATAGAGATCTCGTGGATACCGATATCAACTGCTGTTATCATCCTGCTCTCTACACTCGGCGGCATAGCTATTTTCAATAAACAGGATATTAAGTAACACTTTTAAGTCAGATGCTCCTCCCGGGGCATCTGATTTTATTTTTTCTTTCTTTTTTCGCCAAATTTGTGAATAGCCCTTGCAATTCCGTCAGGAATGTATTATAATATATATTGATTTGTTAGGAGGTACATACTTATGAATACAGAAAGCAGGATCGGATTTGACAACGAAAAATACCTGAAAATGCAGTCAGAACACATTCGTCAGCGCATTGCTCAGTTCGGAGACAAGCTCTACCTTGAATTCGGCGGAAAGCTGTTTGACGACTATCACGCATCAAGGGTACTCCCCGGCTTCAAGCCAGACAGCAAGCTTCAGATGCTTCTCCAGCTGAAAGATGAGGCTGAGATCGTCATTGTCATCAATGCAGGCGACATCGAAAAGAATAAGATACGCGGAGATCTTGGCATAACTTACGATGTTGACGTAATACGCCTCTTCAATGTATTCACGAAGATAGGCCTCTATGTCAGCAGTGTTGTACTGACACAGTACAATGAACAGCCTCAGGCTGATGCCTTCCAGAGCAGACTTGAAGCTCTCGGCATCAAGGTCTACCACCATTACCATATCAAAGGCTATCCCTCTAACCTTCCTTTTATCATCAGCGACGAAGGCTACGGCAAGAACGACTATATTGAAACCACACGCCGTCTCGTAGTTATCACTGCTCCCGGTCCCGGAAGCGGTAAAATGGCTACATGCCTTTCTCAGCTCTATCATGAGCACAAGCGCGGTGTGAACGCAGGATATGCTAAATTCGAGACCTTCCCGATATGGAACCTCCCACTCCGTCACCCTGTAAACATCGCATATGAAGCAGCTACCTCCGACCTCAACGACGTTAATATGATAGATCCTTTCCACCTTGAAGCATACGGAAAGACTACTGTAAACTACAACCGCGATGTTGAGATATTCCCTGTACTCAATGCTATGTTTGAGAATATTCTCGGCGTATCTCCTTATAAGTCGCCTACGGATATGGGCGTCAACATGGCTGGCAACTGCATCATCGACGATGAGGTAGTATGCCGTGCTGCTAAGGATGAGATAATCCGCAGATACTATACTGCAATGTGCGACCACAAAAAAGGTCTCATATCTGAAGATGAAGTATATAAACTTGAACTGCTCATGAAGCAGGCTAATGTCACAACATCGGACAGAAAATGCGTTTCAGCCGCTCTTGAGCGCGAGGCACAGACCGGCGGTCCTGCTGCCGCTATGGAGCTTCCTGACGGAACTATACTCACAGGCAAGACATCCGATCTTCTCGGCGCTGTTTCAGCTCTTCTGCTCAACGCTCTTAAATACTTTGCCGGTCTTGATGATTCCGTTCTCCTTATGTCTCCTCACGTTATCGAGCCTATTACCGACCTCAAAGTAAATCATCTCGGAAATAACAACCCGCGTATACATACCGATGAGACTCTTCTTGCACTTTCGATCTGTGCCAACACTGATGAGAATGCAAAGCTTGCAATGCAGCAGATTTCAAAACTCCGCGGATGTGAGGTTCACTCAACTGTTATCCTCTCGCCCGTAGACGAAAGAATATTCAAACGTCTCGGTGTAAATCTCACCTGCGAGCCTAAATATCAGGCATAAGCCGGACAGCTTGACAAATCCTTCCGAATGTATTATAATGTATTTGCAGTGAAAGCACTGCAATATAGGGATGATTCTGAATAAAGGAGGATTTACTATGGCAAAATCAACAGGCGATAAGGAGCTGGACAGGATCTACAAGGAACTCCGTGATAACAACATAAGCTCCGACAGCTCTCACAACAGCTACAGAAGTGAAAGCAGCACTGACGGTGATCTGCTCAGATTCTTCGTTGGTCTTGTTATGCTCGCCGGCGGACTTTACATGATATTGCAGAATATCAATGTAACAAGCAGCTGGGGCTTCTATTCGTATCATATCGGTTCTTTTCACTTCTCTAACGGTCTCATACTTCTGCCTTCAATAATCGGCATAGGTATGCTCTTTCTGATGGACAGAAAGATCTTCGGCTGGATAGTTCTTGCGATAGGTATCGCGATAATCCTGCTGAGCGTTTTCCTCACGACCAATGTTTACTGGAAATCGACCAGTGCATACACATTCATCATAATGTTCGGTCTCACTGCCGCTGGTGCAGCAATGGTACTGAAAGAACTCTTCAGGAAACGGTAAACGTCTCCGGTCATACTGATAAATTAAGCCCCGAAGTGATATCAGGTCACTCCGGGGTTCTTATTTGTATCTGGTACAGCATGCGCCGCTTTTTTGTTTTTTAATTAAGTTAATAATGCTATTGATTTTTTATAAAATATAGTATATAATAGTGATGTACAGTCCCTTTGAGTTAGCAGCAAATGGAATTGATACTGTACACGCTGCTCTCCCGTGAGTCACAAAAGGGAGAAGAATATGAAGTTTACAAAAATGCACGGCATCGGCAATGACTATATCTATGTAAACTGTTTTGAGGAAACTGTCACTGAACCCGAAAAAGTCTCTGTAGTGCTCAGTGACCGCCATAAAGGCATAGGCGGTGACGGTTTGGTGCTCATTATGCCTTCTGACAAGGCTGACTTCCGCATGCGCATATTCAATGCGGACGGCTCTGAGGCTATGATGTGCGGCAACGCTACTCGCTGCATAGGAAAATATGTTTACGATAAAGGCCTTACCGATAAGACTGACATAACTCTTGAAACAAATTCAGGTATAAAGTACCTGAGATTATCCACCGAAAACGGAAAAGTCTCATCTGTGACTGTCGATATGGGAAAAGCGATACTATCCCCTGCCGACATTCCTGTACGCAGTGAACTTGACCGTTTTATAAGTCAGCCTGTAGAGGTTGACGGCAGCACATATGATATCACCTGTGTTTCTATGGGGAATCCGCATGCTGTTATCTTCACCGATGACACCGATAGTCTTGACCTCGAAAAGATCGGTCCTTCATTCGAGAACCATCCCCTCTTCCCGAACCGTGTAAATACGGAATTCTGCGAAGTCATTGACAGCAGGACACTGAAAATGCGCGTATGGGAACGCGGAAGCGGCGAGACATTCGCCTGCGGTACAGGAACATGTGCAACGGTAGTTGCCGCTGTACTCAACGGGATCTGCCGGTACGATGAAGAAGTACTTGTGCATCTCCGCGGTGGAGATCTACAGATAACCTACAGATCAGACGGAACAGTTATTATGAAAGGACCTGCCGCTCTTGTATTTGAAGGTACAGTGGACGACAGCGCACTTAATGAAGCAAAGGAGAATGTCATATGCCGCAGCTGAATGAAAATTTCTTGAAACTTGAAAAGAACTATTTATTTATCAATATCGCAAAAAAGATAAAAGCTTTTAAAAACGAGCATCCCGATGCCGATATCATAAGAATGGGTATCGGAGATGTGACTCTGCCGATCGCACCGGCAGTCATCGAAGCCATGAAAAAAGGCTGCGATGAAATGGGTGTGAAAGAGACATTCCGCGGATACGAAGACAGCGGTGCAGGTTATGATTTCCTGCGTGAAGCAGTATCCGGATACTACAAGAGTTTCGGGGCTGACGTTTTCCCTGACGAGATTCGCATAAACGACGGAGCAAAATCAGACTGCGGAAATATCGTTGATATTTTCGGAGATGACAATGTGATACTCGTTACTGATCCTGCATACCCGGTATACGTCGATTCCAATCTTATGAGCGGCAGAAAAATAATCTATGCAGACTCGAATGAGGAAAACGGATTCGCAGCTATGCCCGACGAAAACGTACACGCTGATATCATCTACCTCTGCTCACCTAATAATCCCACCGGTTCAGTGTACACCAGAGATCAGCTGAAGGTATGGATCAACTACGCACGAAAGAATAATGCTGTGATAATCTATGATTCAGCATATGAGGCTTTCATAACCGATCCCGATGTTCCGAGAAGCATTTACTGCATTGAAGGTGCTAAAGAGACAGCTATTGAAATGTGCTCACTCTCAAAGACAGCCGGATTCACTGGTATGAGATGCGGTTATACTGTTATACCGGATGCACTTAAAGTGACCGCATCCGACGGCACACAAGTCAGCCTTTCTCAGCTCTGGGGACGCAGACAAGGCAGCAAATTCAACGGTGTGTCCTACCCTGTTCAGTGTGCCGCAGCCGCTGTTTTCACAGAAGAAGGTCTGAAACAGGTACACGAAAATATCGCGTATTATCAGGAGAATGCACGCATAATTGCCGATACCATGACAAAGCTCGGCGTCAAGTTCACCGGCGGTATAAATTCACCGTACATATGGTTCAAGTGCCCATGCGATATGAAAAGCTGGGACTTCTTTGATCTCATGCTGGAAAAAATTGCTGTTGTCGGAACTCCGGGTGCAGGCTTCGGTAAAAACGGTGAAGGCTGGTTCAGACTTACCGCGTTCGGCGACAAAGGCCGCACTATCGAGGCAATGGCTCGTTTTTCAGAACTTGTAAAGAGCTTATCATAAGACAGCACTTGTTCACAAAACGTATATTAAGCGAATTCCGGCAGATAATATTACCGCAACCATTTTTTTCGGAGGTAATACTATGAAAGCTACTGGAATAGTCAGAAGGATAGACGATCTCGGCAGAGTCGTTATACCCAAAGAGATCCGCCGCACTATGCGTATACGAGAGGGTGACCCCTTTCAGACAGTGTTGACACAGGAGTGGGATTTCTGCATAGCTATGTTAGAATTGGGATGCAGAGCTCATATTGGTATGTCCAACCACAGCATTACATAATCATTCAGTTTCTCCGCATGAGGACTGAGAATAACGTATAACAGGCGTATCCGGCTTTTTGTCGGATACGCCTGTTTATTGTATTACTAAAACTGGCGCGGCTCACATTTTGAGTCACGCCAGTTTCAGTTGAAGGTATTCATATACACAAAAAAGTGATAGTTCCATTCCGCTTTGACAGAATACATATATAGCCTTTCTGCATTCTATACACGTTATCATAAACCTAAAAAAGCCAAAATACAGGCAGTTTTTTTGCGTTTTCTATTGCAATTGCAACTGTGACATGATATAATGAGGTTAAGCAGCACTATACTGCTAATTTCAGAAATGGTAGGTGAATTACATGAAGTTCCGAAAACTGACAGCTGCGATAATGGCAGCTGCGACCACGATCATGCCGCTTTCATTAAACAGCAGCGTTTTTCTTTCTCCAGCCTCTGTCTCCGCTGTAGATCAGCCTTCTTTGCAGGACTGGGTACCGTCCGACTTTGAGTCTGCTTTAGAATTCCGCAACACCTATGGAGCAACGCATATTGAAAGCGGTCTGATCTGTATTGTCCTTGAAAACGCAAATTCCTATAATGAACAATCAGACGAATTACGCTATCGGCTTATGACGACAGAAAATGTCATGGAAACATGCAGCCATGATGTCTACAGATCCGATGAAACGGGCGTAATTTTTGAAGTATATGTATACAAGCCAACAACTTCCGGAGATATCGACATCGCCGTAATTGATACATGGGCAAAATCCACTTCTCTGGATCTTGGATACAGCCATGCGTCTGCATATTACACCTTCAACGCTGATAATGACCTTAATGTTACAGAGACCGATATATACAGCTGGCTTCCTGACTGTGTTACAGAGTATAAATCTTACATTGATGATAACGGATACCTTTCTGTCAGGAACAACTATGTAGTATTCTGCCTCACTCACTCAGCCGGCACACCTTATCAGTGGTATGAAGATAACAACGGTGAAGGCACCTTTGAGCTTGATGAAATAAGTAATTGCTGTTCTGTTGATACCTTTGCCACAGCCGGTGGTGCCATAAACACAGTATACGCTTATAAAGCAGTAAATGACGGCTGTGCCAAGATCTCATACAACTACGGTAAAATGTTCGGCAACATGGAAGTCATGGAAACACGGACTGCCGACTGTGCCGTTTTTAATGATGCACAGACGATCCTGCTTGACGGTCAGATGAGAGCAACTCTTGTGGACTATGACACAGGTGAACCGATAGAGTTCGGTACAGATACTCATCCCTCCATATCAACGAATATCAGTATGAGTACACCAGAAGGTGAAGTTTCCACCGGCCCGGTACTTGTAATGGAGTCCAATCCTTCGATAGTGGATAACAACATTGGCAGATTCTTTGACGCAGACAGTTTCTCATTCAGTCTGAATGAAAATGGTCTGCCGGAAGGCTATGTATTCCCGGATAATTCCGATCAAATGGGCTATTACAACGGAAAGATCATCCCGGAAGGCAGCATAAAAGTATCAAGATTTGACAATGGTTCTGCTGATGTTGTATTCCGGCTGAAGTCTTCTCCTACAGGCGATGTCAACGGCGACGGAGAGTTCAATATCGCTGATGTGGTACTGCTTCAGAAATGGCTCATAAAGTCTCCGGAAGCTCAGCTCGTCAACTGGAAAGCTGCTGATTTTTGCAAAGACAATAAGCTGGATGTGTTTGACCTTTGCATCATGAAACAGAAGCTTATCGAGACTTATAAAAACTATGTTGAGCCGGAAGTAAGAACGGAATATCCATCGACTCTCTTTATAATCAGACCGATCAAAATGTACACTGGTCCGGACACCAGCTATCCTGTGCTCCTGACGATACCTGAAACCAGAGTCAAGGAACTTGGGTATATGAAGGATAACAATGACTGGGTATTCACGGATTTTGAAGGACGCTGCGGGTGGATACAGGTCCGCGGTGACGACGGCGAAATGAATATGTTCTGGGGAGAACTTGCAGACAAACCGGTCATCTATCTCTACCCCGAACAGGAAACCGATGTTCATGTGGAACTTGAACTCACAGAAGCAGATCTCTCTACCACATATCCGAAATATAACAACGGCTGGGATGTGGTCGCTTATCCGGACGGCACACTTCTGAACAAGGCCGACGGAAGTCGTCACAGATACCTTTTCTGGGATGCTGTAAATGTGCGCACGCACTTCGATCTCTCCAAGGGATTCTGTGTTGCCGGATGCGATACCGAAAGCTTCCTCAAAGAAAAACTCACATATATGGGACTGACCGAAGATGAAATGAACGAGTTTATCGTCTACTGGCTGCCGCTCATGGAGCATAATGCGTATAACCTCATTTCCTTCCAGGGAGATGCGTATACGAATTCAGCTAAACTGAAGATCACTCCGGCACCTGACAGCGAGTGCCGTATCTTCATGGCTTATGTTCCGCTTGAAGATGCTGTGGATATCGAACCTCAGGAACTTCCCACCTTTGAAAGAAAAGGATTCTCCGTTGTAGAATGGGGCGGAACAAAGATCAACGTTCAATAATGCACCACCATAGATTAATAATCCCCGAGCCACGGCTCGGGGATAACTTATACTGCAACTAAAGCAGCGTTCTTGTATTGTGTGTCACATATCTCATTATAACTTGTCCTTGTGTTAGGCTCTATCACTGCTCGCGCCTTAACTACAGAACCGCAATTGATATGGCAGCCTTCATGTATCGTGCTGTTATGATTAAGAACAACACCTGCTGAAATAATGCAACCTTTCTCCACGACTACAGAAGCATGTACCACTGACATTGGCTCAATAAACGAACCCATTCCGATCTTGGCAGAAGGAGATACATATGCACGTTCGTGAACAAGATACGGAACTTTATATCCTATCCTGCAAAGCTCATCTATCAGTTTCAACCGAAGTGAAGAATTACCGATAGCAACTACCGCCATGTCATACTCATCTCTGAATTTTGCAATATCCCCTATCTTACCTATCGCTATCTCACTGTTGTCGTCTAAAAAATTGATCCTGTCAAAGCTTTTCATTGATACAGCTATTTCCTTTGCCACCAGCCCATACTGTCCGGCACCTAAAATAAGCAAATTACTCATATACATCCTTCCTTCAGTGATCGATAATAAGCCTGACTTTATGATAAACACAAGATATGATCTGTTATGTCAGACAAAGTAACTGTCCATGGTACTGTCTGACTTTTCTATCTCTTCCCTGCTGCATTTCTTCATAAGAAGATCCCAGTTCGGACGCCGGGACGTAAGATTGTGAGCGTCGCTCCCGAAAATCAGCGGATATCCTTCCTTCATCAGACCTTTTACAAACCGCTTTGAGGAAAAGCTTCCGAAAGCCTCGTTGTTTATCTGATAAACAGAGTTCCTGTCAAGGACGCCTGCCAGCTGTGACTTTGTGTAGTACTCGGTATACCGGTGGATATGGGCATAAACTATTTTCAGCCCGAACTCTGCTGAGATGTTATATATCTCCTCGGACATCCATTCCTTATACCCACGGTACGGAAGTTCCATAAGAATGAGCTTCGTCCCCTGCATTGCCAGCTTTTCGATATTCCTGACTTCGGAAATACCATGTTCAACTGCCACTTCTGCTCCGAGCCGCATATCTCTGATAGGCGACTTGTCTTTGATAGCGTCAAAAGCAGCTGCACGCTTTTCAATGAAGCTCTCCACAGACTCTTCTCTGTGAGCATAGAAATGCGGAGTAAAGACCACTCTTTCCACGCCCTGCTGCTTCATGACCTCAAGCATAGCAAGTGATGTTTCAACGCTGTCCGAACCGTCATCAATGGACGGAAGAACATGGCAATGATATTCAGTAAGCATTGTTTACCGCCTTTTCTCATCCCGGATTTCAAGAAAGATCACTTCTTTTCAGAAGTCTCCTTCTCGTCATCGGAAGTATCGCTGTTTCCGTAGCCGTACTTCTTATCGTATCTGTATTTCGAATAATACTTACCGCTGCGTCCGGTCTTTATGTCATTGAGTATGAATCCGAGCATGTTCATCTGAGCAAACTCGATACGCTTCATAGCATCGTCGATATCGTCTATCTTTGTCCTGCCGTAACGTGCGACCATTATGATGCCTGATACCTTATTCGCAAGCTCCATTGCATCGGTCACAACATTTACCGGCGGAGTGTCGATAACTATTACCGAATACTTCTCGCCAAGCTGTTCAAGCAGCGTCTCCATATTCTTCGAAGCAAGGAGCTCGGAAGGATTCGGAGGCAGCGGTCCTGATGTCATTACATCAAGATTATCCATGACATTCTTTGAGATGCAGTCATCGACTGACGCCATTTTACTGATAGCTGTTGAAAGTCCCTTCTTGTTTTTCAGCCCGAATATCTTATGCTGACAGCTCTTTCTCAGGTCTGCGTCGATAAGAAGTACCTTATTGCCGCCCTGTGCAAGAGCTATTGCTATATTTGCGGATGATGTGGACTTTCCCTCAGCAGGATTTGCAGAAGATACTATGAATATCTTCTTATCAGTAGTTGAAAGGGCAAATGATATGTTAGTCCTGATAGACTTGTAGCTCTCGACCACCGCAAACGGCACATTCTTGTCGGTGAGCTTTATGTGTTTGTCATCAGCATCTTTCTTTCTCTTCTTATCATCATCGAACTGCTGTATCTCGCCGATTATCGCTTTCTTGTAACTGTCCCCCAGCCATGCTGCATCCTTGACTGTATTGTCGAAGAAATCCACGGCGATTATTATCATGATCGCAAGCATAGCAGCTGCAAGCGTTCCGATAAGAGCATTCTTTTTCTTATTAGGCGCTACCGGTGTGTCATATACCTTTGCTGTATCTATAGTGTTTATCTGTCCGACACCAACAGCGTCATGGAGATAGTCGGGAGCGACTTTTGCAATATCATTGCAGATCGCTGCGGAAACCTCTGCATTCTTGGTAGTAGCTGTGAGTTTAAGTGCGCTGGTATCAGTTACGGACGTTATCTTGATACATGAGCGCAGAGACGAAGGAGTGATCTTCCCGTCTGAAAATGAGAAGCAGTTTTTAAGAATGCTTTCCTCGAACTCGCCGCTCAGTTCATCAGCGACTGCGTTCATGACCGCGTCATCCTTCATAACTTCCATGTATGTATTGATAAGCTGTTTTGAGTTGTTGATGTTGTTGATGTTCTGATCCGGATTCTCACTGAAAGCTGTGTAGCTCTGGATATACATCGAGATATGCGATGCGTATTTCAGCGGCATGGCAAACTTAGAAATGCAAAAAGCTGCCGTTCCGCCCAATATCGCCGCAAGGATTATCAGCCAGATCTTACTGAGCAGCAATGAGATAAGTGATTTAAGATCCATAGTATCTTTTCCGCTGTTTTTCAATTTTGTTTCCTCACTTTACATTATTATAATAGTGTATTATAATGTCAAAAATATACATATCGTATTTATATAGTCTTATATCTTAATTATAATACATTCTGCCGGTTTATGTCAAGTATCCATAATTTTCACAAACCAATTTTGTCTATTCAGCACAATTTCGTTTACATGTAAAAAGTCATTATGCAAACATACATCAACAAGTATTATTTTTGAACTATAATTTGATTTTGGCTTCATGCCAAAAGCCCGTGGAACAGCTCGGATCAGTAGATATACCGTCTTCCAAAAGCATCAAATATCGCGAACACCGGTTGTTTCAACGTATTTTTCATGTTTTGAAATGAGACAGACTTGGATTTCAGCACCGCCCCCGGATCCCTCATTGAACGCGGCATAATCATACAGATAGTATAATATTTTGTGCATACTAATACACATAGTCCAATTCTCAGACTGTTTGCAGGATGTGAACAAAGTGAATATCACATACGATATCTTCCAAAACTGTTATCAAAGGAGTGGTGTGATATGGAACTTAGCTTCAGAGAAAATACAAAGACTGTCGAGATATGGCTCACAAATGAAGATCAGCTGGATCCTGGAACTGATGCAGAAGTCAGAAGACTCTGCTCTGTCTGGGAGGGCGGAGAATACACCGTTGCAGTTTTCAGATCCGGAAACGGTGATCTTTTCACTTCAGCAGAAGGGCTGTTACTCAATAATCTTGCAGGCTGATGAGTGCTGCAATGTCCGCCTCATATTACCAGTATTTACCAGGATTTTTATTACTGTTTCCGATTGCTTTTCATGCTGCAAAATGATAGAATTATAGTGCGCACATATTCCGCTCAGAAAACATGGAAGGAAGTGTCAGAAATGAGCGTCAGATGCAACATCGCAGGATACTGCCGTATCTCCGTTGACCTTGAACTGGACCGCGATAATACCTCCATCGAAAACCAGAAGCTCATCATATCCGATTATGTCAGCCGTCATTTCCCGGATCGTGATGTGGACTTCTACGAAGACCGTGACCGTTCCGGCTACACCTTCGAACAGCGCGAAGGATACCAGAAACTGCGCCGGAAGATGATGTCACACGAATATGACATACTTATCGTGAAGGACTTCTCACGATTCAGCCGCCGTAACAGCAAGGGGCTTGTTGAATTGGAAGACCTGCGCGACGCCGGGGTAAGGATAATATCTATCGGTGACAACATCGACTATTCCTCTGAGAGCGACAACTGGCAGATGATATCTTTCCACTTCCTGATGAACGAAATGCCCGTCACCGATACGTCGAGAAAGGTTAAAGCGGTAGTGAAACGCAGACAGGAAGAAGGACAGTGGCAGTGCGGTGCGCCATACGGCTACACCTTCCTCCCTAATCACAGCATAGGCAATCGTTATATCATTGATGAAGAAGCAGCAGATGTGGTGAAGACTATATTCGACCTCTATATCAAAGGCTGGGGATACCATAAGATCGCGGAGTATCTGACTGAAAAATGTATCAGCACTCCCTCAGCAAGACGCGATGAGATAATAACTGCCAGCGGACGCGAGAGCCGTATCCGCGCAAGTAAAAAGTGGTCAGCCGTAACTGTGGGACAGATTTTGCAGAACGATTTCTACATCGGCACTCTCCGGCAGGGAAAATACCGACGGAAACGCATCAACGGTCCGGAGGAAAAAGTCTCTGCGGAAGACCAGCTGGTGTTCGAGGACTTCCACGAACCGCTCATCGACTACAAGCTTTTCTCGCAGGTACAGGAACAGATAAAACTGCGCAGCAAGTCCGGATACAACGGCAAGCGGAAATACGACAACGTTTACTCAGGCTGTCTTTTCTGCGGCGACTGCGGTGCACCCATGTTTTCGCTGAGTCGTCCGAATCTCAGTGCCTACCACTGTTCAAGCTATCACAAACACGGACTGAGCGGATGCACTTCACACTACATCAGGACGGATGTACTGGACAGGATACTGAAAAGCTATATCCTGCGGATACGGGAAAACTCAGCTGACATGCTGGCTAAACTCCGCGAAAGCATACAGAAACAGCAGAAAGAAACAAAGCAGAGCAAGTCTCTGGTGGAGAGCATCAACTCCGAAATAGAGGAAGCAAAGCTCCAGATAAAGATACTCACTCGTCAGCAGGCGCGTGATATCGCAAGGAATCCCGAACGCGCCGGGATGACCGAAGAGGTCTATGCGGAAGAAATAGAGGCTCTCACAAAGAAGATAACCGGTCTCCGGAATCAGTTGCAGATGACCGCCGACAAGCACAATACAATGGTCAAGGCAAACCGTATCGCTAAGGATGTGCTGGAGATATTTGACAGCATGATTGAAAAGCAGTCTCTCGACAAGAATGATGTTGCCTTCATAGTTGACAGGATAACCGTCCGCAATGACAGCGTTGAGGTAAAGCTCAAAGCCGATATCGACAAGCTCCTGCACTGTGGAAAACCTGACGGCAATTCCGGAAGGAACATGGACGTTCCTCTCTGTGTCAACAGTGTAAATAACGGTGACCCCTTAGAGATATACACAAGCAATGAAGGCGAAGTAATATTCAGAAAATATTCAGCAATAAGCGAAATGAGCGAAAATGCCGCAAACGTTGCGGAAGTAATGTATAAGACGGCAGGATGTCCTGTTATCATATTCGATAAGGATCACGCCATTGCCGCATCAGGCATGCCCAAAAAAGAGATAGTCGAAAGGCGCGTCTCTGGTCAGCTGGAAGAGCTTATGGAAAACAGGGCCCAGTATTACAGGGCAGGAAGTCCGGTGCATGATTTCTTCCCGGCGGAAGGCTCGGACAGAAAAGCTGTTGCTGCCGTGCCGATCATAACTGCCGGAGATGTATCCGGAGCAGTCGTGTTCCTCACAAGTGAGAAAAGCACGGAGTCCACTGATCTGAAAAAGAGTCTGATAAATGCTGCTGCGCAGTTCCTTGCAAAGCAGATAGAATAAAGCAAAGGCTGCCCGGTCGTAGATTTACCGGACAGCCTTTTTTACTTCAATTTCTGTTATCTGATAGCTGCAAATGCCTTGTCGAGTGCATTGATGAGATCGTCGATATGCTCAGTGCCTATTGACAGTCTGATAGTAGTCGGCTTGATGCCCTGCTCTGCAAGTTCAGCTTCTGTGAGCTGTGAATGTGTAGTCGAAGCCGGGTGGATAACAAGGGACTTGACGTCTGCTACATTTGCAAGCAGTGAGAAGATGTCAAGATTGTCTATGAACTTCTTTGCATCATCTTCAGTGCCCTTGATATCGAATGTAAAGATGCTTCCGCCGCCGTTGGGGAAGTACTTCTTGTACACCTCATGGCTCGGTTCGGATTCAAGAACAGGATGATGTACAGCTTCTACCTGCGGATGTGCTGCAAGATACTCCACTATCTTGCTGGCATTTGATGTATGACGCTCTACGCGGAGTGAGAGTGTCTCAAGTCCCTGAAGGAAGATGAAAGCGTGGAAAGGTGAAAGAGTCGCACCTGTATCGCGGAGAAGTATAGCACGGATATATGTCACAAATGCAGCCGGACCTGCGGCAGCTGTAAAGCTTACACCGTGATAGCTCGGATTGGGCTCTGATATCCACGGATAGCGTCCGGAGTATGCCCAGTCATAGTTTCCGCTGTCTACGATAACTCCTCCGATAGCAGTACCATGTCCGCCTATGAACTTTGTTGCGGAATGAACTACTATATCTGCGCCGTATTCGATCGGACGAACAAGATAAGGTGTTGCAAAGGTATTGTCAACTACCAGTGGGATACCGTGTTTATGTGCTATCTCAGCTATTTTTTCGATATCTATGGCGTTGGAATTCGGATTGCCCAGTGTTTCGATGTACAGCGCCTTGGTATTCTCATCTATAGCTGCCTCAAAGCTGCCCTCGGCATCGGGATCTGCAAACTTTGTTGTGATACCGTAAAGCGGAAGCGTGTGTGCAAGGAGATTATATGTGCCGCCGTAAATGGTCTTGGAAGCTACGATATTCTCACCTGCCTTTGCAAGTGCCTGTATAGTGTAGGTGATAGCAGCTGCTCCTGAAGCCGTTGCAAGTGCTGCAACTCCGCCTTCCAGTGCAGCTATGCGCTTTTCAAATACATCCTGTGTGGAATTTGTAAGTCTTCCGTAGATATTTCCTGCATCCTTGAGCCCGAAACGATCAGCAGCATGCTGTGAATCGTGGAATACATAAGATGTTGTAGCGTATATCGGTACTGCTCTTGCATCTGTTGCGGGATCTGCCTGCTCCTGTCCTACATGGAGCTGTAATGTTTCGAAATGAAGTTTATTTTCAGCCATTGTTGATTCCTCCTGATATTTTATGAATTTGAGTTGTATTCGTTTGGTATGCCTATATTATACATCGGTTTTATATATTTGTCCAATCCATAATATACATAGCCTGTTATAGATTCGGTCTATAACAAAAAAGAAACGGTAAAGATAAGTTTTTCGACTTCTTTACCGTTTCAGGTCAATGAACGCTCTCGTTATTTATCTTTTCTGAACTTTGCAGGCGATACACAGGCATATTTCTGGAACACTTTAGAAAAATGAGAATAATCCGAATATCCGCATTTTTCCGACACTTCAACTGCTGAAAGGTCCGTACTTGTCAGCAGCTGCTTTGCATATTCCATGCGGCTCGTAAGGATGTCCTTCGTACACGGTACGCCGTATTTCTGCTTATAAAGCCGCTGAAAATGCGGCACAGAAAGGCTGAGCTGCTCCGCCATTGCAGGAATGTTCCAGTCAGCAGACGGATCATCGTATATCTGCCTGCGCATGGAGTCCAGTTCACTGTCATAATGCGTTCTTTTCGTCTTTTTTTCAGGATTGCAGCAGCTCTTGATCTGAAGAAAAATAGCTGACATAAGCTTTCTTTCCACTTCTTCCTTTTCCGGCTTGCCTGATGCCGCAACGTCCACGCATACTGAGATGAGCCTTGATACTATATCGTCGTCCAGTTCTATGGGGACATTCAGTTCTATCCCCATTTCATAAAGCAGATCCTTATCATTGTCTTCAAGCTCAAATCTGATCCAGTCGTCAATGTATTCCTCACCGTCCGCGTAAAGATCATGCGGTACGCAGCTGTCCATGACAAAAGCAGTATTTGCTCCGACCTTATATTCCTTTTCCGCTATCACGACACGGGCTCTTGACTGTATCAGCACTATCTGCATGCCATGGATGCCGTTCGGACGGATTATCTTCATATCCTCCGGATGCTTCCAGTGCCAGCCTGACATATTTACTATCATATCTTCCCTCCTCTGCATTATATTGCTCTGATTTAATTATATAGCAAAACGGCTGGAAAGTCAAACATAACCTGCTGTAAAAACACAATATTCTGATCGAATTATTCATTGATATACTATGAAGCAAATGTTATCATATTATTAACAAAGTTGGTGCGCACGATAAAATTGGGGTATTAATAAATAAGGAGGATCAGAATAATGGGAAAGTTCAAAAGAATAACAGCAGCTGCCGCATGCATGGCTATGATAGCTTCGGCAGGTGATCTTACAGGTCCGGTGCTGAAAGCTGACGCTGCATACGGAGCAGGCGGCAACGGCAAGGCTATAATGGAGTATCTCGACCGCGGAATATATGCCGTAAAGAACGGGAACGGCATGTTCGTCAGCTGGAGATACAATGCGGACGATCCGGACAATGCAGAATTCAGGCTCTACCGTGATGACAAACTCATATATACAAGCAAGGCAGGCGATCCTACCTGCTATCAGGACAACGGCGGAGGAACGGGTTCGAAATACCGCGTTGACTGCTTAGACGGCGGCAAGGTCATCAATTCGCAGAACTGCAAATTCACTTCAGGCAGCAATTATTTCGATGTAAAACTTGACCGTCCCGGAAATCAGTATTCGCCTAACGACTGTGTTGTAGGTGATGTAAACGGCGACGGACAGTATGAGATATT
>DFJW01000067.1 GCA_002373775.1 Ruminococcus flavefaciens | reverse complement strand
CAGGCTGATACTGCGGCTGCTCGGGAGCATACTGCTGAGAAGGCTGCCCCTGAGGCATCTGATTGTATTGCATGTCAGGCTCAGGCTGAATCGCTTCGCCAAACGGAGAAGCATCATTGTAAGCCATTGCAGGCTGTGGCTGCGGCTGCTGCTGGGGCTGACGCTGAGGAACGGGCTGACCATAAGGATTGCCCATGGGAGCATTATTTCTTTCCGTTCTCCTTCTCGGTTCGGGTTTGAGCGAAGGATCACTCTCATCGACCATTGAAGAATAAGCGGATGCAGGATAGATAAACGAGATCAAAGCCACAAGCACAGTCACAATGATCATGACGATCCTGACGTTATCGACCATAAAAGAAGTCATCGCAATGGGCACGACCGCTCCGATGCCGAGGTAGAAAGCGTACTCCGCACACTTACGCAGATTAGTCCTGATCCTTCCGTTGCAGATCAGATAGAGTGCGTAAATGTAATAGAAGTCATGTATGCCGAGGCTGATACCAAGGAGTACTGATGTTACGACAAGTGTCTTGGCCGACGGGAACATCGCAAACACCAGAAGTCCGAGGACTGTGGAAGCACTCTGGATCAGCACCCTGATCTTTGATGTAAGGATATGCTCGTAGTGATTCTTTACATAACCGCATACAACGCATGCGGAAAAAGCGCAGACAAGATAGAAGAATGATGACGTCGCAAGCGAGATGCCTACATTGCCGAGGAAGTTCGGAATGAATACGAGCATGAACGAGAACGAGACACCGAGCATGAGGAACGATGAATTGAGGAACCTCCCTGCCCTGGAGTCAGACAGGACATGAAGCCAGCTGCCCACCGTAAGAGGAGCTTCCCTGACAACAGAGTTGTTCTGCATGAAATAGATCATTCCGACAGCGGTAAGGATCAGAGCCGCACCGCTGATAACGGCAACGATAAGAAGTCCGAAACGCTCATAGCAGATGCCTGTAATGACCGTGCCGACCGATATTCCGAGGAAATATGAAGTGCTCTGTACATTATGGATTATCCTGTCGCTGTAATCCTTATAACCGAGCTTGCCCGCATTGATCCTGTAATCCCTTAAGAAATCGAGCGGCATTCCGAAGCAGAAGCCGACAGGAAGCGCTATAACTGCCGTTGCGTAAGGAATGTTGATAATGCCTGCAACAAGAGCAAGGAAATATCCTGCACCGGTTACGAATATAAGCGCGACACGGCTTGTAAGCTTGGATTTGAGTTCATATCTGATCGAAGAGAATCCGAAGAAACCCCAGATGAACAGCAGAATCGATACGGCGATCAGGGCATGTACCACATAGACCGGCATATCCGAAAGCGAATCCTTGAAATAGTCCGCAAATGATATCGGAAGCATGACGGATCCGAAAGCCGCAAAGAATGACAGGAACCTGTTCGCATTCTCACCGTACATGACAAGTACCGGAGTATTTCCGGTAATGCCCTGCGACATTGTCGAAATGATGAGATTGAGTTCAAAGATGGCAATACCCATTGAGATTGCGATCGAAACGATCGTGAATATCCATGAAAGGCTCATGCCGTTTAACGAACCCTGGAAATCATCCCTGGGCATCATGATCTCAAGGATGCCGGATACCGTGTTTTCGGATGATATTATCGGAGAGATGGCGCAGACATAGGCCTTCCCTGCTTCAGTTCTCTGTGTAAAAGCTGTTTCCTGGAGCTGGAAACAGTTAATGTACTGGTCGCCTACACCTGTCAGATAGTACTGCTCCGTGGAATTAACATCGGCTGCTGATGAATAGAGTCTTAAGAAAGAATCTCCAGCCATTGTATATACCGAAACCGTATAAGGCTTGTTTTCGGCATATGAGTAGATCGGGAGCATATAGGACATATTCTCGGAAACGCGTGTATATGTAAGCGCGGCGGATGACGAGACGGCGCATTTCGACATTGCATCAGCACGTTCGCTCTCGAGCGTCGTAATATATACGGAAGAAAGCTGCCTGGACATTACGAGCAGAACGACAAGGATGATCGCGAAACAATATCCGATAGTCGAAGAAATGAGTCTCTTGTCACGAGCCCTGGAAGATTCTTCCACCTGTGCGCCTGCATTTCCCTGCCTGCGGCGGAGAAGCTTGATTATGAGTTCCTGAACTATGAAGATGACCACACCGATAACAACGGCAATGATGACAGCCGTAAGGATCCTTCCCTCGAGCTTGTTGCCGAGTTCATAGAGACCGTCAAAAGTGCACTTGTACTCAAATACGCCGACGCACATACCGGTGCTGTCATGGATCGGGAGAATGATGCTCTCGTAATTCTGTCCTTTGACGGCGGTAGGCTCATTTGAACCTAGCCATGTTGAGATGTCGCGGTTCGCAACCGCAAATTCGGAAGTATCACCAACACCCTCACTTACAAGAAGTGAAAGCTGTCCGTCCTTGTATGCGAAAAGTCCGTAACCTTCAGCAGAAAGATTCTCGCTCGTGGTATCAGCCATCATGAGGCTTAAGAGCGTGCCGTACTTGAGAGGTGAATTAACGGTAGCTGATGTGAAATCATCACCGTCGATACAGATCTTTGCAATGTCGCAAACCTGATGAACCTTTTTATCAGAGATGCCCTTGAACTCACCTTCAAACTGAAGTCTCATATGATGTACCGCGAACGAGACAGCCGCGATAGACACGATAAAAGACACTATTGTAAGAATAACGATGCGCACGAGGCGGTCTACAACACTGCCCCTTTCCTGAGCGCGATCATTCCTAAGATTAGCCATAAGTCACTCCTCTAGCTATGTAGTCAGAAAAACTCAGTATATTATTATACACTAAATATTAAAAAAATATAAAAGGCAACTGCTAAACAGCAATTGCCTTATTGGTTGCGGAGGTGGGACTCGAACCACACGACCTCCGGGTTATGAGCCCGACAAGCTACCAACTGCTCTACTCCGCGATATTAAGATGTGCGCATTCTCCGGAATAAATGGTGCTCGTGACCGGACTTGAACCGGTACGGATTTTACTCCGACGGATTTTAAGTCCGTTGCGTCTGCCAATTCCGCCACACGAGCCTATCCGTAAATGCCAAATGATAATATCATCGGATACCCTTTATGTCAAGGACGAGACTTTGCGGATAAAGACAACAGGGATTGCACTTGTAACTGATTTTTAATAATATAGTCTCGCTATAGACTCTAAAAATATTGAATGAAAATCAATTAACGATAGAATAAGACTATATTAAAAAATCTGTGAGGGGAATAACTATGCCATTTGATCCAGATGATTTGAACAAGAAGAACAACTCTGGCAAAGGTCAGAACAAGTCCGGCGAAGATTTCATCAATTCTTCGTTTGCGGTACAGTTCAAACCCGGTGACAAGTCCAACTCTGTTTCCGACAAGCTTAAAGAAGGCAGCAGCGTTAAGGATGACTTCGATAGTTTCAAAGACGAATTCGATGATTTCGAGATCGATGATACTATCAGCGCTTTCAAGCCTATAGGACAGAAAGAAACACCCAAGGAAGAGCCTAAAGCAGAACCTGTAAAGGCTGCACCTGCGAAGAAGGAAGAAACTTCCATTCCCGCTTTCCCCAAGGACGGCGGTACGTTCGACAGAAAGCCTTCCGATAATGTTTCCAAGGGTCCCGATAAGAGCAACACTCCCGTTTTCGGAAGCGATAAGGGGCAGTCCAGACCTGCTGCTTCCCAGAAAAAAGACGAGAAGCTCTTCAATTCAGGAAAGGATCTTGATTATGCTACATCAGAGCATGACAAGGATAAGAGCCCTTTTGCAAACGCAGAGCGTCCCAGTGCGCACAAAGCTGACAAGAAGCCTGAAGTTAAAACATACGGAACGGTTTCTTCCGGCGTAAACGCTTTCAGCTCAGCTAACATCCTTGATGACATCCCTGAAGTCGGTGCAGAAGAAAAAGCTGCTCCCTCTCCTTTCGTTATCAGGCCTACACCTTCACCCAAGCCTGCTATGCCAAAAGCAGCAGAAACAGCTCATCATGCTCCTAAGGCACCTGCAGCTCATACTGCTCCCGCTGCAGCTAAAGCTGCTGAAAAGAACGAAAGGCCCGGACACACAGCTCCTGCCGCTGCAAAGGCTGAGCAGAATGAGAAAGCTGCGCCTGCTCATACAGCTCCCGCTTCAGCTAAAGCTGCTGAAAAGAACGAGAGACCCGGACACACAGCTCCCGCTGCTGCAAAGGCTGCCGCTAAGAACGAGAAGCCTTCTGCACCTGCTCATACGGCACCTGCTTCAGCAAAGGCTGCTCAGAACGAAAAAACTGCTCCTGCTCATACTGCTCCCGCTTCAGCTAAAGCTGCTG
>DFJW01000017.1 GCA_002373775.1 Ruminococcus flavefaciens | reverse complement strand
ATATCGGCAAGGTCATCGGCGTTGTCAGCGGTAAGGGCGGAGTCGGAAAGACTCTCGTTTCTTCACTGCTCTCAGTTGCTATGCAGCGTCTCGGCAAGAACGTCGGCATACTTGATGCAGATATAACCGGTCCTTCTGTGCCTAAGGCTTTCGGTATCCACGGAAAGGCTGACGCATGTGAATTCGGTATAATCCCTGCGAAGAGCAAAATGGGTATTGATGTTATGTCTATCAATCTCCTGCTCGAAAATGAATCTGATCCTGTTGTATGGAGAGGTCCTGTTATCGCAGGTGTGGTAAAACAGTTCTGGACAGACGTTATCTGGAAGGATATCGACTGCCTCGTTGTTGATATGCCTCCGGGAACAGGAGACGTTCCGCTTACTGTCTTCCAGTCACTTCCCGTAAACGGTATCGTTATCGTTACTTCTCCCCAGGAACTGGTATCCATGATCGTTGAGAAAGCTGTAAAAATGGCTAAACTCATGAATATCCCGATCCTCGGTATCGTCGAGAATATGAGCTACTATGAGTGTCCCGACTGCGGAAAGCGTCACAGCATATTCGGTGACAGCCATCTCGATGAGATCGCTGCTCAGTACGATATACCGATACTCGCAAGGATCCCGATCAATTCTGATCTCGCCAAGCTCTGCGATCAGGGTACTATCGAACTCTATGAGGGCGACTGGCTCGATGCAGCTGCTGAAAAGATCTCTGAATAATATCAGACATTGTCAAGCACTTCCATATACGGAAGTGCTTTTCTTATATCCGGTCATTTTTATACTGTTATAAGCAGCGTGATGCTGCATCATTGATCGCGGCTATATCTTGTGAACCGTTAAGTTTTTTCGCGCGTCTCTTGCTATTCCCATAATTATGTGCTATAATTACTGTAATATAGTTATATTCTGGAGGTTTATCATGAAAAGGACCGATTATATCAGCTGGGATGAGTATTTCATGGGCATCGCCATGCTCTCAGCTCAGCGCAGCAAGGACAACTCTACTCAGGTCGGCGCTTGCATCGTGAACAAGGAAAATAAGATCGTAGCTGTCGGTTATAATGGTATGCCTACCGGCTGTATCGACGACGAAATGCCTTGGGAACGTGAAGCTGACTCTCAGCTCGACACAAAGTATCCGTTCGTCTGCCATGCAGAACTGAATGCGATCCTCAACAGCAACATCGGCAATCTCAATGGCTGTACGCTCTATGTTACGCTTTTCCCCTGCAATGAATGTGCTAAAGCTATCATCCAGTGCGGCATAAAGCGCGTCGTCTACTACAGCAATAAATACGCCGATACTGACAGCGTCAAGGCTTCTGGCATACTTTTCTCCAAATGCGGCGTGGAGTATGAACAGTATTCTCCCAGCGGGAAAGAATTGGTGCTTTCCCTTTGAATTACATGGACACATTTACTGCATTCCTTTGCCGGGATGCAGTTTTTTTGTTTTTTTCAGAAAAGTACTTGACAAATGTATATACAGTTGCTATAATGTGTATATAGTATATATACAATATTCATTCAGAGGTGCATCATGAATATAATAATCAGCAATTCATCAGGAGAGCCTATCTATGAACAGATCTACTCTCAGATAAAAGCGATGATAATAAGCGGGATGCTGAATGAGGGGGACGCCCTTCCTTCAATGCGTAATCTCGCTATGCAGCTGCGTATTAGTATCATCACAACTAAACGTGCATACGAAGAACTCGAACGTGACGGCTTCATCGAAAGCTTCACCGGCAAGGGCAGCTTCGTAAAAGCACAGAACACAGAAATGCTGCGCGAAGAGAATCTCAGACAGACCGAGGAACTTCTCGGGCAGGCATGCAGCAAGGCTAAACTCTGCGGTATCAGCCTTGCTGAATTGCAGGAGATCCTCACTATGATATACGGAGGAAACTATGATGACTGATTTTACGAACGCTATAGAATTAAACGGGATAAACAAGAATTATGACGGCTTCAGACTCGAAAACATCTCCCTTACTGTTCCCAAAGGCAGCATAATGGGATTTATCGGTCAGAACGGCGCCGGCAAAACGACCACCATCCGCCTTATGCTCGGGATAACCCGCCCTGACAGCGGAAACATTAAGCTTCTGGGAAAGGATATCTATGAATCAGAACGTGAGATAAAGAATGATATCTCAGCTGTATTCGATGAGATGCCCTTTCATGACAATCTGAACGCTCTCAATATCGAGAAGATACTGCGTCCTCTGTATAAAAACTGGGACAGCAGCGTTTATCACAGCTATCTCGACCGATTCTGCCTTCCTAAAAAGAAGGCTGTAGGTAAGTTTTCCAAGGGCATGAAAATGAAACTTCAGATTGCTGCTGCTCTCTCGCATAAAGCTAAACTGCTCATTCTTGATGAGGCTACGACCGGCCTTGATCCTATCGTGAGGAGTGAGATACTCGACATCTTCCTTGAATTCCTTCAGGATGAGAATAACAGCGTTTTCCTTTCTTCTCACATAACCTCCGATCTCGAAAAGATCGCTGACAGCATCACTTTTATCGACAAGGGGAAGATACTCCTGACCGGATACAAAGATGACATTCTTGAAAATCATGCGATAATCAAGTGTTCTGCTGCCGATTTTGAAAAGATAGACAAAAACGACATCATCAGCTCAAGGACGACTGACTTCGGTGTGGACGCTATGTGCTTTGACCGTGCTGCGTGTATCAGCAAGTACAGGAATATGGTCTTCGATCAGCCGTCACTTGACGACATCATGCTGTTTTATGTAAACAGAAACACAAAGGAGTGGTCATAATGAGCGGTCTCATCTACAGACTAATTGTCTTATGCCGCAAAAACATAATACTCTCATCTTTGGCAGTTTTAGGTATTGAACTGATCGGTATGCTCGCAAGGCTCAGCTTGTCTTATGGAAATCTCGCTAAGATCACTGAGGATTCAAAAGAGTCTGTTGAATCGGCTCTGTTTGTAATGTGTGCTTATTCTCCGCTTGCACTGCTGATAATTTCAAATCTGCTCGTCTGCGATACTCTTGTAACAGATATGAAAAAGCGCTGGAGCAGCTATGCGCATTGCCTTCCGGTATCAACCGTCAGATACACCGGCGGTTACTACCTCGTATACCTCATGATAACTGCTGCGGCATTTTTGATAACTACGGTCACAACAGCTGTATCATGCGCTGCTTTTGACAAGTCCTTCTCCTTCAGCAATGTGAAGATCATCCTCATTGCTATAACGATCGGCAATCTCTTTACTGTCATTGCTCACCTTTCAAACCAGATAACCCACAGCCGGATTCTGTGTTTTATTCTGCTTATGGTCATCGGTTACGGACTGCCGCTCATATACTCAACTCTTGAGATGAATTATGTCAATAAACACACTGCATTCCCCTCAATTGAAGCATCTATGATCTACGGAGGATTCATAAAAGGGATACTGCTTTACACTATTGATATCATAGCACCTTTGCTCCCTGTATTGATACCAGCTATTCTGTTCATCGGATGGCAGCTTTCATCTAAAATTATGGAAAGGAGAGAAAAATAATGAACGGACTGATCTACAAAGACATCAGGATCATGAGACCTTATTTTATAGGTGTATTAACTATGTCCGTATTTGGTATTCTCCTCTGCACTTTCAAAAGTGAAGATCCTGATATGATGATGCTCATGAATCTCGCGCATCTTTTAGGAACATTTATGGTGTTCGCCGGTTTCGATACGATGACCACTAACGTTTTCGAACCTGAATACAAAGTTGTACAGAAACAATACTACTCATGTATCCCGGCTGGGGTGAAAGGTTACATAAGGAGCAAATACATTTTCTGCATTATCTTCTCGCTCATTATGCTTGCCGTTATAGAAGTCGTGAACATCGTAGGTGTGAGCAGAGTACCAGAAAGAATTGATCTTAAAGTGATAGATATCCTGGTATTTGATTTCATGCTCATACAGACATCCATAGGCATGCCGTTCATCGCAAGATTCGGTGCAAAAGCAGGCAACGCTTACAGGACAGTATTCTTCGTCCTTATCATCATGACTGTCATGATATATTTACTCTTCGGCGATCTTAGCTTTTTCGGCTCGTTCGACCACTTTCTTGAAAGCTTACAAAATATCAAAGGAAAACTGGAAAACAACTCGGATTCATTAAAAAAGGTCTGTGTGGTCTCTACTATCGTTACAGCGATCACATTCTGTATCTCTTATTTAGTAACATGCAAAGCTTTCAGATCTGCACTTGAAAAGTGCGAATAACCAAAGCCCCGGAACGGTCTTCCGATCGTTCCGGGGCTTTTATTGCATATCTTACATTAATAGAAAAAAGCACCGTTCATATGAACGATGCTTCTGGAGGCGCCACCCAGATTTGAACTGGGGATCAGGGTGTTGCAGACCCACGCCTTACCACTTGGCTATGACGCCGTCCTTGGAGCGGATTACGAGGCTCGAACTCGCTACCTCCACCTTGGCAAGGTGGCGCTCTACCAGATGAGCTAAATCCGCTTATGGCGACCCCGAACAGACTCGAACTGTCGACCTCCTGCGTGACAGGCAGGCGTTCTAACCAACTGAACTACGAGGCCAAAGAAATGGTGGGGACTACAGGGCTCGAACCTGTGACCCTCTGCTTGTAAGGCAGATGCTCTCCCAGCTGAGCTAAGACCCCTAATATTCAGAATCGACCCAGACGAGACTCGAACTCGTGACCTCCGCCGTGACAGGGC
>DFJW01000047.1 GCA_002373775.1 Ruminococcus flavefaciens | reverse complement strand
ACTTGTGATGCTGCCTGTGGGAACACTGCTGGTCATCAACGGAAGTTCGACCTTAGCGGACCTTGTGCTGGTGTTCTGCCTTTCACTTTCTGTGGGAGTTCCCATACTGAAAGCCCTGAACTTCGCAGGCAAATTCCCGCAGCTAAACTACAAGATTGACGAGATAGAAAAGGCTATGGACAGTGAGCCTTTAAAAACTAAGGATAATTCATTTATCGGTAATTCAAATATCGTTAAGTTCGAGGATGTTCGGTTTGCCTACAAGGAACAGGAAGTCCTTCACGGTGTTTCACTGGAATTGCAGGAGGGCTCACTTACTGCGCTTGTGGGAGAATCGGGAAGCGGTAAATCCACACTTGCAAAACTGTTGGTGCATTACTATGACATAAATGGCGGAAAGATAACTCTCGGCGGACAGGACATCACCGACATGAGCATCGAGGCTCTGAATGACCGTATTTCCTACGTTTCGCAGGAGCAGTTCCTGTTCAATACCACGCTGTATGAGAATATCCTTATGGGCGATCCTAAGGCTACCCGTGAACAGGTGCTTAAAGCTGCGGAAAAGGCTCAGTGCAGGGAATTCCTTGAGCGTCTGCCTGACGGCATCGACACTATGGCAGGTGACGGAGGCAAGCAGCTTTCCGGCGGCGAGCGTCAGCGAATCTCACTTGCAAGAGCAATACTGAAAAATGCTCCTGTGATAGTTCTGGACGAAGCAACTGCCTTCATAGATCCCGAAAACGAGGAGAAAATGAATGCGGCAATTGCTGAAATAATCAAGGGAAAAACTGTTCTCGTCATCGCTCACCGTTTGCAGACTGTCGTGAATGCGGATAAGATATGCGTGATGAAGGACGGAAACATAATCGCTGCGGATACACATGAAAAGCTGCTGGAAAACTGCGATGAGTACAAAAAGCTGTGGAGCAGCAGTGAAGCGAGAGCAATCTGGACTATCGGAAATGAGGTGAGAGCATGATAGGAATGATAAGGCGTATTCTCGGCATTTCGGGGAAATACAAGGGAAGAATTTACGGTGCATTCGTACTTTCATTTCTGAAAGGAATGCTGATGAAAGTGCCCATAATCGTTATGTACTTCATTGCGGCGGCATTCATCGACGGAAATATTTCAAAGCGAGCCTGCGTTTATGCGGCGGTCGCACTGGTGGCAAGCGTTGGTGTGCAGGCGCTTTTCCAGTACCTTGCAGACCGTCTGCAAAGTGCGGCAGGATATATGATATTTGCGGATATGCGAATGAAGCTGGGAGAACACCTCCGCCGCCTGCCTATGGGATTTTTCACTGAGGGCAACATCGGCAGGATAAGCTCCGTGCTTTCAACAGACATGGTTTTCATTGAGGAAAACTGCATGATGGTAATTGCTGATATGATGAGTTATCTGTTCTCGCAGGCAATAATGATAATCTTCATGTTCGCATTTGACTGGCGGCTGGGACTGGTCTCATTGCTGTTTACGGGTATCATCATCGCTATCGGTATACCAATGCAGAAAAGCGATCTGAAGCACTCCGATGCCCGTCAGGAAGCCTCGGAGGTGCAGACTAAGGCAGTGCTTGATTTCACCGAGGGGATCGGCATTATCAAGACCTACAATCTTCTTGGTGAGCGTTCAAAGGAACTGACCGATAGCTTTGACACAAACTGCCGTGTGAACCTCGGATTTGAGGAAGCCCATATGCCGTGGAAAACCTCTGTGTACATAGTCTACGGGCTGGCAACTGCGGCTGTGCTTGCAGTGTCGGCGATGATGTACAGAAACGGGACTCTTCCTCTGAATTACTTCATCGGAATGCTGCTGTTCCTGTTTGATATGTTCGTTCCTATCCGCACATTCTACGATCAGGGAACAAGACTGACGGTAATGAATGCCTGCATGGACAGGATAGATGCGCTTTTTGCGGAGGAGAAGCTTGACGACAGCGGTACTCAGACTCTTGCGGAGAATGATTCTCCTGAGATAGAATACAGAAATGTCACCTTTGCCTACGACAAAAAAGACGTTCTGAAGGACATTTCGTTCAGTGCTGAGAAGGGGACAATGACTGCTCTTGTAGGACCGTCAGGCGGCGGTAAATCCACAATTGCAAGCCTTTTCGCCCGCTTCTGGGATATACAGTCGGGAGAGATACTTCTGCGTGGTACGGATATACGAAAGATACCGCTTTCTGTGCTTATGGACAACATCAGCATGGTGTTCCAAAGAGTGTATCTGTTCCAGGATACGGTGTACAACAATATCGCTCTGGGTCGGCCTGATGCAAGCCGTGAGGAGGTCATAGAGGCTGCGAAAAAGGCAAGGTGTACGACTTTATCATGGAATTGCCTGACGGTTTTGACACTGTTATCGGTGAAGGCGGAGCGTCACTTTCAGGCGGTCAGGCGCAGAGACTTTCGATCGCAAGGTGCATACTGAAAGATTCTCCTATCGTCATTCTTGACGAAGCTACCGCAAGTGTGGATGCTGACAATGAAAGCTATATCCAGCAGGCTATCTCCGAGCTGTGCAAGGGAAAAACGCTCCTTGTTATCGCACATAGGCTGAATACTATCACTCATGCTGACAGGATAATGGTGGTAAAAGACGGTCAGATAGCGGAATCTGGTGACCACAGCAGCCTTATGGCTAAAGACGGCATATATCGCTCAATGGTGACTAAACGTGCAGTCAGCACAGGCTGGAAGAATTAGACTGCGAACGCTCAGATACTTCGATAAACAGACGATCACTTAGATGAATTGAAATATAGATTAGCTGTGTTGCTATGAGATCAAGAATAAAAACGCATAAATGAGCAGTTGTGTAAACCTTACATAATAATGCAAACTGATTTGTGAAAAACGCAGAAAATGATATTGAGGTGCACGGAGAATTGTGCACCGCTTATTTTACCCATTGACAAGAGAACAAAAGTTCTGTATAATGTATTTGACATCAGGAATTGACGGAGGGGTTCAAATGAAAAAGGGGAAAAATGTAAGAGAGGATGATATTCCCATTGATGTGAGAAATAATCAATGTATCAAATGGTATTGTCCAAACTGTTCTGCCCCGCTCATTACTTATACGGAAAAATCAAAAGAAATCGAAACATCATGCAGCAGATGCGGAATACATTTGGTCAGAAAGCAGATAAGCAGACGCATGATAGACATCAGAATATTTATGTAACAACTGAATAAGGCGGTTATTACTGTAAGCGATATACGGATCGCAAGGCCCGGGTGATATTCACTCTGCTGAGTTCTCGGACGAGTTTAACAAGCTGTGTATACCCTTTGAGGAGTCGCTGACCGAAGAACAGCTCACTACATTTCGCAAGCTCCTCGACTGCGTGAGCGATACTGCTGCCGCTGAGATGAGAGCTGCTTACAAGGTCGGCTTCAAGGACGGTGTGGCTTTGATGAAAGAGGTTCGGGAGTAATCACATATAACTATTGAGGGAAGGTCTTATTCCTGTGAATGGGGATAAGGCTTTTCTTGTTACACTTCACTTTAGGACACATATCCAGAGCGAACCATATATCGGCAAATATAGGTAAAAAAACAAGAACGCCTGATCTCAATGATGAAATCAGGCACTTTCTATTTTGTAATTGACATTGAAGACAGAGTTTGATATAATATTGTCATAAGATGATAGCAGGTGGAATTCAATTATAATAATCATTCCTTTGGAGTGTGAACTATGAGTAAATCAAAGAAATGGAGAAATGGCAAGAAAAAGCATACCCTGTCACCAGACGAAAAACTGCAAAAAGATGCCTGAAACAAGGGCTGAATACCTCTCAGGCTTCTATAAGACCGACAGAATTTTGCCCATAATTACTTTAACGCTGTATTTCGGTGCTGACGAGTGGGACGCACCGAGAGACTTGCACAGTATGCTGACGGCTGATGAGGACATACTGAGATTTGTGGACAATTATCATCTTCATCTGATCGCCCCCGCAGAGATCAGGGACGAAGATTTTGCAAAGTTCCACACAGAGCTGAGTCTTGCGTTAAAATACGTCAAGTATTCCAAAGATAAGAAAAAGCTCAGGGATATGGTAAACGAAGATACGGCATTCTGCAGCGTTTCGAGAAAAACCGCTGATATGGTCAATGTCGTGACAAGTTCAAATCTGCACTATGATAACGGAGAGGAGCGTGTTGATATGTGCGAAGCAATTGAAGGAATCAGAAACGATGCAAAAGCAGAGGGTGTTGAGGAAGGTATCCTGAAAACACTCATCGGTCTTGTCAAAGACGGTATCCTGACGATAGCTGATGCCGCTAAGAGAGCCGATATGACCGTTCCGGAATTTGAAGAAAAGACAGGCTTGAAAGCATAATTGATGATTGAGGGAGTCTTATCCTTGTGTGATGCGGGGATAAGGCTTTTTCTTTTCAGGTGATTGACTATTTCAGAGCGATTTGCTATAATTCAGATTAGGACAAGTGTAATATGCATTCGTAAGGGGTGAGAATATGAGTACGAAACGGAGACATCACCGAAGGAAGCCTTTGAGCGCCGCAGAACAGGAGAGAAGAAAGCCATTACATGATGAGCGAGTACGCCGTAAAAAACGGGAAAAGCGTTTGTTCTGGCTCAGACTCCTAATTATTGCACTGCTCGTTTTACTCCTGATCAGTATTAACATTATTCTCGCAATTACAGGACATTCCCGTGCTATGTGTGTGTTAGATACGATTTTAGGGCTTATCGCTGCAACATTGACCGACAGAAGCGGAATCCGTGAAATACTATTCTCATGGTATCCGGAGCGCTTTCTATTCTCATCAACACTGAAAAAGCACATTTCTGACCGCAGCTTTCTAATAGAGCTTGCAAGAACGATATGTTATTATGCGGTTGGTGCGATGCTACTATGGAATCGTCTATATGATTTTTGCGCTCCGATATGTGTGATAACAATAGTAATTGGCTATGTGTATCTTGTTTTTGACCAAGACGACCGATACACATTTGATAAGTTCTCGAAGTGTTCAGATACGATGATGTATCTCATCATCGTGGGGTTATTCGGTATAGCATACTTGAACACGGCTCACGAAGTGGAGGTGGACATTCCAATTTCAGTGGTCGTAATTGGAAGTATTTTTGTGACTGCCGCTTATCTGCTTTTTGCAAGGAGTGACAAGAAAATTGAACGTGCTTTTGAAATGCTGATATTTTCAGCAATTGACATAATGACGATAATCGCATTTATCCAGCTTATTGGAATATAAGGCGATCAATTTCAAAACCCTTAGCCTA
>DFJW01000032.1 GCA_002373775.1 Ruminococcus flavefaciens | reverse complement strand
TTCAAGGGTGCAGCGTCACGCTGCTATACAGCAAAAGCACAGGACTTGTTATCCTGTGCTTTATCCACATCATTTCATTCGCTGTACACAACAGCAGCAACTGTTACATTGTCCTCTCCGCCATTCTCCAGTGCTTTCTTCACCATAAGTTCCAGACGCACCGGCAGGCTCT
The DNA here is from genome assembly GCA_002373775.1 of Ruminococcus flavefaciens. Lineage (GTDB taxonomy): Bacteria > Bacillota > Clostridia > Oscillospirales > Ruminococcaceae > Ruminococcus > Ruminococcus flavefaciens_M. The sequence continues at coordinate 7,682 of DFJW01000032.1, read as the reverse complement.
TCGGAAGTTCCAGTATCTCCTCCATATCCAGCGGAGAAAGATAATCTGAAAGACCGTCTGTACAGAGCAGGAGCAGGTCACCGTATTCCATGCCTCCGCTGATCGGAACTATGTCTATCTTAGGCTCGGAACTGAGATTTCCGAAAGCCGGGAAGATAATGTTCCTGTGTACATGTGTGCGCCTTTCCTCCAGCGTTATCGTTCCCTCTTCATAGAGCAGCTGCACCAGTGACTGATCTCTTGAAAGCTGCGTCAGCCTTCCTCCGCGGAAACGGTAAAGGCGTGAGTCACCGACATTGAAAGTGAGTATCCCTCCGTTCTCACTGAAAGCAACGCCGCAAAGAGTCGCCTGCATATTGTGCATATCAGGATCGTCTGCGCTTATCTCAGCAAGCCGCCTGTGTATATCCATGAGCCTTTCATCCAGTTTCACACTGCCGTCGTAGTTTATGTCCCTGAGCATCTCAAGGCACATGCTCGATGCAAGTTCTCCGGAACGTTCTCCAGAAACACCGTCAGATACAGCAACTATGAACGGTGAAGATATCTTCATCTCCAGCGTTCCTTCATCACGCACTTCTGCTCCGATAAGCATCGCGTCCTCATTATGCGAAACTACGCCCTTGTCTGTTATTCCACAACAATAGTACATATCAACATGACCTCATTTTTTCTCTTTCTTATATCCCATAGACTCTCCTGCCGTTTTCGCAGGTGATGTCAAGAAGTTCTTCAACTGTTATCCCCTTTATTTCCGCTGCCTTTGCTGCGGTGTATGCTATCATTGAGCTGTCGCATCTGCTGCCGCGCATAGGTTCTGGCGCCATGTAAGGACAATCGGTCTCAAGGAGCAGCCTGTCCAGCGGGACAGCTTCCAACGCACGCACAGCTTTCTTGGCATTTTTGAAAGTTATCACCCCTGTAAAGCCTATATACATGCCGAGTTTCAGTATCTCTTCGGCTGTTTCGGCAGAACCGCTGAAGCAGTGTACAACGCCCTTGGGCTTGTACTCGCTGAGTATATCCACCGTGTCTTTTACAGCATCGCGGCTGTGTATTATCACCGGCATATCCAGTTCAGCTGCAAAACCGAGCTGTCCGCGGAAAAGTCTGATCTGCTTCTCGCGGTCACAGCCATCATAGTGATAGTCGAGCCCTATCTCGCCTACCGCTCTGATCTTAGGATTGTCTGCGATAAGTTCCTGCATAATTCTGAGATGATCTGCCGGATAGTTTTCCGCATTCTCAGGATGTATCCCCACAGCGGAATATATATATCCGTATCTTTTCGAAAGCACGGAATTAGCAGCGCTGTCCTCAGCTGAGGAAGCAGCGAGCATGACATACTTTACGCCCTTTTCCGGAAGTCCGGCAAGCATCTCTTCCCTGTCGGCATCGAAAGCCTCATCCGCATAATGTGCATGGGTATCAAATATATTATTCATTGTCTTTCCTTTTCATGTTTTCAGGCAGCACATCCTCATCCGGTATGAAATCATCGTGAAGGGACATGCCTGTGAGTTCCAGCACTTCTGCTGACAGATCGCTGCTTTCCAGCATATTCACTATGGCATCACGATAATTGTAAAAATCCAGCTGAGATATATCCGTATTCACCACGCTGAGCAGACGCGGTACAAAATCCTCCAGCTTTTCAGCTGCGCCTTTTCTGTCTGCTGTATCCAGAAGGCACTGAACTATATCCGCCGCCTTTTTTGCGCGTTCTGCTTCTCCTCCGCGGAAAAGCGGATATAATATGTAAGCACACACATCATCCGGCGAAAGAGTCTGGACCGAACCGTTGGCAGAAAAGCCTTTCAGTTCAGCATCAAGCGGATATTCTACATCACCGAACAGTTCAAATGTTCTGCTCAGACTGTCGGTGTTGAATACCATATACCTGTCGATCTCAGTGCCGAATATTATCTCGGCATAGCTGACCGCACCATTCACTCCTTCTTTTTCGTACACATCGGATATGCTGTTTTCCAGCGAATCCTCATAAAGGCAGACTGAATTCGCAGGTATACCGGAAAATCTTATCTCGTTTTCCTGAGGATCAGAGAGCATCAGCATAAAGGTATACGGGCTCTGCTTTTCCGGCTCATCCAGTATGAGAAGTACGGAATTGGCTTCCGCAGATGAAATATCGCGCTCTTCCGTAGTCGCTGTCAGATCCTCTATGTTCACAAGGTCTTCATCTGCGTATGATTCATTGTCGGAGTCTTTCTTGCCGCTGCATCCGGCAGCCGCTGTCAGTGACAAAGCCGCGGTCAGCATAAAAACTGCGATCTTTTTCATTTTGTATTATTCCTCATCACCTGTGCCGAAGAATTCGTTCGGCAGATTGTTTATAAATGAAGCACTGGGCAGGAAGTCGCCTTCATATGTCTTGCCGTCTACTCCGGTCGCACTTGCTATCATCGAAGAGGAGACTTCTGTGCTATGGTAGTTCAGCATAGACTTTATAGCACCTATGCGGTCCTGATAATCCACAGATGTGATATCGGTGTCAACATGACCGTTCATATTGATTATCTCTTCATAGTATCTGTCGATGTTGTCTGCGATACGTCCGGTGTCTGTTCCGTTTATCATCTTCTGGATGATATATGCGGAATTGGTCGCGCGTCCCTCTTCGCCGTCATCGAACATGGCGTAGGTGATATATGTCTCTATCTGCTTTGCATTCATCGTCTGCTCTGTGCCGTCAGCCTGAAGTCCGGGAACGTCAACGTCTATGGGGTAAGTAACTCCGCCAAGCATGTCGCAGATCCTCTGGAACGCTTCGGAATCCAGTTTCATATACCGGTCGATCTCTATACCGAATACCCGGCTGACAAAATCCATGGCTCCCGATGTAGAATTCTTGGCATATTCGTCACTCAGGTTCTTCTGAGTATCGTCGATAACCGCGGTCATATTCGCAGGCACACCGATGAACAGTATCTTCTTCCTGATCGGTACGGAACGCATTACCATGAATGAGTATTTGCTGTTCTGATCCGGTGTATCAAGTATGAAAAGTATGGTATGGCTGTCCTCTTCGGTTATTGTGATGCCTCCGCTTCTTGCCGGAGGCTCCGGCGGTGCTTCCTCTTTGGTTATCATCTTTAATATATACCACGCTGCTCCTCCTACCAGTAAAAGTCCGAGGAATATAGTCACGAGGAACGGTACAGCTATACGTCCGCTTTTCTTATTTGCCATTTAAGATCAGTCTCCTTTATCATGTCCGGCACTGCCGGAAAATTTCAGCTATATATATTACATTCACAAAAAGTCAGGCAAATGTAACATTTTATTACACACACAGGTGAATCAGATGTCGAATCAACAAACTGTATAGTGCTAAAGGTCGAAATATTCATTTGCAATGAATTAAAAAGATTTTCCCAAAGGGATTGTTAAAAACTTGTCCGCAAAAGCACGTTTATCCACATAGTTTTCAACATTTTCAACCATATTGTTGAAGGCGTGAATGTTTAAACACAGAATTCAACACCCTGTTGAAAAGAACACATTTTCATTAAATTCATTTTCTGGATCGGATAATTTTATTTCCGGTCAGAGAAAATATCCGAACTATTACCGTTTTAATATTTATCGTAATACTCTATCGCAGCCATTGTGATAAGTAAAGATATCAAAACAAAGTATTGCAAAATTCTGCAAACGTGGTATAATAGTATTGATATGTCCTGTCTGACAGCTCAGAAACCGAGTTCGAACACATCGAACATCTCTCCGACAGCACTTTCTATGCTGCGGATATCCGTTCCTGCATCGTCTATCAGACGGTGTACCTCGTCAAGACTGAACATATACACATTGCGTCCACGGCGTTTTGCATAGCTTATCGTCTGCCCTGTGCCTGAACGCACTGCTGATTCGTCCATGAAAGCTATGACCGCATGCGAATGCTCCACCATGAAATAGTTCCTGTCACGGTAAAGCGAACTGTTAGGACCGCTGCTCATGTATACAGCCTCAGGATCGCTGCATGTGCATACGACCGAATCTGCACCGTATTCCGCTCTTCTGAGCAGTTCCAGCCAATCTCCGCGATGATGCCGTGCATGTTTCAGGAACGGCATTGCGCCGTAAAGCCGGATATTTTTTCCGGAATCCCGCATATCGAGCACATGTCCGGCTGCCCAGAGGTCAACGCCGGTGGCAAGTCCACTGAAGAATCCGGTGTATCCATGATCGTAAGCCATTTCAATATATCTGTTCAGCATCAGCCTGACAGTCTCAGCAGTTATCCAGCTGTAGGCTTTATCATTGCGAAATGGTCTTATCTTACTAATTCGATGACCGGTTATGCAGACAGACGAACCGGCATCAGCGTGGAGATCATCAGGTGATATGACCTGCACTCCTGTATCCAACGATAACAGACAAACACCTCCTGTCGGATCTTTTACTGTAAGTTGATTTATCCATACTATTTAAGTATAGCATATATCATATAATATTTCAAGGCGTTTTAACAAGCTGTAATTAATTATTAATCATTAAACAATAAAGAAAGAAGAGATCAGAATGAAACCATATCTCAAAAGAGCATGGGCTGAGGTCTCGCTCAGTCAGCTCAAGAAGAATATCGGCATAATCAAAGGGCTAAATTCTCCGTCTACTCAGGTAATGGCAGTGGTGAAGGCTGATGCTTACGGCCACGGCTATGAGAGAGTTGTGCAGTGCCTTTCGGAAGAATGCGGCATAAAATGGTTCGCAGTCTCCAATCTCGATGAAGCTATCGCCGTCCGGGAATACTGTCCGGATGCTGAGATACTGATACTCGGCTATACTCCCCCGGAATATGCACATGAGATATCCCAGTACAACATCATTCAGGGTGTCGTATCAGCCGATTATGCGGAGGCTCTGTGCAAAAACAGTCCGGACACTGTCCGTTGCCATATAAAAATAGATACAGGTATGGGCAGGATAGGTCTCAGATACAGCCAGCCTTCAGAATGTGCTGCCGAGATAGCTTCCATGATAAATATCGAAAAGCTCTCAGTTGAGGGAATATACACACATTTCGCAGTTGCTGACAGCGATTCTCCCGATAACATCGCATACACTGACAAGCAGGAAAAATTCATCACCGATACATATGACGAGCTCGTAAAACTCGGCATAAAACTGCCGCATATGCACTTCATGAACAGTGCAGCGACATGCTACAGGAACAATCAGCGAAGCACACTTTCCCGTGCCGGCATCATTATTTACGGTCTGCATCCTGATATCAGCCTTCCTATACCGGAAGGTCTTGAACCGATAATGGAGCTGAAAGCCGTGATATCACAGGTGAAGACTGTTCCGGCAGGCACCTGCATAAGCTACGGCAGAACTTTCGTCTCAGACCGTGAAATGCGTATCGCCACTGTGACTATCGGTTACGCTGACGGATATTCAAGACTGCTCAGCTCAAAGGGCGAGATACTTGTCCACGGAAAAAGATGCCGCATAGTCGGACGTGTCTGCATGGACCAGCTCATGATCGACGTATCTGACGTGCCGGAAGCATGTTCCGGAGATATAGTCACTCTTATAGGAAAAGACGGAAATGAGAGGATAACCGCTGATGACCTTGCTTCTGTATACGGAACTATAGGATACGAAGTAGTCTGCGGCATATCCAAGCGCGTACCAAGAATATATATCGACTGACAGCGAGGAAATCAAAGATGAAAAGATTCATATCTGTTCTGACTTTATCCGCTCTCGTTCTCGCAGGATGCTCTGACAAGAGCAGTTCCGAAAGCTGTTCAGAGTCCGTTCCCGAAACTACTGCTGCATCAGAAGCAGTTTCTGATTCTGAAACTTCACTCGAATTCAGAATGGGCGAATCCTCTGACGGAGAACTGATACTTACTGAAAAGAATGTAAAAACAGCTAATGCCAGCATGATGTTCGACGAAAAGGGTTCAGAGAAATACGTTATCACCGTTGAACTCGATGAGGAAGGCACGCAACTTTTTTCTGAAGCAACTGAAAAAGCTGCGGAAAACAAGGACATTATCTCAATATGGTATAACGGCGAACTCATCAGTGCGCCGGCTGTAAACGCGCATGTTACTGACGGCAATATGATAATATCAGGCGACTTCGACCTTGATGAAGCGATTGAGATCGCCGGAAATATAAGCGGCAGCGATGCTGACACTTCAAAAGTGGGTGAATAAAATGAAAAAAGCAATGACTATTTCATACGAGGTCGGAAACAATCTCTATCTGAACTTCACAAACAAGTGTCCCTGTGCATGTACATTCTGCATAAGGAACAATGATGACGGTGCTTACGGTTCAGATCCGCTCTGGCTTGAGCATGAGCCGACAATTGACGAGATAAAGGACGACCTCAGCAAGCGCGACCTTTCAAAATACGGAGAAGTGGTGTTCTGCGGTTACGGCGAACCCACAGAGAGGCTCGGCGCAATGCTGGAGATCTCGGCATGGCTGAAGGATATCTCCGGCGGAAAGATCGTGCTCAGGCTCAACACCAACGGTCTCGGTGACCTGATACACGGCAGGAGCATTGCCGGTGAACTCTGCGATGCTCTCGATATAATCTCCATAAGCCTCAACGCCGGTACTAAAGATGAGTACATGGCTGTGACACGTCCGAAATTCCCGGACGCTTTCGAGGCTATGCAGAAATTCACTTCAGACTGCGTAAAGACCGGCAAAGCCGAGATAATGCTGACCGTGGTGGATGTGATCCCGGAAGAGCAGATGCAGGCTTCAAAGGAACTTGCGGAAAAACTCGGAGCTAAACTGAGAGTGCGCGAATATATTGATTGATATTTGTACATCATGTATGGATTCAACATTTTGATTTGTGCATTATTTTCTCATATGACTATGGAAAAAATCATTAAAATATGGTATAATTAGTAATTGAACGGCATTGCCTGTCAACATATCCAATAAAGGAGAATGTCTATGAGCAACGGAAAGATCATATTCGCAGCCTGCGCCGCTACTTTTTGCGCAGCTGGTATTGCTGCCGCTACTGTCGTGATATGCAAAAGGCTGTTTGAAAAGAATTATTTTATGGTCAGCGATAATCTGAACTGACACCAACAACGTTAATTTTTTTAAAAGAAGGTTGAATAAAATGGAAATCAAATTCACAAAAGCAGAATCCCTGAAGGCTAAGCCGCAGCCCGGTGATAAGCTTGGCTTCGGTCATATCTTTACTGACTATATGCTCGTAATGCCTTACGACGAAGGTCAGGGCTGGCACGATCCAGAGATCAGGCCTTACGGTGAGATCGGTCTTTCTCCCGCAGCTATGTGCTTCCACTACGGTCAGGAAGTTTTCGAGGGCCTCAAGGCTTACAGAACTGCTGACGGCAAGGTACAGCTCTTCCGTCCCCAGGAGAACTTCAAGAGACTCAATAAGTCCAATGAGAGACTCGTTATCCCGGAACTCCCTGAAGAGCTCGGTATGCAGTGCCTCATGGAACTCCTCAAGATCGAAAAGGACTGGGTACCTTCAAAGGAAGGCGAATCACTCTATATCCGTCCGTTCATCATCGCAGTTGATCCTTTCCTCGGTGTAAAGCCCGGTGAGCACTACCTCTTCATTATAATCCTTTCACCTTCCGGTGCTTACTATGAGAGCGGCCTCAACCCTGTAAATATCTACGTTGAGAGCAAGTATG
>DFJW01000012.1 GCA_002373775.1 Ruminococcus flavefaciens | reverse complement strand
GTTACTGCTGCTGAGCGTATAAGAGAAGCAAGAGCTGCTGCTTCAGCAAAGAAGGCAGAGGGCGCAGGACTTGCTGCTGCTAAGCTTTCTGATGAAGAACCTTCCGAAAAGAAGGAGAAGAAGTCCAAGAAAAAGGATACTGACGAGGAATAATATGAAAAGCCTCCGCATACTATGTCTTAAAGACAGGATGCGGAGGTTTTTTGATGCGCAGACACAGCAGCAGTATATGGGAGAAGACGCTGCCTTCATTTATTATAGCTGTAACTTTAGGCGTGGCATGCCTTTTACTGAGCATAGTACTGTTTTCAGCAGCGATATGCTTCTTTATGGACGATCTGAGCGCAGTCCGGCTTCTGATCTATGTGTCGCTCATGATAAGCGGAACATGCAGCTCCATGCTGCTCGGAAAATACAGGCGGCACAGAGGTTTGCTGGAAGGCAGCCTGTGCGGCGGACTGATATATGCGGTCATAGCCGTATACTCAGTGATATCATCAGGAAGCATGCCGGGCATATTGAAGCTTCTGACACTGCTGATATGCGGTGCAGCAGGCGGAGTTACGGGAGTTAATTCCAAAAGACCAAAGGGACTGCAATGAACTTGCAGTCCCTTTAATGATTCAGGTATTATCGTTTTCTGCGTCCTGTGATGATCCTGTATCTGCTGCGGTATCGTCACCGGCAGGCTCAGTTTTTTCACTGCCTGATGCGGCAGGCTTTTTCTTTTTATCGTCATCGAAGAACACATTGGAATACACAGCTTCACGGGCTGAATCGCCGTGACAGTCTATCTCGATATCCTCTCTTGCTATGAGCTTCTTTATGGTTATGAAAAGTGCAGTATAAGCCACAGCGTTTACGAAGATGCTGAAGTATATTCTTACGCCGATTATATTTCCGAACATTCCGCCGAGGATCAATCCTACGCATATGATTATCGTGACCTCAAGAGATGTCTTGTACGGATCAAGATAGAGGAACGAGAAGCATACCGCTGCTGATATCAGCGAATGGAATATGGCAAGAGCAAGAGAATACGGCTTATAGAATGACGATACTTCAAAGGAATTGAGTTCCAGTACCATCATCAGAGCTTCCATTATGATATAGAGCGTGAAGCCTATCTTGAAAAGAAGCCTTCCGCGTATAGCGGTAATGATGAGGTAGTTTCCGAACATCAGGAAGAAGAAGCCGCTGATGTCACAGGCGTATGCCAGTACCTCAAGTATCTTGCTCGTTCCTTCGGTCCTGTAGAATAATACGAGAGTGATAAAAGCGAAAGCTATGAAGAGTGCATTGCCGATAAGTCCGAAGGTAAGTCCTCTGTTCAGCCTTTCATGCATATCTTACTCCTTGCCGAGAGCGCTGAGTGCTCTCTGACCGATATCCTTCCTGTAGTGAGCACCTTCAAAGCTGATCTTTGATACGCCCTCATACGCCTTGTCAAGTGCAGACTGAAGATCGTCGCCCTTGGCAGTAACACCGATCACACGGCCGCCGTTTGTGAGGAATTCGCCGTTTTCGCTGAGTTTTGTGCCGGCATGGTATACGAAGCAGCCGTCTATCTGTCCCTTGTCGTCTAATCCGTTCATTACGATGCCCTTGGGATAGCTTTCAGGGTAACCGCCGCTTGCCATTACAACGCATGCACAGCTGCCCTTGTGCCACTTTATATCCACCTTGTCGAGTTCGTGATTGTATATAGCCTCAAATATCTCATAGAGGTCAGCGTCAAGCATTGGAAGCACTACCTGTGTCTCGGGATCGCCGAAACGGCAGTTGTACTCTATTACCTTAGGTCCCTTAGGAGTTATCATGAGTCCGAAATAGAGGCAGCCTTCAAAAGTCCTGCCCTCAGCGTTCATAGCGTTTATGGTCGGCAGGAATATCTTCTCCATGCACTCCTTGGCGATCTCATCAGTGTAGCAGGGATTGGGGGATATAGTTCCCATTCCGCCTGTGTTGAGACCTTTGTCGCCGTCGAGAGCGCGCTTATGATCCATTGATGAGATCATTGGAACGACTGTTTTGCCGTCAGTGAAGGAAAGCACAGATACCTCAGGACCGGTGAGGAATTCTTCAATGACAATGCGGGCTGAGCTCTTTCCGAATTTCAGCTCATCTATCATGTCGTGTACAGCCTGTACAGCTTCTTCCTCGTTCTGAGCGATGATAACGCCCTTTCCGAGTGCAAGTCCGTCAGCCTTGATAACCGCCGGGTAGCTGTTCTGCTCCTTTAGGTAAGCGATAGCCTTGTCAGATTCAGTGAATACTTCATAGAAAGCGGTAGGGATGCCGTATTTCTTCATGAGTTCCTTGGAGAATACCTTTGAGCCTTCAATAATAGCAGCATTTGCCTTGGGACCGAATGTCATGAAGCCTTCTGCCTGGAGAGCGTCAACCATTCCGAGGACCAGCGGATCATCAGGAGCAACAACGACCATATCAGGTTTCAGCTGCTTTGCGAGAGCTACAACGCCTTCGATGTCTGTTGCACCGACGCTGAAACACTCAGCGTATTTTGATATGCCTCCGTTGCCGGGAGTGCAATACAGCTTTCCTACATTTGGGCTTTCAGCGAGCTTCATTATTATAGCGTGCTCTCTGCCGCCGCCTCCTACTACTAATACATTTTTCATTGGGGTATCCTCCTTATAATCAATTGAAAGTGAGTGATTCGAGCATACTGTTCAGGAAATCTTCACCTGCTGCCTCAGCGTCTTCATCATCGACGTTGTATACAAGGCGAATCTCATATATCTTATCGTTATAGAGCGTATAGCAGCACTTTGCGATCTCACCGGGGAACAGGTCGTATTCATCGCCTGTGAAGGTGACAGAATCGAACTTCCTGTCACCGACAGTGAATTTGTCTCTTGTGAGATAGCTGCCTTTGCTCTGGTCCATAAGTTCCTGATAAACCAGATCGGTGTAATAAGTGAGTGACGGAGCATCATCAAGATCATGCTGAGAGATGCTGATATCAGCACCGTAACCTCCGAATGTCATATCATAATCTGTGTCGGACTTCAGCTCCATACCGCTCTTCATATGGAACACAGCATCCTTGTATCTGTACTCAGGATTTGAAGAGTCTGTATGTTCCTGACGCATACTGCTCAGTGTGCTTTCATCAGGGGCTTTCAGTGTCGTGCCGTCGATGAGTTCCTGTATGTCTGCCGCTGCTGTTCCATCGTCATTCAGCGGAATGTTCGATGAAATGATGTATATGACGCCGTTATCCTCCACATAGCGGTTCGTGTAGCTGTAGTTGAGCAGTCCGTCGTCCATTTTCATGTCAAAGCTTACACACCATGCAGTGAGACCGAAAAGCTCTTCTTCATCTATCGAGTAATTCTCACGGCGGACAGTGTTACTGTTTTCCTTCTGAGAATTGGTGTCATAGAATTCTCTTGCAGCCTCTTCCGCCGAACTGTGCTCTCCTGAAAAATCAGCCTCTATGGTATATCTGGTGAGGTAATTATAATCCGAATCAGCGTGTGAATATTCAAATCTCACGGATGCAGAGCCTTTTGCGGTGTCTGTCTCCTTAGTCTGTGAAACGAACCACTTTGGCTGGGCATTTACAGAAAAGAACTCGTTTTCGAACGTGTAAGGCTCAGTGGGAAGCAAGTACTCGCCGGTGTATTCAAGTCCGCTGAGCATGTGGTCTCCGTACTGAGCGGCAATATCCTCATAACCTTCCGCATAGCCCACAGCGATGAGAAGAGTGTGATGCTCAATGGTCACATAGTACATGTTGACAGCTGCATAGTCAGCAAATTCAGGCATTTCCTCTGCATCTGTCTTTGTCTTTATCACAGCACAGTCAAAGCCGGGAACGTCATAGTTCTCCCATACAGCCTCCTGTCCTTTTTTCTCATATTCCTTGCATATGCCTTCAGCGTTGGCGGCAGAGGTGAGGTTACTGCCGTGATACTCAATTACCTGTATGATTATCGGATTGGACTTAGGTATGAATATAACGGAATCTTCTTCGCCTTCTGAGGCTGTGAGTTCATCGCTGACATTCAGCCTGAAACTTTCCATAGCATAAGGCGAAGTGTCGCCGAAACTCAGTTCCTCAGCAGAGATGCTGTTCTTTGGAAGAGTCACTGTTTCGTCAGTGCCGGACGAAGAGCTGTTTTTGGATGAGCATGCTGTAAACATAGCGGCTGTTATTATAGAAGCAGCAGCCATTCTGAAATATCTGTTCATATCGCGTCTCCCTGCTATTTCAATGTGATGTTGTCAAGCAGCGGCTGCATCTTCATGCGGAAGATAGCCGAATGCTCTTCAGTTGATATAAAAGATACACTGTAGCATGTGCCGTTATGGTCGAGGTAGAAAGTATCTATCTGTATATCCTGATCCAGCAGTTCAAGCTTACAGGTATACTTCTGGGCTGTACAGCCGAGAATCTCCTCCTGACCGGCGTATACGTCTTCCTCGTCAGTATCTGAGCTTATCACAGATGCTGAACTGCTGCCGGGGTGAGCTTCCAGCCGCATTGAGCAGAAAGCCTCATCAAGTGACTCCTGAAGATTTATCACTGCCTGCATGCTTCGGTCGTCCGATGATTCCACATAGAAATCTGGAGATACAGTTGCTTTGAAGTAAGCATTGTCAACAGTCGCGTCCTTGGTGCGGACATCTTTTCCTTTATATATAACTGAATTCAACAGATCATCTGCAAGGATACTGCAATATTCCGCACTGCTGTCCGGTGAAATGCCGATGACGATGAAAAGATCGCCGTTGCCGTACTGAACGGCAGCATAGCCGAACTTATAGTTCTCTCCGTAGGAAGGGCAGTCGGCATGGGCTTTATATGCGGGCATGCCGTTGATCTCTCCCTCCTGACCTGTAAGGTTCAGATAATCGTCGCTTATCTCTTTTATCAGATGATCTGAAAAGCCCTTAGCAGTCTGATGCGAACCTGAAACGGTCATAACGCAGAGATGAAGATCTTCTTCTTTTATGCGGAAATGAAATTCATAATCTGAGAATTTCTTGTCATTTGATCTTTCAAGCACGCTGTCTATGGCAAATTTGAACATGCCGTCATCGCTGCTGAAAGTCTGTGACTGGTTTGAAAGAGTTGGTTTTTCGGTAGTTTCTTCCTCGGGAAAATCCTCCGGCATAACTATCGAAGGCGCAGGTACTTCATCATCTGCGGAACTGCCCCCGGAGGAGCAGCCTGCACAGATGAGCATTGCGCACAGGAATGCTGTGAATTTAAGTATTTTCATTTCCTCTCCTATATCATGTGAGACGTACCCCTGTCTCAGTTTTTATCTTGATTGCAGTGAAACCTCTGATCTTATCAGTGGTGGAAGAGTCTGATGCCAGTGAATGCCATAGCGATGTTGTACTTGTTGCAGGTCTCGATAACATTGTCGTCACGGATAGAACCGCCGGGCTCTGCAATGTATGCAACACCTGACTTCTTAGCTCTCTCGATGTTGTCGCCGAAGGGGAAGAATGCGTCAGAGCCGAGACAAACGTCTGTATTCTTAGCCAGCCATGCCTTCTTCTCTTCAACAGTGAATACCTCGGGCTTTACCTTGAATATCCTCTGCCACTCGCCCTCTCGGAGAACGTCCTCGTACTCATCGCCGATATATACGTCGATTGCATTGTCACGGTCAGCACGGCGGATGTCGTCAACGAACTGGAGTCCCATTACCTTGGGAGACTGTCTAAGCCACCAGTTGTCAGCCTTCTGACCTGCGAGACGTGTGCAGTGGATACGGGACTGCTGTCCTGCACCGATACCGATAGCCTGACCGTCCTTGACGTAGCAAACGGAGTTGGACTGTGTGTATTTGAGAGTGATGAGAGAGATAAGGAGGTCGTCCTTCTTGTCGTCGGGGATATCCTTGTTCTCTGTAACGATGTTGGAGAGGAGCTCACGGTTGATGTCGAGCTCATTGCGTCCCTGCTCGAAGGAAACGCCGTATACCTGCTTTGTCTCGATGGGAGCGGGCTTGTAGTTCTCGTCCATTTTGAGTATGCAGTATGTGCCCTTTCTCTTGGACTTGAGTATCTCAAGAGCCTCGGGATCATAGTCGGGAGCGATAATGCCGTCGGATACCTCGCGCTGGATCATCTTTGCTGTGCAAACGTCCACCTTGTCGGAAAGAGCGATGAAATCGCCGTAAGAGGACATTCTGTCAGCGCCTCTTGCTCTTGCGTAAGCGCTTGCAAGGGGAGTGAGCTCGCCCAGATCGTCTACCCAGTAGATCTTCTTGAGATCATCGCTGAGAGGTCTGCCGATAGCAGCGCCCGCAGGTGAAACGTGCTTGAATGAAGTAGCTGCACACATACCCGTAGCAGCCTTCAGCTCCTTTACCAGCTGCCAGCCGTTGAAGGCGTCAAGCAGGTTGATATAGCCGGGCTTTCCGCAGAGCACCTCGATAGGGAGCTCGCTGCCGTCAGCCATATAGACTCTTGAAGGCTTCTGATTGGGGTTACAGCCGTACTTTAACTGCATTTCATTTGACATGATAATGTCCTCCTTATATCAATTCATTATTAACCGGATATTTTTTCGTACTCGTATCTGTACGTTGTATGCACATCTGATCCGGTACCGATGATGTTCTTATGTATAAGTCTGTCCGTTTCGTCGTACTCATACTCTGTTGAGACCGTTACATCATACGGATCCGTTTTTGTTTCTTTTATGAGATTGCCCCTGCTGTCGTAAGCATACTCGGTCTTATATACGAAGCTTTCGTCCGAATCCTCCGAGGATTCCGTTCTTACAGCGGTGAGGATATTCCCTGCATCATCGTAGGTATATTCGGTCACCTGAGATGAACCGTCGCTGTGCCATGTTTCCTTTGCGAGATTACCGCTGCTGTCATACTCACATTGCGTTTCGCTGCGATAGTCGGTACTTCCGTCGGAGTTATAGGAAATATACAGCACCTCGCTGCCGTGGCTGTCATATTCCTTGCGGTAATTCTTTTTCCACAGTCCCGAATCACTGTCCTTGGTGTAATTGACATGGTATTTCAGCGTTCCGTCGTCATAGTAACAGAACCTGTCATGGAAGTAAATGTCCCTGTCCGTGGACGGCGGATCTGCATAGCTCTGGGTCTTTGCAGTGACATTGCCGTTTTGGTCATAGGTATAGCTGTAAAGCTTCGTCAGCTCCATATTTTCGGGATCACCGGCGGTCTCCGATCTGATGATGTTATCATGGTCGTCAAAGTCCTGAAAGTATTTGCAGACCAGTTCATCGTTTTCATACTGATATGAAGTACAGCGGTATGCAGCTTTATTATCAGGCAGCTCAACTTCCTCAGCCGAAAGGGTATCGGGCAGGTCTTCGGTACGCGAAGAAGAAGCTGCTTTTCGGGAGCTGCACCCTGTCAGCACCACCAGCGCCGCTGCGAGTA
>DFJW01000054.1 GCA_002373775.1 Ruminococcus flavefaciens | reverse complement strand
ATGTTCCACTGCTTCGGCATGGTTCTTGCTATGACAGCTTCCATGACACACGGAACTACAATGTCACCTATCACAAGATTCTCTCCGAGAAAGGGACTTGCCTGCATCAACAAGGAGAAGATAACCTGCTTCCACGGCGTTCCCACCATGTTTATCGCAATGCTGGGACACGAGGACTTTGACAAGACTGACTTCTCATACATGAGGACGGGTATCATGGCTGGTTCACCCTGTCCTATAAAGACCATGGAGGAAGTTATCGAGAAGATGCACATGTCCGAGATATGTATCACATACGGACAGACCGAAGCATCTCCGGCTACCACCATGAGCAAGACCACCGATACTATCGAACAGCGTGTAAATACAGTCGGCGGACCTATATTCGGCGTAGAGTGCAAGATCGTTGATCCCGAGACCAACGAGGAACTGCCGGACGATACTGACGGCGAGTTCGTTGCGAGAGGATACAACATCATGAAGGGCTACTACAAGATGCCCGAGGCTACAGCAGCTGCTATCGACTCCGAAGGCTGGCTGCACACAGGCGACCTTGCCCGCAGACGTTCTTCAGACGGATACTACAAGATCACCGGACGCATCAAGGATATGATAATCCGTGGAGGTGAGAACATCTATCCGAAGGAGATCGAGGACTTCCTCTACACATATCCGAAGGTAAAGGATGTACAGGTAATAGGCGTTCCCGATGAAGACTACGGCGAAGAGATCATGGCTTGTATCGTGCTTCAGGACGGCGAGACTGCTACTGAGCAGGAGATCAAGGATTTCTGCCTTGCGAGAATGGCTAAGCACAAGTGCCCGAGGTACGTTGACTTCGTTGACGGCTTCCCCATGAATGCTGCCGGAAAAATACTCAAATACAAGATGCGTGAGCAGGCTGTTGAGAAGCTCAGACTTCACAAGGCTGACAGCATCGTAACTGCATAAGTTTGTCTGAGGACCTTCGAAAGAAGGTCCTTTTTCTGTTCTGAACCACTGGCGGCGGGATTTTCCATACATTTGTCGGAAACCTCGGGCGGCGGAACACCGCCCCTACATTCTGCTCTCTATTAACTACTTGCTCTTTCCCAAATTATGTGTTATAATTAGTTGCATATAACGAACACGGAGGTGTTGTAACATTGAAAAAACTGAACGGACTGGCGGCGGTACTCACCGCAGCAGCAATGTCCACTGAACTGTGCTGTCCTGCGATAGTATCAGCTGACTACGTATCAAGTGCGCCACAGCTGAAAGAGACATCATTTTCTATGGCTATGCCGGAGTTTACTGAACTTGTGACAAAAGGTTCGGGGCAATACACTCCATCTATACCATACTCACCGGTAAATGTTGAGAGCGCAGCACTGAGTGCGGACGAGCTGCCGTCAGCATTTGACCTCAGAGACACCGGAAAAGTGAGCCCTGTCAGAAATCAGGGCGTGTACGGCACTTGTTGGACTCATTCATCTGCGGCGAGTGCTGAGACAAGTATGATAGATTCGATACCTTACATCGACCTTTCGGAATTTCACACTGCCTACTTTTCATATTATAATATGGATCAGATAGACACAGGACTGGAATCTGTCTATGACATCCTCAACGTCGGAGGTTCGGCTTATGTGGTATCCAATCTGTGGTCACAGTGGCACGGACCGGTAAGCGAAGAGACTATGCCGTATCTTGGATTCGATGTGTTCGACGATGACGAAAAGCTCTACAGTCTGAGTAAGGCAAGCGATTATCATATGAAGAACGCCTATCTGTTCGATTACGACCTGAAAAAGACCGATCTTGAAGAAGTGAACGCTGTTATAAAGAATATGCTGTACACAGGGCATGCTGTTGACGCATCCTTCCAGTCGGAGGTCGATAACTACAATTATACCTATGAGACCAGCTATTCTTTACGTCCGGCAAGATTTTCCAACCATGCGGTGACGATAGTAGGCTGGGATGACAGCATGCCGGCATCATATTTCAGGAACCACCCGGAAGGCAACGGGGCTTGGCTGGCAAAGAACAGCTGGGGACTTGAGAACGGTATCGACGGTTACTTCTGGATCTCCTACTATGACAAGTCCCTCAATGACCTTGCAGTTTACGAACTCTCTGACAAGGACGACTACAGGTACAATTATCATCACGATACATATATTCCGACTCAGGCTATATCAGCCTCCGATGACGGCTCAGGTCCGTCGTACATATCCAATGTTTTCACTGCGGAGGAGGATATCAGCGTGGATGCGGTGTCGCTGTACTTCAATAATTCCGCCACTGATTATGAGATAACGGTCTATACTGACCTGACGGATGAAAATGTGCCTTCATCCGGAACTGCCTCAGCAGTGACGAAGGGAAAGAATGAACTTCCTGGCTATATGACTATAGAACTTGACGAAAGCGCGGTAGTTCATGCGGGTGAGAAATACAGCATCACTGCAAAGCTTTTCTGCGAGGGATCTCCGTATGTGATACCTCTTGAAAGCTGTATGTACGTTGAAGATGAGTCCGACGGATCTGTGATCGACATCGGAAACTACACTACCAAGTATCAGATAGACACTTACACCGGCGCCGGCGAGAGCTTTATAAGCGTGGACGGAGTCGAGTGGGAGGACATGAAGGATGCAGAGTACATATTCACTGAGGAAGAAGAGCAGGAGATGATCGACGACTTCCATGAGCGTCTCCTTTACGGCGTCTGGGACTACGAGACTGAACTGATACAGCAGGTGGATGACATCATAGGCGCGTATCAGGAAAACATGAGCAAGGGCACACTTAAAGTCAGAATGGGAAACATATCCATGAAGGCACTTGCAAATCCGGTGGGGACAGTGCATTTCTCGCATCCTTCCGGACAGGTGGCGGCAGGGGAGAAAGTTGAACTCACAGCCGACGGCGATATTTTCGTATCCATAAATGGCGGAGATTTTGTTCCCTATACAGGACCTGTCGAGATCACCGGACCTACGACTATAGACGCTTCCCTTGACTATGTGAAGCTTGACAGAAGGGAATACTATCCGGCAAAGGCACAGTTCAACGGCATTGCCTACAGGGCGTATTTTACAGATACGAGTTATTTGTCCGGCATGGCTGAGAGGATAAGCGATTCTGAGTACGTCATAGATGTGGGGATGAACAGCGATGAATTGCAGCTTTTCCCGTACACCAGCGCGAGCATAACGCTGAACGGCAAACCGGTGGCGGCGGCTGTGCTCAGCGAGAAGATGCAGGTGAACTACGGTGAAACGGTGCTGACATATGAACTGACTGAACCCGGGAAAGCGGACAATACTGTGACGCTGCGAATAAAGCGCGATCCTGTGGGATTCGACCTGACAAATGAGCGCATAAATTTCAGCGGGGATATTACGGTAAGAACAGAAAGCGGAGAGCTGCTGAGCGACGGTGATACGGTCACACCTTACATAGGTCAGAAGCTGTATGCGGATGACAACGGCACTGAGGTGGCGGTAGATGTTCCGGAGAGAGCAAAGATGCCCGATCTGGAGATAGACTATTACTATGAAGTCTTGGGATATATCCCGAATGCAACAGCGGAACTGCTCAGGTACTCGATAACCGAGGGGCATCCTGAGTCGTCGTTTATGCCGGCAAAAGACCGTCTTCGTGACGGAACACAACTGAACTCGGGAATGATAATGAACAAGGCAGTGGATGTGATCCCCGGAGAGACGCTTTATCTGCAAATCGCAGCAGGCAACGGCTGCTTTGCCAGCGAGGTCTATACATATAATATACCGGAAGCTCCCGAAGGACCGGCAGTGCTGCCAGAATACACATACGAGGACGGCAGGATGCACTTTGACGGCAACGTTTACGAATGGGCAGAGCAGAGCATCTCCTATTTCGGAAATATCACAGATCACGCAGAATACCGCGGATACAGCGATACTGAAAAGTATGCCGGACTTATGAAAGCACGCCTCGGCATCAGCACAGACGAAGAACTGGAACACTACATAGCCGGTTACTGGGACACAGAAGAAGCTCCCGGATTCGGCAAAGAGTACATGATAAGGTATCAGGCGACGCAGGAAAGCTTTGCCTCCAAGGGCATCATTTTTACGGAATATGAGCCGGGAGACGTGAATGCCGACGGACTTGTGGACGGAAGAGATGCTTCAATGGCACTTGCTGAGTATGCGGACAATTCTTCCGGCATAGCAGGCAGCCTGACCGAGGATCAGAAGAGACGCGCTGATACTGATAGGGACGGCAGCGTTACCGGAAAAGACGCGACGCTGATACTTGGAGTTTACGCAGACAGATCGGCGGAAAATGCCGGGTGATTGTGCAATATGTAGAAATACGAACACTTTTGCGGTTCAGATGAACGCATAAACTGACGAGTAAAGATGCACAAATCGAAGCGTTGAAATTGCCATAAAATGTAACAGTTATGCAAAAGGCATAAAAGAGCAGTGGGTAATTTGTGAAATAAGAGTGAAAATGTATGTTACCAAATTGTAATATTTACATTAACGTATTCTGATTTATGTGATTATTACCGAAAAAGAGATGTTGAAAGTGTACTGTATGCACAAAAAATATTAAAGAACGATACAAAACATTGACTTTGCACAAAAAATACGGTATATTTTAAGTACAAAAGCAATCGCAGCGCCCGAGTTGTGCAAACAGGCGACTATAAAAGGAACCTGTCACGATCAGGACTTGCCGGAAACAAGTGCAGTCGGCATGCTTGTGTATGAAGCGAGTGATCGCAGAGCACATGAGTAATATTTGCATTTAGGGGAAAGGCAATGGCGTAAACCAGCGCGGTCGCACATTATTCTGAATTTCAGAGTAATGGCTGCCTAATACGACAGCAAATACGGTAAGGCTTAGCCGAACAGGTGACTCTGATGAGGACATTCATCACAAGTAACATGCAAAGCTGAGAACACCGTAAAAATTATCCAAACATATTATACTTCATATCGAGTATAATATACATATTTAAGGAGGAAAAATCTAATGAACACACTTAAGAGAACATTAGCTTTAGTAGCTACACTTGCTATGGCTACAACAGCTTTCGTTGGATGCGGAAGCAGTGATTCATCTTCTTCAACATCTGAGGCTGCTACAGACGCTTCTACAGATGCTGCTACAGAAGGCGACACAGAGGCTGACACACAGGCTGACACAGAGGCTGACACAGAGGGCGACACAGAGGCTGCTACAGATGCACCTGCTACTCCTGCTGGCTCAACAGAGGTTGGCGACGTTCAGCTCGCTACAGGCGGTTCAACAGTAACATTCGCTGCATGGAATGCTGATGACGTTCCTGCTCTTATCGCTTCATGGAAGGGCGAGACAGATTTCGCTGCTTACAAGGAGAAGGTAACAAACGGCGAAGTTGCTGGTATCGATTTCGTAAACTTCAACTGCGGCGGCGGCGATGCTGCTGAAAAGTACAACCAGCTCTTCAACGAGGGCAAGGATCTCGACGTTTACTTCGTTGAGGCTGACTGGGCTCTCCAGTATATCAACGATGACGAGAGAACAGCTCCTCTCGAGAAGCTCGGTTTCACAGATGCAAACTTCGCTGACATCTATGGTTACACAGATGATATCGGTAAGGATGCTAACGGCGTTCGTAAGGGCGTTTCATGGCAGGCTGCAGCAGGCGGTTTCGCTTACAGAGCTGACCTTGCTGAGCAGTACCTCGGCGTAAAGAGCCCTGAGGAAATGCAGGAGAAGATCGGCGACTGGGATAAGTTCGTTGAGGCTGCTAAGACAATTTCTGAAGCTACAGACGGTAAGACAGCTCTCGCTGACTCACTCGGTGGTATGTGGCAGGCATTCGCTGCTGGCAGAAAGACTCCTTGGGTTCAGAACGACGTTGTTTCACTCGACGATTCTTGCGAGAAGTTCGCAGACGTTGCTAAGCAGCTCTGGGATTGCGGCGGTGTAACACAGAACAACCAGTGGGTTGATGCTGCTTGGACAGGTTCAGGTGCAACAGGTGCTTGCATGGGTTACTTCGTATCCACATGGGGCTACGGCGGATTCTTCCTTGATGCTGCTGGCGGAGTAGGTGGAGACACTTACGGTAAGTGGGCAGTTTGCCAGGGTCCTGTTCCGTACTTCTGGGGCGGTACTTGGATCGTTGTAAATCCGAAGACTGATAACGCTGAAGAAGCTCGTGACTTCATCAAGGCTGCTACAGTTGACGCTGACAAGATGGCTGCATATGCACAGGCTAAGCCTGAGTATGTAAACAACAAGGCTGTTATGGATAAGCTCATTGCTGACGACGTTGTATTCAACGCTGACATCACAGGCAACTTCGTTGACAACCAGAACATCTATGCTGTTCTCGCTGACAACGCTAAGTCAATCGACTTCAACGGCCTCATCACACCTTACGATGCTACTCTCAAGGGTGACTTCATCAACGCTGTTAAGGAAGAGATCCTCGTTGGCGGCGGCACTTATGAGGATGCTACAGAGGCATTCCTCGACAAGGCTTCCATCGATCTTCCTGGTCTCAACTGGGACTAATATCTGATTAAGTCTAACTAACAGTCATAATTAAGTATGCCTACGGGATACTGCGGTATCCCGTAGGTGTATATTTATTAACAAATTTCTGAGAGGGTGTGTGTTATGGCATCTGCTGCGCAGAAACGAATCAAATCCATAAGTTATGCAAAGTATGGATATCTTTTCATACTTCCGTTTTTTCTTGTTTATTTCTTTTTTCAACTCTGGCCATTAATTAATACTTTTATCCTTTCTTTTAAGGGTAATACTTCAGATTATGAAAAATTTGTTGGACTGGATAACTTTAAGATACTTCTTACTGGTAAGGGCGGAAGAAGCCAGAAGAATATCTCAAAGGAATTTATCCAGTGCTTTAAGAATACTGTAATCCTTTGGGTAGGTAACTTCATTCCCCAGATCATTCTCTCCCTGTCACTTGCTGTATGGTTCACTGATGCCAAGCTCAAGATCCCGGGAAAGGGATTCTTCAAGGTAGTAATGTATCTTCCCAACATCATTACAGCAGCGTCTGTTGCTGTACTGTTCCTCCAGCTCTGCGGTGAGTCTGAGCCGGTCGGACCTGTAAACCAGGCGCTTTCTAAGCTCCATCTCATTGATTCACCTATCCAGTTCATTGGTGACGGTGACAAGAACAATGTTATCCGCCGCGGTGTTATCATGTTCATCCAGACTTGGATGTGGTTTGGTAATACTATGATCATGCTCATGTCCGGTATCATGGGTATCAATCCTTCACTTTTCGAAGCTGCAAGTATTGACGGCGCAAGCTCAGGTCAGACTTTCAGAAAGATCACTCTGCCTCTGCTCAGCCCCATCATGTCCTACACTCTGGTTACATCTATGATCGGTGGTCTCCAGATGTTCGATATGCCTTACCTGTTCAACCGTTCTACAAACCACAAGTCACCTGACAACGTAAGAACAGTTGCTATGTTTATTCTTGAGAAGTACAACTCTATCAACACCGGTAATGTAAATGCTTATAACATGGGTTACTCAGGTGCAGCGTCTGTACTGCTCTTCCTTGTAACACTTATACTTGGTATCATCGCATTCTTCATCTCTCGTGATAAGGATGAGATAGCTAAGAAGAAGCAGCGCAAGAAGATTGCAAAACAGAATAAGCGTGAAAATAAACAGTTTGGAGGTTTTTCAATATGAGCGGTAAAATGAAATCTGTTTATGGCGACGCTAAGGATAATTACTCATTTAAGATCAAGCTTAAGTCCGGTATTCTCTTTGCGTGGTTCGTTATTCTTACACTTATTTGTCTCCTCCCCATTTACATACTTTTCGTAAATGCTACGAGATCATCTGTTGACATTGCTAATACACTGTCATTTATACCTGGCGGTAATCTCAAGAACAACATTGACAAGCTCTTCAAGGACGTAAACTACTATACAGTTTTCAAGCTCTGGACAGGTTATAAGAACAGCCTTATCGTTGCTGCTGCAGCAACATTCCTGACTGTTTTCTTCTCTGCTCTTACAGCTTACGGTATCCACGTTTACGACTTCAAGCTCAAGGAGATCTCTTATACAGTTATCCTCCTCGTAATGATGGTTCCTACTCAGGTTACTGCTGCCGGTTTCGTAAACTTTATGTCAAAGCTTCACCTGACCGGTCACCTTGCTCCTCTGTTCATACCTGCTATCGCAGCTCCCGCAGTTGTATACTTCATGCGTTCTTACATGAAGTCATCCTTCCCGCTGGACATCGTTGAGGCAGCTCGTATCGACGGATGCGGCGAGTTCCGTACATTCCTTACAATAGCTATCCCGATGATGAAGCCGGCTATCGCTGTTCAGGCGATCTTCGCTTTCATCGCAAGCTGGAACAACCTGTATACCCCCAGCATGATCCTTGCTACAGTTCAGATCGATAAGAAGACACTTCCTCTTATGATCTCCGCTATCCAGACATCACAGAACTTCAACGATAACGGTGCTATCTATCTTGCTATCGCACTGTCTATCCTTCCTGTTGTTGTTGCTTATGTAGCACTTTCAAGATTCATCATTGCTGGTGTTGCACTCGGTGGTGTAAAGGAATAATCTCAATATCAACAGCACACTTCGGTGTGCTGTTTTTTTGTGGACGCTTCGGCGTCCTTTTTTGTTATATTCTTGTCTGCATCTGAATAAGATATATCAAAGGAGTGAGAGGGATGAAAAAACGTACAAGCTATGAGGTCATAGCTGAGTATACATGCGAAAGAATCAGAAGCGCACTTCTGAATGTGCCGGAACGTGTCAGATGCAGGGCGTGTGAGATAAGGCTGAGGGTGGATCGCCCAGTCACTATTGTCTGTCCGGATGCGGTATACGGTATAACAGGCGGTGGAAAAGTGACGCAGGATCTGTCGAGCCCTGAACTTTTATGTGCCGATATGGGTGACATAAAATCTGCTGTTGAGAAGATGTGCAGGTACTCCGTGTACAGTTGTCAGAAGGAGTTCAGAGAGGGATACTTTATCCTTGAAACAGGCGTAAGAGCAGGGATCGGCGGAACTGTGACACAGACCGAGTCTCCTGTCTACACTGATGTGAACTCCATTAATTTCCGCGTTGCGAGAGAGGTCAATGGATGTGCAGCGGAACTGACAGAGCGGATAGGTGTCGGAAGCAGTGTGCTGATATGCGGTGAAGTCAATTCCGGAAAGACTACGATCCTCAGGGATTACTGCCGCCTTTGCGGTAGCAGTCTCAGAACTGCGCTTATTGACGAGCGCGGTGAGATCGCAGCTGTCCGAAATGGCATCCCGTCCAACGACGTCGGCATCATGACTGATATCATCACCGGCTCAGAGCGCTGCAAGGGAATGATCTCTGCACTCAGAACGTTGTCTCCTCAGCTTATCGTCTGTGATGAGATCTCCGCTGAGTCTGATGTGACTGCTCTGCTCTCTGTGCATGGCAGCGGAGTCCGGATCGCTGCGACTATACATGCAGCCGACCGCAATGACCTTCTGAATAGATCTGTGGCACAGAAGCTCATCCGTGCCGGGTGCTTTGAATATGCAGCCTTCCTTGTCGGATGCACTGCGCCGGCAAAGATCAGTTCTGTCGTGAGGGTGGATGAATTATGCTGAGGATAATTGCAGCGCTGATGTTCACATTCGCCGGCGCGATGTACGGTGTATCGCGTTCTCTCGGTCTGAGGACGCGGGTAAAGCGCTCGGAGGAGATAGTGTCGATGCTTGAAAGGATCGCTGTCATCATACGCACGACCGGCAGTGATGTGTACAGCATTTGCCGCATACTTGCTTCTGACAGCAGCTTCAATGAACTCAGATTCCGCGACAGACTTCCCGCGCAGCACGACATCACTGAGGATTTTCATGTGATATGGCAGGAGGCAGTGAGTTCGCAGACTGATCTGACTGCTGATGAATGTGCACTGCTCTCAGAACTTGGAAGATGTATCGGCACAAGCGACTGTGAAGGTCAGCTGAAAGTGCTGTCAGCACTCACTGAAAAGGCGCGTGGGATTCATACAGCGGCAAGCGAAGCATACACATCAAAAGGCAGGTTATACCGCAGTGTCGGAACGCTGTTCGGTGCAATGGCTGGTATAATCATAATATGAGAGGTGATGAAAATGGATATTGATCTCATCTTCAAGATCGCGGGGACAGGCATAATAGTTGCGGTCCTGAATCTTGTACTGAAACGTGCAGAGCGCGAAGAACAGGCGATGATGACCACTCTTGCAGGACTGATAGTAGTGCTTGTGGTCATAGTCAGGGAGATCGGGAATCTGTTTGAAACAGTGAAAACGGTATTCGGCTTATGGTAGAAGGCAGCCTTTCTGTAGCGGTTTTCTGTATTTGTGCCGCATTGCTCTCGGTACTTCTGAAACAATACTGTGCGGAACAGTCAGTTCTGCTGACCATTGCGGCAGGCGCAGCAGTCATAGCCGGATTCTTTAACTATCTTGCGCCTGTTCTGGACGAGCTGCGTGATATCTTTTACGATGCAGGATTGTCAGATGGCTATATTTCAATAGTTTTCAAGGCGGCTGCCATATGTTTCATCACACAGATGACCAGTGATATTTGCAGGGACTGCGGAGAAACAGCGCTGTCATCTGCTGCCGAACTCTGGGGAAGGGGAGCTGTCACATTCATGAGCCTGCCTGTTATACGGGCATTGCTCAGCATGGTCAACGACGTCATATAGGTAAGAATATGAAAAGAACTGTCATTGTGATATTATTTACGATCGTTTTATTGATGCTGTCGGTACCGATGAGTGCAGAAGCGGCAGAAATAACCGAGGTGCAGGATGAAGTGAGCGATTCTGTTGACGAACTGCTCCGTGATTACGAAATTGGCTACGGGATGAAAGACATATCCGGGCTCAGCTTTAGTGAGTTGTTCAGCAGACTGAAAGAGAGTGTTACAGCAAGGATAAGCACTCCTCTGCGTCTGCTCGGAGTGATACTGATGATATCCGTTTTTACTGCGGTCATGAAAAGCATAGGCAGCGAACTTCTGGTGAACGGTACTGCCGGGAGCATGTATGACATGGTATGCACTGTTACAGCAGTGACAGCTGCATCGCCGATGCTGTTCAGTGTCTACGGAGGTATCATTGATGCACTTGACCGCACAGCCGGTTTCATACTTGTGTTCGTTCCGGTATTTGCAGGGATCACAGCTGCTTCAGGTCATGCGGCAGCAGGCGGCGCTTACAATTTTCTCACGCTTGCAGCATCTGAAATGACAGTCGCGCTGTCAAAGATGTATCTTATCCCGATACTCAGCGTAACAACAGCCCTTGCCATATGCGGCAGCGTATTCAGAAACTCTTCTGTAGACGGCGTAATAACGTTCATTAAAAAGGCGGTCACCCTTTTTATCACTGCTTCCATGACGCTTTTTGTGGGATTTGTCACGCTTAAAACATCCCTTGCCGGAAAAGCCGACGGTGTTGCATCAAAGACGGCAAAATACATGATATCAGGCTTTGTTCCGATCATAGGCGGCGCGGTATCTGATGCGTATTCCACGGTCCGCGGAAGCCTTGAACTCATAGGGAGCACAGCTGGTGCGGCAGGTACTATCGCAGTGGCAGTGCTGCTTCTTCCGCCGCTCATAGAAGTATTTGTGTACCGCGTCATCATGTGGGCAGGCATCGCGGTATCTGAACTGCTTTCGGCTGAACCTCTTGTGAAACTGCTCAAAGGGTTTGACAGCGGGCTTGCAGTTGCGCAGAGCGTTCTTATCGGGTACGGCGTGATGCTCATATTTTCGGCAGCGATCCTGCTTCAATCACTCTCATAGGAGGAAATATGGAGGAACTCAAGAATTCTGTCCGTGCGGTCTGCTATGTATCGGCAGCAGTATGTATCATAAGGAGCCTGACCGGGGGAACGAAACTGCATACGGTCATGGATATGCTGATGAAGCTCATCATGGCAGCAGTCATAGCAGCGCCTTTTGTGAACAGGGGTTTTTCGTCTGAATTGCCGGATATCAGCGGATACGGCAGTGATATAGCTTATGACGGGGAGGAAATATATATGAATGCAATGAGGATGCAGACAGCAGAGAACGTGAGAGAGATCCTCGTTGAACAGCTTTCGGCAGCGGGGATTAGCGTGAGTGAGATCGAAGTAGATGTTAATATTTCGCCGGACGGCTGCATAGATATTTATAGGGTTACGGTAACAGCAGACGATCCGGAAGCAGCAGCCGGGCTTATCCGGGAAAGTCTCGGCGAAGAAACGGAGGTCATAGATGGAAGTGCTTAAAAAGATCGCTGCTATGCCGAAAGAGAAGAAGATAACTGCTGCAATGGTGACCTTCGGCATCATCGGGATGCTGCTGATAATGATATCGTCGTTTCTTCCGGAGGAAAAAAGCCGGAGCAGTGCTGACATGCGGCAGGCAGCTGATATGTCTGAAGCTGAGAGCTATCAGGACGCTGTCCAGACACGTCTTGAAGAATTCCTCGGGAGCATTGACGGAGCCGGAAGAGTGAAGGTCTACATCACAGTCGGCAGCCAGCAGAGGTATGTGTATGCAACAGAGGGGAGAAGGAGCATTACAGATAACAAGACAGAGGAGGAAGAGAAATATGTGATCGTTGGCAGCGGCAGCGAGAAGGAAGCTCTGGTAGAAACGGTGGAAGTTCCGGAAATACGCGGAGCAGTGATAGCATGCACAGGCGGCGGCAGTGCAGCCGTCAGAGAGCAGATATACAGAGCTGCATCAGCAGCCCTTGGTATACCGACAGGCAAGATATATGTAACAAGCTTAAAAGGAGAATAATTATGAAAAAACCAGCAATCATCATCGGCAAGAAACAGATAATCATGACATGCCTTACACTCATGCTTGCGGCAGCGGTCTACATAAACTACGCCACAGCGCCAAAGATAGGCAGAAATGACGATAAACCCGTATCAGCAGATGCCGTTGACGACATCAACTACGGTGAGACTGAATTCGTGAATGCGGGAGCGGATATCGGGGCGGACAGTGCATCGGATTATTTTGCTCAGGCAAGACTGGATAAGATGAACAACCGCGACGAAGCTGTCCAGACGCTACAGACCATAATCGGCGGAGGAGATATCACAGAGGACGAAATGGTCATGAACGCGCTTGATGCAGTGGAAGTATCGAAGCTGATAGAGTCTGAGGGAACTATCGAATCGCTCATCCGTGCGCAGGGATTCGAGGATTGTGTAGCCTATCTTGACGGCGAAACAGCGAAGATAGTAGTCAAGACAGAAGGGCTCAATAAGGCGCAGGCTGCGTCTATCAAGGACATCATTCTCGGTGAGACGGAAGTATCTGCTGAAAATATAAGAATTTTTGAAGTAAAGTAGTTGAAATGTAATGTTTTTTTTGGTATAATATAAATGTATGAGTGTATATGCTGATATTGTTAAATATACATTCCAAAATATGCTGCCCGGAGGTAAAAAATGGAAGTTAATCAGGAAGCTGTCAAGAGCAGGATCAAGATATCAAATGACGTTATTATAACCATTGCAAGACTTGCCGCCCTTGATGTCAAGGGTGTGGCAGGTCTCAGCGGTGAGGTCAATAATATGAGCAAGCTGAGAAAGAACGGACCTATCTCTATCGGGATGATAGGCGACGTAGTTTCGATAGGTGTGCGCATTATCGTGAAGAACGGCGAGAAGGCATGTACTGTTGCTCAGGAAGTGCAGGATGCGGTCAAGGAGAATGTGCAGAATATGACAGGGCTTGCTGTTGCTCAGGTAAATGTTACTGTCAGCGGCGTTACTTTCGATACATGATTCAAGGAGATAATAAATGACAAGACGTGAAATAAGAGACAGCGCATTCAAGCTGGTTTTTGAGCAGCTTTTGCGCGACGATGATATAAACGAACTTTACGACATAGCAGAAGAGATCGACGAGATCACAGTGAACGACGAGGTGAAGAAGCTGGTTGAAGGCACCATAGCTCACGCTGAGGAACTGGACAATATCATAGCCGGATACAGCCGTTCGAGGAGCCTTTCGCGTATTTCAAAGCTAAACCTTGCGATACTCCGCATAGCTATGTACGAATCCCTCTATGACGATAACACCCCGATGAATGCGGCTATCAGCGAAGCTATAAAGCTTTCGATGATGTATACATATCAGGAGGATACATCGTTCATAAACGGCGTACTCGGAGCATTTTCAAGGGACAGGAAGAAGGCAGAGGAAGAAAATGCCTGAGTTCCTTGGTATAGATACCAGCAATTATACCACATCTGCGGCGGTATATGACAGCGAAAGCGGCTTGATATACCAGTCGAAAAAGCTGCTGCCTGTTAAAGAGGGAGAACTCGGTCTGCGTCAGAGCGATGCGGTCTTTCACCATACAAAGCAGCTGCCTGATATGATAGAGAACCTGTTTGGCAGCAATCAGCTGAGCATGCCTGCGGCGGTCACTGCATCTGCAAGACCGCGGAATGCCGAAGGCTCGTATATGCCCTGCTTCCTCTGCGGAGAAGGTACAGCGCGTTCCCTTGCGGCTGTGAACGGGATTCCGGTCTACACCACATCTCATCAGGTGGGGCATATCCTTGCTGCGCTCTATTCAGCCGGCAGGCTTCCGCTTGTGAGAGAGAGGTTCATAGCTTTCCACGTCAGCGGCGGTACTACGGATTGTCTGCTCTGTGAGCCTGACGATGAAGAGATAGTACACATCACAGAGATCGGTACATCCCTTGATCTGAAAGCCGGACAGGCAGTGGACAGAACAGGTCTCATGCTCGGTCTGAGATTCCCGTGCGGTCAGCAGCTTGAGGAACTTGCAAATAATGCGGACCGATTTGAAAAAGTACGACCTGTGCTGAAAAATGGTGACTGCTGCCTTTCGGGAGTCGAGAATAAATGCAGGAGCATGCTTGAAAAGGGCGTCTCACACGAGAACATAGCAAGGTATTGTCTCGATTTCATAGGCGAGACGATAGCTGCCATGACCGGCTATGCGCTTGAACAGCACGGCAAGCTTCCGCTCGTATTTGCCGGCGGAGTTATGTCGGATGCTATCATACGCCGGCGCCTGCTCGAAAGCTTCCCCGAGGCTGCATTCGCAGAACCGCAGTTCTCATGCGACAATGCGGCAGGAGTGGCGATATTCGGATATATGAAACATACAGGAGCAGAGAAATGCCTGTTATAACAGTTACACAGATAAACAAGTATATCGGTTTCATGCTGAAAGGTGACCGCAATCTTCAGGGAATAGCGGTGAAGGGCGAGATAGCGGATTTTGTCTGCCACTACCGCAGCGGTCATATGTACTTCACGCTGAAAGACAGTGAGAGCACCATAAAGGCAGTGATGTTTGCGTCAGCAGCATCACGCCTCAGATTCAGACCTGAGGACGGTATGTCTGTAGTGGTCACCGGAAGTGTAGGAGTATACGAACCCGGCGGTGTCTATCAGCTTTATGCCAATGATATAATCCCTGACGGAGCAGGCAAAGCAAGTATAGCCCTTGAACAGCTCAGGAAGAAGCTTGCCAAAGAAGGGATATTCGATCAGTCACATAAACGTCCGCTGCCTGCAATGCCGAAAAAGATAGGCGTAGTTACATCTCTGAGCGGTGCAGCAGTGCGGGACGTTATCAATGTCCTGACGAGAAGGTATCCGCTGTGCGAAGTCTATGCAGTGAATGCAACTGTTCAGGGCGAGGAAGCGCCTGATTCCATATGCAGGGGGATACTCAGAGCGGAAACGGCAGGCTGTGAAGTGATAATAGTAGGGCGCGGAGGAGGTTCCAGCGAAGACCTCAGCGCTTTCAATAACGAGAAAGTCGTATACGCAGTATACAACTGCCGGGTGCCTGTGATATCAGCGGTCGGACATGAGACGGACTATTCCCTTGCCGACCTTGCAGCGGATATGCGAGCACCCACACCTTCAGCGGCGGCGGAACTTGCGTCGCCGTCCATAGAAAGCCTTTACGAACGGCTGAGCATGCTCGGAAAGCGCGGCAGAAAAGCAGTGGATGATCGTTACAAGGCTAAGAAAGAACAGCTTGCGCTGCTTTCCGGACGGCTTGCGGTGCAGTCGCCTGAGAACAGGCTGAAACTTGCATCAGAAAGGCTGGAAAGCCTTACAAAACGCAGCAGTACGGCGTTTGCGCATTACTGCGACAGACTTGGTGCGGAGCTCGGAAGAAGTGCGGCGCGTCTTGATGCGCTCAGTCCGCTGAAGATACTTTCGCGCGGCTATTCGCTGGCATACCGCGAAGGGCAGCTCGTCAAGGATTCCTCCGCAGTCAGCGAGGGCGATATGATAGAACTGCGTTTCGACAAGGGCGGAGCGGAAGCTGAGATAAAACGGATCTGGTGAAAACATATGGATGATAATAACACATTTGAGTATAATATGGACAGGCTCAGCAAGCTGGTAGCCGAACTGGAAAAAGGCGATATACCGCTTGAAAGAGCGGTGGAACTCTACGGCGAGGGCGTGAAGCTCTCAGCCATATGCCGCCGGCAGCTTGATGACGCAAAGATAAAGATAACGGAGGATCACGGCGAATTGCCGGGAGAAGAATGATATGAGCGATTTCAGTACAAAATTATCAGAGTATATCTCTTACGTTGAGACTTCATTAAAAAAATACAACTGTCAGTCAGAGGAAGAGAAAGAGCAGAAGGATCTTATCGACGCTATGAATTAT
This sequence comes from Ruminococcus flavefaciens, assembly GCA_002373775.1. Classification (GTDB taxonomy): domain Bacteria; phylum Bacillota; class Clostridia; order Oscillospirales; family Ruminococcaceae; genus Ruminococcus; species Ruminococcus flavefaciens_M. The sequence continues at coordinate 27,717 of DFJW01000054.1, read as the reverse complement.
TCTCTTGAAGCAGGAGGCAAGCGCATAAGACCGGTGCTGGTCTACGCATTCTGTGAGGCACTCGGCGGCGATGTCAGAAAGGCAGATGCACCTGCTGCTGCAATAGAGATGATGCACACTTTCTCACTCATACATGATGACCTTCCGGCAATGGATGATGATGATTACCGCCGGGGACGTCCCTCCTGCCACAAAGCATACGGAGAGGCTATGGCTATACTTGCCGGAGACGCACTGGCAGTGCTTCCTTTCGGTGTGATAGCAGGCGACAGTGCTCTTTCACCCGAGCAGAAAGTCAGGATAATATCCTGTCTCGCCAAAGCAGCCGGACGTGACGGCATGATAGGCGGACAGGTCATAGATATGGAAAACGAAGAACGGACCGATGTGGATGAGACCAATCTCCGCAATATGTACAGACACAAGACCGGCGAACTCATCGCAGTGTCCTGTGTCATGGGATGTATCTGTGCTGACGCATCCTATGAACTCATAGGTGCAGCGGCTGATTACGGCTACAAACTGGGACTTGCGTTCCAGATCATCGACGACATCCTCGATGTGACGAGCACCACAGAGGAACTCGGCAAGCCGGTCGGCAGCGATTCAGAAGAGAACAAGACCACGTTTGTGGATCTCTACGGTGTTGAAAAGGCACAGGAAATAGCTAACGGCATAACAGCTGATGCACTGGAATGCCTTGAAAAATTCGGCAGAAGCGAATTCCTCAGAGAGCTTACGGATATGCTTCTGAAAAGGAAAAAATAATAAAGGAGCTGCAGAACGGCAGAGTCGTGTATTTCCGGAAAAGCACATATCAGATGTGCGTGGATCCGGCAGTATACCGGCTCTTCTGCAAGTTTAAAATGAAGGATAACATAAATTCGGAGAAGAGAGTGACACTTTCGGAACTTGATCTCCCCGGAGATCTGCATGATCTGTCTTTAAAGCAGTGCAGGCTGCTTTGTACTGAGATAAGGAACCTGCTTATCTCTACGGTATCAAAGACCGGAGGACACCTTGCATCCAACCTGGGCGTAGTGGAGCTTACCGTAGCTCTGCACCGCAATTTCAATTCTCCAGATGACAAAATAATATGGGACGTAGGTCACCAGTCATATACACACAAGATACTTACCGGCAGGCTGAACAGATTCCAGACACTGCGCCAGAAAGGCGGTATTTCCGGATTTCCCAAGCCCGATGAATCCGAGCACGATTCATTCATAAGCGGCCACAGCAGCACTTCCGTATCTGTTGCATGCGGATTTGCGGAGGCGATGAAGCTTCAGGGCAAAGACAACTATGCGGTCGCCGTAATTGGAGACGGCGCAATGACAGGCGGCATGTTTTATGAAGGCATGAATAACTGCCGCAGGGAACTTGACAGCAATCTGATAGTGATACTGAACGATAATGATATGTCCATATCAAAGAGCGTAGGTTCACTTTCGAAATATCTTACATCTCTGAGAAATACCGAAAAGTATCTCAATACCAAGAGGGCAGTTGAAAAAGGGCTTGTAAAGATCCCGTTCATCGGCAATCCAACAGCAAAGGGCATAAAGACGGTAAAGGACACCGTAAAATCAAAGATACTTGAGCAGAGCAATCTGTTTGAGGATATGGGGTTCATATACCTCGGTCCTGTGAACGGACACAGCCTTTCCGAGCTTGAAGAAGTCATGCACATGGCGAAGTCTTTCCACCGCCCTGTGTTCATCCATGTAAAGACGGTCAAGGGAAAGGGGTATCTCCCGGCTGAGAAGAATCCCGGAGAATACCACGGCATACCGAAATTTGACATAGAGACCGGAAATCCGGAAGTATCTGCCAATGAATGCTATTCTACGGTATTCGGCAAGGAGATAGTTGAATACGCGGAAAAGGATGATCGTATCTGCGCAGTGACGGCTGCAATGAAATACGGAACAGGCTTGCAGTTTTTCCACAACCGTTTCCCCGAGAGATTTTACGATGTGGGAATAGCCGAGCAGCATGCTGTAACATTTTCCGGAGGGCTTGCAGCTGCCGGATTCATTCCGGTATTTGCGGTATACTCCACATTCCTTCAGCGTGCATACGATCAGCTCGTCCATGACATAGCCATAGGAGGACTGCATATCGTCCTCGGCGTAGACCGAGCAGGCATAGTCGGAGAAGACGGAGAGACACATCAGGGACTTCTCGATGTGCCGATACTTACGACAATACCGGGCACTGTGATATACTCGCCGTCATGCTATGAAGAGATGAAACTCTGCATGAAGAAGGCATTCTATGAAGACAAGGGCATAGCTGCCGTAAGATATCCGAGAGGAAGCGAATGTCCTGATACAGATACCGCTGATATCACCACCGGCTATAAGTTCAGGCATGAAGGCGGAGACACTCTGATAGTTACCTACGGCAGGCTCTATAACGAAGTCTGTAAGGCAAGGAAGAAGCTGAAGTCGGAAGGCATCAGCTGTGACACTCTCAAACTCACACAGATCTATCCGATAAAGCCTGAGATCATCAGTAAGATGAAGGAATATGAGCACATCGTATTCTTCGAGGAGTCTATGGGAGCCGGCAGTATTTCCGAAAAGACAGGCAGCATGCTGGCAGAACGTTCGTACAGCGGCGATTACAGCAGAGTAACTGCGGAAAATTTTGTAAAGCAGGCATCTGTAATGGAATGTCTTGACGCCCTCGGACTCAGCAGTGAAAAAATGGCTGCATATATAAAAGACAGGATCAGCGGCAATGGCAAGGCTTGACAGTGAACTTGTCCTCAGAGGTATCGCGCGAAGCCGTGAAAGGGCGAAAGAGATGATAAAGTCCGGATGCGTGACCGTAAACGGCAGGACAGCCCGCAAGCCTTCTGACGAAGTTACCAGCGAGGATGAGATAATATCATCCCGGCAGGAGATGTACGTCGGCAGGGGAGCACTGAAACTTGAAAAAGCCCTTGACAGCTTCGGGATAGATGTAAACGGCAAAGCCTGTCTCGATATCGGAGCTTCCACCGGCGGCTTCACGGATCTGCTTCTCCGGAGAGGTGCAGAAAGAGTTGCCGCTGTGGATGTCGGGCACGGTCAGCTTGCCGAGCAGCTTCGCAATGACAGCCGGGTAATGAACATGGAGGGGACGGATATACGGAACGTCACCGCCGGAGATATAGGCGGCAGAGCTGATATCATATCGGTGGATGTTTCATTCATCTCACTGAGGCTGGTTCTGCCGAAGGTAAGCGAACTGCTTGCAGAGAACGGAACAGCCGCCGTCCTCATAAAGCCTCAGTTCGAAGCCGGCAAAAAAGATGTAGGAAAGAACGGCATAGTAAAAGACAGGCGGGTACATCTCCGCGTACTGACAGAGCTTGACAGTTTTATCAGAAGCATGGGAATGGTACCTGAGAGGTACGCATATTCTCCTGTAAAAGGAGGAAGCGGCAATATAGAATATCTGGTGAAGATCACCCACGGTCCGGCACAGAGCGAGCCGTGTGATCTGAAGATGATAGTCGAAAACGCATTTTCTCAGCTGTGAACCGCAGTCAGCGGAGAAGCAAGGAGGAATATATGAAAGCAGCGTTATATCCGAATTTCCAGAAGAAAAACGCACTCCCATGTGCAAGGGAGGCGTGTGATATACTGCATGATGCCGGCATAGAGGTCTGTGTCAGTGAGAATTTCCGCAGTGACTTTGCGGATAAGCCGTTTGTTGTTTTTGAGGATATCTGCGAATCCGCAAGGAATGCCGATGTAGTTTTAGCTATAGGCGGAGATGGAACGATACTCAGGTGTGCAAAGATGCTCATGGGTACAGATACAAAGCTGCTGGGCATAAATACCGGAACTCTCGGTTTCATGGCAGGACTTGAAGCAGACCAGCTGGATAAGCTGGCACTTCTGAAGACCGGCGAATACGAGGTATCAGAGCGCATGACGCTGGATGTTGTATTCCATGAAAAGGACGGAGACGTAGTCCATACAGCGCTGAACGAAGTGTCTGCCCGTTCAGGAAGTTTCCGTATCAGCGATTTTGAGGTATACTCCGAAGGGTATCTCATCGGCAGATACAGGGCAGACGGTGTACTTTTCAGCACGCCGTCAGGTTCAACAGCATACGCGCTCTCAGCAGGCGGACCTGTCATAGAACCGGACCTTGAATGTATTGAAATGACGCTGATATGCCCGCATTCTCTGTTTTCAAGAGCTACGCTCTTCGCATCGAACAGAAAGCTCAGACTGACCGGAAAGACGACCGGCAGCGAGTATATGGTGATTAACGTTGACGGCGAGCAGCATTTCAATCTGCTTGAAAATGAATCCATCGAGATAAGCCGGGGCAAACACAATATAAAGTTTATAGACCTTATCGGAAATTCCTTCCACGAATCGCTGTGCAGGAAGCTTTGCAGACCGATAAAATAGGAACGTGATAGATATGAAGAACCGAAGACATGAAGCTATACTGGAAATAATATCAGAACAGCCAATAGCCACTCAGGGCGAACTTATAGAGCAGCTCGAACGCCGCGGTATAAAGACGACTCAGGCTACACTGTCGCGTGATATCCAGCAGCTTTCACTCATAAAGCAGCGCGACGAGAACGGCGTATACAGATACGCCCTTCCTCCGGCAGCAGCCGTGGAAAAGTCGCTGTTTGAAGAGGCTGTGGTCTCAGTTGACTACGCCATGAATACGATAGTACTGAAATGCAGAGTCGGCATGGCACAGGGAACATGCGCTGCTATAGATTCTGTGAATCATCAGGGCGTTGTCGGAACGATAGCCGGTGATGATACCATATTCATTCTTGTGCGCAGTGAAGCTGATGCAAAGAAGCTTTCAAAGAAATTCAGAAGCGAGCTTTTCCCAAGGAGGTAAACGGCAGCGATGCTCAAAGAGATCTATATCCGCAACCTTGCTGTAATACGCGAAGCAGTCATACCGCTGACAAATGAACTGAACATATTCACCGGCGAGACCGGAGCAGGAAAGTCCATACTTATAAACGGAATAAATGCAGTGCTCGGTCAGAGATGCACCAAGGATATAGTCCGCACGGGATGTGATAAAGCGGTCATAACAGCGCTTTTTACCGATCTTTCTCCCGAGGTGACAGCTAAACTCGATGAACTCGGCATATCCCATGACGACGGAGAGATAACCGTTACCCGTGAGATAAGCGCAGACGGCGGAAGCGTGTCGAGAGTGAACCAGAGAACGGCATCAGCATCTCTCCTGCGCGAGATAGGCAGCATGCTCATAAACATACACGGACAGCATGACAATCAGATACTTCTTGACAGCGACCGCCATTTGCAGATACTGGATGATTTCGGCGGAGACGATACATTGCTCAATGAATACCGCAGTACTTTCCGTGATCTTCAGCATACGGCACGCAGGCTCGGTGAACTGAAAAAACAGGAGCAGTCAAGGATCGAGAGGAGCCGTTATCTCAATGAGATAATAAACGATATGGGCGAACTTGAACCCGTTGAAGGCGAAGATGAGAAGCTTGAAAAGGAATACGAAACTGCCCGGGATTCCGAGCGCACGATAGTTGCCATAAAGAATGCCGTCCAGCTAATCACAGGCGAAGAAGCAGCAAATGAGCTGATAGCCACAGCCGAAGCAGGCATAGCAGGTTTCACCGACGGCATCGACAAGCTCGGCGAACTCTATGAGCGGCTTTCCGGCGCAGAGATAGAGCTTTCCGATATCGCATCCGAGCTTGAAGACCTTGCGGACAAGATCGAACTTGACGGTCAGCGTCTTGAATACCTCAGTACGAGGATCGGACTTTACAATAAGCTGAAAAGGAAGTACGCAACAGACTGCGAAGGCCTCATCAGACTGTATGATGAAGCCTGTGAAGAGATAGTCGGATTTGACAGTTCAAGGGAAGAGATAGAATCTCTGACGAAGCAGAAGGACAAACTCCTGCATACGGTGACCGAACAGGCGAAGGCGCTGTTTGAACAGCGCGAAAAGAATGCTGCCCGTTTTGTTGAGCAGGTCACTGCTGAACTGGAATTCCTGAACATGGCAGGAGTCGTGCTGACAGTCCGGCACGAAAAAGGAAAACTCACGGTAAACGGCATGGACACCGTAGAATTCCTGATATCAGCGAACAAGGGCGAAGAGCCCAAGCCCATATCAAAGATAGCATCCGGCGGTGAGCTTTCGAGGATAATGCTTGCGCTGAAGAGCGTTATCGCGGACAAAGACAGCATACCTACGATGATATTCGATGAGATAGACACCGGAGTAAGCGGAAAAGCTGCTCAGAAGATAGGTATAAAGCTGCGTGAGATCGGCAGAGTGCGGCAGGTGATATGCGTCACACATCTTTCGCAGATCGCAGTAATGGCGGATAATCACCTGATGATAGAGAAGAATATCGTTGGCGACCGCACAGAGACTCACGTCACACAGCTCGATGAAGAGGGCAGAGTAAGGGAGATAGCGCGTATCATGGGCGGTGATTCTCCCAGCAGTCTCATGCTCGATAATGCAAGGGCAGAGATAAGAAAATACTCAGGAGCTTGAATATGAAGATACTATCTACCCGTCACGGACAGACAGAGTACAACAGGAAGGATATCATTCTCGGCACTACAGATATTGAACTGAACGATACAGGTCTCGCACAGGCACATGAGCTTGCAGAAAGAGTGGCAGCTATAGACGGCATAGAGCTGATAATAGCATCTCCCATGAAGCGTGCGCTCAGGACCGCAGAGATCGTTGCAGAGCGTACAGGGATAAAGCTCATAACGGATGAACGGCTCAGGGAATGGGATTACGGCGGATACGAAGGACGTTCACGCTATACCGAAGGATTTGCTGAAAACAAAACGCAGTTCGGCGTGAAAATGGGCATGACCGGTGAGTCGCTGATACAGCTGGCTCACAGGGTATACTCTGCCATAGATGATTATATTAATGAATACAGCGGCATGACTGTACTGCTTGTCAGTCACGGAGGAGTATGCCGTGTGATAGAGACATATTTCCATGATATGACCACGGAGGAGTTTTCCGGCTGGTTCATGGGGAATTGTCAGCTTATAGAATACGATACTGACAGATAAGAGAGGTGTATTATGAAAATAGGAGTGGATTATTATCCCGAGCAATGGGATCAGTCGATGTGGGAAAGAGATGCAGAAGCAATGGCAACTACCGGCGTAAAGGTAGTACGGCTTGCAGAATTCGCATGGACAAAACTCGAACCTTCAGAAGGCGTGTACGATTTCGCATGGCTTGATGAGGTGGTCCGTATCTTTTCCAGATACGGCATAGAGATCGTTATGTCGATACCTACGAACTGCCCGCCGAAATGGCTGTATGAGGCACATCCGGAGATGATCCGTGTAGGTCCGGACGGCAAAAGGCTACAGCTCGGCATACGCGGACACAGATGCCTGATGTCGCCGGTATTCATGCGCTATGCAAAGAAGATAACTGAGCGCATGGTAAGGCACTATGCTTCGATCACTTCCATAGTGGCATGGCAGATAGACAACGAGCTTGAAGCATATCCGTGCTGCTGTGACGAGTGCAGGAATCAGTTCAGAGCGTGGCTAATCGACAAGCACGACAATCTCCAGAACATCAACGCATTTTTCGGCACGAACGTCTGGAGCAACGAATACAGTGACATATCACAGATAGAACCGCCCACAGCATACCCTCAGATGTGGCAGAATCCGGCTTTATGTCTGGAGTACAACAGGTTCACCAATGATGTGACCGCGAATTTCATCCATGAGATAGCCATGGTGATTAAGCGTGAACTTTCAAGAGCAAAGCTCACCACAAATACATGGTTCTGTGAGAATACACCGGATTTCTATAAGATGTACGAGCAGCTGGATTTTGTTTCCTATGACAACTATCCTCCGGTACGCGTCCCGGAGGATCCTGATGAATTCTATTCACATGCCTTCCACCTTGATCTGATGAGAGGTATAAAGGGCAGGAACTTCTGGATAATGGAACAGCTCAGCGGTCCCACGGGAAGCTGGATGCCGATGTCATCCACGACACGTCCCGGTCAGCTCATGGGATATTCTCTTCAGGCGATAGCTCACGGTGCAGATACCATTCTCCATTTCCGCTGGCGTACAGCTGTAGCAGGTGCAGAGATGTTCTGGCACGGACTGATAGATCACAGCGGAGTCCCCGGAAGACGTTTCTTTGAATTTTCCGAGCTTTGCAAGACTGTTTCAAAGCTGGGAGTTATTGATACTACGGAGATAGTATCTGACGTAGCGATAATCTATTCTCCTGACAACGAAGCAGCATTCAGGATACAGCCTCAGGTCGAGGGAATGTATTACCTTGAACAGCTGAAATACTTTCACGCGGCGTTCTCGCATTACGGAGCGAATGTGGATGTAGTTCCTCCGAATGCAGACCTTTCCGGATACAAGGTAGTCGTAGCGCCGACTATGTTCGTGTACGACCAGACAGCAGCAGAGAATCTTTACAGATATGCGACTGCCGGCGGAACACTGGTGCTGACAAACAGGAGTGGTGTGAAAGATCAGCTCAATAACTGCATCGCAGACAAGCTGCCTACAGTATTCAAGGAACTGGTAGGCGCAGAGGTAGCGGAATACGATCCTATAGGCTCACATGAGCAGAAGATACGCGACTTTGCCGGCAATATCTTCACATGCCGTCAGTGGTGCGATATACTTACACTGACCACGGCAAAAGCCTATGCAGAATACGATGACAGTTTCTACCGTTCGCTTCCGGCAGTAACGCTGAACAGATACTGCAACGGAGTTGTATACTATGTGGGAACAGTATGCAAAATGGATTTCTACGAGAGCTTTGTTGGCAATATCATGAAGCAGACAGGCATCCCGCGTCTTAAAGGACTGCCGCGCGGAGTTGAAGTTACAACGCGCACAAACGGACTTGACGATTTCATATTCTTCTTCAATAATTCCGAGAAGCCTGCATCCATCAATCTGCCTAAGGCGATGTTCAGCATAATAGATTCCATAGCGAAGGATCAGCTTGATCTGAAGCCTTTCGGATTCGATATAGTAAAGAAGTAGGCGTGATATGAAGATAGTATTGCAGCGCGTCACTTCGGCATACGTAAAAGTAGACGGAGAAGTGACTGGCAGGATCGACAAAGGATATCTGCTCCTTTTCGGAGCAGGACATGAAGATTCGGAAGAGGACTGCCGCAGACTTGCTGACAAGATCATAAATCTGCGCATATTCTCAGACGAGAACGGCAAGATAAATCTTTCGCTGGCAGATGTGGGCGGCTCACTGCTGATAGTTCCGCAGTTCACACTCTATGCAGATTGCCGTAAGGGAAACCGTCCGAATTTCATACAGGCAGCAAAGCCTGATATAGCAGAGCGGCTATACGAGTATTTCGTGGATTACTGTCGTTCAAAAGGCAAGCATGTTGAGACAGGTGTATTCGGCGCAGACATGAAGGTCGAGCTGCTCAATGACGGTCCGTTCACACTGGTCCTTGAGTGATAAAAGGAAGTTATACTATAAGTATTCTTTGAGCATCCTCAGATCTGACGATCGTTAAAGTGAAAAAGGATCCTATAAAATCATTTGGTATTGTCGGAAAGTTAGTTCTTGGTTTGTCTGCCAGAGATCTGAGATATACCAAAATAGAAAAGCCTGAAAAAATGATCTTTATCAAGGAAGGCGACAGTCTTTCGGAATACGGCATAGAAGCAAAGATAATCGAACTTCCCGGACATACTAAAGGCTCAGTGGGCATTGATGTGGCTGGCAAAGCACTCATCACAGGCGATGCGCTCGATAACTGGATCTTTCCTTCTGCCGGACATCTGTACAGTGATCTGACTGCGCTGAAAAAGAGTGCTGAAAGAATAAGAGGACTTGGCAGCAGGACGCTGTATTACGGTCATGGCAAGCCGACTAAGAATCGTTTTAGAGATATACCAAAATAAGCATAAAACCACCTCATTTGCAGATAATGCCTATGAGGTGATTTTTTATGCGAAGGCGCTGTGAAAGCGGAATTATAGTCCTGACAGCAGTGTTCTTTATGATGTTCACGGCGGTGATCATGAGATATTTTATCATTTCCTATAACCGCGAACACATGGAACTGGCAGAGGCGAGAGCGGAATTGAAAATAGTATCCGGCGAGAGTCAGGGAACGATATACGACAGGAATATGATGCCGCTTGTAAATACTGAATACCGGTACTATGCGGCGGCAGTACCGCAGGCGGCTGACCGTGAAGAGCTGAAGAGATACGCGGTGGACGCAAGCAGCTTCTGCGAATCATACGACAAGGGCGAGCCTTTCGTGTTTGAATGCAGGGAAGGTGTAAAGGATTCTGATGCGGTCACCGTATTCAGGATACCGGTCCGCACAGGCAAAACACAGCTTGCCAAGCACGTTATCGGCAGTCTGTCCGAAGGAAAAGGCGTATCCGGCATAGAATACGCCTATGACAGCATACTTCGCGGAGATTACCGGGAGAGCAGTGTGACTTATCAGACGGACGGATTCGGAAGGGTGCTCATAGGTGACGGAAAGGAAGTATACCGCAGTAAAGCAGATATTCCGGGAGTCGTGACTGCTCTTGACATGGATATCCAGAAGATATGCGAAGACGCAGGCAGAAACATCGAAAAAGGCGCAATAGTGATGGCTGATGTCCGTACAGGCGACATACTGGCAATGGCAAGCTTCCCCTCATATGATACAGAGGATATGGCAGGAGCCCTCAGCGATAAGAGAAGTCCGCTGATAAACCGTGCGCTCTATTCATATGGTGTAGGCTCCATATTCAAACTGGTCACAGCATGCGAAGCTATAAATGAGGGTAAGGGCGGATATTTATATAAATGCAAAGGCAGTACAGATATATCCGGACAGATATTCAACTGTCACCGACTTGACGGCCACGGCTGGCAGGACATGACCGAGGCAATGCGGAATTCCTGCAACACTTATTTCATAACTCTGAGCAGCAGACTTGACATAGATTCTCTCCATGACCTTGCCTATTCACTTGGATTCGGCAGGGAGACTTATCTTTGCAGGGGGATAGCAGGAAGCGCCGGAGTGCTGCCGACAGCTGATGAGCTTGACATACCGGCGGAGCTGGCGAATTTTTCATTCGGTCAGGGAAAACTCACGGCAACGCCGCTGCAAATAACTCAGCTGACCTGTGCCATAGCAGGTGACGGGTATATGCCTCAGCTGCGTCTCATAAAAGGGCTTACTAAGGACGGCATCAGTGTCGGGAATGAGAAAGCGCCGCAGGTCAGCCGAGTCATGGACGATGAAACGGCAGGAAAGCTGCGGGATATGATGATATCTGCCATACGCGACAACCTGGATTCCAATGCACGAACTCTGGAAGTACCGATAGCAGCCAAAACTTCAACTGCGCAGACAGGCAGATATGACAAAGCCGGGAACGAACTCTGCCATGCGTGGATAACAGGATTCTTCCCGGCTTATGCGCCTGAATATGCACTTACGGTGCTGATAGAGGACGGCGGATACGGCAATGATGCTGCGGCACCTGTTTTCAGGGAGATAGCAGAAGCAGTTCAGTCTGAGATATCAGACTGAACTGTACGATCATTGCTTTCCGAACTGTTCAACGTCCACATCAAGCGGGGCATCGATCTCGTCGGACACATATTTTCCGTTTTTCTTTCGCTGTTTTACACATTCAGTCAGCAGGTATTCTATCTGCCCGTTGACTGAACGGAAGTCATCTTCCGCCCATGCGGCGATATCGTTATACAGCTTTTCCGATAACCGGAGCGGGACTTGCTTCTTCTGAGCCATCAGTATAAGCTTCCTGAGTTGACGATAGGCTGAGCGTCGTGATTGCCGCAGAGAACTACGAGCAGATTTGATACCATAGCAGCCTTGCGTTCCTCATCCAGTTCAACGACATTGTTTTCATTGAGTCTTTCGAGAGCCATTTCCACCATGCCTACAGCGCCGTCAACGATCATTTTTCTTGCGTCGATGATAGCGGAAGCCTGCTGTCTCTGAAGCATAACGGCTGCGATCTCGGGAGCGTATGCGAGGTAAGTTATACGAGCCTCAACTATTTCGAGGCCGGCATTCTCCACCTTCAGCTGTATCTCATCGCGGATGCGTGCAGCTACCAGATCGCTTGATCCGCGCAGGCTGCCCTCGTCGGCAATGCCGTCGCCGGTAGTGTCAATATTCGGAGCAACGTCGTAAGGATAAAGGCGGACGATATTTCTGAGAGCCGTATCACACTGAAGAGAGAGATACTCCTTGAAATTGTCCACATTGAAGACAGCCTTTGCTGTATCAACGACACGCCAAGTAACAGCGATGCCTATCTCAATAGGATTACCGAGACAGTCGTTTATCTTCTGGCGGTTGTTGTTGAGAGTCATGATCTTCAGGGAGATCTTCCTGCTCATCATTTCGTAAGCATTTTTGCCGTTGAGACTGTTTACAGAGGTCTTCACCGGAGAATCTCCTACGTCACCGCTCTGACGGAGCTTAGTTGTAGCGGCAGGGTTCACAGCGGTGCAGAACGGGTTCACGAAGTAGAAGCCGTCGCCTTTGAGAGTTCCCTTGTACTTGCCGAAGAGTGTGAGCACAAGAGCTTCCTGCGGCTTTAGCACTTTAAGTCCCAGATAAGGGAACCAGCCGATGCAAAGCCAGAATACACCGATACCGGAAAGCCAGTGCTTTTCGAGATCAGCGCCGTATATCACAGCAAACACTGCTGCGATCAGGAGAAGTGTTGTGATAAACAGTACAGACATGCCGTTTTTTCTTTTTGATATTACTTTTTCATTCATGATATTATCCTCCGTGTTAATGGTGAATATGTATTTGATATCATTATGATATCACAATTATTTCGATTTGTCAAGAGGTAAAACGAATTTTCCGGAAAAAAATCCAAAACCATTGACTTTTTATATCCGGCGTATTATAATATTAATGTATAGCGTTGAAGGGATTGACCGCAGGAAGTGCAGTTCAGAGAGAAGGCGGATGGTGCGAGCCTTTGTGTGCAATGCGGGTGCTGCCCCTGAGCATCCGTGAGAAATCACGGCGTAGCCTGCGTTAAGGGCAAAGAGGAAGGAACACAGCGTTCCTTTGAATTTGGGTGGTACCACGAGAGCCTTCGTCCCATTGGCGGCGAGGCTTTTTTTGTATTGCTTTGTATTATTTTTTTATTAAAAGGAGATATATCTATGCAGTGGACAGGTCTTAATGATCTTCGTGAAAAGTATCTCTCGTTCTTCGAGAGCAAGAACCATACAAGAATGGCGAGCGCATCTCTTGTACCTCAGGGCGACAAGAGCCTTCTGCTCATCAATTCAGGTATGGCTCCTCTTAAAAAATTCTTCCTCGGACAGGCTACACCTCCCAACAAGAGAGTCACTACCTGCCAGAAGTGTATCAGAACTCCCGATATCGAGAGTGTTGGCAAGACTGCACGTCACGGTACATATTTCGAGATGCTCGGTAATTTCTCTTTCGGTGATTATTTCAAGAACGAGGCTATCGAGTGGGCGTGGGAATTCCTTACAAAGACACTGGAGATACCTGCTGACCGTCTCTGGATAACTATATTCGAGAGCGACGATGAAGCAGAGCAGATCTGGGAAAACAAGATAGGTATACCTCATGACAGGATAATCCGTCTCGGCAAGAAGGATAACTTCTGGGAGCACGGCTCAGGTCCCTGTGGTCCATGTTCTGAGATCCACTTCGACCGCGGAGAGGCATACGGACCTTTCGAGAACTTCGAGCAGGCAAGCGACTGCGACCGCGTGATCGAGATATGGAACCTTGTATTCAGCCAGTTCGACAGCGACGGCAACGGTCACTATGAGGAAATGAAGAGCAAGAACATCGACACAGGTATGGGACTTGAAAGACTTGCATGCGTAATGCAGGGCGTGGACAATATCTTCGAAGTCGATACAGTTCAGAACATAATGAAGCATATCTCATCCATAGCAGGAGTCGAGTATAAGAAGGATGCAAAGACAGATGTATCTCTCCGTGTCATAACCGACCATATCAGAAGCACAACACTCATGGTAGGCGACGGCATACAGCCTTCAAATTCCGGACGCGGCTATGTTCTCCGCCGTCTTCTCAGAAGAGCTGCACGTCACGGCAGACTTCTCGGCATCACAAGACCTTTCCTGACCGAAGTGTGCGATACAGTTATAAATGAAAATGCTTCTGCATATCCTGAACTTGTTGAAAAGCGCGATTACATCAAGAAGATAATCGGCGTTGAAGAGGAAGCATTCGCAAAGACTATCGACAAAGGCTCTGAGCTTCTCACACAGTTCATCGAGAAACTCGGCGCAGAGGGCAAGAATGTTCTTTCCGGCGATGACGCATTCAAGCTTGCAGATACATACGGCTTCCCGATAGACCTTACAGTTGAGATATGCGAGGAAAAGGGCATAAGCGTTGACCGCGACCGCTTTACTGAGCTTGCAAAGGAGCAGAGAGCAAGAGCAAAGGCAGACCATCTTGCAAAGGCTGGTTCATCATGGGCTGACAACAGCATAAAGATAGATGCACCTGCAACAGTATTCACAGGCTACACGGACTTCGAAGCAGATGATGCGCAGATACTGGCGATCTACAAGGACGGCGAAGAAGTGCAGACAGCTGTTGAGGGCGATGATGTAGTCATCGTGCTTGACAAGACTCCTTTCTACGCTGAGAGCGGCGGACAGGTAGGCGATACCGGTGTCATCGACAACGGCAGCAGCTATGCAAATGTTGAGGACACTATCAAGTCCGAGGGACACTTCCTCCACATCGCATCAGTAGCGAACGGCACACTCTCCAAGGGAGACAAGGTGCTCGCAAAGATTGACGACAGCAGGCGCTGGACCATTATGAGAAACCACACAGCAGCTCATCTTCTCCAGAATGCTCTCCGTGAAGTTCTCGGTGACCATGTTCATCAGGCAGGACAGCTTGTCAATGACAAGACATGCCGTTTCGACTTCAACCACTTCTCGGCAATGACTGAAGAGGAGATAGCAAAGGTGGAGGAGATAGTAAACAGCTACATCCTCAGAAGCATTCCTGTTACCATGCAGGAAATGCCTATCGACGAAGCAAGAAAGCTTGGCGCAATGGCACTGTTTGGCGAGAAGTACGGCGATACAGTAAGAGTAGTAACAGCCGGACCTTCTGTTGAGTTCTGCGGCGGTACACATGTATCGAATACAGCACAGCTTGGACTTTTCAAGATCGTATCCGAAAGCTCTGTTGCAGCCGGAGTAAGACGTATAGAAGCAGTAACCGGACTTGGCGTACTCGGACTTCTCAACGGTTTCAAGGACACTATCGCACGTTCTGCAAAGGCACTGAAGCTTGCAAATACAACAGAACTTCCCGAGAAGTGTGCAGCAATGACAGCTGAACTCAAGGACAAGGAAAAGAAGCTTGAGAGCCTTAATCAGCAGATAGCTAACGCTAAGACAGCATCTCTCTTTGACAATGCCAAGGAGATAAACGGCGTAAAGTTCGTTCAGGCAAGACTTGACGGCACAGCTCCCGATGCACTGAGAAAACTCGGTGACAGCGTCAAGGACAAGGGCGGCGCAGTAGTAGCACTGTTCGCAGGAACAGTCGGCGAGAAGGGCACATTCTATTGCGTATGCACAAAGGATGCTGTAGCAAAGGGTGCCAATGCTGGAAATATCGTCCGCAGCGTAGCCGCAGTAACAGGCGGCAAGGGCGGCGGAAAGCCCGACGGAGCTATGGCTGGTGCAGGAGACGCAGCAAAGATCGACGAGGCACTCGCACAGGCAGAGAGCATCGTTGCAGATATTATCAAGTGATAAAAGCGGAGGTACATTATGGATTGTTTATTCTGTAAGATAATCGACGGCGATATCCCGAGCACAAAGGTCTACGAAGACGATTATGTGTTCGCATTCAAAGATATCGCACCAATAGCACCTTTCCACTGCCTTATCATACCCAAGGCACATATCAGCGGTGCAGACCAGATAACAGAGGAAAACTCACAGCTCGTTGCAAAGGTGTTTGAAGCAGCTGCAAAGATAGCTAAGCAGGAAGGTATAGGAAGCTTCCGCATAATCAACAACTGCGGCGACGATGCAGGACAGACAGTAAAGCACATCCACTTCCATATGCTCGCAGGAGTAAAAATGGGCTGGGGACCTGAGTCCCTCGGCAAGACTGAGTGAGGATACAGTTATGGCTGAAACATACAAAATGAAGATCGCAGGACTTGAACGCGAGCTTATGCGTTGTCCGCTGAATGAAAAGCTGGATATAGCGGCATTCATCATGTTCTCTGACGTTGAGCTGACTATAGCATGTGCAGAGGAACTGCTGAAGAAGTGCGGAGATTTCGATGTGATACTCACTGCTGAGTCAAAGGGCATACCGCTTGCCTATGAGATGTCAAGACAGTGCGGAAAGCCTTATGTGGTAGCGAGAAAGTCGGTAAAGCTTTATATGACTGATCCTATCGCAGTAACAGTAAAGTCCATAACCACAGAAGCAGTCCAGAAGCTCTATCTTTCGCAGGAAAAGGCAGCAATGCTGAGAGGAAAGAGAGTGCTGCTGGTGGATGATGTCATAAGTACAGGTGAGTCTGTCATAGCTCTTGAGAAACTCACAGAGGCAGCCGGCGGTAAAGTTGCAGGCGAAGCTGCTGTCCTTGCAGAAGGCGACGCAGCAAAGAGGGACGATATAATCTTCCTCGAAGAGCTTCCTCTGTTTTTTAAGTAAGGAATAATATATGAAGCGAAAAATGATCGGTGCTGCTGCAGCGTATATGACAGGATTGTTTTTCGCTTCCTTTTTTAACGGGATAGGTACGCTGCTCATACTTGCGGCAGCTTCAGTGATATTTCTGGCTGCCGGCAGGTATTCCGGATACAGGAAAAACGACTATATCATCATTTCGCTCTTTTTCTGCTCAGCAGTCCTGATAAGCACAGTCTATACCTATGCTGTATACAGACCGGTTGCTGCACACGACGGAAAGACCGGCTCGTTTGAAGGTGTGGTCACCGATATACGCAGATATGACGGAGAACATGCATCCTATGTGCTGAAAGGTCATATCGACGGAGATAAAGCAGCAAAGGTAAGCTATTATTCAGCTGATGCTGATGTGGGATACGGAGACACTATACGTCTCAGCGGATGTGAGTTTTCAGCACCGGAGGGCGATTATGCCTATAACAGCAGAGGTGATCTACGTTCCCGGCATATATTTCTGAGAGTTGACAGAGCTGAGACGGCAGAAGTGATACACAGGGACAGCCGGAGCATCAGAGCCGGTATCATGGGATACCGTGAACGGATGATATCAGAATTCCGCATAGCACTCGGCGCAGATGCAGGTGACTTCCTTGCGGGAATGGTGTTCGGCGAAAAGCAGGGGCTGGACGATGATGTAAAGACATCGCTGTACCGATGCGGTATAGGACACGTTCTTGCAGTATCCGGACTTCACGTTTCGGTCATTGCTCTTGCACTCATCTGGCTGCTGAGAAAGCTGAGAGTGAACAAGTATGCCTCTTTTGCCATGGTGACCGTGCTGCTGGCGGTCATCACAGTCATGGCTGACTCCCCGGTATCAGCCATAAGAGCGGCAATAATGGTGGAGATAATGTATTCTGCAAGACTTTTTCGCAGACAGAACGACACTTTCAATTCGCTTGCAGCAGCGGTACTGCTGATATGTCTGGCTGATCCTTATGTCATATACAGCAGCGGTTTTCTCATGTCGGTCGCCGGAACGTTCGGCATAGGCGTATTCGGAACGTATATGGCTGAGCTGATACCTGATAAAGGATACCTGACATCGTTTCTGAGCAAACTGACAGGGGCGTTCTGCGCCATGCTCTGTATAATGCCGCTGAGCATGAAGTACTTTGATGAAACATCACTCATATCACCGGTCACAAATGTCATTATAGTGCCGTTTTGTTCGGTATGTATGATAACAGGAGTGGTGTATGTGTTCACCGGCGGATCTATAGACCTGCTCGGATTTGCCGGCGCAGTGATACAGATGTTATTCACCATATCCGATAAGCTCGCGAGGATAAGTGCGACGTATTTTACAGCGAGCAGTGAAAGGGTAGTCGCGTTTTCATTTTTCTGTGCTGCTGCTGTGATACTGGTGCAGGCAGTATTCCGGAGCAGGCTTTATACAGGAGCAGCTGCCTCGCTTTCATGCAGCCTTATATTCCTGTTTTCCGCACTGAACGGCAGGATGCTCTATGATACGTTCACTGTTGCAGTCCTTGGGAGTGGTAACAATGCGGCGGTAGTTGTGTCTTTCAAAGGCAATACAGACGTGATAGACATAAGCGGCAGCTATCGTTCGCCGATGTATGTCAAGAAATATCTCTCGCGCAACAATATCGGGAATATACGGGATCTGGTGCTTATGGAGGACATACAGTCCCAGTATTCGGCATATAAGGGAGAGCTGGAGTTCGTCTCCACTGAGGAGTGGCTGGTCAGCGGAGAAACGGAAGTCCTCGGCGGAGGACCGGTCAGCTGCTATGGCAGTGAAGGTATGATATCATGTGAAGGATACGATATCTTTTTCAGCGATGACAGGCTCGTTATCAGTTACGGGGATACAGATATAACATTTGAGAAGCCTTCTGATGTCACCGGCGAAGAAAACGGACTTGTGGTGTGCTATGGCAGGAAGTCCGAGGATCCGGAACGTGCGGAAAATGTGATATATCTCGGAAACAAGGAAGCGGAAGATATGAACAATTTTGAGATAATGCCGGAAAGCGGCGGCGGATACAGATTAAGGAGGCTCTGATGCCACAGATCGAGAGAAAGGCAGTTGAAGCTCAGCTTAAACGAGGCGAACTGAGCAACTGCTATTACATATTCGGACAGGACGTAAGCTCAGTGGAAAAGCTCACGGACAAGATAATAAGTGCTGCGGTCGGAGATGACGAAGCACTGGCACTGAACCGGCTTGACGGAAAGGCACTGGACATATCAGAATTCCGTGACATGACCGAAATGATGCCGATGATGTCTGAGCATAACTGCATACTTGTGAACGACTACAACTGCGAAGAACAGCGTGAGGATGATATAAAGCAGCTTGTTGACGCGCTGAAGAATATCCCGCCGCATACGGTGGTGATTTTCAACGTCACAGGATTCGAGGTCAAAAAGAAATATGACAAGAAGACCAGATCATATGTGATCGCAGACAAGAACAAGAAGATAGCTGATATCGCGGCAAAAAACGGTGTTCTCACGGAATGTGCCATAAAGACACCTCAGGAACTGGCAAAGGATATTGCAGCAGCCGTATCTGCACGCGGAGGACTTATAACTCTTCCGAACGCCCGTGAGATCGCCGAGAGATGCCTTTCGGACACCCTTGCCATACGCAATGAGATAGACAAGCTGTGTGCCTACACTCAGGGCAGTGAGATCACACTGGAAATCATAGATTCAATGGTACACCGTCAGTCTGCGACAACGTTTTTTGAACTTGCAGATGCGGTCGTAGCCATGAACGGAAAAGCCGCATTTGCTGCACTTGATGAGCTTATGCAGGACAAAAAGAACCGTGGTGCAGTCCTTGGAAATATCACAAATTCCTTCCTTGATCTCTACAGGATCCAGCTGGCGAAGTCCTCGGGAAAGAATGCAGAAACAGTAAAGCAGGATTTTGAATATTTCAGCCGCGGATTCGTTATAGACAAGCTTTACAGAAGTGGTCCGAGAATGAATATCAGACGGCTCAGGGAGTGCATAGCCATACTTCGTGATACAGCGGTCAAGCTGAATTCAAGCGGCGGTGACGAAAAGATAATGCTTGAGAAAATGGTGGCAGAGATGCTGCTCACAGGCAGTTCCGGGAGGAAATGATGGTAAGTATCAAAGAGGCTATAGTAGTCGAGGGAAAGTACGATAAGATAAAACTCAGTTCTCTGGTCGATGCAGTGATTATCGTGACTAACGGTTTCCGCATATTCAAGGACAAGGAAAAAATGGAACTGATAAGGTATTACGCAAAGACTACAGGCATAGTCATCCTGACAGATTCCGACAGTGCCGGAAGGCGCATACGCGGCTACATCAAGGGCGCAGTCGGCGGAAATGTCAGGAACGTGTACATACCCGATATATTCGGCAAGGAGAAACGCAAGGAAAAGCCCTCAGCAGAAGGGAAACTCGGAGTTGAAGGCGTGAGTGCGGATGTCATAAGGGAGGCTTTCAGAAAAGCCGGCATAGAATCCGGCGATAATGAAAGAAAGCATGATATAACAGTGACCACTCTGTATGAACTTGGTCTGAGCGGCGGCAGGGAAAGCAGTCTGCTTCGTCAGAAATTGCAGAAAAGTCTGGGACTGCCGTCACTGATGTCAGCATCTGCACTGATAGAAGTGCTGAATACGATGATGGATGCCTCAGAACTGACAGAACGTATAAAAGCGCTGAAGGAGGACAAAAATGCTATATAGCAGTCTGCTGTTCATTTATGGCTTTCTGCCGGTCTCATTGCTGATAAACTATGTATCGCCCAAAAAAGTACGCGATGCTGTGCTGCTTGTACTCAGTTTGGTATTCTGCGGTATGTTCGGTCTGTACTATCTCGGATTTGTCTCGGTATTTACACTTGTGAATTACTGCGCAGCTGTAATGACTGACCGGCTGAGGAAGAAAGGCGAGGTCTGTGTACTGCCGTTTTCTATCGGTATAGTATACGATATGCTGACGCTGTTCCTTTTCAGGACGGAGAACATCTCCGGGCTGCGCCGGCTGCTCGGAGTGCCGGAAGGTTTCTTTCCGCTGGGAGTATCGTTCATGGTGCTTGGTGCAATAGGCATGCTGGTGGATGTATACAACGGAAAAGAGCATGCTGACCGGAGCATAGTCCGTTTCTCGCTGTATTTTCTGTTCTTTCCGCGTATAATAATGGGACCTCTGCTGAGGTACTCGGTGTTCTCAAAGATACTCCGCGAAAAGAGGAACGACCTTGAAGATATCGGAGTAGGATTCACTATATTCGTAAAAGGACTGGTAAAGAAAGCTGTCCTTGCTGACCAGCTTTATATGCTTTACACAGCGGTCCGCAGTGTGGACGTACAGGAAATGTCACTGCTGACGGCATGGCTGGGAATAACCGCATATCTCCTGTGTGCATACTTCACGCTTTCCGGATTTGCGGACATGGGTACAGGTATCGGCTACTGTTTCGGATTCCGTCTGCCGCAGAGCTTCAACTATCCGCTGCTCAGTTCAAGGGTGAGATACTTCTCGGCAAGGTGGCATGTACAGGTAGTGCAGTGGTTCAGAAGGTATATCACAAAGCCGCTGACATCGGTGTTCAGAGGCAGATTGTTACGCAAGGCATCGCTGATATTCGCATGGGGCATCCTCGGATTCTGGTACGGCTTCAGCCTTAACGGAATGATATGGGGCTTCATAATAGGCACGGGGATAGTTATCGAAGGCAGGCTCAGACACTGGAAGATAATGGATGCGACCGGCATGATATACACATACATCATAACGCTCATAGCATCAGTATTTCTGTCAGGCAGCAGCATTTCATATTCCTTCAGATACCTGTTCGCGATGATAGGCGGGAACCGTATACTGCTGGATGAATTATCACTGTATCTGCTGAAATCCTATATCGTGCTCATACTGATAGGCATATACGCATCCACGAATCTGTTCAGGAACATGATGCTGCGTTCCGGAAAGAACCGTGTGCGGACAGCAGTGACAGCTGCCTCACCGCTGATCGTTCTTGCACTTCTCATACTCAGTACTATAATGATGTCATACACCGGAAGTTCCGGAATGATACTTTTCAGACTGTAAGGAGGCGATTATATGTCGAGATTATCGAGTAAACTGACAGCTGTACTAATGATCGTTTTCATATCGTCTGTATTTCTGTGGACGCTTTTCTCGGAGAAGGAGGGACACTCTTCAAAAGAGGAGAGAGACCTTGCATCACTTCCGGAGATGTCGTTCCATTCGCTGTATGACGGCAGCGTGACGGAAGAGCTTTCCGCATACATGGCTGACCATTTTGCAGCCCGTGACACATGGATATCCATGAACGCCAAGCTGAGTGCCGAACTGAGCGAGAGCATAGTGAACGGCGTATACATCGGCAATGACATGCTGCTGGATTCAGAAAGTCCGGAATTATCCGATCTTTCCGGAACTGCCTACGAGATAAACCGATTTGCGCAGAATTACAGCGGAGCAGTGTATATAGCAGCCGTTCCCACATCAGCCGGTATATACGGCGAGATGCTGCCTAAGTATATGCAGACCGATCCGGAGAACCGGAGAATAAACCGTTTCAGCGATCATCTTTCAGGGAGCATAAGGCGTATAGATGCGTACAATATCCTGCGCAGCCAGAAGGAAAACTACATCTATTACCGCAGTGATAAGAAATGGACAAGTTACGGAGCATATTACGTCTACAGGACTGCTATACAGAAACTTGGATTCAACCCCATATCCTATGATAAATACACCATAGATCACGTCAGCAGCGATTACCGCGGAGGGCTTTATTACCGTTCACAGTATGACAGGATAAAGCCGGATATAATAGATCTCTACAGATACCCTTCCGGAGTATCGGTGGTCAGCTGTGTCAGCCTTGACAGTTCAGGCAGGTGGAAAAATAAGAAGATAGGGGACAGGTCTCTGCTTGGCACCGGAGACAGCTACAAAGTTTTCATGGGCGGAAGTTCACCGGTAACAGTGATAAATACCTCGCTGAACAATGACAAAAAACTGCTGCTCATCAAGGACAGCTTTGCAGATTGTTTCATCCAGTTCCTGATCCAGCATTACAGCGAGATAACCGTTGTTGATCCCGGACTGCTTGACAGCAGCCTCAGCAGTCTGGTGGATATAAACAGCTATGAACAGACACTTTTCCTGTTCAGTATCGAATCTCTTGAAAACAGCAGATTATTCAGTAAATTGAACTAAGGAGGAATAGTATGAAGGCACTTATAACCGGAGCTACATCCGGTATCGGAAGGAAAATGGCAGAGCAGCTCAGTGCAAAGGGCTGGGATCTCATACTCACAGGCAGAAACGAAGAAGTGCTCAGGACCATGGAAGAGCAGCTTCCTAATGTAAAGACGATCAGAGCAGATCTCAGCAGGCGCGAAGATGTTTTCAGGGTGTATGAGGAATGCCGGAACGAGGACATAGATATGCTGGTGAACAATGCAGGATACGGCATATTCGGACGATTCGAAGAGACCGACCTTGAAGATGAACTGAACATGCTTTCAGTAAATATAACTGCGCTCCATATCCTCACTAAGCTTTTTCTCAGGGATTTCAAGAAGCGCAACAGCGGAAGGATACTCAATGTAGCATCAGCAGCCGGATTCATGACCGGACCTCTGCTCTCATCCTACTACGCCTCCAAGAATTATGTGCTCAGGCTGACGCTTGCGATATATGAAGAACTGCGCCGTGACCATTCAGCTGTAACGGTGACAGTACTCTGTCCGGGACCTGTAGATACCAACTTCAACAACCGCGCCGGAGTTTCCTTCAGTGCAAGACCTATCTCGGCGGAGTACGCAGCGGAGTATGGACTGAAGAAGGCACTTTCCGGTAAGCTGTTCGCGGTTCCGGGGCTTTCAATAAAAGCCGCATGTATAGGTCAGCGTTTTGTTCCGCATAAGATCATGGCTGCACTGACATACAATGTGCAGAAGGCAAAGAAGAGAGCTGACGGAAACGGCAGGGCACTGAAATAATGAAAGATGTGAGCTACAGAGTCGCACTGGGAGGCATAGTCTCGGCACTATGCCTCGTAACGATGTTCCTCGCCGGAGTGCTTCCGGCATTTTATCTGCTGCTGCCGATGATAGCCGGAGTGCTGATGATGATAATAGCAGTGGAAGTCAGCAGGAGCTGGGCTTTCCTGACATATATAGCGGTCAGCCTTCTGTCCCTTCTTGTGACCTTTGATAAGGAAGCAGCACTTGTATTCATCATGATATTCGGGCATTATCCCATAGTCCGGTTGTATCTTCAGAAGATACCATTAAAAGGACTGCGGGCGTTCATCAAGCTTATCATATTCAACATCTGCGTGCTGTCATACTTTTACGTCACGGTATATATCTTTGGTCTGGACGAGATGCTGGAGGAGTTTGACGATTACGGAAAATACGGCGCATACGCCATGCTTGCGCTCTGTAATGTGGTGTTCCTGATGTACGATGTGAACCTTGACGCATGCTATAACATATACCGGCGCAGATTTGCGGCAAAACTGAAGAAAAAAAGATGACCGTACCCGGCGTTTCGCTTTGGGTGCGGTCATATTCGTTATTTGCAGTTTAGGAAGGTACCGTATTTTTCTAAAAATGCCTGCGCGACGATCTCGCCGCCTTCACCGTTAGGATGTCCGCCGTAGAGTGCCTTTGCCGGTTCAGAAGGAGAGGAAAGCAGGGATGCAAAGTCGAAATAGTCCACTTCGTACTCCTCGCAGGTCTTTTTCAGCATCTCATTGTATTCAGTGCGGACGGATTCCATGGGTTCCTTGTAATCTTCCGGCGGTGCATTGAATACGATTATCTGGCAGCCATGGGCTTTGAGAGCGTCGAGAACTTTGCGCAGATAAGCGTCGATCTCGGCAGCGGAGTTTCCGCCGTCACCTCCGTACTCACCTGAAACGATGTCGTTGGTTCCGAATGCAACGATCACGATATCGGAATTTGCCGTGCGTTCCAGCCAGTCACCGCAAAGTGCAGCGTCGCTGGTACGCGACCAGCCGAGACCGCAGTTCCAGAAACTGTATTCGCTGCCCAGCTTCTGAGCGATGCGTGCCGCCCAGAATTCGTAAGCCATAAATTCAGTCTGACAGCCCTGCGTTATGGAATCGCCGATAGCAGCGACGCGGTATTTAGCTTTCCTGTCAGCGCCGATGAGTTTCGGGAGAGGAACTTCATCGCAGTAGGAAATGGTGTCAGAACCGTTGTAGAAGGCTCCGGCTTTAGTAAGATTGGACATCTGAGTGCAGGGAATATTCTCGCCGGTGAGAGTCCATACCCATAGCAGGTAGCCGCCGTCCGGGACATCGACTGTGACAGGATCGCTCCAGAAACAGTCTCCGGGAGCAGTTTTCCGGGACGTGTTCCCGCTGAAAGTCACCTGAGTGAGTGACTCAGGCAGCGAATCGCTGACTTCAGAAACTGCTGAAACACAGGCGCTTTCGATAGTGAATGTGCTGTCCGTTCTGCCGGCAAAAGCCTTGAAGCCGTTGCTGTAGGTGGAATCAACGGTGTTCGAGAAATAGAAGCAGTATTCAAGGGATCCGGACTGCTCGACCGGAAAGTAGGCACAGTAAGTGACGTGATCTGCCGATTCTGTGACCTGATTGCTGCCGGTAGCGATATAAGTGTTGGATACATACTTCCCGAACATTTCATCATGAGGGACGATGCTAACAGCAGGGGATGCTGTATCCTGATAAGGGGCAGCAACAGCTGCCTCAGTGGCAGAGCCGCTCTCTGAAGGAACTGTACCGGAACTCGTTGATGTGCCGGGATCATCGCCTTTATTTCCGCAGCAAACGAGCGATAGTGCAGTCAGAGAGGAAACTGCAAGTGTAAGTGCTTTTTTCATTAAACTCCTCCTATCATAAGATATTGATTATATATTAGCACATGTTTATAAAAATATCAAGGAGAAATATTAAACTGACCTGATGCGGAACGTGCCGCAGATCACCTGAGAGCAGCGCTGAGACTGTTGGGTATACCGCGCGGACCTCTGACAGCGAAAATACCGAATTCAGATCTCAGTCGTTCAAAAGTAAAGCATTCAGGCGGATATCTCTTTTGCAGTTTTATCTTCATGAGTTTCCGGATGCTCAGACTGCCGTTGTTGAATTCGTAAGGGATATCGGTCTCGATGACTTTGCACTTATACAGAACAGCCGAAACCGGAGCTCCCACATATAGGAAAACGGTGTCGTTTTTCTTGATCCCCTGTCCCTGTTTCCAGTCGATAATATCATTTTCATTGAAAGCGCTGATGATATCGTAGTATTTAGGATTTGAGGGAATGAGCCATTCTTTCGGAGGACGTATCTCATTTTTCTTGCTGCTTGAAGCAGTCACGCTGAAACTCATGTCAATGAACCGGCAGATATCGCTGAGGGGGACAGTTCCGTCGAGAACTACAGATATCCAGTTCCCGCGGCTGATATGATAGCCTGCATAGTAACCGTCCTGCTGAATGAGAAGATCTCGCAGCAAGGGATCACCAAGCTTGACATTCAGCACGTCAATCATGCCGCTTTTGTCCCTGTCTAACTTTTCATACTGGATATCCATGAGGATCGCGAACCACTTCTTGTTGTCGCCATGACGGAAGACGGCATAATCCGGGAATTTTGCCCAGAGATACTCAGGCTCTGCTTTGAAATTACCGGAAATATAGTTAATGATCTCTGTACGCATAGAAACAGACATTAGCGCTGCACCGTACCTTTCTGAATATATGTATTAATTATACATCTCAACAGATGAAAAGTCAATCCGGATGTAGTCGGTATAATAGTTTAAACATAAATCTTTATTGAAAAGACTTGACAACTCATAAAAATTGTGATATAATATTTAAGCAATGCGGATATGGCGGAATAGGCAGACGCGCTGGCTTCAGGTGCCAGTCGGGGCAACTCGGTGCAGGTTCAACTCCTGTTATCCGCACCAAAGTGAAGAGTGTCTTAGCAAAGGTTATGAGGAAAGGGAACATACGACTCATAAGATTTGCTGGGCACTCTTTGTTATTATATCATATTACAGAAGTTATGTCAATCCAATTTCGGTTTCTTTTAGGCGATATCACAGTATATCAGCCGTAACATCTTCCATGATGTTGTAATTGAACGCACCGTTCATCTCGAAGTTGATGTCGATAGACTTGTCATCATTCTGGTGGACCGTGATTTGCCGGACGAGCATTCTCAGGTTGACATTCGAGATGTGGCCGCCCGCGAGTATTGTTTCGATCAGTTCGGAAGTATTTTTCAGTTCCTCGCGGCGCTTCTTGCAGACCTCATCATAATGCCGCAGGTCGGTTATCTTCTGTTCGAGAAAACGTATCTCTGCTTCACGCTTTTCAATCATATCATTGTAGACCCTTGCGTGTTCACGGTCATTGATACGCTCGATGATGAGCTGCTCTATCTCATCACGGCATCGCTTGATTTTTTCATTGTTGCGCTGTATCTCTCTGTCGTACTTTGGCTTCTTTTTGAGCCAATTCTTGACGATCTTTTCGTATTTCGCACTCTCAGCTTGTATATATTCAAGCAACGATACGATCTCGATATTTATCAGTGCATCAAGCTGTTCCTCTCGGACCGAATGTGGTGTGCAGTATTCCTTGCCGTAGCGGTGATTGCTGTTGCAGGTGTACTCAATGTACTCCTTATCCTTCCATCGCCTCCGCTTTGCAATAAGACTTGCACCACACTCGGCACATTTGATAATTCCTGCATACCTGTGAATGTTCCGTCCGCACTGTGAGCGAGGATTTATCTTTGACCTCTGCTCCAGCATGAACTGTGCCTGTTTCCAAGTTGTTTCATCAATTATAGGTGCGCAGTAATTCTCATGACGGTACTG
>DFJW01000055.1 GCA_002373775.1 Ruminococcus flavefaciens | reverse complement strand
ATGTTCCACTGCTTCGGCATGGTTCTTGCTATGACAGCTTCCATGACACACGGAACTACAATGTCACCTATCACAAGATTCTCTCCGAGAAAGGGACTTGCCTGCATCAACAAGGAGAAGATAACCTGCTTCCACGGCGTTCCCACCATGTTTATCGCAATGCTGGGACACGAGGACTTTGACAAGACTGACTTCTCATACATGAGAACAGGTATCATGGCTGGTTCCCCCTGTCCTATAAAGACCATGGAGGAAGTTATCGAGAAGATGCACATGTCCGAGATATGTATCACATACGGACAGACCGAAGCATCTCCGGCTACCACCATGAGCAAGACCACCGATACTATCGAACAGCGTGTAAATACAGTCGGTGGGCCTATATTCGGCGTAGAGTGCAAGATCGTTGATCCCGAGACCAACGAGGAACTGCCGGACGATACTGACGGCGAGTTCGTTGCGAGAGGATACAACATCATGAAGGGCTACTACAAAATGCCCGAGGCTACAGCAGCTGCTATCGACTCTGAGGGCTGGCTGCATACAGGCGACCTTGCACGCAGACGTTCTTCAGACGGATACTACAAGATCACCGGACGCATCAAGGATATGATAATCCGCGGAGGTGAGAACATCTATCCGAAGGAGATCGAGGACTTCCTCTACACATATCCGAAGGTAAAGGATGTACAGGTAATAGGCGTTCCCGATGAAGACTACGGCGAAGAGATCATGGCTTGTATCGTGCTTCAGGACGGCGAGACAGCTACTGAGCAGGAGATCAAGGATTTCTGCCTTGCGAGAATGGCTAAGCACAAGTGCCCGAGGTACGTTGACTTCGTTGACGGCTTCCCCATGAATGCTGCCGGAAAAATACTCAAATACAAGATGCGTGAGCAGGCTGTTGAGAAGCTCAGACTTCACAAGGCTGACAGCATTGTTACTGCATAAACAATATCAGTATTGCGATACAGATAACAAACCTTTTAGAAAAGCCTCCATTAAGGAGGCTTTTACTATCATTCTATCGGTAGATCTATAAACGCAGGCTCATGCTTAGCTTCCCGTACATATTTCAGCATATCATCACGGAACAGGCGGACTGTCGATGTATTGATACCGGGATGTCCGCAGATGTATTCATCTTTCATCAGGTCATTATCTATAACAAGCTGTATGTTGTTATCAGTATCGAATATGAGCTCAAGTGCTGATACAGAGCCGGGTATAGTATGCAGATACTCCTGCATCTTGTCAGCTTCAGCAAAAGAGAGGCGGGCACAGTTCAGCTGCGAGGTCAGGAACTTTGTCTTGAACGGCTTGTCTCCGGGCATAAGCAGCATATAGAAACCGGTCTTCTGACGATTGCAGAGAAACAGGTTCTTGCATATCTTAGCACCAAGTACCTTTTCAATTGCAAGGCAGTCTTCCATAGTATCAGCATGGTCATGGTCAGCTCGTTTGTAGTCTATACCGAGAGCATCAAGTCTATCGTATATAGCCATTTCAGCATCTGAACGCTGATCTGTAGGTCTTCCACTGTATAGTGTATTATCAATATTCATATTAAAGCTCCTTTATATACATAAGGTTGGCGGTCTCACGCTCCGAGCCATCCGGGAGCTGAACGCCGAATTGTTCTTGCCGATATACACCTCGCATCCGCATAGTTTCATTTCAAGATATACTATATTTCGGATATTGGTGTCAAATTCCCTCTGACTGTACTTTATAGATACACCGGAGAGATAAGGCTTCTCCTGAGTTTTGAGGACAGCCTTCCCTTACAGGTCGTATCATACCAGAAACAATTGCAACAGTCGATCTGTACCGTTCAGAGCCCTGTACACTCACAGTGAGCTTTTGCTTCTCCTGCGCGCAGCCATAGCGTCCATATCGCCGTTACTGATCTCGTATTCAAGCGCAGCAATAATGCTCTTCAATAGGCTGCATTTTGAAGGTTACGTCACTGTACATAGTGCAGAACTTGCACTTGTTATGGGTACAGCCCCGGGTTATCTGCAAAAGCGGAAATGTCTCCCAATAGGGATTGCGGTATACTGTTCCTGTAAAGTGCATATTTATCCCTCCTTTTTCGGTGATCTGCTCACCACGGTTCTGTGACCATTTTCTTTCCTGTATCGTAGGCTTCTTTCAGTTCATTCGGAAACACAGTTTCATGACGTTCGTCTTTTGCCTTTGTATCGAACATCGACCAGTCAAACCGACTGTAATCTCTGACCTGCTTCGTATTCCCAGCGATCAGCAGCTTGGTATTTCCGACAAATCCACCTAAAGTCTGCTGATAACCTTTCAGCATAGTATCATATCCTATCCGAGAATAATACTCTTCATCTGCATTGCTTGTCATTATCATAAGCACCGGTATCTTTTTGTTATTATAACTTCTGGGTTCGTTCTTATATGTCAGTGACTGAAATATAAGTCTTTCATATAGCGAACGAAAGCCTGCGGATACATCTCCCAGATAATTCGGAGAACCGAGTATAAGCCCGTCTGCATTCCTTATCGCTTCAAGCACAGGAGCAAGTCCGTCACTGCATATGCATTTTCCTTCATTCGGAGGCAGCTTACAGGCAAAACAGGAAATGCACCCCGTGAATTTCTCCAGTTTATAGAGGTCAAAAAACTCGACCTCTGCCCCATTAGCCTGTGCTCCCTTTGCAGCTTCCCGCACAAGTGATGAAGTATTCCACCCTATGCGCGGACTTCCATTTATTGCAACTATTTTCATAACAGACACCTCTCTTTTGATTTGTATTGCCTTTGCTGATTATATTTTACCCGATACACTTGACTTTTTCAATATACAGAATTATAATTATGATAAAAAGTCTTACACATTATATATTCTGTAAAAACGAGAGTGATAAAAATGGCAGAACGCACAAAAATATGGATAGCCGACAAAATGAAAGAGCTGATGAAGGCCAAAACTCTTGACAAGATCAGAGTGACCGAGATATGCCGCATTGCCGAGATAGAGCGTCCCACATTCTACTATCATTTCAAGGACAAGTACGACCTTGTTGCGTGGATATTCCTCAGCGATGCATACGATACGGACGTTATCTCAGCAGAGTCATCTGCACAGGGCATGGCGAAAATGCGGCAGGAATTCATTTTCTACAAAAGAGCATACGATGATGTATCACAGAACGCTTTATGGCAGTATATGCTGGAATACTTCGTCAAGCGGTATGAGGTCATCGCAAAAGAAAAGCTGAACACCGATGTTCTCGATACTCAGCTTAAATTCTCTATTCGGTTGTATTGTTACGGTACTGTGGGCATGACAAAGGAGTGGCTGCTGAACGACAATACGGCCTCTGCGGAGACTGTGGTGCAGATGATGTTTGCGTCAATGCCCGATATCATGAGAATGATCTTTTTTGACACAAGCTCCAATTAGTCAATGCCGTTTTGCAAGTATCATAAGAGTTTCACGAATATCCCCATTTATGCAGACACTCTGCTCCCTTATCTCATCAGGAGCATAAGCTTCGCCGGAATTCAGGCAGGCATAGACTGCTTTTGGATTCTGTGCTGTCATTTTCCAGAAGGGATATTTGATTATAACGGGCGTATTATAATCCTTATATGAAGTGCCATATATAGGGATATCATGTGACTATGTATGGCATGTGCATTGTTCTGCTTTTTATGTGATATAAGCAGCGTGACGCTGCACCATTGATCGCGGCTATATCTTGTGAAACGTTAAGTTTTTTCGCGCGTGTATTGCTATTCCCGATATTATGTGCTATAATTTAGGAGCAGAAGCAAGTATATAGCTTGCTCCGTAAAATACAGCTTTGGGAGTTTTTTATGAATATTCTGATTATTGGCGGTACAAGATACTTTGGTATTCCTATGACAAACGATCTGATCAGCAAGGGGCATAACATCACGATCGCTACAAGAGGTAAAACACCTGACCTCTATGTAGATCAAGTCTCAAGAATCATATTTGACAGAGCTGACGAAAACAGCATTATCAAATCGTTAAGCGGAAAGTATTATGATGTCATAATTGATAAGATAGCTTACTCCTCAAATGATGTGAAACGGCTTTTAGATCATGTCCACTGCGAAAAATATATTCTGATGTCAAGCTCGGCGGTCTATACTGATATTCACGCTGATACAATTGAAGAGGATTTCTCGGCAGAGCGATATTCCCTCAAATGGTGTGAACGTTCCGATTTTGATTATGCAGAGGTAAAGCGGCAGGCGGAATGTGCTGTTGTCCAGCGTTTTCCGGATCAGAAATATACAGCCGTTCGTTATCCTGTCGTTATCGGCAGCACTGACTATACGAAACGGCTATATTTTTACATTGAGTGCATACAGAACGAAACTCCCATGTTTATAGACGATATGGATTCAAGGATCAGTTTCATCCATGAGAACGATGCCGGTCTATTCTTATCGCATTTAGTTGATACAGAAATATCTGGAGCGATCAACGGCTGTTCAGACGGTGATATCTCACTCAGAGAGATCGTTAGTTACATAGAAGAAAGGCTCAATAAAAAAGCGATCATTGCGCCAAACGGGACACCGGCACCGTATAACGGTTATCCTGCATATGCAACATTGAATACGAGCAAGGCAAAACAAACCGGTTTTTCTTTTTCAGATATTAAGGACAGATTCTATGAGACAACAGATCACTACATTTATCTGAATTTTTCCAAGTGATATAACTGTTCATCATCAACTTCTGCGATCCCGTTCTTAAAGTCATATCCCATTTTTCTATAAAAGTTCACCGCAGTTTTTGAGGCAGGTATCTCAATTCTTTTTGCCCTTAAAAAGTAATCATCCTGCTCCAGAGTCTCAATAATTTTACTGCCTGCTCCATTGCCTTGATATTCAGGGAGTACAAATACAGTGAAAATGCTGCTCTCATCTTCCTTTCCCCAGTATGGCCCGATAGCTCCACAGCCGATGATCTTGTCATCATCACATACAACATAAATATTCATCCATTTTGAGCGTTCAATAAGATTTTCTGCCCTCAAAAAGCTAATATCGTTTTCGATGTACTCAGGTGAATAGTCTTTGATATTTGTTGTCCTCAAAGTATGAGCGATCACGTCTGCAAGCTCATTTGCATCATCATTTTTAAATCTTCTTATATTCATTTCTTCATCTCCTGAATTCAGATCTAACGCAGTAACCAGAGCTGGAATATCTGTCCGTTTTCGTATGTCACTGCTATTCTCATGATTTTTCTCCTTTTCTGAATTATGTCAATTATACCGCTGTTTTCAACTTATGTCAAGTATGCCCTTTTACATTTCAGTTATTGCATCATTTGGTATAATTTGGAGACGCTATCAGTAATGAAGTGGTTTCTTTTATTGAAAAATCGCAGAAACACATTGACATTTTTCGATATGTGTGGTATAATATAGAAAATCATCAATATGAGGTGAGCAAATGGAACTGACTAACAAGCAGATCACCGTGATCTTCAAGGCTCTGTGCGATGAGAACAGAGTGCAGATCTTCAGGCTTCTGCAAAACGGCGAGAAATGTGCCTGTAAGCTGCTTGAAGCGATGCAGTGTACCCAGCCTACGCTTTCGCATCACATGAAGATACTCTGTGACAGCGGTCTTGTGAATGGCAGAAAAGAGGGCAAGTGTATGTATTACTCCATTTCTGCGGAGGGTACGGAAATAGCTGTGAATGTTCTGCGTGAAATGACTAAGGTCGATATAACAGAAAGCGGCAAGTGCTGCTGTAAATAAAAAGTCCGTGGGAACACGGATATTTGTTCGGGTTAAATATAAACAAATTTAAATATATTTATCGGAGGTAAGTATGAAACACACAGAAATTGCAAGTGAGCTTTTCTCAAAGAGGTATTACTGCTCTCAGGCGGTGCTGGCGGCATTTGCCGAGGAGCTTGGATTGACAAAGGTACAGGCACTCAGAGTCGGAGCTTGTTTCGGCGGCGGTATGTGCAAGGCGGAGGTATGCGGTGCGTGTACTGGTGCGCTTATGGCTCTTGGTCTGAAATACGGTATGTGCGAGGACGGCGACTATGACAGCAAGCAGAGAGCCAACAGCTATGCCGTTCGTTTTCTTGACGAATTTGCAAAGCAGAACGGCTCGTACATCTGCCGTGAATTGCTTGACTGCGATATTTCCACCGATGAGGGCAAGGCATATGCACGGGCTAACGGTTTGTTTACAGCGGAATGTCCAAAGCTGATAGAGAGTGCCGTGCTGATCGCTGAAAAGCTGATATATCTATGATAGGAGCGCTGCTGAATGCCTGCGGAGATCTGATTGCTTTTTAGTGGACTGTGTGGTATAATAAACATTATCAAGTATATTTCAAGCATAGAAACTGAGGAAAGCACATTATGGAAATATTCGGAGTAAACTTCAACTTCTCGGACAATAAGAAACTGAACCACCAGTTTCACAGTTTTGCAAATCAGCTCTCTGTCTGGTACAATAATGATATTCCCCCGAAACTCGCCAGTCAGGACACACGCTTCATGCTGGAACTGCAAAAGCAGAAATTCCAGTCTCTCGGTCTGGATGTAAAGGTACAGGTCGGAAAACCTGCCGGGCATGATCCTGCTCCTTCTTCCATTTCATACAGCGATAATGTCTTCGTGAACTCCAGTGTTGCCGGCAACAAATCAATCACAACGACGATCCGCGATTCTCAGAAGGAAATTTACAACAAAACCACTGACAGCGTGATCTGCGCCATTATGCAGCAGCCAAAGGAAGGCAATATTCCGTCCCATGATACGCCGCTTTGCTGTCCGAACTGCGGTGCACCGTCTACGCTCGGCAAGCTTGAATCCGGATGCGAATTCTGCAATACTAAATTCCTGATGGATGAATTGTATCCGAAAGTCATGTATTACTCCATTGAAGAGGCTCACAAAAGCGGCACAGAAATGAACCAGCTGCTGAAATTCATGTCAGTTTCTGCCTTGCTCATTCTGGTGTTCGGCATTGTCAGCGAGGTCGTAAATGGCAGATCCATTGGTGTATTTGATATCATCCCATTGCTCTTCGGAGGTGCTGTCGTCGGTGTGGGTGTCTGGATCTTTTTCATGTTCTTCAGTACTTTCTTTCACATGGGCAAAGATCTCCGCGGCGCAGGAAAAACTGCGTCTTCTCTGCAATTCTGCCGGAAGATGCGCAAGCTGGATCCCACATTTTCTACCGAATATTTCCGCGACAAGTCCCTCTCCCTCCTCAAACTCATGCTCTACAGCCGGGAACCGCAGGAGCTGACTGTCTGCCAATGCGATAAGCCTATCCCGGAAAAGCTCCGTGAGATCGTGGATACGACGTACTTCAATTCCGGTGTGAACAAATACAGCATCAAGGACGGCGTCTGCGATGTGTCGCTTACGTTTTATATGGACTCCATCCACTACCATGACGGCAATATCCGCAAAAAGTCCGACAAGATCCGCATGAGCCTACGGAAAGTCATAAAAAAGCCTACAGACCTCAGTTTTTCAATTATTGCTGTCACCTGCCCGCAATGCGGTGCAAGTTTCGATGCCGCAAAGGTCAAAACCTGCCCGTTTTGCAGCAGCAGCTATCCGGTCGAGGAAAATGACTGGATCATCACTGACATCAGCTTATAGATCCGGTCTGGAATTAATACACTAAAAGCGGATCGCTGAATGCGTTCCGCTTTTCTGTCTTCTCATTACATTTCAGAATTAAATAATATCATGGCACACTGCAAATCAGTATCTCATAATTATCTCCGATAGATATTATGCTGTTTGCGTCTATACCTGATGACAGCAAACATGTTTTATCGGTCATTCCTCTCCCCGTTCCGTCTACTGTTCCGGAAACTCCCTGTGCGGCGGTCATTTTGAAGTCGGAAGTATTTTCCGTGGGCTTGGAGATTCAAAAACACCTTTGATAGCAGTTGGTATTGCTTGCGTGTTCAACATCATAGGCGACCTGTTCTTTGTATCCGTACTGCATCTCGGAGCTTCGGGAGCCGCCATAGCGACTGTCATTGCTCAGTTTATCAGTGTTGTGATCTCATTCTTTATCATCAGGATGAAGAAATTACCTTTTGAACTGAACAGAACGCATCTGAAAATAAAGAAGAACTGTGCAATGAACATTATCCGTATCGGTTCTCCGATCGCTTTGCAGGATTTTCTTGTGGGCATATCTTTCCTGGTCATGCTTGCGATCGTCAACAGTATCGGTGTAACTGAGTCAGCAGGAGTTGGCGTTGCTGAAAAGGTGTGTGCATTTATCATGCTTGTGCCTGCTGCCTTTATGCAGTCGATGTCCGCATTTGTTGCTCAGAATCATGGTGCAGGACACATCGACCGTGCTATCAGAACTCTCAGAACAGGTATCGCCGTGTCTGTGTTTTTCGGTATAGTAATGTTCTTTGTGACATTCTTCCACGGTGATCTGCTTGCAGGGATATTCTCAAACAAGTCAGATACCGTTGCAGACGCCTTTGACTATCTGAAAGCATACGCTATCGACTGTCTGCTGACCTGTTTTCTTTTCTGCTTTATCGGTTTTTATAACGGTATCGCACGAACGAAATTTGTTATGATCCAAGGTATCATAGGCGCTTTTCTTATAAGAATACCTGTTGCATTCCTGATGCAGCACATCGGAGGCGGTTCGCTGTTCCTGATCGGACTTGCGACTCCGTGCTCTACTATATTGCAGATCATTATGTGTTTCGCGGTTTACATACACTTCAAAAAGAGTATTGCCCAGATATCCGATACTGCTTCGTTTAAGGCATAGCTTTTATAACCAGCTTTATATTTTTCACTTCACTGAATATACAAGACAGAAATGCTCAGGGACAGACCTGAGCATTTTTTTATTTGTATTCTCAAGCGCAAAACTCCCCTCTCGTTATTATATGGCGTAATCCTGCATGATCGGTCTCTTGAAAAGTCAATGTCCATTTACCGCTTGCCATGATAAAAAAAGTGATGCAAATGATAAAATCCGTCATTTACATTTATAGCACAGCGATGTATTATATAATTAAATTAAACATCGGACATAAAAATGCAGAAGAAGTGCTCCGGGGTAACATTATCAAAAAAGCTGCTGTGAAAATGCAGAGATTCCTGCTCGGAATGGATTGACATCAATATCCAATTATGATAAAATGAAGTACACAAGGCGATGTGTGCTTCGGAAGGAGTTTAACATGAAACCAAACCTCTTGAAAAAAGCAGCCGCTTTTGTACTCTCAGCGCGAACTCCGCTATGACAGCTACATTGCAGGCCTTGAAAACATCTACTCACTGATCTGTATGTGCAGACTTGACGGGATCATTTTTGCTGCCGAACGCTTCAGAACACCGGAACTGATAGAGAAAATATACGGTTACCTCAGGCAGACTGATGTTCCGTTCATAGTACTCGGAGATGAACGGGATGATGTCCCTTCGCTGAATGCCAGTGAGTACGACATCGTTTTTGAACTCACCAGCCACCTTATCAAGGAACATGGCTGCAAAAAGCTGTACTGCATTACAGGTGTCCCGGGACACAGTTCATCGGAAGAGCGCTTGCGCGGTTTTGAAGATGCCTGCTCAGAAAACGGGATAAGCATCTCAGATGCTGACGTTTTCTATGGTTACTTCTGGAAAGATGTTCCGGCTAAGATCGGCGAGGATATATCTTCCGGCTGCATCGAAAAGCCTGACGGCATAGTGTGTGCAAGCGATATTATGGCTGTCGCTCTTATCGGATCGCTGAAGGCTCACGGAGTCCGTGTGCCGGAGGATATTGCAGTTACCGGTTTTGACGGCAGCTTTGATGCAACAATGAACGAACCGACCATTACAACTGTATACGGCAGAGACAAACAATTCGGCGCAAATGCTATGCTGAAGCTCTATAATATGATAACCGGTGCCGGTGAGGAAAAATGCAAGTATCAGAAAATATATTTCGGCAGGAGCTGCGGCTGCTCATATGAACATATAGCGGAGTTCAACAACGGCGGCAATCCTCTGAACGATCATATAAAACGAATGCTCAGACACGTGATAGATTCACGTCCTTTCATTGCAACTGACCATATCCACAGTATGTCAAGATCATCCACACTTCAGGAGTTGTCAGATTCTGTCAGCAGCGTGGCTCATATGCTGCGGAACTGGGACTGGCTCGATGTATGCCTGTGCAGCGACTGGCGTGCTGATATCGACAATCCAGATAATTTCAGGCAGTACGGCTTTTCAGACGAGATGTTCATGCTCCTGTCAAAGCGCAGGGAAAGCAATGAGGATGCAATGTACAGCTTTTCAACACGTTCACTTCTGCCCGCATTGAATTCTCCTCATGAGCCGCATATAATAGTTATGACATCACTGCACTGTGACGGTCAGATACTGGGCTTGTGCTCACTGGGCTATACGGATCCCATGGATATCGACATAAACGAGTATCTCATCAGTTTCTGCGATTCGATCTCCAGCGCCCTTATCTCGCTGCAAAAGAAAATGTACGCCAAGCATTTCAGCGAACAGTTCTCCAAGCTGTCTGTGGCAGATCCTGTCAGCGGCATGCTCAATAAACGCGGATTCATGATACACCTTCCGGAAATACTGAGCTGGAACAGATACACCGGAAAAAGAAGTTTTCTCCTGCTGATAACATATTACCCGGATGAATTCTTTATCGGTGATCATTCTGCCATAATAGCGGAGATCGTGCGGAATGCCTGCGGCAACAGCCTTTGCGCACGATTGCAGGATAAGATATATTCTGTGCTGCTTTCAGTCAGCAGCGACGATCAGCCGGACGCACTTGTTGAAGAACTGATCCTGTCGATCAGCAGCAGCATCCACACAAGATTTGCAGTCTCGGAAACAGTGAGCATCCCCGAATTCATCACCGAACTGTCTGAAGTCATAGACTTCGAGATGGCAAGCATAGATGAACAGCTGAGCTCATGTATAATTGCCGTTTCCGACAAGAAGACTGCCGCTCAGAACAACTACATCGACTACCGCGAACAGCAGCGGATATATCCTCTCCGGTCCGGAGTATATGACACTTTTTGACGGACAGACCGGGACTCGAACTCTGGGAATGCCATGAGAGCGGCAATTATGGTGTAACTCTTTTCAACGCCAGAAACGGCGCTGTTATCTTCCATAAAGACGGAGACAAGGACACAGGACGCTGCTGCGCTGATAATATCTGGGCTGGCAATAAGGGCGCAGAGTTCTGGGGTTCAAGACCTGC
>DFJW01000081.1 GCA_002373775.1 Ruminococcus flavefaciens | reverse complement strand
CATCAGGCATTGTAACTTCGCCGTTTTCGTCTGTGGGCATTTCAAAACTGCCGTTCATTCCGCCGCGTCCGCCGAAACCGCCGCCCATTCCGCCGAAATCGTCAGAATGAGTCTTGGTGGAATTACTGCTTCCGCCGCCGGAAGTTATGTCAAATTCACCGCCAATAGCGTTGAATACGGTCTCTGCCTGCATGCCGTCCTGAGATGCTGCGATATTGAAGCTGCCGTCCTCGATGTATATGAAACCGAGACCTTCATCTTCGGAATTAGTTGATTTTATGCCGTCACCGCCGGCTGTCACAGTGATACTGCCGTCAGCCACTGCAACGTAGTCCTTGCCTTTGATGCCGTCATCTACTGCGTTGACTGTGATATCGCCGCCTGTAATAACTATATCATCCTTGCTGCGGATACCGCAGGAATAATTTCCGTTCACTGTAAGAGAACCGCTGCCGAGAGCGTTTATCGTCAGGCTGTCATGGCTGAATATTGCTGCATCCGGCTCATCTTCAGTATCTTCACTGAAAACGTACGTCTTGCCGTCAGTGACCGTATTGCTGCTGCCGTCAGCCAGTGTTATGAAGGTCTTGTCAGCATCTGTTATGTATATCGGCGCTGATGTCGAACAGCTTACAGAAGCATTGTCAAGCACGAGCTGCACTTTTGCCTTGGGTGCATTGACGATTATCTGTCCGTCGCTGAGCGTGCCTGTGATGCGATATATGCCTTCCTCAGTGATAGTAAGGGTAGTACCCTCCGACGTTGCTCCTGTACCTTCTACGGCTATAGAATCGCCGTTGAGAGTGATCTCAGCGTCTACAGAATCGTATGAAGGATCAATGTCACGGTCAGAAAAGAGTTCACTGCCTGACATATTCTTGGAAGAGAGCGTTTCGATCTCTGCTGTGCTGCCGGATGATGGTGTTTTTTCTGATGTATCAGCCTCAGAACTTTCTTCCTGACCGGAAGAAGTCACAACTGATGTGTCACCGGAATCACTGTTGCTGTTGCTGCTGCATCCGACTGTTGCTGCTGCGAATGTAAATGCTGCCATAAGGAAACTCAAGGTTTTTTTGTAATTGTTAAGAGCTTTCATAAAGTTCACCACTTTCTCAAGTTCCCAATCCCATTACTTTTTTCTTATCTCTTTTCTATGATGTTATTATATAGTTCCAATATGTGAATCCTGTGATAGTTTACGGAAACCAACGAAAAAACTGTGCGAAATCAGGTGACATATATTATTTGCTGCTGAGATAGTCATTGAGCCCGGCATAGAGCGTCAGTGCCACTTTGGTACGATACTCCTCAGTTTCCAGAAGAGCCGCCTCATCAGGGTTTGAAAGGAAGCCGCATTCCGCCATTATCGTGGGATTCTTGCTGTAATAGCAAAGGAAAAGTTCCTTCCCGCAGCGCTTTATCTCCCTGTTGTTTTCGGGTTGCAGAAGGTCACGGAAACTCTTCTGCATGGAACGTGCAAGCTCTGCACTGCGGCTGTCAGTGTCTGAATAGAACATCTGAGCTCCACGATACTGCGGTTCGGTGAACTGATTCTGATGTATGGATATGCACACCGCATTGTCGCTGCTGTTGAATATCTCAAGCCTGTTGTCCATATCGCTGCCCTTCTGTGCCGCCATGCCTTCAATGCCGCTGTCGTGTATGGAAACATCCTCATCACGGGTGACTATCACCTCATAACCGTTTATCTCAAGTATGTCCCTCAGACGCAGCAGTATGTCAAGGTTTATCCCCTTTTCCGGTGTTCCGTCAACCGATACGCATCCGCCGTCGAATCCGCCGTGTCCTGCGTCAAGTATTATCACCGGCGTTTCATCAGAATACAGTGTCGTTGCAGCCGGTACAGCATCCGGGCTCGCTTTTCTGCTGACTGCTGAAGCGGCACTTATCCCGGCAACTGCACATACAGCTACTATAGCACCGCTGATTATCCTTCTGTGTGTCTTTTTCATTTTCAATATCTCCTCCTGCTCAGTGCGAGATCTGTCATTGAATGATATTCATGCAATGCCGTTTTTATGAATACACTCTGGTTTGCCGTGAACAAGATCACAAATAAAAAAGGAGGAACATCCTGAGATCGTTCCTCCTTGTTATTCATATATCGCGTATTGCCTGCGTCAGTTGAGTTTCAGTGCGCCCACATCGCCCTCATCGTCCTGATAATATGCAGTATCGCCTATGATGACCATAAAGCTTACATTCTCAGGTGTATAGGTCTTGAGCAGATTTCCGTCAGCATCCAGCTTGCATATCCGCTTGTTGCTGTTTGTACAGTAGATATAATCTCCGCGGACATTGGTGTTCCTTGTATAGCTTTTGCGCAGTGCAGACTGTACTGTACCGTCAAGTTCGGCTGAATAGAGCCAGCGAGAATCACGGTCAGTGGAATAGTATATCTTTCCGCCTGTAACGCAAAGATCAGAACACTTTGACTTGACAAGCGTCTTGTAGCCTGTGCCGTCGAGTTCCATGGAGGCAACATGATAGTCATCATCGTAATTGATGAGGTATATCCTGTCGCTGTATATCGTCATATACCATACTCTTATATCAGCTAACCTGGTATATCCTGTGCCGTCAGGCTTCATACGGCAAACATAGTTATTTTCTCCGTCCACTTCACTGAAATATAGCCAGTCCTTATAGTAGATCAGTTCATAGCAGTAATCCGAGTTCAGGACTTTATAGCCGGTCCCGTCCTTGTTCATGGAACAGAGGCTGTTGTCAGATTCCGGATCGCAGAAATACAGCTTGTTTCCAACAGAGTTGATATAATATGCTCCCGTGGAATATGCCACTGTTTCGATAGTGCCCTTCTGGTCGATGAGATAGACGTCGTTTCCGTCTGATATGTAGACCGACTTTCCGTCTTCACAGGCATATCCGCCGTTGGCAGTATTGGCTGCACCCACATTTCCACTCGTAGGAACAGCTGCCGGATTGACAGTGATCTTCACGCGTCCTGCCGCACTGCGGTTGCTGCTGAATGTAACGGTTATGGTACACTCGCCTTCGCCGACTGCGGTAACATTGCCGTTTTTATCTACCGTTGCAACCTTTTTATTGCTGGAAGACCATATCGCCTCATCGGCAGAAACACCCTCCGGGTACTTTAATATGCTTATCTTTCCGCTTACTCCTGCCTGAAGTGTCATTTCCGTTATGCTCAGCGTCACGTTATTCTCGCGCTTGGCGGTAGTAGTCGCAGTAGTTGTAGTAGTATGAGTTGTGGTCGCAGTTGTTGTCGTAGTCGATGTAGTCTGCGTCTTTGTAGTAGTTCGGGCAGTAGTTGTACTTGAAGTTGTGATTTTATATGCGGTAACAGTTGTAGCGCGTGTCCTTACAAATTCTGTAACAGCAGAAGTAGTAGTCCTGGTGGCAGTAGTGGTGGACTCGGTATCCTCTTCTGTCTCATCCTCCGTAGTCTCCACATCGACTACGGATATATCATCGTCAAGCCCCTTACCGTCATTGTCATCAGGTCTTAACACAAAGTAAAGGAGACCGCCGAGTATTCCCAGCAGAAGCACAAGCACCGCTGCGAGCAGTACTTTTGATGCGGCTGACGAACTCTCTGCACGTTCAGCATTCCCGTTCGCTTCCGGATAATAGGCTGCACTGCCGTATGTAGATGCGCCGTACTCAGCCGTATAAGGCTGACCGTAACCCGGCTGTGTGTAATTATTCTGCTGTGCAGTGTATCCGCCGTTCAGCATGCCGTTCTGGGGCTGATAGGGCGGCATCTGACCTGCGTTATAGTTCTGTGGATATGCTCCGGTGTTCTGTGGTGCCTGTCCGTATGGCTGCTGATATCCGCCGCTGTAGACCTGCGGCTGCTGATAGGCACCTTGCTGATAATTATTGACCTGCTGCTGAAGCATCTGTCCTGCCATAGGCACAGCATTGTTCACAGCCGGAACTGACTGCGCTTTAGGGACTGCTTTCTTCAGTGGCTTTATGGGCTGTGCTGATATCGGCTTTGCCATGACAGTTCCGGATGAACCCGTAAGTTTCTGATGCAGCCGGGTAGCCGTCTGCTCTTCGGTAAGTCCCTTGGGCATTACGATTATAGTATCGGAATCATCATCTTTGTAAAGCACTGTACTGCTGCTGTCCAAGAAGTATGCCTTCAGGTCATCCAGCATCTCATCCATGTTCTTATAGCGTTCATTCAGACCGTAAGCACATGCCTTCATGATGATATCCCCAAAAGCCTTTGAGGCATTCTTAGGAGGCTGGAATCTCTCTCCGTTCATCCTTCGCTCTATCGCCTCTTCCGGCAGGCAGTTCTCGCCGAAAGGGAAACGGTAGTCGTTCATCATGCAATAGAGCGCGATGCCGAAGGAATATATATCCGCCTGCTTTGTATACGGCATATCCGAACGGTATTTTGCCCGGTAAATCTCCGGAGCGATGTATCCCTCAGTTCCGGCAAATGAGCGTGACGACACCGAACGCTTGGAAATATTGAAATCACCCAGCTTATATGTGCCGTCCTCATTCACGAAGAAGTTTCCGGGTTTTATGTCCCTGTGTATCACTCCGAAATCATGGGCTGCCTTTATGCCTGAGCCTATCTCCACGGCAAGTTTGGCTACGTTGTCCTCGGAGATGTCGAATTTGTGTGCTTTCATCAGCTTCTGCACGCTGGTCAGGTATTCCATGCGGATGAGGAAATAGTAACCGAGATCTCTGCCCTCATATCTCAGAGGCTTTATGGACTCGTCCTCATACCATACGATATACGGAGAACGTCGCAGCTTGTACATGATCGTTGTCTCGTTTTCAGCGTCTATGCGCTTCTTTTCGAGGAATTCCATGCGCTGCCTGTCATCGGTATAGACATTCTCGTCAACTATCAGCGGCTCAACTTTGAGCGCAGATACATCCGTCCTCTGCTCACGCTTTGCTTCTATACGGTAGACCACGCTCGAAGCACCTTTGCCGATCTCTTCTTTTATATACCAGCTGTCCCATAAGGGCTGCTGTATCTGATCCAGTATTATTTTATGTATGTCCATCACATATCTCCTTATCATAGAGAGAATGGAGTTTACAGCATGCCTGTATGAATAGTATGCTCATAATTATTATATCATCACACAGGATACAAATCAATGTATTCCAGATTACATTATGTTATCAATCGAATATCGCCCAGCTGAATTCTCCGTTCTCATTGTAGGAGAAGAGAAGATCATCAAGTATGACCGGTGAACCGCCGATAGTAGCGATATCTTCAAGACTGCCGCTGCTGCTGTTGTAATGATACAGCTCGCTTGCGCGTACAACATAGAATTCGCCGTTTCTTATGTTGTACTGGTCCAGATCATCGGTGAGGACGCACTGTTCGTCTCCGCC
Organism: Ruminococcus flavefaciens; assembly: GCA_002373775.1. Classification (GTDB taxonomy): domain Bacteria; phylum Bacillota; class Clostridia; order Oscillospirales; family Ruminococcaceae; genus Ruminococcus; species Ruminococcus flavefaciens_M. The sequence goes on along the minus strand of DFJW01000081.1, from coordinate 4,736 downwards.
GTCAGCAGCTATGGAGTATATGCCATGTCTTCCCTTGGTGAAGAAGATCCTTCCGCTGTTTACGCAAAGGTCCATTGCATCCTTGGTATCCGGCTCATACATCACCTTATAATCATCGCCGCCGACTTTTATGGAATCTATAGAGTAATCGTTGAACGTATTAACAAAATATATCCTTCCGCCGAGGATGCAGATGCTCTGCGGATTGACCTCTGCTATCGTATCATACCCCGTTCCGTTGGGACGTATACGGGAGATATAGTTTGTTTTGCCGTCATATTCGCTGAAATAGAGCCAGCCGCTGTTATAGATAAGATAGCTGCAATAGTGGTCACAGATAACAGTCTTTCCGGTTCCGTCTGCCTTGATGCGGCATAGCTTGAAGTCATTGTCGGCATCACAGTAATAGATGTAATCGCCCACATTGTTCATATAGAACGCATTTGCGTTTGCCACATCCACAGCGCCGACTTCGCCGGATTCATCGTTGACTACTCTGAGTATCTTCTTGCCGTTGCTGAAGAATATCTTGCTGCCGTCAGTAGAAGCATATCCGCCGCTGATAATATTGGCGCTTCCTACGGCGGTGACAGACTTTGTACGTTCTGATACATAAACCTTCACGCCGGCAGTTATCCCGGGCGCATTTTTAAGTTTCAGTGTCACACTGCATACTCCGGGAGATACAGCTGTTATCTCACCCATCTGGTTTACAGAAGCTACCGATTCATTATCAGATGACCATACTTCATGCGTTTCATCTGAGCCGGAAGGATACTTCGTAACAAATACTGCTGCCTTTATCCCTTCCTCTAAGTAGATCTCATCTTCACAGAGTACAAGCGGAGGTGCAGTTGTGGTCGTAGCAGATGTGGTGGTTACAGTTGTTTTAACAGTTGTGGTAGTTGCAGCAGAAGTCTCGGCAGTCGTCTTTTCGGTGACGTGCTCGGTCACTTCCTGCTGTTCATCTTCCGTCGGCTCAGCCTTGGTGCTGCGCTCGGTCTTTTCCTCTTCATCATCTTCATCATCATCGTATGACGATGAGCTCCCTTTGCTTTCATCGCCGTCGTCGTTATCGCTGAGCGCGTTGAAGATGAAGAATCCGGCTGCTGCAAGGAGCAGGAGCACAAGAAGTGCTATTATGATGTATTTAAGCTTGCCTTTTTTCTCAGATGCTGCAACGGGAGCCGCAAAGATCGGGTTTTCATTGATGAACTGTCTCTGCGAAACCGGTCCGGAAGATACTGCATCAACGTATGAAGTCTGACCGTTGTCTACGAGGACAGTGTCATTTGACGATACAGGAGCTACAGGTGCGTCATCCACATATGCTGTCTGATCGTCGTCCACAAGGACGGTATCATTTGAAGATACCGCATTGTTTGCAGTTGTATCGTCCACATAGGCAGTCTGCGGATCGTTTTTGCCGGAAATATCGCCGGCAGGCATAGGTACAGCGCCCTGAGCTCTGTCAGCCGGCTGCGTTGAAGATATCCTGCTGATATCATAAAGCATCTCGTCGATAGACTTGTATCGTGCATCAAGAGAAAATGCACACGCCTTGAGTATGACCGCTGCAAATTCCGGAGAAGCGTTCTTCGGAGGAGGCAGCGGAAAACCGTCCATTCTCTTCACTATAGCTTCAGCAGGAAGGCATGTATCACCAAACGGGAAGAGATAATCATTCATAAGGCAGTAAAGAGAGATGCCGAATGAGTAGATATCAGCCTGCTTTGTGTATTCAGAATCAGCATTATACTTCGCACGGTATATCTCAGGCGCGATATATCCCTCAGTTCCGGCAAATGAACGTGTGCTGACAGTACGCTTTGAGATATTGAAGTCTCCCAGCTTATATGTGCCGTCGGAAGCAACGAAAAAATTGCCCGGCTTGATATCACGGTGGATAACACCGATATCATGTGCTGATTTTATGCCGTTTCCGATATCGGCAGCCAGTTTCAGAACGTTTTTTTCAGAAAGATCAAACTTTCGCCTGCGCATGAGGTCATGCACACAGGTGAGATACTCCATGCGTATGAGAAGGTAGTATCCATGATCCTTTCCGTTCAGAGTGAGCTTGCGGATATCTTCATCCTCATAGAAGACTATATTCTTTGCACCTCTGAGCTTATACATGATATTAGTCTCATTTTCAGCATCCCGGCGCTTTCTTTCAAGCATGGCTCTGCGCTTTTCAGGATCATGCATCATATCTTCATCCACCACAAGAGGCTCTATCTTGAGGGCGGAAACATCGGTACGGCTGCCGCGCTCGGCTTCAATGCGGTAAACAACGCTTGAAGCTCCTCTGCCCAGTTCGCCTTTTATATACCAGTTGGACCAGAGAGGCTGTTCCAGCTGATCGAGTATGATCCTGTTTATATCAAATTCACTCATATGATCCCCCGTAGTTTTATGTAAAAATCATTTCTTCTTAGCTTTTTTCCGATTTATAAATAAGTCGATAATCTCAGCCAGAACACATCCAGCTGCAACTCCGATGCAGGCAGGCTCCAGATAGTCCCAGTCGGAAAAGAAATACAGCATCAATGCAATAATTAGCATGAAAACAGATGCTATGATGACCATGCTGACAATGGTCTGGAGCAGCCGGTTTCTGCCATGCTTTTTCTTCTGTTCCTGCTTTTGGGGAGCACTGAAGGGATTGTCATCGGCTTCATAAAGTGTGCTGCCTTTATCAAACACTGTATTGGCAGGAATAATAGATATAGAAGGAGCTTCTGCATCATCGTCACCGATATAAGAAGTTGCCTGTGACACGGACTCGCTCTTCACGTCGATTGCTTCATCATCTATAAGCTGAGTGCCGGGATCGTACAATACCTCTTTCTCAGCCGCTTTATTTTCGGACACAGGCGATGCAGGAGGAGGCGCAGCAGTTCCTCTCAGTGCAGCGATGTCAGCAAGCATGTCATCCATAGAGAGATAACGATCCTCGGGAGCATATTCACAGGCTTTAAGGATGATCCTTGCAAACTCCGGAGAAGCATTCTTAGGCGGCGGAAGCTTTTCGCCGTCCATGCGCCGTGTTATAGCCTCGTCAGGAAGACATGTGTCTGCAAACGGGAATGAATATGAATTCATAAGGCAGTAAAGTGATATTCCGAAAGAATAAATATCCGCCTGCTTTGTGTAATAATTATCAAAACTGTACTTCGCGCGGTATATCTCAGGGGCTATATATCCCTCTGTACCGGCAAACGAACGAGTCGAGACCGACTTCTTGGATATATTGAAATCACCGAGTTTATATGTCCCGTCAGATGTGGCAAAAAAATTCGCCGGTTTTACATCGCGGTGGATAACTCCGATATCATGAGCTGCCTTCAGTCCTCTGCCGATATCGTCGGCAAGCTTCAGGATATTCTCCTCGGAAAGGTCGATAGTATGGTCCTTCATCATTTTCTGAACGCAGCTGAGATGCTCCATGCGTATCAGAAGACAGTAGCCGAGAAGTTTCCCTTCGCTTTTTACCGGTTTTATAGCTTCATCCTCATACCTAACGATATTAGGCGCAAAACGAAGTCTGTACATGATAGCAGCTTCGTTCTCAGCTCCTGCTTTCTTCTTTTCAAGGTAACTGAGACGCTTGTCTTCATCAAAGTAAAGTGAGGGATCGGCAATTATCGGCTCCATTTTAAGTGCAGAATCCATTACCCTGCCGTGAAGACTTGCTTCTATGCGGTAGACTACACTTGAAGCACCTCTGCCTATTTCCTCCTTGATATACCAGTTTTCCCACAATGGCTCGCTCAGAGAGTCGCGAAACACCTGAAAATTATCGCTCATAACATCACCCTATGCAATAATATTTTAAAGCCGGACCTTAAATCCCATCCATATTGTCTGGCTTATGTTCAAACACATACTTATCATTTTTACTGCTTGTTACAGATACATCAGGCATCGTATCCGAAGATGTCTTCTGTATTCTTATCATATTGAGCTCGAATTCATCAATGATACCACGCTGGAACTTATCCTCCTTCTGCTGCTCAAACCTTGCATTGAACTGCGGAAATCCTTGCTGCTGTTCGAGCCAGTGATAAACTGAATTCGTTCGCAGATTAACAGCAGACGCAACACCGCATATCAAAGAATAGGTGCTGAGAACATAAAAAGAACTCGGCATACGAAAGAAGACTCCCTTCCCTCTGATATAAATCAGAAATAAAAAGTTACCGACCATAAGGATCAGCGCGAACAATACGCAAAGATCATGCTGTTTATAGCTGCCCCGGTACACAAGGAAACATGCAAGAGGAGCAACAAAGAAAGCGTCAAGTATATTGACGAAAGCAACAGAAGATATCGGATCATTATGCAAGCTCAGAAAAAAACCATAATCAAATGCCAGTCCGACCATGGAAATGATAGAATACAAAAGAATAAGCAAACCAAGCACAATGTAAGTAAAAAAGATACAGAAATATGCCTTGTTGCATCTTTTAAGTTTAACAAAGTTTCTGGAGAGCTGCATTTGCAGCTCATTATCATTAATAATATCCATAAGTCCCATCCCTATCATAAAAACTGCTCACAAGCAATATATACTATTATATCATTTATCAGACTATAAATCAACAAATAATGTACAAAATATGTTTTTTCAATAAAACGGCAGCACACTTTTTGTATAAGTGTTATACTATGACATAAAAAAAGCCCTGCTATAAGCAGGGCTTTAGTACCGGCGCTGATCTACTTTCCCG
>DFJW01000090.1 GCA_002373775.1 Ruminococcus flavefaciens | reverse complement strand
GCTTGTTGATCTTTACTGTTGCTGTCGCTGTTGTCGTTGTGGTAGATGTTGTAGTGGTAGTTGTGGTGGTTGTAGTTGTGGTCGTTGTGCTTGTGGTTGTTGTCGTCGTATCAGATGTCGTTGTTGTAGTCGTATCTGATGTCGTCGTTGTGGTTGTCGATGTGGTGGTTGTAGTTGTAGTAGTTGTGGTTGTGGTGGTTGTAGTTGTAGTAGTTGTGGTTGTGGTGGTTGTTGTAGTTGTTGTTGTTGTAGTTGTGGTAGTTGTTGTAGTGGTAGTTGTTGTGGTTGTAGTAGATGTTGTAGTGGTAGTAGTTGTAGTGGTGGTTGTAGTAGTAGATGTTGTGGTAGTGGTAGTTGTTGTGCTTGTTGTAGTTGTATCAGATGTCGTTGTTGTCGTATCTGATGTAGTAGTTGTGGATGTTGTAGTAGTAGTTGTTGTCGTAGTAGTTGTAGTGGTAGTCGTGGTCGTTGTCTTGCTGTCGATCATCTCGATAGCTTCTACGCCTCTTCTTCCTGTTACCTCTACGATATTAAGCTCTGCTACTCCATCGTTTATCACTACCTCGAACGTGATATCCTCTGCAAGCAGATAATCCTTCGGTGCTGCTTCTTCGTGAAGTACATACTTTCCTGCCGGCAGATTCAGGATCGTTGCTTCCTCTCCTGATACCCATACCAGCTGCGAGCCTACTCCACTCAGTACTGTTCCGTCCTCGGATATGATGATGTTCTCTGCTGTGAAGCTGAACTCTTCATCATCTGTCCTTGTCAGGATGAGTGTTGCTCCGTCAAGATTTCCTATTGCACTGTCTATCTCGAACTTTGTATCATCTACCTGTACCGCTGCCAGCTTGTTGATCTTTACTGTTGCTGTCGCTGTTGTCGTTGTGGTAGATGTTGTTGTGGTGGTGGTTGTGGTGGTCGTTGTCGTCGTTGTCGTCGTATCAGATGTCGTTGTTGTAGTCGTATCTGATGTCGTCGTTGTGGTTGTCGATGTGGTTGTTGTGGTTGTAGTTGTAGTGGTTGTAGTTGTAGTTGTGGTGGTTGTAGTAGTTGTTGTTGTGGTTGTAGTAGTTGTTGTGGTGGTTGTGGTTGTTGTTGTGGTGGTAGTTGTAGTCGTTGTAGTTGTAGTTGTGGTTGTGGTGGTCGTTGTAGTTGTTGTAGTAGTTGTTGTGGTGGTTGTAGTTGTGGTTGTTGTAGTTGTTGTGGTAGTTGTGGTGGTTGTGGAAGCTGTATGGTTCTCCATATTTACAGATCCTGCTTCCTCACCGTCAACTATCAGCTTTCCGCCTTCTACGCTGAAGGTGATGTCCTCTGCCTTCTCGTAGCCCTCGGGCACCTTGGTCTCGCTGAGTACATATGTACCGTCAAGCAGTCCCTTCAGTACCTTCGGATTGCTTCTCGATGTAAGCCATGTGATCGTTCCGTCTACCCAGATCGCATCGTTGCTCAGCTCTGCCGGCTTCTCTGTGCTCTTGCTTGCAGACTTCATTGTGATCGTCAGCTCTGCATCGGGTTCTGCACCTTCAAGCTCTTCAAAGTTCTTCTGTATCTTTACTTCTGATATATCATCGAGTACCTGTATCTTGTTGGTTCCCTCTGACGTTATCTCGCCGTTGCTTGTCGCTGTGCTTTCTGTTATGATACCGTCCTTGATCGTGAAGCTGAATGTGCTCTCTACTACTGTGTATCCGTCCGGTGATACCTTCTCTTCAAGTGTGTACTTTCCGTCCGGCAGATTTGTGATCTTCTTGCTCTCTGTTCCGGATGTCCACTTGATGCGCTTTCCGTCTTCTATGATATCGCTGTCGTTTGTCTGATTGAGATTCTCGCCTTCGTTTGCTGCTTCTTCAAGTGTCAGGATCATTTCTGCTCCCTCAAGCTCTTCGCTGCCTCCGAATGCCTTCTTGCTGATCTCGATCACTGCATCGTCCAGCATCTCTGTGCTGCCTTCTACAGTTCCGTCTGCCTTTATCACGAAGCTGATCGTTTCGCTGCTTGTCTCGTATCCTGCCGGTGCCTTATCCTCTGTGAGTGTATATTCACCTGCCGGTAACTTCGACATGATAGTGTCTGTATCGCCTGACTTGAATTTGATAGATGTTGCGGTCCTTGATATCTCGCTTCCGCCTCCGCTCAGTGTCACTCCTTCAAGTGTTGCACCTTCACGGTCCGGCTTCACGAGTGTTACTGTGAGTTCTGCATCCTTCAGCTCTGCGCCGCTTGCTGCTGCCTTCTTGCTGAAGTTCGCTGTTATCACTTCATCTTCCATTACGACCTTGTCAGCTTCTGCTCCGTCTATCGTTATCTTTCCGTCTTCGCCGATAGTGAAGGTTATTGTCTCTGCCTTTGTGTATCCGTCAGGTGCACTTACCTCTGTAAGGCTGTACTTTCCTGCCGGTAATGCTGAGAGGATAACGTCCTTCTCGCCAGTCTCGTATGAGATAACTGTTCCGTTATTGCTGATCCTTACGTCGTTTCCGTCTTCGTCCTTCGCTGTCACTCTTGTGAGATCCTGTCCGTCAAGAGCCTGTATTCTCAGTTCTGCTCCTGCCAGCTGCTTGCCTCCGTTTGTGACATCTGTCTTGCTTATTGTCGCTGTGATGGCTTCGTCCTCTATCTTGGTCTCGCCCTTCACGCCTTCTGCACTGATCGTGAACTGTGCTTCTGCTTCGCTTATCAGATATCCGTCCGGTGCATTGATCTCCTTCAGTGTATAGCTTCCGTTTTCAAGTCCGCTTACTACTGTCGGTGTATCCCCTGAATAGAATCTCAGTGTGCTGCCGTCTATTATGTATTCGGAAAGCTTTTCTGCTCCCTCACTGAACTCTTCTACCTTTCTGAATGTGGTGTTGTCTCTTGTGAGTACCACGTCTTCAGGTATCGTTCCTTCTGCTGCTGTTATGCTGAGCTCTGCTCCTGCTACTTCGCTTCCGTTAGCTGCATCCTGCTTGCTTACGCTTACGTCGCCTGCCTTGGCATCAAGCATTACGACCTTATTGTCTACTGTGCTCTCGCCTTCCTTGCTCTCGTTTCCGTATGCGTTGCTTATGCTGCTGATCTTTCCGTCTGCTCCGATAGTAAAGCTGATCTGCTCTGCCTTTTCGTAGCTGTCGTCCGGTGTCTGTAACTCTGTCAGTGTGTAATTGCCTGACGGGAGCTTAGATAATAATGTGTCCTTTTCGCCCGATATGAACTCTATCGTGCTTCCGCTCTGTACTACTGCCGTTCCGCCGCCTGTTACTTCTACGCCTTCCAGGCTCGTTCCGTCTGTATTCTCGATGATAAGCTTCGCTCCTGCAAGTTCCTTGCTCTTTCCGTTGAGAAGCTCGACCTTGCTTATCGTTGCTGTTATCACCTTATCTGTCAGTGTGAGCTTTCCGCCCGGTACGTTCTCTATCGTGCCGTCTTCCTTGATCGTGAATTCGATCGCTGTGTCTGTTGCGTATCCTAACGGTGCTGTGTCTTCTGTCAGCTCGTACTTGCCTGCCGGAAGCTTGCTCAGTATCGTCTCTGCGTCTCCTGATGTGAAGCTTACCTTCTGGTTCCCTTCACTCAGCTCAAGGACAACTTCTTCTTCCCCTCTCTTGCCTGTTACTGCTGAGAGATCCTTGCCGTCCTTCGACTTTACTGATATCTTCGCTCCTGCCAGCTCTTCTCCGTCTGCTGCGTCTTTCTTGCTTATTGTGACGGTGGTAATGTCATCCTTTACTGTGATGTCATTGCCTTCAGCTGTTACGTCGTTTCTTGCCTTGGATGTGAATGTACCGTCTTCTCCGAGTTCACAGATATCCTTGACCTGTCCGTCTTCGATAAGTACATAGATGTCCGTTACAACTGTGTATCCTGAAGGTGCTGCTGTCTCTCTGAGGAGATAATAGCCGTCTTCAAGCTGCTCGTTGTATGTCTCATCTTCCGCATCCTTGTTGCGGATGATAGTATGCTTTTCTGTATCGCTTGATGTCCAGCTGTCAACTTCATAGTCGATCTCTGCTTCACCGTCTGTTACGACTGCCTTGCCCTCGACTGTCTTGACCTTGCTGAATACCATTTCAGCATCCTTGATCTCTGTGCCGCCCATGTCTGTCTTGTCGATTGTCACGGACTCTGCATCCTTCATAACTACCTTGCCGGCTTCTTCACCATTTATAATAGTATTGCCGCCTTCAGTAATAGTGAATGCGATCTTTTCATGCTTCTGGTAACCGTTGGGAGCTGTTGTCTCAACGAGTTCATAGTCACCGGCAGGCAGTTTCGAAAGAACCGTCTCCTTGCTGCCGGATAAGAAGCTCACTGCTGTTGCCTTGCCCTCAGTGTTAGTCTCGTAGGAGAGTCTTGCATTTACAGTTGCTCCGTCAGAAGCTGTTGTTGTGCCTGTAACGCCGCTGAGGTCCTGACCGCTCTTTGCAACGACCTTCAGCATTGCACCAGGAAGCTCGGAGCCGCCTGTGATAGCCTGCTTGCTGATCGTTACGTCGATCGTCTCATCCTTTACTGTGATGTCATTGCCTTCAGCTGTTACGTCGTTTCTCGTTTTGGATGTGAATGTACCGTCTTCGCCGAGTTCACAGATCTCCTTGACCTGTCCGTCTTCAATAAGTACATAGATGTCTGTTACAACTGTGTATCCTGAAGGTGCTGCTGTCTCTCTGAGGAGATAATAGCCGTCTTCAAGCTGCTCGTTGTATGTTTCATCTTCTGCATCCTTGTTGCGGATGATAGTGTGCTTTTCTGTATCGCTTGATGTCCAGCTATCAACTTCATAGTCGATCTCTGCTTCGCCGTCTGTTACGACTGCCTTGCCCTCGACTGTCTTGACCTTGCTGAATACCATTTCAGCATCCTTGATCTCTGTGCCGCCCATGTCTGTCTTGTCGATTGTCACGGACTCTGCATCCTTCATCTCAACTGAATTGGATACTGTGCTGTCATCTGATACTGTGAATGTTATGCTCTCAGTCTTCTGATAGCCATTGGGAGCTGTAGTCTCTACAAGCTCGTATGTGCCTGCCGGGATCTTTGAAAGTACAGTCTCAACATCGCCTGATTCGAACTGGATGCCTGTTACATTGCCTTCCTCATCTGTAATGTATGTGAGGTCTACAGATGTCTTGGCGCCTGTCTCATCAGTTCTGGATGCTGTTACCTTGCTGAGATCCTGTCCGCTCTTGGCGTTGATAGTAAGCAGTGCACCGGGAAGCTCTTCGCCGCCTGAGATGCTCTTCTTACTTATAGTTGCTGTTATTGCTTCATCAGTGATCGTTGCTGTTCCGTTTACACCGTCATCAGTGATAGTGAACTCAGCATCTGCCACGCTGATGAGATATCCGTCAGGTGCATTTTCCTCATGGAGTAAATACGAACCGTTTTCAAGTCCGTTTACGCTTGTAGGAGTATCGCCTGAGTAGAATGTGATCTTGTCACCGGAAACGACATACTCGTTGTACCTGTCATCAGTAGATGAGAATTCAGTTACCTTTGTGAGTGCTGTTCCGTTTCTTTCCAGTGTTACATTATCTGAAATGTTTCCGTCTGTCTTTGTGATAGTGAGAGTTGCTCCTGCGATCTCAGCGCCATTTGCTGCGTCTGCCTTGCTGACGCTTATGGTCTTGCCCTCAACCAGTGTGTTGAGCATCTCTATACTATTATTAACAGAGGTATCATCAGATGTTGTGCTGTTTGTTCTTGCATTTTCAACGCCTACAAGGCTTCCGCTCTTATCAACTGTGAAGCTGATAGTTGCTGCCTTTTCATATGAAGCGCTGGGAGCAGATGATTCGCTGAGCGTGTATGCACCAGCAGGAAGCTTTGTGATAACCAGATCACTTTCTCCTGTTGTGAAGCTGAGAACGCTTCCTTCAACTGTTACGTTTGTTGCACCGCCGCTGATCTCTGCGCCTGCAAGTGAAGTACCGTCAGTATTCTCAAGCACAAGATTTGCGCCCGGGAGCTTTTCATAATTTCCGTTGGAAAGAACGACCTTGCTGATAGTACCTGTTATAACCTTGTCTGTAAGGACAAGTGAATCAAGAGCCTCATCTTCACTTCCGGTCTTTACTATAGTGCCGTCTTCGTTGACTGTGAATCTGATCTCTGTGTCGGTCGCGTATCCGAGAGGAGCTGTGTCCTCCTTCAGTACATAATTACCTGCCGGAAGCTTTGAAAGCTCAGTTTCTGTCTCGCCGGAAGTGAATTGTACTGCCTTTACTGTATCATTTTCTTCGTTTTTGATCTGTGTGAGCTCAACATCCTTTGCTGCACCGCTCTCATCAGTTGCAGATGCTGTTACATTTGAAAGATCCTGACCGTCGAGTCCTTCTACTGTGAGAACTGCGCCTGGGAGCTCTTCGCTGTCAGTTGCATCCTTCTTGCTGATAGCAGCTGTTATAGGTGCATCTTCAAGAACGAGCTGCTTGTTGTCCTTGACTGTGCCTTCAGATGTGATCTCAAAGTCGATCTCTGTATCTGTCAGGTAACCGACAGGTGCTGTATCCTCTATGAGTTTGTATGCACCTTCCGGAAGTCCCTTCAGTGATGTAGGCTTTTCACCTGATGTGAACTTTACTGCTTTTACAACACCTGTTTCTTCATCGACTACTGTTTCAAGTGTTATAGCCTTGTCGCCCTGCTTTGCAGTTACGTCTCTGAGGTTCTGTCCGTCCTGAGCGGCTATCATTATTACAGCGCCCGGAAGTTCCTCACCTGATACAAGGTCTGTCTTGCTTACCTCAACTGATGCACTCTTTTCTACTACAGGCGACTCCTCCTGGAGATCCTTATAGTTGAAGTGCCACTCAATGCCGTGGTTCTCGAAATAGCCGTCTGTTATTACCCAGCCGTCTGATTGCTGAGTCGCTACCATTTCAGAATCCGGATTAGGGTTGAGGAATATACCGGATGAACCGGCTATATTTACGTCTTTGACTGAATAGAAGTTGTAAAGAGCACTCCTGCTGATCTCATCTATTCTGTCATAATCTGAAAGGTTAACGTCAACGTATTCGAGATCTACTCTGCCTATGCTGACAGTTTCGCTGTACTCTTCGTCAAAATTGAAGATAACTGTCTGACCTCTCTTGAGTTTCAGCTTGGTTTTAGCAGAACCGTTAAGGTACTCAATATATTCATCAGCATCAATATAGATCTCTGCACCATTAGGGAGCTTGCTTCCGTCAATGATCATCTGGCTGTTGATGATATCCGGTGTTACATTCTGAGGATGATCCTTCAGAATTGCTGACATCTGCTTCATGTGATCGATGATAGGCTCAACGATCTGTTCGCTTATGTCTTCAGATTTCATCTCAACAACTGTTGCTCCGTCTGCGCGGTTCGGCTTGACCATTGAAGTTGGTCCTACGCTCTTTGCATCGGGAACATAGATAGTTGGAGCTGTGAGAGAATCGCCCCATTCACCTACACGGAACTGACCAGGTCTGAACATACCATCATCTACTTCAACAGGTGCTGCAACATTGCTCTTGTCCTCAGCGATCGTTGTGACATTGCCATTGTCAAAGTCAGCATAATTTGCTATAGCGAAATTGCCGGCTGTGTTTCCTGTAAGGTTGGGCTGCATCTCATCTTTCGGCTGCTCGTAGTAGTTTGTCGCAAAGTTGGTCTGTGCATGTGCATTCTGGTTATATCTGTCTGCTGTTATACCGAACAGAAGACCGTTTCCGAGAATGTCTCTGAGTGTGTACTCATCTTCAATGCTTGCCTTCTTGAAGCTTACTGTGTAGGTATAAGCCTTGGTATACTCTTCTTCGTCTTCCGTTACAGAATCGCCGCACGGATCAGAACTCTCATTGACTTCACCTTCAAACGTGTAGCCGGATGTCATCTGTCCTGCCTTGATCTCAGGACAAGTTCCGTCGAGAAGTATCGAAATTCTCGGTGTGGACTCATTGCATCTGAAAAGACGCGCTGTAACGGATTTTTCACCGCCGCTGAAACGTCCTGCCTTGCTTCCGTTTTCATCTACCCACTCAGCATTATCGCTGTCCTGAACATTTATGGTATATTCATACACACCGTCAGCTTCCTGTATGTCGCTTGTATCGACGAGCTTGTAGAAATATGTATGATTGCCGCTCTGGTGCTCAGTGTCGAGCATGATGACCAGTTTGTCGTCCGCTGTTATATCAGGCTGTTCATCGAACCTCAGCTTCAGATCGTAGGTGACATGTTCCTTCTTCGCCTCGATCACAGTGGTCTTGCCCTCTGTGGAGTTCTTGGTGATGATGTAAGGCTTTATCATCTCATCTGTTGCTACGGACGCATCATTGTAGAATGCGTAACATGTTATTTCCTGATCCGACTTCATTGTGTGATAAACACGGATCTGATCTTTCAGCGAACCTGTGGAAGTAGCGTCTAATACAAGATTGTACTCCTCCGGGTTATACTGGATAATCTTTCCGGTCTCTAAACCGTCTGAATCTATCTCTTTGAATTCAAAGAGATACGCTTTAGATGTGGCATTCTCTTCCGGTCTGATCTCAGTGCTTGAATAAGCAACGACCTTGCCGTCCTTTTCGAGCTTGGCAAGTACATAGTACCTTGAATGCTCGTCTGTGTCGACAGGTGCAAGTGTGGTGCCGTCATAATCATAGAAGTTTACTTCTACTGTGTGGCCACCGTTCGCATCCATCATGAAACGGCTTCCGTTCCAGTCTGAGCTGATCGGCATCGATTGACCGGAATCACGGTCTACATGTGGGATAACATCCATTCCGTTGATCGTATCTACATTGGTACAGATCGTTTCATTAAGGATATCGTTGATGTCGATACCCTCTCCTGCCAGATCGACAGACGTATCGTTGTTCTTGACTATTGTGATCTCAACTGACTCGGCTTTCGGAACTACATCTGCTTCCGCCATGCCGCCCCAGAGTTCATACTCAGTCGTTTTCACTTCGAAAATGTCAAGATTATCGCTTACCCAGTCATACTGATTATCCGCATTGATCTCGATCAGTTTGTAGAAATCCCTGTTATCGTCATCATACTGATAGTTTCCCGGCGTACCATAGTGCCCCCGCTCAGCAAAAACTGCCTCATCAGCACCGACTGCATGAACGAGCAGATAATACAGATTATCCTCAGTCGTCACGTTCGCCCGATGCTCATTATTCATAGCTTCGGACTTTGGCCACGCAGTACGGAACCTGATCTCAACAGGCATTTTATTGACATTAGTACTGTTACCAATATCATCCGCACCGACTGATATGATCGGACCTACCGCTGCATTTGCTGAGAGCATCTCTCCTGCACGCGGAAGTCCGTCCGGGATAACATAAGACATCGCCAAAACTGCCGAGGTAAAACTGCTGATAATGCGGTTCCTCATTGGTTTCTTCATGTTTTTCTTCCCTTCTATAATAATTTGAATCCCCCATCCCAATCATTCCGCTTGTCCGCGGATCCACAAAGACAGATTCTTCATACTAATATTATACCACAAAACTATACAAATTGCAATATCAATAAATATATAATACAGAAAACTTAATCACTCATTTTTATTGATTTTACACATATAATACATCATATATTTCATAGTAAATTCACATTGATTGCAGATTTATGCTATTTACCGTAAGCATTTTATTCACAATACGTTAAAAATCGAACGCTTTAGCGAAGATTCACGCTGCATTATACATAAATTATTTAAATTCAATAATAGACGATCAGTATATTTATATATTAAAAATACAAATGCAACAAGACCGGCATATTTTTTAATACGCCGGTCCGCTTTTTCTATCAAATTTTTGAAATTCCAACCCCTGTTTTTCCAGTCGGAAGCAGCTTACAAGACGAAAATCACTGTCTGATATATCAGGAAAATGCGCATCACCCTCGTATGAAGCATCAAGTCGGGTAAGGTATATGTGTTCACATATACCGATCCCTTTTCTGTATATAGCCTCTCCTCCGCATAGAAAGATCTCAGCAGACGGATCTTGTACACTGATATAGTTCTCCGCCGCAGTCAGAGCAGATTCAAGACTTGCAGCTGTCATCAGCATCTCACCGCTGAATCTCCTGCTCGACGACACTACGATATTATACCTTCCGTGCAGAGGTGAACCTATCTCTTCATATGTCCTGCGCCCCATTATGACCACTCCGCCCATGGTAATACGCTTGAAATATGCTCTGTCTTCCGGGATGTCCCACGGTATCTTGCCATTGCTGCCGATAACTCCGTTTGCTGCTGCCGCAGCTATCATGTTAATCATTGTCTTCCAGCTCAGCATACAGCTGAGCAACTGTCCTTCCGTATACCGGATGCCAGTAGTACGGCGCTATCTCTTTTATCGGTCCGAGTACGAATAAGCGGTTCTTCATGTCCGGATGAGGCACTGTAAGTTCAGCATCGGAAATGATCTCTCCGTCATAAAAGATCAGATCAAGATCAAGTGTGCGCGGTCCCCAGTGTATCTCACGCCGGCGGTCAGCTTCAAGTTCCGTTTCCTGCATGAAATGCAGAAGTGCATGAGGGGAATACATCGTCCGGCAAATGAGTGCGCCGTTCAGAAAATCCGCCTGCTCCGTATATCCATATGGCTTGGTCACGATGAGCCCGGAACATCTGACATCCCTTATATAGCGGTTTTCAGATATCTTCCTGACTGCTTCTTCTATATACTTCCGGCTGTCTCCCATATTGGAGCCGAGTGCGATCACTGCGTCATGCCAGCCGCGGCTTATACGGACTGAAACCGAGCCGAATTCCTGCTTTATCGGTGCTTCCGGCTTCCTTATCTCTATATCCACTTTTCTGACAAGTCCGAAGCTGAGAAGTATCGCTTCGGCTACTGACTGTGCGGCAGTTTCTATGAGTTTATAGGTGTTCTCTGTCATCACCTTCTCTATGAGCGCACAAACACTGCCGTAATCCGTAGAGCATTCAAGTTCATCAAGCATGCCGGCTTTTTCTGTGTCAGTATACAGCACGGCATTCACATAGAAATACTGCCCCTGCTCATTCTCAAACTCAAATACTCCGTGTCTCGCAAATATCCGGAGTTCCTCTATGACTATCTTATCCACGTCTGTATCCTTTCATTATCGCCTGCGTCATCCTGACTGCACGCAGGTTCTCTTTTATATCGTGCACCCTGATGAACGATGCACCTTTCATTACGCCTACCACCGTCGATGCTATAGTCCCTTCAAGGCGCTCTTCACACGGCAGTTCAAGCGTAAGTCCGATAAACGACTTTCTCGATGCTCCGAGAAGCACCGGGTATCCGGTACGGATACGGAGTTCGTCTATCCTGTCGACCGCTTCAAGATTATTGGGAAGATCCTTGGCAAATCCCACTCCGGGATCAAGTATTATCTTTCCGCGGCTTATGCTGTGTCTTTCGGCAATAGCCAGAGTTTCAGCAAGATCGGACAGCATGTCTTCAAAGAAGTTATTGTAATCGGTATCACGCCGGTTGTGCATCAGACAGCAGGCAATTCCGTGCTCTGCTATGAGCGATGCCATTTCGCCGGTGTCATATTTCAGTCCCCAGATATCGTTGATAAGATCAGCCCCGGCACTGACGCCGGCTTCCGCTACCTTATATTTGTATGTATCAAGTGACACCGGGATGTCCATTCTCTGCTTTATAGCTTCTATCACAGGTGCAACCCGCTCAGTCTCCTCATGCTCAGATATCTGCGTATGCCCCGGACGTGTGGACTCGCCGCCTATGTCGATGATGTCAGCGCCATCTTCTACCATCTGCTCTGCACGTTTAAGCGCTTTGTCGATATCGCGGTACCTTCCGCCGTCTGAAAACGAATCAGGGGTAACATTGAGGATGCCCATGATATAGCACCCGTTTTCAGTGTCAAAGTTTCTGTTTCCTATCTGCATAACTCACACCTCTATGTCCATATTGCGTTTATCGTGATGCCAGTTGCACTCAGCTTGTGCCTGACAGCAGAAACACATACGGGATTTCTTGTCAGCCCAATGAAAAATATATTCAAGCGAGTCCTTTTCGTTGTCCGTCCTCCTGTGACTGCCTGTTATGCTCAGTATCACAGCTTTCACATCCTGCGGACAGTCTGTCTCTTCAAGTATCTCAGAGGCTATCTTAACTCCTGCTTCATCATGAGGTATCCCCTCTGTATATTCGGCATATCTGCCGATATCGTGAAGAAGTGCAGCTGAATATATCACGTCCGGATCGGCTTCGATCCCCTTTTCTGCACACCTGATAAGCGTTATCCTCGCAACATTCATAAAGTGTTCTATGTCGTGGCGGCAGAATATCCTGTTCTCCTCTGCACATCGTATCTTTTCAAGTTCTTCACGGTAATGTCCGTTCGTCAGTATCCTGTTGGTAAGTACAAGTTCCATAGTATCATCCCTGCGCACAATTTGTAATCATTATAGCATATAATTCGGGAAAGAGCAATAGACGCGGAAAAATATTTGCCGAATGAAAAACTCATCCGCGATCAAGGGTGCAGCGTCACGCTGCTTATAGCATATAATTCAGAAAAGAGCAAGTAGTAAGCAGAAAGAAGAGAGTAGAATGTAGGGGCGGCGTTTCGCCGCCCGGCGGTCATGGAAAAGTAGATTCAGAGGTAAAGTGCGCACTGCTTACAGCATATTATTCTGAAAAAAGCAAGAGACGTGAAGAATACATAAAAAACCGGATGCCGATCAAGGTATCCGGTCTTATATATATTCTTATTTTCCGATCAGAAGTCTGCGTATCATTACCATATCGAAAATATCTATTGCGCCGTCTTCGTTAAGATCGCCGGCTTTCCAGTCAGTCAGCCCGCCTCTTTTAAGAAGATAGCCCTGCATCATTGCTACGTCAGCTACAGTGAACTGCTTGTCGGCATTCACGTCTCCGAGTATCTTTCCTGCATACGGATCTGTATCGTCCGCTTCTTCCTTTCCGGAATAAGCCACATCCGGTTCAGCTGCTTCCTTGAAATAGAAATTCATATAATCAAGTGCGCCTTTATATGTGCCGCCGACTTTGCAGCTGTCAGCATCTGATGCACTCAGCACGGCTTTCGGAGTGAGCTGCATGCTCTTGCTGTCCGCCTGCTGACCGTTTATGATAAGTGTGCCTTTTCCGTCGATGATCCTTACGGTCACCTTGCTCCACTCACCTTTGGCAAGCTGTGCTGATGCAGTCAGCTTCTCTGTTGTTTTGCCGTCGGTTATTACAAATTCGGCAGTTCCGTTCTCATTCGAAGGCGTGAAACTCATATATGCGTCACTGTCTCCGAAATGGAAGAGTTCCTGCTTTGCCGTTCCGCCTTTCCAGAGTGTGCCGAAACTTAACTGAAGATCATCAGCAGCTATGAGCGAATCATCCAGCATAAGGCTGTCACCGTCTCCGCCGAAATTCAGCACGCCCTGTGCAGATGTACGCTCTGACTGCCATTCTGCGCCCTGTATCAGCGCGTCGGTGCATGCGTATTTGTCCTGTGCCCATACACTGCGGTCTGTGGAGAATTCATATGCGGCGATGTAACCGTCAGATGTACTATGCCAGCCGTAGTCATCGAGCCAGCCAAATCCTACGCCGCTGTCCTTGGTCTGCTCGTTGGAATAATCGCCGTCAAGTATAGCTGTGCCTGAATACACGCCTTTGCCGTACACATATGACATGCCCTTTACAACTGCGTCGTCCTTCACCGTTACCGCTTCGGCAAGGTATGCCTTTTGCAGTATCTTTGCATTTCCGGACACTGTACATGAATTCGTCACCACTGCACTGTCACTTATAACTGCATTGCCGCTCAGCTTGACTGTGCCGAATCTCCAGCCGTTATCGTATATCATGCCTCCGCCGTCTACTATGGCGTGGCCGCTTATCACAACATTATCAGTCGCCGTTACGCTGTTGGCAACTACCGCATGGTCTTCTACACGGACATTCCCGGAGAGATCTGCGCTGCCAAGCACCATTGCGTCAGGTCCTACATAAACAGAATCTGCTACCTTTGCTGAATTGGCTACCCAGCCTCCGCCGTTGGGGTGTGTATGACCTGCTCCCTTGCTGTAGCCGCCGGACTGCTGTACATCAGCGCCTTCAATGCGCAGTTCATATGGATACCTTCTGCGCTCGTCTCCGTTTTTATAGGAGGATACGTTATCTTTATGGAACGCATTGGCTTTATAGAGCGTTCCCGGCATCGCTGTTACTGTGAGATATGCTTTTACTGCTCCTGCCGCTGACGCTGTCATGCTCTCTCCGTTTCCGAAAAGGTCAGAGTATGTCTCCTTGCCGTTCGCATCAACTGTAACTATGCACGCTTTCCAGCCTGCGTTCTCATCGTCGGAAAGCCCTTTCAGTTCAGCTTTTACTGTATCGCCTGTAATTGTAAGAGGTATTATATTTATGCCTGCCTGCATCGGTGCTTCTGCTTCAGGACACATCAGCCAGCCGTCTCCCTTGTCTTCCGGTACTGTGTAGAAAAGGTCCCAGTAGAACGGCGACTGTGAAAGCTTATTGCTGAATTCCTTCTGGTACGCTTCTTTAGCGCCGAAATCAAATGTTGCCATACGCTTTGCATAATTACCGAATACGGTCTGAATGTCGGTACCGAACAAGCGGGTTATAGTATCAAAAGGATATTCTCCCGGCTTTGCTTCTGATATGATGCGCTTGACACAGTCTATCCCCAGCCCCGGAAGTCCGTCCGGATTGTATGAGATGTATACAAGGAAGGGCCATACCTCGTAGTAATTTCGTCCGTGAGGAAGCGTGAGGCTCATATTCCTGATATACGGTTCGAACCAGCAGGTCTTTGTGTTTCCTGTATAGTAATCGCTGCCGAGATACATCTCTCTGAACCAGTTGGCAAGCGGTTCCCACCATGCTCCGGTGATGTCCTGATCTACCCACGCTTTCTGCTGCATCGTCACCACATGTCCGAATTCATGAGCTATAGTCAGATCATCCAGCATGGCGTTCGGACTGATTATCTCTATTCCGTACCCGTCCTCGGCACTCATGAATGCCCAGCCGTCAGGATACTGGTCAAGTCCGGTATATGTGAGGTATATGTTCGTCTTGTACTTCTGGGAACTCCTGCCGTAGATATCTACATTCATGTTCTCCATTCCCAGATACTCTCCGTAACACTTCCAAAGCTTCTCGTAATCTTCAAGATTACGCTTCAGAAAAGCTTCGTTCACCTGTCCGGTGGTATCATTGTTTCCGTAAAAAATGACGAAATGCTCGGATTCCACATAATTTGCGGTAGTGCAGTATCCCCACTTGTCGCGGATGAGGTAGGTCTCGTCTTCCGCTCCCGACTCCATTGGTATCAGGTTCAGCATAGATGACGCCATTACTGCGCTGGTAAGTGCTGCTGAAAGTCGTTTCTTCAATTGTGATTCCCCCTTGATCTGCCGGCAGATGCCTAAACTGCCGGAATATTCTGTATTCCGTTCATAAATGTATACTTGTCCTTACAATATACATTCAGTCAACTTATAGTCAGATTATACAATTTTTATCACCATATGTCAATGCAATATTCTCTCTTTTTAAAACAGATTATTACACATTCCTGATGACCTTTATGCAAAATAAGGTATGATATGTATTCAAGGGACACAATATTACATATCCTGCTCCGGATACAGTATCATTGGAGTTCATTATTTCCGTAAAAGCTTTCAATGAGCCCGCTGTAATCAGGATCAGTCCTGCGCAGATGTTCAAGAGCTGAGCGGCGATGTTCAAGAAGCCTTTCGTAAAGTTCGGGATCATTCTGACGAATGCCTTCTTCATAGCGGCGGCTGTGTTCGAGTATGGCGCTGAACGCATTCGGATCTCTCTCCATCACCTTTCTGGCTATACTGAGCTTGCGCGACTCTATAGCCTCTTCAAGGGCTGTCTCGTCTATGCCCAGCTTTTCGGATAATTCGTGCAGATGCGCTATGAAGTGCTCGATCAGTTCCTCCTGATCCAGTTCACTGATCCCCTTCCACATGCCGCCGGCATTTATAAGGCTGTCAAGCTGGGTGCCAGTATCTGTACCGGGATGCAGCTTCTCCATTAGTTTCTCTGTGTAGCGCTCCAGCTCTTCATCTGTAACTGTTCCGAATGCCCATTCAAATTCCGGACGCCACGGATCACCGGACTGGCGCGTTACTGTGTTATCGCCGCTGATATCATAAGGCGGAGCTATACCTGCATCGAAAAGAGCTGCCGGTATGGTCCTGCGGCACTTTCCTTCCTCTATCATTCTTCCGAGCCCGAGTTCACGGAACCGGTCGTTGAGTGAACCGATATGTGAGGCAAAATACAGCTTAACACCTGATCTTCCAAGGGACCTTTCCAATGAGGCTATCTTGTCGGCTGCTGTTATGTCTATGCTGCATACCGCACCAGAGTCCACAACTACACAGCGTGTGTCCGCACTGACGGAATTCTCTATGTCGGATATGAATATATTTATGTTGGCAAAATACAGATTTCCGGAAAAGCGATATATCACTGCGTTCTTCAGCGGCATTGCATAGGTATTCCGTTCAAGGCTGTGGAAGCCCTCATGTCCGGGTATCACGCCGAGGAACGATCTCTTGGGATTTGCGGTGTTGATTATGACTGAAACGAATGACAACACCACGCCGATAACTACTCCGAACACCGTTCCGAATATGAGGACTCCGAAAAATGCGCCGAAGAATATGAAGAGTTCGCGCTTGTCCTGACGATAAAGCCGCTTTATCAGGTGGAACTCTACTGCTCCGAGCAGTGCGGATATCACTATGGCTGTAAGCACCGGTACGGGCAGATATCCTATAAAGCCGGTGAAGAAAAGCAGTATAAATGCCATTGCCGCAGACGCTGTCAGCGAAACGAGCTGCGTTTTTCCGCCGTACTGCTCGCCCATTGTAGTGCGCGATACTGATCCGTTCACAGGGCAGCAGCCGACTGCTCCGGCTGCAAGATTTCCAAGTGAGTATACCAGTATCTCACGGTCATTGTTTATCTTATAGTTGTTCCTGTTGGCAAAACTGTTCGACGCAAGCAGCGTTTCAGCCATTATGACGACTGCTATCGTCAGGCTGGTGGAAAGCAGTCCGGTCAGGTCACTGAGATCGGTATCCGGCAGTTTCCACTGAGGAAGTCCGCGGTCTATCTCGGAAAGCAGTGCTACTCCGTGACTTCCGGCAAATCCTGTATAGCCTATCAGTGCGCCGCCTGCCATTACAAATACCGACATTGGCAGCTTCGGGAACAGCTTCTTAGATATCAGCAGTACCGCAACGGATACTGCGCCAAGCAGCAGGGAAACGCCGTTGAAGTCGTCCCGGCATGTTATCACGATATGCTTTATAAGTTCCGCTATCTCTCCTATACCGCTCGTTCCTCCGAGCACCTTCGGTATCTGCATGAATATGATAGTTGTGGATATGCCGCTTATGAATCCCCCCATTACCGGATCAGATATGTATGTAACAAGTCTTCCTGCTTTGCAGAGATACAGAACCATGAGCCACAAACCGACCATTAGTGTTATCATCGGCACTTTCTCCACCGCTTCATCTGAGCCGGATTCTATGCCGGCTGAGGCAAGATATGCGCCCACAAGCGCCGCAGGTGCTGCGTCAACTCCGAAAATAAACTGGGGAGAAGTCGAAAGCAGTCCGAATATGAGTATCGGGAATATCGAACCATACAAGCCATATTCCGCCGGCAGTCCTGATACCTGCGCATATCCCATGGATATCGGTATCGAGACAAGTGCTATAATAATTCCCGTCAGTATATCTTTCACTGCCGTCCCGGCAGTAATTCCTTTAAGTTTCATCTGACACCTCCGTTACATCATAATTATACCAGATATCCGCCTGTTCTGCAAGGCATATAAAAACAAAAACGGTATCCTCAAAGGATACCGTCTTATCATCAATTCTTCTTTACGACTATACCGCCGGTCTTCCATATGCTGTTCTCAGGAACTACTCCTCTTACACAGCTTGTGGGATAAATATTGGAGTTTCGTCCGATAACTGTGCCGGGATTCAGTACGCTGTTGCAGCCGACTTCTACATAGTCTCCAAGCATTGCGCCTATCTTCTTTATGCCTGTCTCTATACGCTCATCTCCGCTCTTGATGACTACATTGGTCTTGTCAGATTTTACGTTTGAGGTTATCGAACCGGCTCCCATATGCGACTTGTAGCCGAGGATGCTGTCGCCCACATAGTTGTAATGCGGTGTCTGAACGTTGTCAAAGAGAATGACATTCTTCAGCTCTACTGAGTTGCCGACTACACAGTTCTTCCCGACCAGTGCACTTCCGCGTATGAATGCTCCGTGGCGAACCTCTGTCTCAGCTCCTATGATGCAAGGTGCTCCGAGATATGCACTGGGGAATACCTTTGCTGTCTTGTGTACCCATACATTCTCAGCCGGACTGTCGTACTCGTCAGGACTAAGAGTCTTTCCGATAGCGATTATAAGGTTGCTTATGCCTTTAAGTGCTTCCCACGGATATGTGAATCCGCGCAGATAATCTGCGGCAGCAGTATGTTCAAGGTCATATAATTCTGTTATTGTTACATTATTCATTCTGATTATCTCCCCGATAAGTATTATCTTTGATATCATTATACTATCTGTAGCGGAAAATGTCAAGGAAATTTCGTTATTTTACCCAATTTTTTAATATTTCTTTACAATCTGCAATCTTTGTGGTAGAATAAGAGTATTCCTATAAATATGAATAATGATACACGGAAGTGAATAATATGGATCAACGTCTTTTAAAGCTGCTTCAAAGCCCGATAAGCGCTGTCGCTGCTATGCTCATCGCATCAGGCGGGCTCATTCTTGCAGCTTCAAATCTCAAGGATAATGAAAGAACACCGGAAGCCAAAACCGTTTCGGCTGTCGGGACGCTCTCGGACATCAGCACTTCAACTTCTACAGTTACCTCCTCTGCCGCAAGTTCATCTGTGACAAAGGAAACTACCACCACTACTTCCTCAACTTCCTCTGCTACCACTACTACAACTACCACAACTACTTCATCCACGACTTCGACTACAACTACTACCGAGCCTCCTGCTGAGCCTGAGACCGAACAGCCTGCCGAGGATGTCCCCCACTCTTCAGGTCCGGTAATGCCGGAAGTTTATACCGGAGTGTCACCAAACAGTTCTTACTATCAGGAACGTCTGGCTGTAGCCGGTGACTCAATTGCTTACGGCTACAATGTTTACGGGTATATCCCATATGAACATAATCTTGCACAGGAATCGGTGTCCATGTGGAATCTGAATTATTTCAGCTTCAACGGTCTGGGACTGGTGGACGCTGTGGTACAGATGCGTCCGAGCCTGCTGCTCATGTCATTGGGCATGAACGATGTGAACATGAATTCCCCAGAGACATTCGCTTCGACCTATACCGGTGTTATCTATCAGATACTCGAAAAATGCCCGGAAATCAGCATCGTCGTTTCTGGCATCACTCCGGTCGCTGATGGTATCGCGTACACTACGAACGATACTATCCGCAGCTATAATTCGGCTCTCGAAAACGCTGTAGCTGCTATGAACGATGACAGAGTATATTACTTCGACGCCTACTCCGTCCTCGCTGACGGCAGTACTCTCGCACTTCGCTCTGACTGCTCATCCGGCGACGGTATACATATCTCATCTGCAAGCTACTCAGAGATGCTGACTGCTATGTTCAGCTACCTCGATTCAACGCCTGTCCTCGACCGGATACGCGCTGCTGAAGGTCAGCCTGCTGAAGAAGAACCTCAGCAACAGACTGAGGAGATCGCTAATGTACAATAACCGCAAAAAGGTCATTGCCAATATCCGGCAATGACCTTTGTTTTTTCGTATTCAGCTTTCCTTCTTTGTGAAAAGAAGTATCTTTCTTGCGAAGAAATTCCAGAAGAAAGCTGCACCTGTCGATACTATCTTTGCAAGTATCTGGTAAAGATGCGTCTTGTCTGCAAGCCATATCTCAAACAGCTTTGTTATGCCAACTGTCATGCCCAGTCCCACAAGTCCTATGGCTGCAAAGCCAATGAATTCCATGAGTTTATTCTCAACTTTGGAATTGCGGAATATCCAGAATGTGCTTATGACATAGTTCACTACGAGTCCGGCTACAAATGAGATCGAATTCGCTGCTATCGCATACTGATCGTGGAACACGAAATGGAACAGTATATAGGATACTCCCCAGTCAACTACAGTTGCAAGTCCTCCTACAAACAGATAGCGGAAGAACTGTATCAGCGTATTCTCGGTATCACCGATAAACAGTTTGCCGAATTTGCCTGAGCGGATTATGTCCTTTACCTCCTGCATGTTGCTGTTTGCCATTACTTCTTCTCCTCGTGGTATTCCTTTTCTGTATTTACGCTCCAGATGTTGGACTTGTCAGCAGTTCCGGACTTGATGTTCTTTACTGCTTCAAAGGATGTTACCATTGAGTGGTCGATATTGTTGTAACGGTGCTGACCGTTTCTTCCGACACAGTAGAGGTTGGGGATCTCGCTGAGGTAGTCTACGAGCTTGTCCATTTCCTCATAGGTATCGAAATATGCAGGATATGCCTTCTTGACCTTCTCCATGTGTGTGTCGATGACTTCGTCGGCACTGTCGATAAGTCCCAGTTTCACCATTTCATCAACGCAGAAGTCGGAGAACTCCTTCTCTGTCATTGTCCAGAACTTGTCGCCTTCTGTTACAAAGTATTCAAGTCCTACCCATACGGTATTCTTGAGATCCTTTACCATGTAAGGTGACCAGTTGTTGTAGATCTGGAAACGTCCCATCTTTACACGTCTGTCCTGAACATATACCCAGCAGTCAGGCACGATATTGCCGACTGTACGCATGTTTGTCTTGTTCTTGAGCTTGAGCTTGGGAACAAGCACACCGAGTGTCATGTAATCACGGTAAGGAAGTCCGGCTGCGATCCTTGCAGGCTCAGCAGGTACGTCGTTCATGCCTGCTACAAGGTCCTTTACAGGCATTGAGCTTACTATATAATCACCGGTGAGCTCAACGAGCTGTCCGTCCTTTTCATATGTCACTGATGTGAGCACGTTCTCTTCGTTCTTGTGGAGAGTCTTTACGCCGGCATTCATTATTATCTTTCCGCCCAGCTTCTTGATCTCATCTGCTGTTACTTCCCAGAGCTGTCCGGGACCGAGCTTGGGATACTTGAACTCTTCGATAAGTGATGTATTCACCTTTCTGTTCTTTACCTTGAAAGTCTTGCCGAAGAAGTCCTTGATGATGCCTACGATAGAGAGTCCCTTGGTACGCTGTGCGCCCCATGAAGCATCTATCTCGCTGGGGTGGCGTCCCCAGAGATTCTCGGTGTAGTATTCAAAGAACATGGAATAGAGTTCCTTGCCGAAGCAGTTGATATAGAAGTTTTCAAGATTGTTCTCGGGACGCTTGTGTACTACTGCGCCGAGGTAGCTGAAGCCCACCTTCATTGTGGTGAGGAAGCCGAAGTTCTTGATAGTCTCGGGCTTCAGGGATACGGGATAATCGTAGAACTTGTCGTTGAAGAGGATGCGTGATACTCTTCTTCTCTTGAGCATTACACGGTTCTCCTTCTGGGGATTCGGTCCGCCCTTCTCAACCTTGATCCTTCTTCTCAGGAGAAGATCGTCATACGAAGGTGCTCCCTGCATGGGGAGCATCTTGCTCCACCACTCGTTTACCTCCGGTATCTTGGAGAAGAAACGGTGGCCGCCCATATCCATGCGGTTGCCTTTATAGTTGACTGTCTTGGAGATACCGCCGATAGCGTCTGTCTCTTCCAGTATGGTCACATCATATTCACCTGAGCCGTCTTTAAGCAGCTCGTATGCAGCGGTGAGGCCAGCCGGTCCTGCACCGATTATAACTACTTTTTTCATGTCTTATGATCCTTTCGTTTTTATTATTATCAGCGCCAGAAGATAAGATTGTTCTCAAGATCTTCAAGCAGATTAGGATTGTGAAGATGTATAGTTCCTGTACGGTTCGTAAGTGCTATGAGCCAGCTGAGCGCGAAGGATATCACCATTGCTGCTATTGCTGCTGTATAGAGATATCTCTTCTTCTCAGGTGCATGGAGCACACGGAGAAGTACAAGTGTCGTGCCGAGTGTCATTAGCGGCATAATATCTATAACGTAACGGTGGATTATTCCGCCGAGACAGAAATCCTGCCAGCCTATGAACAACGCCATTGCAAAGCATATGACATAGAATGCGTTGTTCTGAAGCGCTGTGGTACCGTGTATAGAAGGACTGTGCTTTTTCTTGAATACATACGGTATTAGCAGCACGCCGAGTACTATCATCGGGAATACGAACACTGAAAGCGCGAAGTCCACATATGTGTACTGGCTGTAGTTGTCAAGTCCGAATGCCTGCATCTCTACAAACGGGAATGTTGAACGCGGTTTTGTTCCCATGAAGAAATAGTGATAGAGCATTGCGGGGAAGCTTGAGAGCCTTACCTTATTGGCACTTACATTGCTGACTGTCAGCTGATACTTTGCACCGAAATCGAAAGGCGATCCGAATCTTGCATTGTTATACCACATGATGCCAATGCCGCCTGCTAAAAGCGGAAGAACGAAACATACGCCTTGTGTGAGTCTGTACCAGAGCTTCTCCTTCTTGTTGAGGAGTATGCCTATGAACAGCGGGAACAGTATCGCTGAACTGAGTGCCATGCCGGGACGTGCACCTACTGCAAGCGCAAGTGATGCGCCGGCTATGAACAGCATTATGAGCCTTGCGATCTTGTGTCTGGATGCACATGCCTTGAAGCTGAGCCACAGACACAGGAACAGGAATGTCATTCCGGCTCCCAGAGGCAGGCAGTACATGTCTGCATAGTTCATGATGTAGTGTACGCCAAGGCAGCTCACTCCCGCAGGCATCGCCAGCAGGAGCAGAAGCATGTTAGCGCGTGGGGCAAAAAGCTTCACGGCTGCAAGAAGCATCTGACAGAACATGAATATCGCCAGAGCTCCGAAAATAACGTTCGCTATGCTCAGAGGCGGTAATTTTCCGGTTATCTTATAGAACGGATAGTACAGCGTGAGTGTCGGCGTAACGCCGAAGTAGGTGTAGTACTTTCCGTCATGATATGCGTAGTCCCAGAGATAGAATGCTCCGGAATTGGTGCGTGAGTTCCAGTTGTATTTATCTTCAAGCTCCTCGAATCTCGGATCTACACCGTAGTCAAGCGATACCTGATGATGCTCGAATGCATCGAGCGTCATGATGTAGGGATTGGCAGTCTGCTTGAAATCCGGATCGTATTCCCAGAATTCCTGTTCGGGCTTGATGAACATTATGGCAGTCAATGTACATATGATCGCTACCAGTTCAGCTATGAGTATGTGCAGAGGCTTCCTGCTGTTGTAGGTGACCTTATAGAGCCTGAACTGCTTTATTGCAACGGCTGCTATGAATACTATGAGCAGCAGATAGAATCTTATATTGCTGAAAGCAAATGGTATCGCGCTGAGTACCCGGACCTCGCTTACCGTCACGGCATTCGCCATGTCATTGAAACTTATCCTCAGAGACTTCAGATCTCCGTATGGATTGATAGTGAAATCACAGTCGCGGTCAAAGGACATGAGGTATTTTGTCTGAGCGACCATGTAGTTATCCTTGAAGTTGTCATCTGTGAATGATGCTGTACAGCGGTACGGACGGCTCTCGACATAATCATCGAACCTCTCGTCCTGATGCACTTTCAGGACCACGCCGTGCACATCATCCGGAAGATCGTCGATATACAGTGAACCGTCACTGGTGAATCTCAGGGCATCAGGCGCCGTTGTTACTGCGCCTTCTGCACGGATATTCTCAGGCGTGTACACTATGTCAGTACTGTCCTTAGTTATGCTCTTGCCGTTGAAAACAGCAACTTCAGCTACTAAAACGGCTGCTGCGCTTACTGCTGACCACTTCAGGAATCTGTGCCAGCTCTTGTTCTTCGTGCAATATGGTGCTATGACCGCTGCATACGGAAGCAGTGATACGATCACGACTGCCGCTGCCGGTATGCCGCTGCCGCCGTTGAAAGTCAGGTATCTGATAACTGCATTGAGCAGGATCAGGATGCCGACCTCTGCAAATAATACTGCGAAAAGCCTGAAGACGATCTTGTTTCCGCCTTTCTGCTTCTTTTCACTTTTTGCCGGCGATCCGGATTTGTTTTTATCGGCTGTCTTCTTGTCACCTGCGGCTGCTTGTTTAGCAGGAACTGCGGTTTTTTGGCTTTTTTTAATGATATGCTCATTGGCAAGTGTATAAGACAGTATGAAAAACACAAGCGGTATCATTACTGAAATAACAAAATAAAACATACTTCCTCCATGTATAGTATATCATCGCCTGACCATAGCAAGATGAGCATGCTGACTGTTGATCCTGTCCGCTTCTCGTTTCAGACAGCAATATCATCCTGCTCCGACAGTCGTCCATATACTTAGACGTTCAGCACCGCCGGAACTCTCAGACAATGTCTGGTTGGGGCAGCGGGATTTGAACCCACGAGATGACAGAGTCAAAGTCTGTTGCCTTACCGCTTGGCTATGCCCCATTGACTATAGACAACACTAATTATTATAACAGAATCGGCACAATAAATCAATAGATTTGCAATTATAATTTATATTTAAACAAAAAAAGAGGCTTTTAAACCTCTTTTTTACTCATTTTGTTCAAATCCTTGATCTGATCTTCAAGTTTCTTCATGTCGCTGAATTCATCGAATGCCATGGCTATCGTGACCAGTGCAGAAGCAAGATCTGCTATAGGTCCGGTGTATATTACACCGTTTATCTTCATGAAAAGCGGAAGTATCAGCAATATCGGCACAAAAAATATTATCTGCCTTGTGAGCGAAAGGAACACGCCTTTGACCGGTTTGCCTATGGATGTGAAGAACGTGGATGTTATCGGCTGGAGACAGTTGATCCATGTGAAGAACATGGATATCCGGAAGAACTTCACTCCGAATTCAAAATATGTCTCGCTTCCTTCGCCGAAACGTTCGAGTATCTGTCTCGGGAAGAGCTGGAATACCACAAATGCCAGTATTGAAAGAGTTGCGCCTGCTATTACTGCGAGCCGGTACGCCTCACGCACCCTGTCAAACCGCCTTGCGCCGTAGTTGAAACTCTCGATTGGCTGCGTGCCCTGCGCCAGTCCTATAACTATCGAGAAGACTATCATGTTCACCTTCATTACTATTCCGGCTACGGCTATCGGATCGGATGAACCGTATTCCGAACGTGCTCCGTAGTAACCAAGTGAATTGTTGAGTACGATCTGTACTATCGCTATCGCTACCTGATTGAAAAATGACGCCATTCCTATGGTAGCAACTCTCTTCGTATGCTGTTTAGCCGGGATAAAATGTTCCTTTTCGAGTGCAACAGTCTTATAGTGGGCTATGTACCATATCACGATCACCGCTGTCACAAACTGTCCGATGACTGTGGCAAGAGCCGCGCCTTTCATGCCCCAGCCGAATCCGAATACGAACAAGGCGTCAAGCGCGGTATTGATAAATGCACCGGCAAGATTGCATATCATCGCCATTTTCGGGCTGCCGTCAGCTCTTATGAGATGTCCTCCGCCCGTGGTGAGTATGAGGAACGGAAAACCTATCGCTGTGATCTGCACATAGTCGTGTGCGTACGGAAGTATGTCACTGTCAGAGCCAAACAGCTTCAGGAGCGGATCAAGAAATACAAGCGTTATAGATGCAAGTACTACACCGCATCCTATCAGCATCGTAACTGCGTTTCCTACATAGTAGCCTGCTTTTTTCCTGTCACCCATTCCCATAGCAAGATTAAAGCACGAAGCTCCGCCTATGCCGAAAAGAAGAGCAAGAGCCATGCATGCCGTCGTCAGCGGAAATGCAATATTCGTTGCCGCATTGCCGAGCGGTCCTACTTTCTGTCCGATGAACAGCTGATCCACTATATTGTATAACGCACTGACCAGCATTCCTATGATGCTCGGTATCGCGAACTTTACCATCAGTTCCCTTACAGGCGCTGAAGCAAGCGGATTTCCGCCTCCGGGACCTCCTGCTGCCTGAGACGGTCCGCCGCTCTGTGTGATATCGTTTGTTTCCATGTTTCTACCTCTTTATTATTTAATATCCTGATAATTATACTTTTATATTATACTACTTTCTGTATTAAAATTCAATGCGCTTATTTTAACAATTTGATGTGCGAATGTACGCAGAATTGATACAAAACGCCAAAATCCCGGATGAGTAATTACCGTTATCCAAAAAAACCGCTCATTCTGCTTGACAAGCAGCCAAAAAAGTGGTATAGTAATTAAGTAATGTACAATTGTTCGCCGTGGGCGGACGATTTTAGTAATTGTCATGGAGAGTAGTTATGGAAAACAAGCCCCAGCTTATAGTTGCAGATTCAAGGATACTCCCGGATGTCTTCCTTAAAGTTCTGGAGGTCAAAAAACTCATCGCTCAGAAAGGCGAAAAAAGCCTCGTTTCTGCTTGCAGACGTGTCGGTATATCCCGCAGTGCTTTCTATAAATACAAGGACTTCGTTTTCCCTTACGAGGAGTTGTTTACACGCAGGATCGTGAATATGCACCTTGTGCTCAACGACAGTCCCGGAGTGCTTTCAAGCGTACTCGTTTTCCTGCATGATCTCAATGCGAATATCCTCACCGTTAATCAGAGCATACCGGTGGACGGTGCCGCTACTGTCAATATCTCACTGAGAATGACCGGTGCTCCTGATGCGGAACAGATATCCGCCCTTAATTCCATTACAGAACTCAACGGCGTTTTAGAGGTCAAGATACTCTCAGCCGAATAGAATCACGGAGGTTTCTTTTTATGTCAGTCAAATTTGCAGTTTTAGGTCACGGAGTTGTCGGATCGGGCGTTGTGGAGCTTTTCTATAAAAATAAGAAAAGCATCGAAAAACGCGCCGGTACTGAAATGGATATCAAGTATATCCTCGATCTTAGAGACTTCCCGGATTCACCTTATCAGGATAAATTCACAAAAGACTTCAACGATATCCTCAACGATGACGAAGTTACCGCTGTCGCAGAGTGCATGGGAGGAGTAGAGCCTGCTTTCACTTTCGTCAGTGCATGCCTCTCAAAGGGCAAGAGCGTTTCAACTTCAAACAAGGAACTTGTCGCTGAAAAAGGCGATATCCTTCTCAGGATCGCCAAAGAAAACAACTGCAACTTCTTCTTCGAAGCAAGCGTCGGCGGAGCTATCCCGATAATCCGCCCCCTGCACCGCTGCCTCGCTGCCAACGATATCGAAAAAGTTGCCGGCATACTCAACGGCACTACAAATTTCATCCTCACCAAGATGTACAACGACAATATGCCTTTTGCTGATGCTCTTAAACTCGCTCAGGAACTCGGCTACGCTGAAAAGGATCCCACTGCTGACATCGAAGGTCACGACGCATGCAGAAAGATCTGCATAATCTCTTCTCTCGTTTTCGGCAGACACGTCTACCCCAAAAGCGTTTTCACAAAGGGTATATCTCAGGTGGAACTCTGCGATGTCGCTGCTGCTGATGTTCTCGGACACGCTATCAAGCTCATCGCTTCTGTCCGCAGAATGGATAATGGCAAGATACTCCCGGTTGTTATGCCTTCTCTTATTTCCTACGAGAACATCCTCTCAGGCGTAACTGACGTATTCAACGCTGTCCTCGTTTACGGCGACGGTATAGATCAGGCAATGTTCTACGGCAGAGGTGCCGGCAAGCTTCCTACTGCAAGTGCTGTTTTGGGCGACGTTATCGAAGCTGTAAAGCATAAGGTAACTGTATTCTCGCAGAGCTGGGAATCAGCTTCAGACGATTCATTCATCGAATCCCACAAGAAGCTCGCTGCACGCTGGTATTTCCGTGTACCGGCTGGCACAGATGTTCCGGAAGGCTCTTATGAACACGAGAACGGCATATCCTTCATAACTGAAAATGTTATGACTCTTGAAGCTGCTGAGGCTGAAGCTTCAAAGCTCGGTGCCCTCGCAATGTATCCCGTTTTTGAATGACAGATATCTGTCTGAACAGCATAATAAAATATTTCAGGGGCAGGAACCGTTTCAGTTCCTGCCCCTGTATTTTTAGTTAGACCGGATGCGTTATATCTCACCGGATATTATGTTCTTTATGACCTGCATGCGCTTGTCAAGTGCTGCGCTTTCGTCGGCACACGTTTTCAGCTCGCTCGTCAGCATTCCGAGTGTCTCCGGCTGGATATCCTTTTTGTAACGCAGTTTGTGCTCCAGACTTGCCCAGAAGTCCATTGCTATCGTCCTGAGCTGCACCTCTACCTTCACAGGCTTCTTCTCATTCTCAAGAAATATCGGCACTTCTACTATCAGATGAAGACTGCGGTAACCGTTCGCCTTCGGTTCGCTTATGTAGTCCTTGCGCTCTATCAGACGGATATCGTCTTGCCGCAGGAAGCAGTCTGCGAGCCTGTATATGTCTTCTATGAATGAACATACGACTCTTACCCCGGCTATATCGTATATGTTAGCTTCCATAGCCGCATATGTGCGAGGTATATCCTTCGCTATCATCTTACGGTACAGACTGCCGTAACTCTTGATGCGCGACTGTATGAATTCTATCGGATTGCGCTCACTGTTTATCGAAAACTGTTCGTTCAGCACCTTGAACTTAGTCTCGATCTCCATGATCGCACATCGATAATACATAAAGAACTGCTGGTTCGATATCATGCTCTTTTCAAAATGTGCAAAGAACTCCTCTTCTGTCATGCTCATCGCTGTAGCTTCGGAAGATATCAGTTCCTGCCTCATCTCTGAATCAATATTTTTCATTTCCTTATCTTTTATTAATCCCTTCACTAAAAAGGCTCGAGACCTGCATCACAGATCTCAAGCCTATGAGTCTATTCTTTTCAGATCAGCCGATCACTTGTCTGACTCTTCGTCATCATCACTATCTTCGAAATCCTCGATAGTAAGATCGTCATAGTCAAATTCAAGCAGCTCATTGCAGTTAGGACAATTGATAGAACCTTCGTCGATCATTGTCTCGTCGATATAGATCTCATCTCCGCATGAGGGACATACAACAGAGTAAAGCTCCTCATCGTCATCATCGTCGTCGAAATCATAATCGTCGTCATCATCGTCCCAATCATCTTCACAGCTGTCACAATCGCCGTCGCAGTTGTCACAGTCGAAGTCATCATCTTCGTCTTCGTAAAGATCGTCCTCTACGCTGCCGAGGTCTTCATCAAGGATATCGCAGAGCTCTGTGAGCTCGTCTACCTGTGACTGAAGATCTTCTACATAGAGTACCAGTTCAGACATAACTTCAGACATCTGGAGAAGCGCTTTGCCTTCCTTGGTTGAGCCGTCGATCTCCATGCCGTCTAAAAGTCCCTGTAAATATGACATTTTTTCAGTAAGCTTCATTTCTGTTCCTCCTTGCAGGAATATTATTAAGATGCAATTATGCTCTGGACATGTACTCGCCGGTTCTTGTGTCGATCTGGATCTTCTCGCCTTCGTTGATAAACAGCGGAACCTTGACTTCTGCACCTGTCTCAACTGTAGCAGGCTTTGTTGCGTTTGTAGCTG
>DFJW01000046.1 GCA_002373775.1 Ruminococcus flavefaciens | reverse complement strand
TTTGCGGATTTACCCAAGTGGTGAAGGGGCTCCCCTGCTAAGGGAGTAGGTCGGGAAACCGGCGCGAGAGTTCAAATCTCTCAATCCGCGCCAAGCAAATGCCGCTGTATTCAGGTCAATTCCCGGATACAGCGGTTTTTTTGTGCTTCCACGTCCCTTACATGAACCTGTTGATAACGAACTTGTACTTGTCTATGCTGTGGTCGGTCTTGGGAATGCCGTCCTTTTCCAGCCACTTGCGCACTGTTGCGTCCAGATCCGGCAGAGGCATCCCCTTTTCCCTGTACCATGAACGCACACGCTCTGTGTATCTGTCTACGTTCTCGCTGCCATAATCATAGACAAGATCTTCGTGTGATGAGGAAGTGCGGGACGGCGCAGCCGTTCCCTCTTCTTTGCTTTCATTTACTTTACTTTCATTTACTTTACTTTCCTTTGTGTACTTACTGCTGACATTATCGCCGGTCTCAGGTGCAGAAACTCCGGTTTTCGTGACAGGAACCGGACTTCCGGGCATGACTTTTGTGCCTTCGTTGAGGTCATTTTTCTCAAGCAGGCTGTACTCCTCGATATTTGACTGTCTTCGTTCAGTTGCTGCAAGGTATCGCACCTGAATCCCCCGAGAGGTCAATACGCTTCTCTGCATGAGCTCTGATGAAAAGAGATTAGTCTCAGCGAGATAGTCGATCACTTCGATAACAGTCTTTTTGTCCTTTATCCACCGGTTGCCGATGGATCTCATCACCATTGCTGCCAGCTTTTCCTTGCTGTCGAACCGGAAATAGTATCCGTGCTTGTACACAAGGCACACCAGCCGCAGGTAGATGACTTCACCTAAAGGACCATACTCGTTCTGGACGTCGAAGAGCTTCTCGTCCCCGAAAATGTCAGTGTCCAAAGGAAAGTAGTCCAGTCCCTTTTTTCTCGGTCTGGCCATTTCACCACCTTCTTTCATATATGGGACGATCCTGCCGCTTTTTCAATGCGAAACCATTGAATATTGCCGAAAATTTACAAATTGTTCATAAAGCGACGTCTCCCATTGTCTTCCTCCGCAACAGCCGGTTGCTTGACGTTTGCCGCACAACATGCTATAATCAGGATAAAGGAGGAATGAACTATGGAAACCAAAACTATCCTGCACGATCTTCGCACAAGAGCGGGAATGTCTCAGGACGATCTCGCAGAGAAAGTATACGTCACACGTCAGGCAGTGAGCCGCTGGGAAAACGGCGATACTGTGCCGAATACCGAAACGCTGAAACTCCTTTCCGGGGTGTTCGGTGTCTCTATCAACACCCTGCTGGGTTCACCGAGAAAACTCATCTGCCAGTGCTGCGGAATGCCTCTGGAGGACGCTCTTCTCAGCAAGGAGAAGGACGGCTCGTTCAACGAGGACTACTGCAAATGGTGCTACGCTGACGGCGTGTTCATGTACAGCAATCTGGACGACCTGATAGACGTCTGCGCTAAAAACATGGTCAGCGAAGAGCACTCCGAGGCTGAGGTCAGGGCTTATCTCAGGGAAATGCTGCCTAAGCT
The DNA here is from genome assembly GCA_002373775.1 of Ruminococcus flavefaciens. Classification (GTDB taxonomy): domain Bacteria; phylum Bacillota; class Clostridia; order Oscillospirales; family Ruminococcaceae; genus Ruminococcus; species Ruminococcus flavefaciens_M. Next base: position 9,005 of record DFJW01000046.1, on the reverse strand, counting down.
GAGCCACTGGAAAAAACAATAACCCGACTGAGCGGCACTTCGCCGCTCTTTTTTATTGCCGGGAACTGCTGTCCGTGCTGTCATTAATAAACAAAAACTTTTGCTGATTATTCATTTTTTCTACCTATTCTGCGATTTGTGGGTTGGATAATAATTAATGATTTGTTAAAATGATAATGTACTTGTAATTTTCACCAATGTGAAGTATACTATTATTGTAAGGACTACAAGGGACCGGAGGCTCCCTTGTATGAAAGGAGAAATGCCAATATGAAACGCACCATTTCAGTCGTTCTTGCTGCACTGATAACTGTCGGTTCGCAGAACTGTATCCCCGGCGGATACAAGTCCGCTTCTGCCGCAAGTTTCACTCACCGCGAATGGACCGGCGAGAACGGCACGGTCGATGTTTTCGCTGTGAACCGCATCGAAGCTTCCAGCAATCCGATCTCCTATCAGGATGTGGATTCCGCGGTCAATGCCGTCTGGGATTACAACGCCAGAGAGAACTCCGATTACTTCCAGCTCCTTACCGGTGAAGGCAATGACTGGCAGCTCAATGTCGTGCAGAACGCTGAACAGGCTCAGAAATACCTCAGCGGCGGATTTATGAACCAGAATTACTGGGCGAACCCCGCCGACGGCTGGAAGACCGTTCAGCTGCCAAAGAGCTGGACCTGCCTCGGGTTCGATTTCCCCATATACTGCAACGTACAGATGCCGTGGCAGAATAAGTACGACCAGTACGTTCCCTGCCCCAAGGCTCCCACCAACTACAATCCCGTCGGTCTCTACCGCAGGACTTTCACTGTTGACGATGCCATGCGTGAGAACGGACGCCGCGTTTACGTTCAGCTTGACGGCGTTGAATCCGCTTACTATTTATATGTGAACGGCAAGGAAGTCGGCTACAGTGAGGACACTTTCAGCCCCCACCGTTTCGATATCACCGATCAGCTCACCGGCGGTGAGAACACTCTCGCCGTGGAAGTCCATAAATTCTGCGACGGAACATGGTTCGAAGGTCAGGACATGATCTACGACGGCGGTATCTTCCGTGACGTTTTCCTTGTGAGCAATCCTGCCGTGCAGATAACCGATTACACCGTCCGCACCGATCTGGACGATTCGTATACCAATGCCGACCTCCGGCTCAGCGTGGATATCACCAACATCACCAATACCCCAAGAAAGGGCTGGACGATCTCGGCGGCTGCCTATGACGAACAGGGCAGAAATATCCTCAGCGGTGCAGATAAGTCCGTTGACGATCTCGGACAGTACAGCAAGGGAACTTACGATCTCAGCGTGAATGTCAGGTCCCCGAAACTCTGGTCTGCCGAAACTCCCAATATCTACGCCCTCGTGCTCACGCTGAAGGACGACTCCGGAAGGACGCAGGACATCGTCTCCACTCAGCTTGGATTCCGTGAGATAGGCTTCACCCCCACTCAGGTCGATTCTTCCTACAAGGTCACCACCAAGACATGGCAGCCTATCACTATCAACGGCAAACGCCTCCTTCTCAAAGGCGTCAACCGCCACGACACCGATCCTTTCTACGGAAAGGCTGTCCCGCAGGAGACCATGCTGGAAGATGTGCGTCTCATGCAGAAAAACAACATCAACGCCATCAGGACTTCCCACTACAGCAACGATTCCTACCTGTACTGGCTCTGCAACAAGTACGGAATGTACGTCATGGGCGAGACCAACCTTGAAGCTCATGCCCTCATGAACGACAACAACGCAAAGGCTCAGTTCTACAAACTGGCTATGGACCGCACAAATACCGCATACCAGAGGCTCAAGAACAATCCGTCCATTATCGCATGGTCTATCGGCAACGAAATGGCTTACACCAGCGATCCCAATGCGGCAGGCGGAATGTTCAGAGACATGATATGGTATTTCAAGAAGCACGATCCCACCCGTCCTGTCCACAGTGAAGGTCAGGGAAACAGTCTGGGCGTCGATATGTCCAGCAATATGTATCCCGGCTCAGGCGGTATCGGCTGGAATGCCGGAAACGGAAAGATGCCCTACGTCATGTGCGAATATGACCACGCCATGGGCAACTCTGTGGGCGCTCTCAAAGAGTACTGGGACGCTATCAGAAGTGCTGACAATATGCTGGGCGGATTCATCTGGGACTGGGTTGACCAGTCAAGAGCCGTGCCCCTTTCGAAAGTCGGCGGCGGCTGGGATTATTATTCCGAAAGCTACGCCCATAAGAATCTGTACGGCGAACTCAGCAAGGGAAAATTCTTTGGCTACGGCGGCGACTGGGGCGACCGTCCCAACGACAACAGCTTCTGCGAAAACGGACTTATCAGCCCGGACAGGACCGAACAGCCGGAAGTTGCGGAAGTCAAATTCCAGTACCAGAGCTTCTGGTTCTCGTCAGATCCCGTCCTGCTCAGCGACAAGACCGTAACTGTCTACAACGAGAATAATTTCCTCGATCTCAATGATTTCGACACAAACTGGAAACTCCTGAAAAACGGCATCGTTATCCAGAGCGGCACTCTCGAAAACCCAAGCGTTCCTCCGCTTACAAAAGGTACGCTGAAGATACCCTACACTCTGCCCGCATCAAGCCTCTCGGGGGATGAATATTATCTCGAACTCTCCGTGACCACAAAGGAGCAGAACGGTCTGCGTCCGGAAGGTGCAGAGGTCGCTTACGGACAGATAAAGCTCAGCACCACCGGAAGATCAGTAAAATACAGCACCGGCAGCGGAACCGTCAGCGTTGCAGACGGAAACGGCGCTTATACTGTAACAGGTCCGGATCTCAGATTCACGATTGACAAGTCCACCGGTCTTATGAACTCATACATCTACAACGGCGAAGAACTCATCACAAGCGGTCCTGCACCGAATTTCTGGCGCGGAAATGTTGAAAACGACGGCAACTCCGCAAGGCAGAAGGTCTTCGACACCAACTGGGAAAAAGCTGCCGATAAGATAAACGTCAAAGGCATCGACATCGCTGACGGTCCCGACGGCAAGAAGATCATAACTTCTCACCTCTCACTTCCAAATGCCGGCAACACGATCGTTGACATCACCTACACTGCTGCTCCCGACGGCAGCGTAAAGGTAGACCTATTTGTTGACGGAACTGCTTCCGGTCTCGGAAATTACATCCGCGTCGGCTCCATAATGAAGCTTCCGGAAGGCGCTGAGGAAGTCAGCTGGTACGGAAACGGTCCCGTCGAGACCTTCAACGACCGCAAGACCAACGGCAGACAGGGCATCTGGACAAGTACCGTCTCAGAAATGTTCTACCCCTACATGAAAGCCGATGATACGGGCAATCTCACAGATGTCAAGTGGATATCCGTCAAGGATCCGGCTAAGAGATCATGTCTGCTGATAGCTGCCGGCGGCACTGTTGAGGCAAGCGCCCTTCACTTCACTCCCGGCGATCTCCAGAAGGCTGACCACGTCTATAAGCTCTCTCCGCGCAGAGAGACCATTCTCAGCGTGGACTACGGCTCAATGGGTACAGGAAGCGCGACATGCGGTCAGGCTACCCTTGAACAGTACCGCCTTCCTAACAACAAGACTTACAGCTGGAGCTATACCATTATCCCCACAGATTCCGGCTCATCCTGTGAAAAACTCACCGGTACCGCCGCTAAACTGCGTTCGGACGGCGTTTCCATACAGGACAAGAGCCATAATAATGTGACTGTTCCCATAAGTTCAGCCGCTAAGCTGAAGTCCTCGGAAAACGGCACATCGGTTTCCGGTGCAGTGACAGTTCCCGGCACAAGGGACCTCAGCGGCTGCCTCTCGGGAAAGAATTCCTTCACTGTTGAAGCAAATTTCGTTCCCACCGGCAATCCGCAGTTCAATATGATCGCCAGCAAGGGTGACCACGCTTTCGGTCTCAGGACTGAGAACAATATGCTCTATTTCTTCATCCACGCAGGCGGCGCATGGAGGACAGTATCTTACGCAAGGTCCACCGATGCTGCTTCCGGCTGGCTCGGCAGGATGCACCAGTTCGCCGGCATCTATGACGCGGAGAATGACATGATACGCATTTACTGCGACGGTCAGATGCTCGCGGAAAAGTCCACAGGTACCACAAGCGGGATCACTGAATCCGCCTATGACTTCACTATCGGTGCTTGTCCGGAAACGAACCGCGGTTCGGATGCGGATTTCTATGAGGTGAGAGTCTACAGCAAGGCTCTGACAGCCTCGGAACTGGCTTCCCAGAATACATCATCCCCGGCTTACTCACCGGACAGCCCTTACGTTCAGCTCTGGCTGGATATGGACAACACTGCAAAGAATGTCCTTCCGGGGGATGTCGATCTGAACGGAGAGACAGGCATTGCCGATCTCGTAAAACTCCAGAACCACATCCTCAGACGCTCTGTTCTCACTTCCGGACAGGCTGCCGCTGCTGATATCAACTTCGACGGCGTCATTGATATCTTCGATGTGGTGGAACTCAGGAAGATACTCTCCCGCTGAAACATAAAAATAAGACCGCTTTACATTGTAAGGCGGTCTTTTCGTGTATGTTTTTATTTGGATATCAGCGCTTTTCTCATAAGTACGAGATCGTAAACGTCCAGCACTTCGTCCTTGTTGAAGTCGCCGGCTTTCCAGTCCTTGATCTCTGCTTCGGGATTTCTCACTATCCATTTGCTCAGCATAACGAGATCAGCAGTGTTGAACTCGCCGTCCTTGTTCACGTCTCCGAGGACTTCATCCTGCGGATACACGAAACTCTCGTCAAATGTGTATGACGCATTGTTGAGGAACTCGTCCTCGTCGGGCTTGTCAACTTTATCCCACTCAGCCTTGCTGCCGTATACGGTTATTGATGCTCTGCTTGTGATATCGGAAAATGCAAAGAAATCTATCCTTACCATCTTTCCGGAGAGCTTCAGTTCGCTGAGCTTCTCGCATCCGCCGAATGCCATGCCGTCGATCTCTGTCACATACTTCATATCCACTGATTTCAGATTGGAGCAGTTGAAGAATGTGCTGTCGTTTACCTTTGTTATATTCGAAGGAAGGACAACGGAAGTGATGTTCTCGTTCCATTCAAATGCACCTGCTGCTATTTCCTTGATGTCGGACGGGATCACTGCATCGCCCTTTACATCATATGCGTCGATAAGTGTACCGTTTACCACTACATAGGGATCTTTCCTGCGCTGTGCGGTCAGCCACGGTGTGCTGTCAAACACCTTGCTTGACATCTCTATCTTATGTGACGGGAAATTGACTTCGGAAAGCGATGAACACATTGCAAATGCCTGAACGTCGATATGCTCAACGCTGTCAGGGATAGTTACTGATTTAAGGTTTTCACACATTGCAAACGCATAGCTGCCTATGTACTTTACAGAATCAGGTATGGTCACGCTGCTGATGCCGCTGCCGTTGAATGCGTAATCTCCGATAACGGTCACAGGGAGACCGCCGATAGTGGACGGTATCTCTATTGATGCTGCCTGATAATTGCTGCCGGTGATCTCAACGTGATCTTCGTATACCGTGTAGTACAGATCGCCCAGCGATTCGTCAGCATAAGCAGTCATCGTGACCGAAGCATACTTGTTTTCGGGTAAGGACAGCGGTAATGCAGCCGTCAGTGCAGCAGCTGCCAAAAATGACGCAGTCCTGAGTGCCAGTCTTTTAGATTTCATAATGAACCCCTCCTGTTATTATGATAATATTGTGTCGGTCCGGATCTGCAAAGCTTCACAATGCCGGGAAAAGCATTTCCGGATCATTATCACTATTATATCATACTATTTCGGAAATAGCAAGAGACGCGCGGAAAAATCAGATATCATTATCATGCGCCGCTTTCCCGTATCCCCGGGCGGCGGAACGCCGCCCCTACATTCTGCTTACTACTCTCCACTTTCTGCGTAAAAGACGCACTGAAAGCTACTGCTCGACGACCATGAGGGCGGCTGTGTCCTCTACGAAAAGCGCGAACTGGTGGAAGCACTTATCAGCAAATGAAGCTGACGCGGCACAGTTCACTATACACGATAACATAAATGCCCCGGTGCGACTCACCTGTCGTCCGGGGCAATGCTTATTTATGCGTATCCGCCTGTAATTCCGTGTTTATCCAGTCCATGACAACGTCAACGATGTAGCTTTGCTCACGGTCGGTAAGCACTTTTCCGGACGGGATATTGTGCCATTTTTCAAGGCAGCTCCGGCAGCAGCAGGCAGTTGCATGCTGGGCTGTGAACACCGGATGCCCCTTCATTGGTGTCTGCTTTCCGTCGTTTTCCGGATTCTCGGCTGACAGACGCTCTGCCACAAATCTCCGGGCGTGACTGCGTATCACATCTGCGCCCTTTTCCTCAGCATAGGCTCTGTCCTTGTCTGACAGGCGGAACCGGCTCCTGAAATCCGACTTCCTCAGCCCTGCGAAAAGTGTTTGCCTGTCCGGAGTACGGTACCTTATGGCGTCTGCCGTTCCCATGCCGGGAACGTAGCTGTAGCCGGACTTCTTCGCCTGTGACATCTGGAGCTTTCTGTCAATGCGGTACACTCTGCCGTCCTTGATAAAGACTGCTCCGGTCTGCTTGAACGTAAAGGGGATGCCGTTCCTGACGCATTCCCGGCGCACTTCCTGTATCCACCGGAAGTCGCATGGTCTGGCGTTGTCTCCGGATTCTCCTCCGCAGGTGACGTGTTCTATCAGCCCGGACGCCAGATACTTCTCCATGTTTATCTCACCGAGCATGGGTTCACAGATGACTTCCCGGTGCCTTATGGGGAGGTCAAGCAGTATCGGCAGCCGGTAGTCCGCCCTTTCCTGATCCTCACATGTGCTGCATATCGTCACATTGTCCCAGCCGTCCTTCCAGTCAGACGGGATGCACTGCGCGAACCGGTCTATCCTTTTGGTTATGATGAAGAAATGCAGATCCTGCCGGAGACGTATCATGTCCCAGCACTCCTGACGCCAGCCGTCAGCCGCATCAAGAAAGAAATCCGAGGTCATGCACGAGTATACGACACCTTCATCCGGCGTCAGCTTGTACCTGCCCTGACGGTCTTTTTTCAGCGGCAGAGCAAAATCTCCGGTCTTTGCCACCACAGAAGCGTCCTTGCCGATGCTCTCGTCCCTCCGGTACACATAGCAGTTCGCACAGCCGGGACTCAATTTGCGGCAGCCGTGCCACGGGTTCCATACAGTCATTTCCTGCTCCCATCATGTGAGACGGTAAGTGCGTATGAAGGAACTGACATCTGCACCGCTTTCGATATACCTGAGCAGTATCTCTGCACAGGCATTGCTGTCGCTGTCAGCTTTGTGATGATCCAGAGCGATGCCGTAATAATCGCACATCACGTTCAGGCTGTGGCTCATTCCGGGAAGAAGCCGCCTGCCAGCCTGCACGGTACAGAGGTATTTCGCCGTTTTCTTCCACTCAATGCCGTAATCGTGAAGGCATTTTTTCAGCACGCCCATATCGAATACCGCATTGTGTGCAACGAGGATGCCGCTGTCCATAACTGCTTCTATCTGCTCCCAGAGCCCGGCGAAGTTCGGTGCTCCCTGCACTGTCTCCGCACTTATGCCGGTAAGCTGTGTGTTGAAATAGTCGAAATGTGCCTCGGGATCAACAAAAGAGAAAAAGTGATCCGCAATCCTGCCGTCCTCTACAACGGTTATGCCCATCGCGCTCATGCGGTCGTTTGCGCGGTTAGGCGTTTCTACGTCAAATACTATGTATCTCATACTGCCTCCTGTTACGGGTATATCTACATGTCAGTATACCATATTCCTTCGCAGAAAGCAAGGTTTTTATACAATATGCGATACAGGATCAGGTATGATACGATCCCGGAACTATTTTATAGAGCTCAAATTCCGGCTCTCCCGGACGTCCTGCATTGACAACAAAATATCCGCCTTCCAGAATATAGTCAAGTCCCAGCAGTAAATTGCTTTCATCAAGTGCATTTACTATAGTCTTGTCTAACGTCCGGTTTTCGTGTCTGTCCGAAAAATCGGTCACACGTTCAAAGTCCTCGTTTATAAAATAGAGATCCCCATGCGCCGTTTCATCGCCCTCGACTAAAGCGTATCCGTTCTTAAAGGAATACAGCTTTGAAACGCCCGGCATATCGGTGTCATTGCCGTCTGCGTCCGAATAGCCGTATTTTACACGGGCATGTTCGGTGCCGTCTGCATCCCGATAGGTCTCGCCGTCCTGATATATCAGATATTTTCCGGTAAATGTGCTGTAAAAATCATGCTTTGTCAGGTCGCCGTGATAGCCTTCGTGGGTTTTGTCTTCGCTTTTGTTTCCGTTCAGGTCGATGTAATAGCTTTCGCCATTCTCTGTCACAAGCGCACTTCCGTTTACAAACGGACGTGCTTCGCTGAAAACAGGTCCGATAACAGTTTCACCATTTATATCAATATACCCGTAAAGCCCGTTTTCGAACCTATGAGCCGACACACCGCAGCTGAACAGCAGGTCATCTTCGGTGACGGAGAAAACCTCGTTCCCCCAGTAATCTATCACCTTGCCTCCGCAGTCATACCGGAAGTCCTTCAGACAGGAAGGATAGTCCGCTTCATTGCGAATTATGACATACCCGTTCCCGGCTTCATTCTTCGGATCAGAAATAAGGGCACTGTCGGACACCGTATCAGTTTCGGTTCCGGTAACATCTGCCGGCTTTTCAGCTGTACTCATCGTTGAACCGGATGCACCGCAGCCTGCAAATGCTGATAAGATGACTGATATAATAACTGAAACGGCACTCTTTGAAATTGCAGATCTCATTTGATACCTCCATTTTGAAGCTTCCGCTGTAGATCACGAATGATACAAAAGTATCCGTTCCCGATCTTTATTTCATTATAACTTGATTTTCAGTATTAGTCAATCATCTTAAAAACTCAGATGCCGGAGTATCGCTTGCCATTCTTGACAGGAATCACAAAAGCGAATATAATAAGTTTAAGGCAACACCGCACAAAG
>DFJW01000030.1 GCA_002373775.1 Ruminococcus flavefaciens | reverse complement strand
CAGCGTCAGGTTTTGCAAGCAGCCAGTTCTGGAACAGCACAACATCTGCTATATCAAAACTTCCGTCAGCGTTCACATCGCCCTTTATGCTTGCAGGAATTTCAGAAGCCGAGAGGTCGAACCTGCCCTCATCGTTCTTGATCTTTGACCACATATATCTCAGCATCCAGCCGTCAAAATCGGTTATTTCAGCCGCTGAGCCAGCCATCATAATTGAATTTCTGCCTCCGGGGAATCCTCCGGGTGGAAAGCCGTCAACTTCACCCTCACCGCCGTAAAAGTCAGTCATACCGAAGCCGTGACCGATCTCATGTTCAAGAACGTGTATGCCGCTGCCGTCAATCATACTGAGATATGCTGTATCTGAGAGCCGCTGTCCCCAGTCACCGCCGCAGCCGCCAATGTCCGGAAAGCCCTGCGTTGCCCACATATACATATCGAAGCGTTTGTCAAGTCCGCCTGGGTATTCATAATCTGAATCCATAAAGTGCTCGAAGCGTGAAAGCTCAACCGGCGCATATGGCTCTTTATCGGGAATGGTATCCCTGCCGTTTGATGTGTCGTACTGAGCGTCATAATAATTTGTATCAGTATAGACTGTCTCATCATCGTGAAGGTCAAGCAGACAGCTTTTGTCAATGACTGCCCAGCCTACCACCTTAACGTCGATATGGTCGTATTTCCAGCCGTCATAGCCTGCGAGCCAGTCGTTCCACGCATTGATACTGTCCGAGAGCATTTTCTCGAACTGCTGTCTCTGTTCGTAGGTCACTGTACGGTAGGACTGCCACTTCACCACATAATTGATAGTGCCCTTTCCGGCATCTATCTGGTCGAAGATAGTATTGCGGCGCTCAGTCGATTTTTCACGTTCGATGCGGTTCGTCCATATCCAGTCGGCAGCGTACTGGTATTCCTCAGGGAAATCCGAAATGCTGACTGCCGATGCACTGAATTCTGCCGGAGCTGCTGTATTCAGTGGCAGTAAGACTGATGACAGGCACATTGAAGCAGCTGCCAATGCTGATATTGCTCTTTTATTCATGATCATCACCTCATTGTTATTAGAAACGGACAATTCGTTACTTAGATATTATCATAATGAATATACCAATTCAATAACATTTTACACAATATTGCTTGCATAATGTGTACTTTTTATTGACATACTGCCTTGAAATATAGTATAATACTAAAAAAGGCGGTGATTCTATGAAGCGGATAGGTGTTATAATACCTGCGATAACTGACAATTTGCAGACTGAGCTGCTTGACGGCATTTTCAGGACAGCCTATGCTGCGGATTGTGATGTTGTAGTCCTGACGACTGCAACAAACGGTCTGGAATTTCACATACAGAACGAGATCATGGAAGGCGAGGAGAGCATTTACTGTCTTATTGAACGTGCTGAACTGGACGGCATTCTGTTTGCTTCGCAGTATTTCATCAAGGAGACTGTCCGCAAGTTCATCTCCGAAAAGATACGGAAATCTGGCATTCCCTGCATAGACCTCGGCGGAACTGCTCTTGGCTTTGAGACAGTGACGATACCGCAGGATGAGGCTGTATGCGAACTTACAGACCACATTATCGAAAAGCATAATTGCAGGAAACTCGTTTTTCTTGCAGGACCTGAGGAAAATCCTGATTCCGAACAGCGTATGGCAGGCTTTATCCGTTCGGCGGACGCTCATAACTGTACATATGAAATCGTTTATGGCGACTTCTGGAAAAAACGTGCGGCTGAGCTTGGAAATGAGTTCATTCATCAGCAAAGAGAACTGCCTGACGCTGTTATATGTGCAAGCGACGTTATGGCTGTCACACTTTGCAGTATGCTTAAAAACGGCGGTATCAATGTCCCTGACAATGTTATAGTTACCGGTTTTGACGGGCATCTCTGTGCAATGTCGAACATTCCATCTGTAACGACTATAAGTGGAGCAATGTTTGAGCTGGGCAGAGCCGGTACAGAAAAGCTTATCGGGATAACTGAGAATGATAAAAATTCAGCTATGCACATTGTTTTCGGCGCAAGCTGCGCCTGTGTTGAATGTATGACGGATTATCACACAGCGGCTATGCTCGTTCAGGAGCAGATACAAAAGGACTCTGAGGCAACAGATATGCTGGAAATGCGGATAAATGCCGATGTCATAACAAGGACTTTCCGTGTTGAGTCTCTTTCGGAGCTTACTGATATTGTTGATCAGACGGCACATATCATAAAAAACTATAAATCGCTGTATATGTGCATACTTCCTGACTGGGACAGCTCTCCTGAACAGCCTGATATATGTACAACGAAGCCATTCCCAAAGCAAATGCTCTGTGCAATTTCAAAAAAAGCATGGACTTCCGGTGAAAAGGGAAGTGTTTTTCCGACAAATGATATTGTGCCTTTACTCGCTCAGCCACATAAGCCGACACTGTTGTATGTACTCCCACTTCACGCTGCATCACAGGTATTCGGCTACTGCGGATTTGCATATGAAAAGGCTGATGATTTTACTGTTTCGTTAATGCTGTTCAATATGATGAGTGCTGTCGCAAACGGTATGAGATTTCTGCGACACAGGCTCTATGCGGAATATCTGCAAAGGAAGATCGAGGAAGCTTCGCTCTATGACAAAATGACGGATATGCTAAGTAAAAAAGGACTGCTCATTCATCTCGAAAAACAGGAAAAAGCCAATGTCAGAAATGGTATTATGCTTGTATCTCTCTCTCAGCTTGCGGCCGTTCCGAACAGGCAAAACAAAAATATCCTGTCTGATACGGTTATGCAATCGGAGCTGCTCCTTGCAAATGCAATACGTCTTATTTCCGGCCGTGAGTTGCAGACAGCACGTCTTGACAAGCGGACGTTTGCAGTTGTGTATCCGCTTGAAGCAAGCGATATACCTGAGCGGTATGCAGAGGAAATGATGATTCAGCTTGAAGTCCTGATACGAAAAATGCAGGAGGGCTCGGCAGCGG
>DFJW01000005.1:6204-14360 GCA_002373775.1 Ruminococcus flavefaciens | reverse complement strand
GCTGCTGAAAGAACAGGGCTATGAGGTATTTGAGCCCTCTCATTCCGAACTTGACTTGTCCGATGTAAACAGTATAGAAGCATATTGTGAAAAGTACAGTAACGTTACATTTGACGTTCTTGTAAATAATGCCGGTCTGAATGATATCCATAATATTGATGAAATAACAGAAGAAGAGATGCTTCGTATGATGAATGTCAATCTTATCGCTCCGATCCGGCTTATCAGGAGAATTGCTGTTAATATGAAGAAGCAGAATTACGGCAGGATCGTAAATATCGGTTCGATATGGGGACTTGCCGGCAAGCCTGGAAGAACGGTCTATTCCGCCACAAAACATGGAATTCACGGCGTTACACAGACGCTGGCAGTTGAGCTGGCTCCGTATAATATACTTGTAAATACAGTATGTCCGGGCTTTACATTAACGGAACTGACTTACAAGAACAACTCTTCCGAGCAGATCAGAGAGATCTCAGAATTTATCCCGATCGGCCGTATGGCAGAACCTGTTGAGCAGGCGAAGGTCGTATGTTACTTGGCAGGAAGAGATAATACTTATATTACAGGTCAGCAGATAGCTGTCGATGGAGGTTATACTGCAAAATGATTATTCATTCCAGATTTAAGGATTATAATGTTGAAATAACAGAGGACCTGAGCTTTTTTGATAAGCTAAAGGCTTTAGACAACTCTGAATTTGTCGTTGATAAAAACGTTTACAGATTATATAAGGAACATTTTGACGGAATTTCTTCTGATCGCCTTATTGTTATTGAGGCGACAGAAGAAACCAAAGTGCTCGATACCGCGCTGACTATATGCGAGAAAATGACAAATATTCCTGCAAAGAGGAATGCATGTCTTATTTCAATAGGCGGAGGTATAATTCAGGATATTACAGGATTTGCCGCTAACGTACTGTACAGGGGTATCAAATGGATATTCGTTCCCACAACTCTATTAGCCGGCTGTGACAGCTGCATCGGCGGAAAGACGAGCCTGAATTACAAACGCTTTAAAAATCTCCTCGGAACGTTCTACCCACCTGATGAGATATTTATCTGCCCTGCATTTTTCCAGACTCTCACACAGAAAGATTATGAAAGCGGTCTTGGAGAGGTAGTTAAGTTCAACATTATGACAAGTATGGACGGACTCCGGAACATTGAAAACGAAATAGACCACCTTTTGAACAGAGAAGAGGACAGTTTAAGGAAATGCATTGAAAAGAGCCTTTCATTTAAAAAGAGCTTCATAGAAGTTGATGAATTTGATAAGGGCGAGCGTATAAAGCTCAACTTTGCCCATACCTTCGGACACGGCATCGAGACTGTAACTAATTACGCTATTCCGCATGGTACTGCTGTTGCTATCGGAATGATAATGGCAGACCGTATATCGGAAAATAGAAATATTCTTTCGCACGAAATTGTTGAGAGAAGTGAAAAAGTCTTATTAAAGGTCATCCATATTGATTATGATCTGAGAAAAATAGATTTTGACGGCTTTATCAAAGCAATCAGAAAAGATAAGAAACAGGTAAACGATCAGCTTACAGCAGTTCTTATGACCAATGTATCAAAAGATCTCAGAATAGTAAATGATATACAGTTAGACGAAATAAAAGATGCAGTCAACTACTTCTGTGAATTGTATTACAAATAAGACTTAAAGCATTAAACCGGAGGTGCTGTATGAAGAAAATACTGCCATATATTGCGCTTCATGCTATTGTGATGATAAATACGCTCGGCGGAGTCTGCTCAAAAACAGCTGCATCAAAAAAGTTTATGTCAACCGAATGGTGCATTCTTTACGGGCTCCTTCTGCTGATACTGTTTGTATATGCAGTGGTATGGCAGCAGGTACTGAAGAAAATACCGCTCAACATCGCATACGCTAATAAGGCGGCAGGCGTAGTGTGGGTAATGCTCTGGGGCTGCACCATATTCGGCGAGAAGCTGAGTGCTGCAAGGATCATTGGCTGTATAATGATACTTGCAGGTATGTTTATAATGCTGTCTCCGGGCAGGGAGACTGATAAGGAGCAGGACAGCAATGAGTGAGATGTTTGTTTTCTCCTGTATTATGGTGCTCAGTGTTTTCATATCCTCGCTGTCGCAGATGATGCTCAAAAAGAGTTCTCAGACCACATATTCCTCTCATCTCCGTGAGTATCTCAATCCGCTTGTTATAATAGCTTATACGCTGTTTTTCGGCTGTACGTTCCTTTCAATGTATGCGCTGAAGGTCGTTCCGCTTTCTTTCTCACCTATACTCGAATCATCAGGGTATATTTTTGTTACAATTATGAGCTATTTTTTCTTTAAAGAGAAAGTGACTAAACGGCAGATCTGCGGAATAATGCTTATCACTTCCGGTATCGTTGTGAGCTCGCTGTTCGCCTGATAAGTCCTGAAATCAATATGCTTAAAAGCCCGAAGGCGGTCTTATATGACTGCTTTCGGGTTTGTTTTATGTCCTCGTCGTTTCAGCTTTGTCGTACTTGAAACCGTTCAAATATACTGCAAAATTGTTTTAACGAAGTCCTTGATTAAACTTTCGTATTATGGTATAATTATTATACTGAAAAAGAAGGCGTTACAGCCTTTTGATATAAAAGCTATCGTTTGTTAAAAAACAGTTCATTATTTGCAGACGTTAAGATCAGGGAGGATAAATAATATGTGTGCATTATTCGGCTGGCTCGACTATAAAGGTGTTGTTCCGTACAGGGTGCTTGAAAAGCTCACTCAGGCGCTGGCAAATGCTGCCGAGGAGGGCGGTACTGATGCAGCAGGCATCAGCTATGTGAAAGACGGAAAGATCGTTGTATTCAAAAGACCTGAGCCTGCTCATAAGATACACTTTAACGTCCCTGACGGCACAAAGGCTGTTATGGGACATGATCGGCTGGCTACACAGGGCAATAAAAAGAATAACTGCAACAATCATCCTTTTGAAGGCTATGCCGATAAGGAGTTTGCTCTCGCTCATAACGGTTCCCTGTGGAACGACAAGGAGCTTCGTAAGAACGGAACTATCCCAGACTCTCATATCGACACCGACAGCTACATAGGCGTACAGCTGATAGAGAAGCAGGGTAAGCTGGACTCCGGCAGCTTACAGTATATGGCTGATACGGTTGACGGTATTTTTACATTCAGTGTGCTTGACCAGTCCGATAACCTGTACATAATAAAGGGCAGCAATCCAATGTACCTTGTCAAGTTTGAGGAGCTCGGACTTTATGTATACGCGTCAACGGAGTCCATAATGACGAAGGCAATAAACCAGCTGGGACTTAACGAGTCAGAGTACAAGTGTATTGATACAGAGGACGGCGATATACTCTGCATAGATAAAAACGGCAGTATCACGAGAAGCCATTTTGAGCCTAAGATGAGCAAGTATCTCAGAAATGCAGAACAGGGCAGTGATGATGCACAGTATAAGCTTGGCTTTATGTATCAGAACGGGTATGGCGTAGAGCAGAATGACGAAGAAGCGGTCAGGTGGTATCGCAGAGCTGCTGAACAGGATAATGCTGAAGCACAGTTTAATCTTGGCGTTATGTATCAGAACGGAAATGGCGTAGAGCAGAATGATGAAGAAGCATTCAGGTGGTATCGCAGAGCTGCTGAACGTGGAAGTGCGAACGGTCAGTGTAATCTCGGGTGGATGTATGAAAACGGAAAAGGTGTGGAACAAAACAAAAACACCGCAGTTAAGTGGTATAAAAAAGCTGCTGAACACGGAAATGTTGATGCACAGTTTAATCTTGGCGTTATGTACGAGAACGGATATGGCGTAGAACAAAACCAAAACACCGCAGCCGAGTGGTATAAAAAGGCTGCTGAACACGAAAATGCTGCTGCACAGTTTAATCTTGGCGTTATGTATGAGAACGGATATGGTGTTGAGCAAAACAGAAACACCGCAGCCGAGTGGTATAGAAAAGCTGCTGAACAAGAAAATGCTGTCGCACAGTGTTATCTTGCGTATATGTATGAGACCGGGTATGTATTATCCAAGGACAGCTCACAGGCTATCAAGTGGTACAGGAGATCGGCAGCACAAGGAAACGAAGTAGCTAAAAACAATCTTGAAAAACTGGGAGTTTCAATGGATGAAACGCTCCTGAATTCTGTGTAAACGAAAAATAATGCAATATAATAGCATATGATAAGACCGATCGTCAGCACAGTCGGTCTTATCTGTATATCAGCATAGCCGTAATAATATTGTAACATATTTAGATTTGCCGTGGCATAACAGCGGTATAATAGGTGCAATTCACCAAAATATATATCGGATAATGGCAATTCCATTGACTTCCGCCTGAGGCATTGGTATAATTATCTTGGCAGTATTATAGCGTTATCTTCTTATAAGAAGAGTCATTACAAAGGAGGTCTTTGAAATGTGGACACATGATCACAGAAAAATCAAAACAAGAGTTTTGTCTGCACTTGCTGCTTCTGCCGTAGCAGGTACTCAGATATTTGCCGCAATGCCGTTACACGCAATTGCAGCAGAAACTGATAATCAGACAGAGCTCGCAAAGTCCGGATCAGCAGTAAACTATGGTGATGTGAACGGCGATGGGATCATCGACAAGGTTGACGCTGGTCTTATCGAAAAATTCGTAATATCATGCGATGATACATCTATTGATCTTGCAGCAGCAGATGTTGACAGTAACGGAGAGTTAGATCTTCGTGATGCCGAAATAATCTTAAACTATTATGCAGCGGCATCAGCAGGAAAAGCTGATGATTTCAAGTTTCCATATACGGGAAACATTGAATGGAAATATTATTCCGGTTCTGTCAGTTACGAGATAATCAACGAAGGTATGACATGGCAGGAGGCAGAGGCTTACTGTGAGAGCAAGGGCGGTCACCTTGCTGTTATCACATCTGCTTATGAGCAGGCTCGTATCGAGGCTCTCCTCAGTGCTCAGTCAGAGATCAAAAATAATTACTGGATCGGCTTAAAAAAGAACGATGACGGTGAATTCGACTGGGTAACAGGTGAAAAAGCAGACTATACCAACTGGAACCCCAATACTCCCAACAATTCTAATGGAAACCAGAATACAGTTTTTATTTATGGTAATGAATTCAAATCATTCGGTGGACAGATAGGAAAATGGGACGATATAAACGAAAGTGCCGAGAGCCCAGGAGACACATTCTTCGGAACTGAGAACTTCGGCTTTGTCCTCGAAAAAGACGGCAAGACCGTTGACTCAACTACCACAACAACTGATACCATTTCAGAAACAACTACAACTTCTGAAACAACATCAGCCACTACATCTGATACTACATCAGAATCAACAACTACCACTACAACAACAGAATCAACCACAACTACCACTACAACTACCGCACCTGCTCTTCCTGACATCAGAAAGTATGAAGTAATCAAAGAATACTTGTCTTGGGCTGATGCAGAGGCTTACTGCAGAAGCATCAACGGACATCTGGCTGTAATTACTTCTCCCGAAGAACAGCTCCAGATCAAAAATGTAATTGCAAATGCAGACGCAGGTAACTGCTGGATAGGCGGAACCCGCGATGAAGAAGGAAACTTCTGCTGGCTCAACGGCGAACCTATCAGATTTTCCAACTGGGCAAAAGGTGAACCGAATAACCTTGGCGGACGTGAAAACTTTATTCACACATACGCCAGCGGTGAGTGGAATGACCTTCCGGGCGGAAACACTATGTGGTTCATCTGCGAGTGGGAGAACGTTTCCGACAAGCCCGCTGATCTTGACAGCGCTGAGCCGACTCGTCTTAACATCAACGGCGAGCTCAAGGTCACTCCTATGACAAAGCAGCAGGTGATCGACGCAGGTATAGATATTTCAGGCGACGATAACTTCAACAGCTTCCAGTACACTATCGAAGCTGATTTCGATGCAGCAGGCGTTGTTATCGACAAGATAGTTTCATACGATACAGCAGGCACTCCTGTCCGCGATCATGTAGTTATCAATGTTGCAGGCTGCTCGGGAGTAGTTGTCAGCACAAACACACCTACATATGTTCCGGGACTCGGCGCTTATGTTGTTCGTACTGAGACAGTTGAAGAAGAAATGTATATGATAATCTACGGCAAGAGCAAGTGGCTCAAGGAATTCTATGATGTTCAGCTCATTGTCGTAAACAATGACAAAAAGACACTTAACGACTGCACAGCTACACTCAATATCCCCGAAGGTCTTACACTCTGCAAGGGTGACAAGACACAGGATTTCGGCGATCTTAAGCCCAATGAAGTTAAGACAGCTGACTGGTATCTCCGCGGCGATAAGGAAGGCGACTATGACCTTACAGCAATTTTCAGCGGTCTCAACGGAGGAGAGCAGTTCGATTATACTTTCAAATCAAAGGATACTCTCCACGTTTATTCAGCTTCAGCACTGAAGATGATAGTTGAACTCCCGAGATATTCATACTATGATGAGCTTTATAAGATAAAGATCAAGCTCGAAAACGTTTCCGACAAGCCTATCTATGACCTTGAGAACGTTATCACAAGACTTGAGCAGGGCTCAGACGCTACACTTTACCGTTCACGCGGAAACGGCGAACTCAAGCCCGTGGCTGACAAGCATATGGACATTTTCAGCAAAAACGATGTTGCAAGCATCAGTGTAGATGAGCTGGCTCCGGGTGAATCAGCAGTTATCGAGCTGAATGTAAAGGATCTCTGGAAGTCGGTATATGAGCAGTATATCGGCAGAGAGAGCAGAAATGCACACATATACAGTACCCTTTTAGCATCTTCAAGAAGACCTGAGCTCTTAGGCTATTACTGGTACAACCGCTTCTATGAAGAAGCTCTTGGTGAGCTTCCTGTGGAGCATATCCTCAAGTCAGTATCTGTTAATTTCGCAGGCTCTGATATGACTGTTCCCTACGAGATCAACATCATTGATAACGGTACTGCTTCAACAAGCGGCGTACATTTCTTATACACCAATTCAGCTTACACTACTCTCAGTCAGGCATTCTTCAGAGACAGAACTGATCCGCGCGCAACATATACTTATTACAGAAACAATTATATTATTGCACCTTTCGCAATAGCATCAACTACAAACCACTCTTCATACACCTCTACCGGCTTCGGTGATTACCTTGACAGTGTGCTTGGACGCGGCAGAGGTCATGTATGCTTAATTCGTCCTGTATCGATCTTTACTGTAAATACTCCCTCACCTGAGGTAACAGCAACAGTTTATGTTGAGGAAGCAGACGGTTCAATGAAGCCCGCTCCTTCTGAAACAGCTTCTCAGGCAGACAGCAAGATATTTGAGCTTGAAGAGATGACAGGAATTGAACCCGATACAGACGGAAAGATCACTATCACAGGCGAAACTGCTATCAAGCTCATTTCAAATAAGGCAGGCAAGAACGGCATTCTCCACATTGACTATTCCGACGGTACAAAGGAAGAGATCAAGCTGTTAAGCGTTGAGGATCACGAGTGCAGCTCTACAAGCGGATATACACTTATCGACGCTCCGCAGGGCGGTCAGTCCGGACTCGCTGTAAAGGTATGCGATATATGCGGCGATGTAGTTGACAGCATCAACATCAATTCACAGGCAGCAGCTATGCTCAGCAATGGCAAGACCTATGCAGACATCAGAGTTGCTGTTGAAGATGCAGTCAAGGCAGGTGAAAAGACTGAGCTTACTATCTTCGGCAATGTTACAGTTACAGCAGATGTTACTATCCCTGATTATGTTGACGTTATCATCGCTCCCGATACAGCAATTACTGTAAAGGACGGCAGCAAGCTCGCTGCAAAGGGCGAAGTAAAGGATTTCAGCGGTAAGAAGTATAATCTCAGCGGAGATGGTCCTCTTGTTGAAACAACAACCGAAACAACTACTTCAACAGATACTACTGATTCCACTACTACAACTGCTATAACATCAAGCACCACAGACGAAGGTTCTTCACTCCCTGAGACAGGTTATCCTGTATCATTCGCTATGATCGCAAGTATCGCTGCTCTTATGACAGCTGCTGGTTCTGCATTAGTTATCAGAAGCAAAAGGGAAGAGGAATAATTAACCACAAAGTACCGCTTCGCCGGCTTGTTCGGCAGCAGCGGTGACGAATAAA
>DFJW01000005.1:0-6042 GCA_002373775.1 Ruminococcus flavefaciens | reverse complement strand
GACAGCAGAAGGATTGATTATGCTTCAAGGAATTTCTGATCCGGAATACTGATAAAAGTTTCAGCTTCGGTATATAAAAACAGGAGCCGTTGTTTTTATTATTCTGAGTCATCGTTTCATTTTCTAATTGTTTAACTTCTCAAAAAAAGGGCTCAGAATATTGTGGCTCTCATCGTATTCATACTCCATGAACAGTTCATCATTAAGGAAGACATCGATATATTGTCTGTTCAGGATTATGAAATAAAGCTCATCGTTATGACGATATTGAAGCATATGTTTTCCGTAGTTCATTTTTTCCGTTTCTGTGGCTGTGGGGATATCAATGTCATTTACAACATCTTCATATTGTAAGATAGCGGAATCCTTTAGCTCCTTGATAAAGTAATTCCCCATGTATCCTGCCTCGCCGCCGTCATAGATTTCTACATCGGCAGTAACCTTTGCTATCTGACCATTTTTCAGATCGGGGTAAGCTCCGCCTTGGGTCAGATAAATCCAGTTGCAGGCACCTGGTATCTGGATATGATCATCATTAACTCTCATGATATAAAATTCAGCATCTTTTTTACTGCTGATATCCAGAGCATCAGCTATATAGCCGGTTGTATTGCTGATTTCTGAAGTAGCTGTCTGAACTTTGGAGGCTGCTTCTGAGCTTTCGGCTTCACTGTCTGATCTGCCGCAACCTGACAGAAGTATTAAAGCAGAGAAAGCCATAACTGTTATCTTTTTCATGTCGACCATCCTTTCAAAAGATTATTCTGATAAATAAGTGTTGAAAAATGCCCAGATCGTTGCAAGGCAGAGAAAATTTTGTCACATTGAATATATTTGTCTGATAATTTTAGTGCAAAAGGTCAGTTGCCTGGAAGTTGTTTCTGAGTGCATTTGTATTCTTTTTACAATGTTTTTTATCTATTTCGTTCATTTCAAATTTTACCATAGAATTTGAAATCTATCAGTGGAGCTTTCTGATGTTGATAAGATGTTTGAAGAATAATACAGAAAGCCCCCGCAATTGCGGGGACACAGCTTTATATATGTTTGTTTATCAGTTCTCTTGACGTCAGCTCGGTCTTATCGTAGTCTATTCTGAAATAGTCAAGGATAGCCTTCATATCGTCCTGCATGGTCAGGCAAACGTCCAAAAGACGTTCTTTTTTATTATCGGTCTGCCATTCCTTTAGTCCGACATAAAGCCGTAACTTACACTTGAAGCGTTTCTTGAAGAATGCAAATAAAGGACAGCTTAGCCCCTGCAATACAGGGGCTGTTTTTTTCTGTTTACATTTTACCGGCGGTGTGCTATAATTGTATGTAATAAAATACGGTGAATAAAAAATAACAGGAGGTTACCGAAATGAAAAACAAAAAAATCAAGAGCACAACCTGTCTCATTACAGGACTCATGGCCTTTTCGATGACATTTGGAGCGCTGAATTTCAACTCTCAGACTCAGCAAATAGTTTATGCCGGATCTTTAACTGATTCCAGCATTTCAGATGAAAACATCAAAGGCGATGTGAATGCTGACGGAAGCTTTGATATAGCAGATGTTGTGCTGCTTCAGAAATGGCTTCTTGCCGCTCCGAATACAGAGCTGCCGAACTGGAAAGCAGCTGATTTCTGTGATGATGGCAGATTGAATGTTTTTGATATGTGCCTGATGAGGAGAGCGTTATTTGCTGAAAAACCGGGTGTATTAAAGACCCAGACGATCCCTGTGTCGGAAAACAATGCAAAGCTCCTCGGAAGAACGCAGAAAACAGATGGCATAACCTGGCTGGTCCACAGCGGTTCGGCTGCTGAGTTCACTGTTACCGGAACGGAAGCGAGCGTGACGATCTGCGGTGACAGCGGTATCAATTCCGAAGAAAAATACCGTCCGCGCTACGGCGTTTATGTTGACGGGGAACTCGTCAAGGATGTAGTGATGGGAGAAAAGGAGCAGACAGTCGAGCTGTTCAGCGGAGCAGTCTCCCGGACCGCCACAGTAAAGATCATACATCTTTCAGAAGCCAATAACGGCTGCATCGGTGTTAAGGCTCTCACAGTTACGTCGTCCTCAGCGGTCCCTGTCAAGCCGACACCCAAAAAAGATCTGTCGATCGAGTTTATCGGTGATTCGATCACATGTGCATACGGTGTTGAAGCTGAGTCGCAGTATGAAAACTTCTCAACAGCGACCGAGAATTTCACACTGTCCTATGCTTATCTGACAGCACAGCTTCTTGATGCTGATTACAGCGCGGTATGTTACAGCGGTCACGGAATCGTTTCCGGCTATACAAATGACGGCACAAAGAATACTGATTCGCTTGTTCCGCCTTATTATGAGATGGTCGGTAAACCTAAGGATTATCAGACCCAATGGGATTTCTCAAAAAATCCTGTCGATGTGATCGTGCTCAACCTCGGCACAAACGATGATTCCTATGCGTCGAAGGATCTGGAGACCAGGGGTGCTGAATATCAGGAGCTTTACGAAGATTTTCTGAAGCAGATAAGAAAATGTAACCCTGATGCAAATATTATATGCACACTTGGCATCATGGGATGCACCGAACTGTATCCTTATATCGAAGCGGCAGTCAAAGAAGTCGGCGATCCGAAGATCACATGTTATCAATCGCCCGTACAGGACATGAACGAACTCGGTGCAGACTGGCATCCCTCACCGAAGACGCATGAGAAAAATGCATATCTGCTGGCGGACAAGATATCAGCAGTCCTCGGCAGAGAATCCGACAAGATCGGAATTGATCTTGCAGCGGATAGCAAACTCGAAACTTCGATCGATACTGAAAGCGGTGCAAATGCCTGGCCTTACTATGCTGAGTGGAACCGCTCTATGAACGTCAATATCTCAGCAGCAGGCAATTCACCGGAATCGATCACTGTATATATGCCTGATCTGGTTCTGCCGGCTGGCAAATATGAGCTGAGTTTCAAGGCAGCGGGATCGAAAGGCAAAATCCCGTATGAAGTCCGCAGTATCAACGATCCGAAAACTGTCTATGCAAGCGGAGAGACAGATACTGAAACGACAGTGAAAACATTTGATCTGAGCGAGCCTGCAGATAACGCTGAAATCGTGTTTATGATCGGAGAACAGACCGGCAGTATCACTTTTTCTGAGGTCACACTGTATAAACGGGCAAATCTGTAAAGCCCATGAAAGCTGAAAAGGAATGTATCGTCAGCTGCTTCACAGACTTGTCTGACAGCAGCGATGGATAAACGCGGAACAGGTACTCCGGAGATCATGAGTACCTGTTGATATTCGCTCGATCAAATGCTATAATAAGGTCAGCAATAGCCATTGATAACATTCAAGGAGGGATATTAATGAAGAAGATAGCTTCTTTTCTTACGGCATTGACATTGATGATATCAGCGCTTCCGTATTCGCCGACAGCCGGTACCTCAGCTGCGGAGGAATACCTTATCCGTGACAAGTGGGGATACTGTACCACTGCGAATTACGCTGAATCAGAGCATTTCGTCATATTCTACGGCAACAGCGATACCACCGGACAGGTAAACGAGGCATTCCTGAAAAGGAATCTGGAAGCCTATGAACGTCTCTGGAACTGCTACGGTGAGTATCTCGGCATGGAGAATATGAACGTGGACATCTACGGAAAAAGCAGTCAGAAGTACAAGACAAACGTGTATCTGACATACACCGGACTGGATAAATATCCGGACGGATGGGCGTTTATGAGCGCTGAGGACGGATACGGCATCAAGATCATCAGCCCTGAGGCAATGCTTGATGATCTGACTGTTGCTCACGAATTCGGGCACGTTGTTACAATGCAGCAGAAAGCGTGGGTGGATCAGGATATCACAGGCGCATGGTGGGAACCTCTCGCAAACTGGTTCAGGGAGATGTACCTTTGCAGCGATTATTATCCCGGAGACACTAAAACAGCGTGGTTTGAACCGTATCTCCGCAACCTGAGCCTGACACTTCCTCACGGCAGGAATTATTACGAAGTATGGCCGTTCCTTATGTACATTTCGTACAATCCCGATGACCTGCCCGGTCTTGGAATAAAGGCTGTGAAGCGCATAATATCCGAAGCTGAACCGAATGAATATCCGTTTGACACCATAACACGGCTTTTCGGAACGGATTCACAGACTGTTTTCGGGCACTATGCAAAGCGGATGGCGACATTTGATTTTGGTGCACAGGAAGCATATAAGGACGAATTCAGCAAAAAACTTGCACAGTCGCCGTTCTACTGGAATCTGTTCTATACAGTGCTGAAAGACAATGGTACGGGCTGGCTTGAAGTACCGCAGGAGGAAGCTCCGATGCAGGCCGGCATAAATATAGTACCGCTGGATATAACCGGTGATACTATTTCGGCTGAACTCCGCGGTATCTCGGATGACACCAATGCAGGCTGGCAGGCGTGTATCGTAACTGTTGACGCATCCGGAAATGAAACATATTCCGGTCTTTTCGGCAGCGGTCAGAAAGCAAGTGTGTCAGCCAGGGACGCAGTTTCAGCATATCTGACGATCACAGCAATGCCGGAGAAACTTGTAAAGGTCAACGCATTCCACAAAGACAGGGATTCATCCTGCAAGGACGGAGATGAACGCAGACGCTATCCGTATGAGATCAGGCTCAGCGGCGCAGATGTGCAGCAGTCAGGCGGCTACTCAAAGGGCAGAGGACACGTTCACTCAAATGGCGGCGGCTGGGTAGCTGATACTGCAAGTGTTTCAGATTCAGTCTATGTTGGTCCGGACGCGATGGTGCTCGGATATGCGAAACTCTCCGGAAATGTCCGCGTAGAGGACTATGCAGTCGTTGCAAACAGTGTCACCGCGCAGGATAATGTGGTCATAAGCGGTCACGCGGCAGTTGACGGCGGAGGCTGGTACTATGATAACGGCTGGAAACAGGGCAGCATCACACTCAGCGGAAACGCTGTTATCAGCGGCAGTGCTGTTGTAACAGGTGCCTGTTCAGTTTCAGACAATGCAAAGGTACTGCAAAAGGCTTATCTTGAGGGCGGAGCAAAGCTGACCGGCAACGCAGTTGCCAAAGGTATGGCTTATTCCTATGGAAGTCCATTATATTCCGGAAATACTATTCTTGACGGTGATTATGCCAATGAGAAATCAGTCAGCGTAGGTGTGAACTTCGGCTGGCTGGACGATTCCGGCAGTCATTCGATTTCAGAAAGCTATGTTGCAGGCTATGATTTCAGCAGTGAGTCCCGATACTGGGCTAAGGATTCCAGTACCTGCACAAATGCACGTCAGATAGACGCAGAGTGGTCGGAGGAGCGTACATCTGCCAAAGGTGTTATTAACTTCAGCGGCGGAGAAAGCTGCCTTATGCTTGATTCATCTATCCTGAATACAAGAGATATTCAGATCAGTCTTGGTGTACTCTGGAAAGGCGGAAATGCAAAACAGGAGATACTGCATTTCGGTGATGAAAAATCTTATTTGTCACTGACTCCGGACAATGGAAGCGGTGCAGCAGAACTTGTTATTACAGACGGAAATGATGTTGAAAAGCTGACAGCTTCAAACGCTCTGATCAAAGGAGAGTGGAGCAAAATTACCGTCCGTATCATTGACGGTACGGGAACGCTTCTTATAAACGGCAGGGAAGCTGCAAGCAAGCCCCTGAAACTTGACATGCAAAGTGTTATGAGTGCTTCTGCGAACGATGCGGCAGCTGTCGGAAAGGGCTTCAAGGGCGCAGTTGATTATATACAGCTCAGCAACAGTGCAGTCGATGAACCGGCAGTTGTCTATTCCGGAAAGGAAGAAGCTGATGATACCGGAAAGATTCGCGGCGATGTCAACGCAGATAACCTATTCAATATCGCAGATCTTGTTTCATTGCAGAACTGGCTGCTGGCAAGGCCCGGTTCATCGCTTGCTGACTGGGAAAACGGCGACCTTGTCACTGACGGCATACTTAATGTGTTTGATGTGATCATGATGCGAAGAGATTTATTCTCTTTGAAATAAAGTTACTACCCTATAAAATTACACTAC
>DFJW01000006.1 GCA_002373775.1 Ruminococcus flavefaciens | reverse complement strand
CAAAAAATAACCTTTTGATCTACCTTCTTGATACATCGCAGTTCTCTGTTCTGTCTGATATAAAGAATATCATCACTTCATTTGCCAGGAAGATAGATATCGTGGATATGAATAATATCCCGATGAAAAAGACTATCGAAATGCTAAAGCCGTCCGATGAGAAGAAGCAAAAGATATTAAACTTCATCCTTAACGCAGGAGTATACCTTGAAAACTATCAATATCTTAAAGAAGCTAACTCCAATAACGATATTGGCAAGGTATTGAATTGCGATGATGAAATTCATATACAGGAAAAGGTTATAGAAGGCTCAGAGACATTTATTGAGCAGCTTCGCTTGTTCTCGACTTACAAGGGAGTGACGGTTCCAAGCATGGCTTTTGACTCTAAGCGTAGTGATGGAAAACAACAACGGAAAGCGCTCATTTAAGATAAGCTACAAAAAACCTGACGGAAAGAGTTATGCTCACGAGATTGCATATAAATATGGAATTACCTTTGAACAGCTCAGTAAAAACAGTGATAAAATAAAAAAGCTCCATGTGTAATTCACACATGGAGCAGGATTTACAAATTGAAAATCCGTTACATACATTTTTATGATATGATTGTTTTGACAAAGTACGAAAAATAGCCATTTGTCGTATGTCATCTCTTTAGTCATAAATTTACAGAATTTTGGCACTATATTGCAAAATATAGTGCCTTTTATTTTTGCCTGAATACAGGCGCTTATTGAATGTAAGCAACTGCTCGTGGGGGTGATTTCGTACCATCTTGCGAGCAGTTATATTTTTTGATTATATGCTAAAAATGCGATTTGTACATCAATTATACATCAATTGTGTTATTTTTTCCCTATTCTACTACCTAATATCAGGGGGTGTTTTTGAATATCATAGGATTCCATGTTAACCTATGGTAACAAATTGGCGCCTCAGCTAAAAGAATGAGTACTGGCTACCGATTACTATTAGATTTGCTTTGATCATTCTTTTCATCTGTTTCACTTTCTGAGCATTCATTTCTATATATGAGCAGGCAGCCTTAATGGCTGCCTGCTTTTTAATCATGCCTTTGCTGAGTATTGCTGAACATTTCGCAGAACCTTCCTGCAAATGCAGGCGGTTCACCGCTGTTATTAAGGTGAGAGATATCCCCGAAAGCAGTAACGCGGAAGTATGCAATACCCTCACGGCGTTCTTCAGTACAGACTGTTGTAACCGAGGTCGGAGCAGCGATAAAACCATGCCAGAGAACCATAGGAGAGATACCAAGAAGATGTCCGAGCATCACACATTCAACTCCAAAATGACAGAACAGTGCGATTGTATCCTCATTGGGACGGACTGCGTTATAGCAGTTTCCGGAACGTTCATAGCCGTGCTTAGCAAGCAGTGCGTCCAGACCGTTATGAACATAATCAACGCCGGATTTCATATCCGCTTCGGACATCACAGGAACGTCAGTCCACTTGTCCTTATCATAATATTCGGGAACAGCGGTCCAGTCCTGCGGCAGCATATCCCACGGAATGCGCCGCTGACCGTCAGGACCAATGATAAGATTACGGTCAAATTCGTGCAGCCAGTCGAGAGTTTCTGCTGTCCGTCCGCATCTTTTCAAAGTATACTCAGCGGTAGCCTTCGCCCTGCCGAGAGGAGAGATATAATAAGCAGCGATATCCATTGGAGCTATTCGCTCGGCAAGCAGAGTGGCTTCCCTATGACCTTTTTCGGTAAGCGAGTCGATGGTGTAGTCTGGATCGCCGTGCCTGATAATGAGCAGTTTCATAGTGATCAGCCTTTCTTTATTTCATCATAATATATGCAAGATTCTGTTTCCCTCTGTCGCCGCGCCTGTATGAGTAATACGCAGTATCGTGACAGGTGCAGTCGTTCACAGCGGATATGTTGTTATCGGGAATGCCCTCGGCTGTCAGTTTCAAATGTATTGCCTGAGTAAGAGCGAGATACAGCCGTCCTTCACGCTGCTCAAATATGCTTTCAAGCTCTTTTGGTGCAAAGACTTTGGCATATTCGCTGCGGACTTCCTCACCGACTTCATAGCACTCCGCGCAGATGTGCGGACCGATTATTACCTGTATATTAGACGGAACGGCTCCCAACTTTTTCATATGCTCGACTGCGTTATGTATGATCGCTCCAGCCGCAGATCTCCAACCACAGTGAAGAAGTCCGATGACCTCAGCCTTTTCATCTACAAGATAAACAGGAACGCAGTCGGCGGCAATAATGCTCAGAACAAGTTCCCTTTCAGCGGTGATAAGTCCGTCAACCTTTTTGAGATCGTTGCCCTTGATAACACCCGAACCGCCATGTTCAGCACCGACTGTTCCGACCTTGTCTCCGCCTGCCTGATAGGGACGGATAAAACGTGAGAGCGGGATTTCAAGCTTTTCGCTGAGTGCAGTATAATCGTTTGTCGGCGGATCAGAGGGTTCGTTCCTCGACCAGATCCCTTCTTTTCCGGACGTGAAGCCTGCAAGCGCAAAGCTGTTGTCAATCATCGTTATTTCCTTCATAATTGCTCCATAAGGTGTTTGAGAAGTCCCTTGCAGCCTTCTTCAATATCGGCGTAGGCTTTGCCGAAATCGCGTGTGTACCACGGGTCTGAAACGTCATCGCTCCTGCCTGCAAAGGTGAGGAGCTTGTATATCTTCCCGTCTTTGTCGCTGCCGAAAATGCGGTTCATATTGCGGATATTGGCAGTATCCATTCCAATGAAATAGTCGTATTTATCGTAGTCGGACTTTTTAAGCTGAACTGCATACTTTCCTGCACAGCCTATGCCGTGCTTTGCAAGCTCAGATTTTGCAGGAGGATAGACGAAATTGCCAAGCTCCTCCGTGCTTGTCGCACTTGAAGTAATGTAAAAGTCATTGGAATAGCCTGCGTCTGACGCCAGCTTTTTCATTACAAACTCAGCAATCGGTGATCTGCAAATATTGCCGTGACATACAAACATAACTCTTATCATACGTTTTTACCTCTAATTATTCATCACTTGGAAACAGCCCATCTCGGTCCTTCTGCGCCGATTACTCCATTGAGAGCAAATCCGCATTTCTTAAGCACTCTTTTTGACGCAGTATTATCTGAATCGGTCTCTGCTTCAATTGCGGTGACCTCCGGTAACGCAAACGCCCACTCCAATATTGCCATGACTGCTTCGGTCGCATAACCGTTGTTCTGATATTCTTCGGAGATTCCGTATCCGATCTCTGCAACGCCGTCCGCAGAAAGCCCCTTGAAGCAGAGTTCTCCGATATGTGCGCCGTCTTTCAGTTCAATCATCCAGATCGCATACCACTCCCACTGGTCGGGATGCTCCAGACAGCCATTCAGCATTTCTGTGTAAGCAGCTTTCAGGACATCAACAGTCTGCGCTTCAATGAACTGTTCCATGATATCCTGAGATGCAGCATAGATTTTCAGCCTTCTTGTTTCGAGCATTGAGTTCTCCTTTTTTCAGGCTTTATTCTGCCCAGTAAACGTAGTTTTCTTTGCGCGGCGAGACAGCAGGTTCTTCACAGTCAGCATATCCAAGAATACAGTGACCTATTCCTTCGTAGTCTCCGTTGATACCGAGACTTCTGAGCAGTTCCTTACCTTCCTCAGACGCGAATTCCTCCTTTGCACGGTGTATCCAGCAGCTTGAAATGCCGTAAGCATGGGCGGCATTCATAAGGTTTCCCATGACAAGGCTTCCGTCGTACAGGTATGTGGGAAACTCTTTATTTGCAAGCACTATCAGTACGATCGGAGCGTTGTAGAAAGGGTCGGTATCAACTCCCATTATTCTTGCATTCAGCATAGAAAGACGGTCGCGGAGCTCTTTGTTCGTAACGGCAATAATGACAGGGGACTGCCTGTTCATTCCTGTAGGAGCATAGGTTCCGGCTTCGATTATCTTCCCGATAATATCCTTTGGTATCATATCAGATTTGTATTTCCTGATACTTCTTCTTGTGAGCATATTTGTGATAGCGTCCATGTTTTTTCCTCCTAATTATATGCTATATATTTCAGCGTGGACTCCGCGCTGTTTTCATAAAAACTCGACCTCTCCGCTCTCAAGGTGATAAATTGCACCAAGGACTTTCAGACCGTATTCACGCTCGTCCTTTTGTATCTGCAAGCTGTGTTCGATGAGCTCACAGCTGTGCTTGACATTGAGGCAGCAAGCCTTTACTTCGTCCTTTTCGTTGCCGATAGCCTTCACAATTTCGTCCGTTATGTACTTAATATAGCCGTCAGGCTCGTGATTTATTGCAGCGTCAACAGCTCCGCAGTGGTCGTGACCGAGGACGACGATAAGCCCCGTGCCGAGGTGTTCAGCTGCGTACTCGATACTGCCGAGCTGGTGTGAATCTATAACATTGCCTGCAACTCTTATGACGAATAGGTCTCTGATTCCAGCCGAAAATATCAGTTCCGGAACAACTCTCGAATCTGAGCAGGTAATGATTATCGCATAGGGTTGCTGACCGTTTTCGCTGAACTTTTTTAGATGTTCGATAGATGTATCGCAGACGAACCTGTTGGTATAAACGTATTCAAGATTGCCGTTTTCAAGCCGTTCTTTCGCTTCGTCAGCTGTTATTCTGTATGACTGTATAACTGTTACCTCACTTTGAAAATGTTTTTATAGTTCTGAAAACCTGCTCTGCCGTATCTGCAAGATTATTATAGGCGTTAGACTTGTCCATTGCCTGTTCAAGAGTTGATACACGCCTTAATATCGGAAAGAATGCATCTATACCGAGCTGATTGCAAAACTCAGTGCTGTCTTTGACTGCTCCGCTGAAAGCAATAACAGGCTTGCCGTATTTCTTAGCAATTGTCGCAATTCCAACCGGAGCTTTTCCCATAGCGGACTGACTGTCGAGGCAGCCTTCGCCCGTGATGACAATATCCGCGTTCTTTATAGATTCTTCGAGCTTAGTTTCCCGCATGATGAGTTGAACTCCAGATTCAAGCGTAGCATTAAGGTAGTACATAAGTGCAAACCCCAGGCCGCCTGCCGCACCCGCACCTGCCGTATCAGGAGAGGCTGCCTGATTATATCTCTTTGTCATCTCAGCATAATTGCCGAGATATTTGTCCATAATGCGTATCATTTCAGCGTCAGCGCCCTTCTGCGGAGCAAATACTGCACTGCATCCGTTCTCGCCGCAGAGAGGATTAGTAACATCGCAGGCAATGTGGAAGCGGCATTCTTTCAGTTCCGGTACAACGTTAGTATCATTTATTTCCGCAAGCTGAGAAAGGTCCTTTGCACCATATCCGACCTGCTGACCGTTTTTGTCGAGCATACCAAAGCCAAGAGCCTGCAAACAGCCGATACCGCCGTCATTCGTTGCACTTCCGCCGATTCCGATGATGTAGTCCCGGCAGCCGTAATGAATCGCATTGAGTATCAGTTCGCCAGTACCATAGGTGGTTGTGTGCATTGGATCACGTTCACTCTCAGAAAGCAGCGTCAGTCCCGAAGCAGCCGCCATTTCTATAACTGCCATATTATCGGGAAGAATACCGTACTTTGCCGTTATTTTTCTGCCGAGAGGGTCAGTGACCTCCGTTTCACGCAGCTGTCCGTTCAGCCCTGCGACAAGAGCATCGACCGTTCCCTCACCTCCGTCGGCGACAGGTCTTATTATAGTTTCAGCATTAGGGAATACACGATGTATCCCCTCAGCAGCAGCTCTGCCAGCCTCCAGCGATGAAAGGCTGCCTTTGAATGAATCTATTGCGATAACTACTTTCATTTTGCCCCTCCGAAGATTTGTTAGCTTTATTATATCATTTTTCACAGATATTGTAAATGCCTTTGTGATGTGATATAATATAGAAAAACGCAGGAGGCAGATTATGAAGATACTGAATTTACACGGCTTCATGGGCGAAGCTGACAACAAGAATTACAAGGCACTATGCGGTATCGTTCCGTCTGAGGATATTATTTCTCCGCAGATAAAATACAAAGAGACTTCGCCGTCTGAGCTGCTTGAAAAGCTCTCTGCTATGGTGGATTCAGATGACTATATATTTGTCGGACAGAGTCTCGGCGGCTGGTACGCTGACAAGCTGAGCCGTAAATTCAAGCGCCCCTGCATACTTACAAATCCCTGCTATTATCCCCATGAACTGGAGCTTATCACAAGTTCGTGCATTACTGCTGAGTATGTGGAGCAGTACCGTGAAATGTCGGTCAGCACTCAAAATGAACTGGCATATACTCTTTGCAGCGAAGGTGATACTATTCTTCCCGACAACTATCAAAACTGCAAAAAGCTCTCGGAGCAGGTCGTAAGAGTTCACGGCAGCCACAGCACTATTGAAAACGTGGGAGAGCATATCTCAAAGCTGCTTAACCAGATACAGAATGACCGCCTGCTACTGTTTTTAGGCAGAGGTTCGGCGTTTGCAGATCAGCATAATTCCGCATTTTTTGTTGAGAATAACGAGCTTGTTCTCATTGATTGTCCTGCGACTTCGTATCAGAAGGTCAAGAAGATGAACTGGGAGCGGTATGACAATATCTATATCCTCATCACTCACACTCACGGCGACCACAGCGGCGGCGTAGGAACAATGCTGCAATATGTGTGGTTTGCAA
>DFJW01000104.1 GCA_002373775.1 Ruminococcus flavefaciens | reverse complement strand
TCATGAAATGGCAAGAGATGAAGCACGTCACGGCAAGGCATTTGAGGGACTCCTCAAGAGATATTTCGGCTGATAAATACATATTCAGATCCGGCAGGAAGGATGATCCTGCCGGATTTTTTGTTTATTTGCGACTAAAACACTTGAAATCTGTTCAGATATTTGATATAATAGGATTATTATATCAAGAAAAGAGGTAGTGTTATGAACAGGATACTCGATTGGGACAAATACCTTGATACAGCAGCGAAGGCAGTTGCAGAGGGCATCGTTATGCTGAAAAATGACAATGAAGCTCTGCCTCTGCGTCCTGATGATACGGTTTCGGTTTTCGGACGCATACAGCTTCATTACTATAAAAGCGGTACAGGTTCCGGCGGAATGGTAAATGTAGCGAAAGTTACCGGCATAGTTGACGGACTTATCGAAGCAGGAGTAAAAGTCAACGAAGAGCTGCTGGACATATACCGCAAATGGGACGAAGAGAATCCGTTTGACCTCGGAAACGGGTGGGGAGGCGAACCATGGTCACAGAAAGAGATGCCGCTTGATACCGACACGGTCAAGAGAGCAGCTGAAAACAGCGATATCGCTGTAGTAATAATAGGACGTACTGCCGGAGAAGAACAGGATGCCCGGGAGGAACCCGGCTCATATCTGCTGACAGATGACGAGGCTGACATGCTCCGTAAAGTGCGTGCAGAGTTCGGCAGAGTAGCAGTGCTGCTGAATGTCGGCGGACTTATAGACATGAGCTTTGTGGACGAATGCTCGCCGGATGCGGTCCTGTATGTATGGCAGGGCGGAATGACAGGCGGTACAGGCACAGCCGCAGTCCTTACGGGAAAAACGAGCCCTTCCGGAAAACTTCCTGATACCATAGCATACAGCATAAAGGACTATCCTTCGTCGTCATGCTTCGGCGACAGGAACAGGAATCTCTATAAAGAGGATATATACGTCGGATATCGCTGGTTCGAGACCTTTGCGCCTGAGAAGGTGAGATATCCTTTCGGCTACGGTCTCAGCTATACCACATTTGATATAGTGACCGAAAAAGTGGTGCAGGACACCGTGAACATCTGGTTCTATATCAAAGTGACAAATACCGGCAAGCGCTCAGGCAAGGAAGTAGTGCAGATATACTGCGAAGCACCGCAGGGCTGCCTCGGAAAGCCTGAGAAGGTGCTGTGCGGATTCGAAAAGACAAAGGAACTCGCTCCCGGCGAGTCCCAGACTCTCATAATAAAGGTGGATGCAGAGGCACTTGCTTCATACGACGATTCGGGAGCTACCGGCAACAGATCGTGCTTTGTGCTTGAAAAGGGCAGCTATTCATTCTGCGTGGGGAATGATGTCCGCAGTGCGGAGTATGTATACCGCATAGAAGTGGATGAAGATATCGTAACACGCGAATGTGTACAGGCAGCTGCGCCTGTGATACCTTTTGACCGCGTATGCCCGAGAGCCTCAAAAAATGGCTATATACCGGCATATGAGCCTGTTCCGCTCAATGAGACAGACGAAGCTGCACGCAGACTTGAAGCTCTGCCGGAAGAGATAGAGTACACAGGAGACCACGGCATAAAGCTGAAGGATGTGGCATTTGGTGATAACACCATGGAAGAGTTCATCGCACAGCTTTCAGACCATGATCTCACATGTATAATACGCGGTGAAGGCATGGGAAGCCCGAGAGTCACTGCCGGCACAGCATCTGCATTCGGCGGAGTATCTGACAGCCTCACAGCTTTCGGCATACCGGCGGCGTGCTGTTCAGACGGACCTTCCGGAATGCGCCTTGACTGCGGAACAAAGGCGTTCAGTCTGCCGAACGGAACTATGATAGCCTCTACTTTTGACCGCGAACTCATAACAGAGCTGTTCACATACATGGGACTTGAAATGCTTGCCAACAATGTAGACTGTCTTCTTGGCCCTGGCATGAATATACATCGTCATCCGCTCAACGGACGCAATTTCGAGTATTTTTCGGAAGATCCCTTCCTGACCGGCAATATGGCAGCAGCTGAACTCAAAGGTATGCACAGCGTAGGCGTTACAGGAACGCTGAAGCATTTCTGCGGCAACAATCAGGAGACCAACCGTCATTTTGTTGATTCTGTCATTTCGGAGAGAGCTCTGCGTGAGATATATCTCCGCGGTTTTGAGATAGCAGTCAAGGAAGGCAAGGCGGATTCGATAATGACAACGTACGGTTCTGTAAACGGTCTGTGGACAGCCGGCAGCTTTGATCTGAATTCTGCGATACTCCGCGATGAATGGGGATTTGCCGGATTCACCATGACCGACTGGTGGGCAAATGTCAATGACAGGGGAGAAGAACCGTCAAGAAGTAATTATTCAGCCATGGCGCGCGCCCGGAATGATGTGTACATGGTGTGCTCGGACAGCTCATCCCATGACGAAGGGCTTGAAAAGTCACTTGCGGAAGGAACACTTACCCGTGCCGAACTTCAGAGGAATGCAATGGACATCTGCTCATTCCTGCTGACAACGAACGCTATGCGCCGTCTTACAGGCGATGAAGAAAAGGTCGAGATAATAAATCGCCCTGAAGAGGATATGCCTTCTGATGAGCCGGTGGTATTCTACACTCTAAAAGACGAACTGACACTTGATCTGGAGGGAGTAAAGAGCGAGAAAGGCAGAAACTACAGCTTTGCACTTACCATAGAAGAACCCGGCTGGTTCGAAGTCACAATAACCGCATCCTCTGAACAGAGCGAGCTTGCACAGATACCGGTGACACTCTTCCTCATGGGAACTGCAAGCGGTACTTTCACATGGAACGGCACAGGCGGAAAGGCAGTCGGAAAGAGCACGGAAGCGCCGATGTTCTCACGTTTTACGGCAGTAAGACTTTACTTTGCCCAGAACGGACTTGACCTTCACAGCATATCATTCCGTGCAGTCAGAAAGGCGGAGAATATGGATATAGCATTTGTACGGGAGGAAGCACAGCAGTAATGAATGTACAGATATTCGGCACAAAGAAAAGCTTCGACACTAAAAAAGCAGAGCGCTGGTTCAAAGAGCGCGGCATAAAGTACCAGTTCATCGACATGAAGGAAAAGGGAATGAGCCGCGGAGAATTCACCAGCGTGAAGCAGGCTGTCGGCGGGGTAGATGCGATGATAGATCCGAAAGCGAAGGACAAGGACTTGCTTGCGCTGATGAATTACCTCACAGATGCTGACAAGGAGGAAAAGCTTCTGGAAAACCAGCAGATGATCGTGACGCCTGTAGTCCGCAGCGGAAAGAAAGCTGCGATCGGCTATTGTCCTGAAGTATGGGAAAAATGGGAATAAATATAGTTAAAAAATAAAAATTTATCAAAATCATCTATTTTGACCTAAAAAGGTAGTGCAATCCAAGAAAAAATATGTTATAATTACAGTGTTAGTGTGAAACTGACAGATGATTACGGAGATATCCGTGCAAATAACATCATATAGGGATAATTCCCGGAAGGAGTAAGATTATGGGTATAATTCAGGCAGCTCTTGTCGGAGCTTCACAGACTTTCGCAGACATGTGGGAGGAATTCTTCGTATGCGAGTCTATTCCTGCTGATACTCTCGTAGTAAGAGGTAAAAAGCAGCTGGGCAAACATTCCTCAAACAAGAAAGGCGCTGACAATGTTATTTCTGACGGAAGCGGAATAGTAGTCCACGAAGGTCAGGCGATGATAATGGTGGATCAGGGAATGGTCATCGAGATCGCTACTGAACCCGGTCTTTATACATATAACAGCGGAACAGCTCCGAGCATATTCTCCAGCAGTCTCGGTGCAGGTCTCAAGAATACATTCAAGGAGATCTGGGACCGTATAAAGCACGGCGGAGATGCTGCAAAGGATCAGAGGATCTATTACTTCAACATGAAGGAGATCATGGACAATAAGTTCGGTACTCAGAATCCCGTGCCTTTCAGAATGACATATCAGGACCTCGGCAGAAGCTTCACAGTAGGCGTTCGCTGCAACGGTATCTATTCATACAAGATCTGTGATCCTGTACTCTTCTACGCAAACGTATGCGGAAATATAACAGGTTCATACTCACGTTCCGAGATAGACAGCCAGCTCAAGAGCGAGTTCCTTGATGTCCTCCAGCCTGCATTCGGCAAGATCGGTTCAACAGGCATCCGCTACGATGAACTTCCCACAAGACAGAGAGAAGTCAAGAGCGCTATCCAGCTTGAACTTGATCCTGAGTGGAAGGAGAAGAGAGGTCTCGTTATCGAGAAGGTAGCGATCAACTCCGCTACCATATCTGCTGAAGATACAAAGCGCATCCAGGACTTCGAAGACAGAGCATGGAACACAAACGCTGCAAATGCAGCAGCAACGCTTGTTGAGGCACAGGCTCAGGCAATGCAGAATGCTGCAAACAATCCCAACGGTGCAGCTATGGGACTTTTCGGCATGGGCATGGCTCAGCAGGTCGGCGGACTCAATGCGCAGTCTCTCTATGGCATTGCACAGCAGCAGGGTGCAGTAGGAGCATCTACAGCTCCCGGAGCAGGCAGCAATCAGGCGGCAGCAGCCGCAGCAGGTGCATGGACATGTGAGTGCGGAGCATCCAACACAGGCAAGTTCTGTGCATCATGCGGAAAGGCAAAACCTGCACCGGCAAACACATGGAAGTGTTCATGCGGCGCTGAGAATACAGGCAAATTCTGCGCAGACTGCGGAAAGCCGAAGCCGGCAGATGCAGCCCCCGAAGGCTGGGCATGCGAGTGCGGCGCTATCAACAAGGGCAAGTTCTGTGCTGAGTGCGGAAAGCCGAAGCCTGCCGGAGCACCGCTCTACCGCTGTGACAAGTGCGGCTGGGAGCCTGCTGATCCGTACAATCCTCCTAAGTTCTGTGCTGAGTGCGGAGATCCTTTTGATGATTCGGATATCGTAAAGTAATGTGATACATAAGCGGTGCAGCATTCGTCTGCGGATGGAGCTGCACCGCAGATTTTTGCTCAAAGCGAGGTGTTGAAATGGCAGAGCTGTTGGAATACAAATGTCCGTGCTGTGCCGGAAAGCTGGAATTCAATACAGGCGTTCAGAAGATGAAGTGCCCGTATTGTGAATCCGAATTTGACATAAAGACTGTAGTGGAATTCAACGAAGCCGCACAGAATGCAAGCGGCGGAGAAATGAAATGGGAGACACAGGCAGGCGGAGAATGGCACGAAGGCGAGACTGCCGGAATGGGAGTTTATACCTGTCAGTCGTGCGGAGGCGAGATAGTTGCTGATTCGACAACAGGCGCTTCAAAATGCCCTTACTGTGACAGTCCCGTAGTAATGACAGGAAGCTTTGCAGGCGACCTCAAACCTGATTATGTCATCCCTTTCAAGCTCGATAAGAAAGCTGCCAAGGAAGCTCTCAACAAGCATCTTGAAGGAAAGCGCCTCCTGCCGAAAGTGTTCCGCGAACAGAACCATATCGACGAGATAAAGGGCGTTTATGTGCCGGTATGGCTGTTCGATGCCGGTGCAGATGCGAACATCATGTACAAGGCAGAAAAGGTTCGAAGATGGAGCGATAACAACTTCAACTATGTTGAGACCAGTTATTATTCAGTAGTGCGTGCCGGAAAAATTGCATTTGAGCTGGTACCGGTAGACGGCTCATCGAAAATGGCTGATGAGCTTATGGAATCCATAGAGCCTTTTGATTTCCATAAGGATGCAGTGGAATTCCAGACCGCCTATCTTTCCGGATATCTTGCGGACCGCTATGATGTGACAGCGGAAGACAGTATAGCGCGTGCCAACGAGCGTATAAAAAAGAGTACGG
Source organism: Ruminococcus flavefaciens (assembly GCA_002373775.1). Lineage (GTDB taxonomy): Bacteria > Bacillota > Clostridia > Oscillospirales > Ruminococcaceae > Ruminococcus > Ruminococcus flavefaciens_M. The sequence goes on along the minus strand of DFJW01000104.1, from coordinate 2,895 downwards.
AGAATGCGTTCGCAGCGACAGTAAACGGGTATGACACGTTCAATACCGAAAGCAGCAAGATAGACCTCAACAACTCCAAGGCGAAGTATGCGCTGTATCCAGTCTGGTTACTCAACACAACTTGGAACGGGAACAAGTATACATTTGCAATGAACGGACAGACCGGAAAATTCGTCGGTGATCTTCCTGTTGACAAGTCGGCGGCGACAAAATGGTTCCTTGGGATAACTGCGGCAGCAACGGCAGTGCTTTACGGCTTGTCGTATCTGCTTTTCCATTGAGGAGGTGCCCTATGTTCATAAAGAAGAGCGTTATCACGCTTATACTGACCGGAACCGTTCTGTTTGCCGGAAATGCTGTTTCAGGCGGCGAAAGCGGCACAGCTTTTATTACAGGAGCAGAAGCTGCTGCTCTCCATGATGAATACGATATCGGCATTGATGATGCTGAGCTTGAAGATGACGAATACTATGAAGATATAGCTTTAGACGACCTTGACGTTGAAGATGCCGGCTACATAGCAGAATCGAAGGCGGAGAAGAAGTCGTCTGAAAAGAAGAGCAGCGAAGACCGTTCCTTCAATCCTGTGCGCAATTTTATCATCTGCCTTGTCATAGGACTTGTTATCGCCCTGATAGCAGTAGGCTCGATGAAGGCGAAGCTGAAGACGGTACATCGCAGGAATGAGGCTTCGGATTATCTGAAGAAGGACAGCATGAAGCTTGAAGTGAGCACAGACAACTTCCTCTATAAGAAAGTCAATAAGACTGTCAGGAACAATGGCGGAAAGTGAACGCAAATCCACTGATATCCGCAGATAAAATGCGTAAAATGCTGAAAATGCCGGCTGCCAGTAAAAAAAGCGGAAAAAAGGCTTTACAAATGCAAAATTATATGTTATAATAATATCACCGTGTTCTTGGATCGGGGCATGTCCTCATGAATCACCCCCTTCTGTGACAACGGAATATATTTATATGAGGTGCTTTCAATGTTACTGAAAGATGAAAAGACAGCCGTTATTGAGGCTAACAGAACACACGAGAACGACACAGGATCACCTGAGGTCCAGATCGCTATCCTCACAAGAAGGATAAATGATCTTACAGCTCACCTCAAGATCCACAAGAATGACCACCACTCCAGAAGAGGCCTTCTCAAGATGGTAGGTCACAGACGTAACCTCCTCGGTTACCTCAAGAAGAAGGACATCGAAAGATACCGTGCTATAGTTGAGAAGCTCGGTCTCCGTAAGTAATCCATGTCAGCTGAAGGCAGAGGGCTCGGTCCCTTCTGCCTTTAAGTCTTTATCCACAAACGATGCAGGAAGGCTATTAGCATTAAACTGTGATACTCAACCGACACTGAGTGCCAGAGTTTATTGCTAAAGCCTCTGCAAAAAAATAAATAATACAGGAGGCATTATAATGTTTGAGAATTACAGAACATTTGAGACAACCTATGCGGGCAGACCGCTCGTTGTAGAGACAGGCAAGACCTGCGGTCTCTCCAACGGTTCATGCTGGGTACGCTACGGCGAAACAGTCGTTATGGCTAACGTTACAGCAAGCGCAAAGCCGAGAGAGGGCATTGATTTCTTCCCTCTTTCAGTTGACTACGAGGAGAGACTCTATTCGGTAGGCAAGATCCCCGGCTCTTTCACAAAGCGTGAGGGCAAGCCCACAGAAAAGGCTATACTCACATCACGCTGCGTTGACAGACCTATCCGTCCTCTCTTCCCGAAGGATATGAGAAATGACGTATCCGTAGTCATGACAGTTCTCTCTGTTGAACCCGATAATTCACCTGAGATCGCCGGAATGATCGCAACTTCCATAGCTATATCCATTTCAGATATCCCGTGGAACGGTCCTATCGCAGGCATCAATGTGGGACTTGTGGACGGCGAGATCGTTCTCAATCCTACACTTGAACAGCGTGCAAAGACAGATCTTACACTTACTGTTGCAGGTACAGCAGAGAAGATAGTTATGATCGAGGCTGGCGCTAATGAAGTTCCTGAGGACACAATGCTCGAAGCTATACTCAAGGGACATGAAGAGATCAAGAAAATGGTATCATTCATCAGCGATATCCGCGCACAGATCGGTAAGCCCAAGTTTACATTCGAGTCAATGGAAGTTGACCACGATATGTTCGATGCTATTGAGGCATTCGCATCTGACCGCGTTAAGTTCGCACTTGATACAAATGACAAGAACGTAAGAGATGAGAGACTTGCTCCCATCGTTGACGATATCCATGCAAACTTCGATGAGAAGTATCCTGAGCAGATACCGATGATCGACGAGTGCATCTACAAGCTCCAGAAGAAGATAGTCCGTACATGGCTCTATGAGGGCAAGCGTGTTGACGGAAGAGGCATCGACGAGATCCGTCCGCTTTCCGCAGAAGTAGGACTTCTCCCGAGAGTACATGGTTCCGGACTTTTCACAAGAGGTCAGACACAGGTACTTACTATCGCAACACTTGGTCCTGTAAGCGATGCACAGAAGCTTGACGGCCTTGATGAAGAAGAGACCAAGAGATATATGCACCAGTACAACTTCCCGAGCTACTCAGTTGGTGAGACAAAGCCCAGCAGAGGTCCCGGACGCCGTGAGATCGGCCACGGAGCACTTGCTGAGCGTGCACTCGCACCTGTTATCCCGTCTGTAGAGGAATTCCCATATGCTATCAGAATGGTATCTGAGGTGCTTTCTTCCAACGGTTCAACATCACAGGGCTCTATCTGTGGTTCCACACTCGCACTCATGGATGCCGGTGTACCGATAAAGGCACCTGTAGCAGGTATCTCATGCGGACTTATCACACTCCCTGACAGCGACGACTTCATGACCATGGTAGACATCCAGGGCCTTGAGGACTTCTTCG
>DFJW01000111.1:230-32873 GCA_002373775.1 Ruminococcus flavefaciens | reverse complement strand
GGCATCAGGTACAGGAGAACAAGCTCCACATGTCCATCTCAGATTCCGGCTGGGCAAAATTCGGCTGGGGCAAGTTCTACGGTCAGTGGATATGCGGTGCGATACAGTTCGTATACGATTTCACCGGCAGATTCAATGCCAAGGACATGCTTTCAGTCATCAGCAAGTATAAGCTGACCACATTCTGTGCACCTCCGACAATGTACCGTTTCATGCTCCAGGAGGACATGTCGCAGTATGACCTCTCTTCCATACAGAATTTCTGCAACGCCGGAGAGCCGCTCAATCCCGAGGTATTCAACCGTATCTATGAGCTGACCGGCAAGAAGATGCGTGAAGGTTTCGGTCAGACGGAAGGTACTGTGCTCATCGCCAACTTCCCATGGATAGATCCGAAACCGGGTTCGACCGGCAAGCCTTCACCGCTCTACAACATACACCTCCTTCGTCCTGACGGAACAGAAGCAGAAGACGGCGAAGAGGGCAGCATAATGGTATGCGGCATAGACAAGAAGCATCCCACAGGACTTTTCTGCGGATACTACAAGAATCCCGAACTCACCGATGCTGTACTCGGCGGTGAGAATTACGATACCGGAGATGTAGCATGGCGTGATTCCAAGGGCTATTACTGGTTCGTCGGCAGAAATGACGACGTTATCAAGTGTTCCGGATACCGTATCGGACCTTTCGAAGTTGAAAGCGCACTTCTCACACATCCTGCTGTAGTTGAGTCCGCTATCACCGGTGCTCCAGATCCTATACGCGGTCAGATAGTAAAGGCGACAGTAGTTCTTGCAAAGGGCTACACACCGTCACCCGAGCTGACCAAGGAACTTCAGGATCATGTAAAGCGCGAGACAGCGCCTTATAAGTATCCTCGTGTTATCGAATACGTTGACGAGCTTCCCAAGACACTCGGCGGAAAGATAAAGAGAGCCCAGATAAGACACAATGACGAAGAAGCAGCAAAGTAAATAATACATAAACAGAATGCCCTTCACATTTCGTGAAGGGCATAAACTATATCATGGTTCTGTTAGTTTGCTTTGAAGACAAATCTGAGGAAATTGTACATATGGGGATCAACTGTAGCATTTCCATGATCGCCGTTTGGGATCACCTGCCATATATGCTCTACCTTGTTGTTATCCAGTGCCTGACTGTATGACTGCGGATAAGTTCCGACAACGCCGTCATTAGCAGCAGCAGAGATGAGGAGCATGTAAGGCTCAGTAGAAGGCTTGAATTCACTTTCCTGCAAGCAGCCTTCGTGTTCCATAATGAAGTCCTTTGTCTTGAATATTCCGGGAGCTGGGCATGCACCGCCGATATATCCGTAGAGCTGAGATCTTGTGACGCCTGTATAGAGAGCTTCTCTGCCTCCGAGTGAGAAACCGGTGATCGCGGTATTGTCTCTGCCGGTCTTTACAGAGTAATGCTCTTCCATATAAGGCATGATGCTGTTTTCGATGTCTTCGCGGATACGGTCGTAGTTTCTCATGGATTCAGCAGTATAGCTGAAATTGCCTGGAGCCGTATACATATTCGGGCAGACGATTATCATTTTTTCGCATAATCCGTCAGCCAGCAGATTTCCGAGCATCGTCTGTACGCCCATGCCCGGCATTGAAGTCTCGTTTCCTCCTATACCGTGCAGGCAGTAGAGGACGGGATACTTTTCGCTGGTGTTATAGCCGGCAGGGAGGATGACGCACATATTCTTGTTCATGTTGCCGTCCTTCGAGTAATAAGTGACGGTCTCAAGCTTTCCGTAGTCAACACCGCCGCGTTTCTGATTGAATCCGCTGGGAGCACTTATCTGCATTTCAGGGAGTATGCTCTGCATATAGTCGTCGTTGTTTTTGTTTGTGGTAACGGTCGTAGTAGTTGTTGAAGAAGTGGTGGCAGTCGTGGTAGTTACAGGTTCCTTGAGCTTTCTGACTGAACCCAGAACGTATTTCTGGAGTGTTACGATATCAGCGATAGTGAAATCGTTGTCAGCATTAAGGTCCGAGACGCTGAGTGGGAGCGAGATCTTTGTGCCTGCCATACGCTTTATGATAGCGTCTCTTGCAGTGATAAGATCGAAACTGTCAACGACCTTGTCGCCGTTGAAATCGCCGCGGATCTGTCCGTCAGGTACTGGAGGTATGATAATTTCTGAACCTTCGACCACACCTTTTCCGGTAACTATCGAAGAAGGCTTGCCGCCGACTGCTGCGGTAAAGCTGTCAATATAGAAATCTGTCAGATCATTCGGCGCTTCGAAGTAGAGCAGGAGATTTGAAGCTCCTTCCGGAATGGTATATCCCGTATTTGAGATTTCTGTCCATTCACCGCTTTTTGCGGTCACAGTTCTGATCTCGTCGTATTTTTCTTCACCGTTCTTGTCGATATACTGGAGTGTCATTTTGATGTCCACCGGTGAACCGCTGTTTTGCAGGACAGCGCCGCTGAAACTGTAGGACTTTCCTGCAACGAAAGCTTTTCCGTCCAGACTATAGGATGCACCGTTCCAGTTATTCTTTCTGCCGCTGACCAGCAGTGAATTGCTACCTTCGTAGTAGCTCTTGTCATATTTGGATACAGCTGCATTTCCTCTGCCGTTCCAGCTGTCAGTTCCTTTTTCGAAGGTACTGGTGAAGTAAACGCCGTTCTCATCGGCTTCGAGAGGCTTAACATCTTCAGGCTCAGTACCGCCTTCACCGAAGGTGAGCTTGTTTTTGTTTACAACAGCGCTGCCCTTTGACATATAGCCTTCAATATTAAGAGCGACTTCGTACAGATTGCCCATTTCGAATCCGCAGTCTTCCCACGCTTTGAAATGAGCGGCGACATCGACAGTACCTTCCATATGAGTCTCCTGATATGGTCCGGCAGGATTTGTGTGTCTTACGCTCCAGTACTGCGGGAAGTCCTTATCGCCTTCGATAGACGGCTTGTTCCAGCGCATGGACTTGTAGATGTCATAGAGTTCGCCGTTGATAGTTACCTGTTTTATCGGTGCAGCATTGTTGCCCTCCGGCGGTTTCCAGTCGCCCCAGCCTTCAACGATGTAGTATTCGACCAGCGGCTGCTGAGTCCAGCCGTAAACGCACATATACGAATTTCCTTCGGGATGATAGTCAACGTTATAGTCGAGTGTGATTCCGTTGTATTCCTGCCATTTCTGAGTGCTTCCGAGTCTCTTTCCGGTACGGAAAAGGCAGTTCTGGATATTTCTCCAATCGCAGGAAAAAGAGCCTTCACCGTTAAGTGTCATGATAACATTTCCGGTATCGTTCTCGTTCCACAGCTCAAAATCGAATCCGTCCTGCGACTTTGACTGTATGCTTTTGGTATAGACTTCAGTCGCGGCATTAGACGGAGCAGGTGTTCCGGAAGGGATGCCTATAAAACATGTCATGCCCGCAAGGACAGAACTCAGCACCCTTCGCAAAATTTTGCTTTTCATGCTGGATACCTCACTTTCATAATGATTCAGCGTAATAGTGATGTATTGATGCTGCTGTGACCATTTACGATCCTTAATTTTCTCCACTTATTATACCATATTTGAAGCGGCGATTCAAGTTATGATTTGCCGATAAAAGTATGAATTGTTCAAAAATTGCTGACTTTGTCATACATTAGTGTATATCTTGCGAACTTCAGATGTTTCCGACCAGAGTTTGAAGGTGAATTTGGGACGAACTTTGCAGCACAATAATTATATTTCTGTTGTCAGGAACTAAAAAATCCTCTTGCGGTCTGGACCGCAAGAGGATTTTGCATGATCGGTTATTATTTTACAGGAAGAGTATCCCTGAGTCCGAGTTTGTATTCCTGGATAGTGGAAGCATCGCTGTTGGTAAGTCCGTCGCCGTTATTGTAAACGTCGCCGTTGAGGCATCCGAGCGATGATATACCGTCGGGCTTGTTCTTTCCGTAAACGTCAGGATTAGCGAGGAACTGCATGATGAGTACAGCGTCAGCCATATTTACTTCCTTGTCGCAGTTTGCATCGCCCCAGAGAGTAACTTTAAGCTCATTGTCTGTATCCGGCTGAGTTGAAGTTCCTTCATTTTCATCTTTTTTCGGAGTAGAACCGTCAGGTTCAGTACCGCCAACAAGTACGCCGTCAACATAGACGCACATATTCTCACACTTTACCTCCGGGGGATTGTCAACAGCTGCGAAGTCTCCCTCCTTGCCTATCTTCATAGTCTGGTAGCTCCAGTCATTGGAGGGATCCCATGTATCGCCGGAGTACATACCCACCGCAAACTGGTATTTCTTGCCGGAATTGGCAATGATGTAGTCCTTCCAGTTGATCTCAACATAATATGTGTTGGGAGTCTTGTCATACTTGAATGGACCGGAGATTATTCCGTCAGCTCCTACTTCCCTGTCCTCTGCTTGTGACTGGTCATAAAGCTCGGAAGCTGTAGTTACACCTGCGATGCCATTAGCGCACTCGCTTACATTGAAGTAATAGCGTACTGTAGTGTCAGTCGAGGGCGTGTTCTCGCCGGTGAGTACCTTAAAGGAGACCTGTGTTGTGCCTGAGCCGCCGCCGTTGGGCTTGTCAAGAGCAACAGCCTCGATCCAGTATCCGCTTCCGCCTTCACCGTTGCCGCCGCCGTATGCACGCTTTTCGTCTTCGGGCGGGAAGTTGGGAGTTATAGCCATTTCAGGAGTTCCGTATACAGCATAAAGTCCTGCTGCTGCTGCCGGGAGGCAGGCGTTATAGTCGATAGTTACCTCATTTTCGGTATACTCTCTTGTTTCGTCCATGTGGGCATCATTAATATCCGGACCGCCTGCAAGTGCGCCCCAGAGTATGTGCTTCTGCTCGCGGGGATCTTCAGCCATGAGAAGACCTGAAGCAGCACGGTGATGAGGATTCTTTACTGCGATATCATTGTAGCCTACGATATAGCATCTCGGACCGTGTGTTCCGTTTAGTCCTGCGAGTACGGTATACTTTGCTCTCTCCTTGAATGTAGTATCATTAGCACCGAGGATGTAGTTCATCTGCTTCTTAGCCCATTCGCTCCATTCAGTCGGCTGATCGTTGTGATACTTATCATAGAGGAGGCATATGAACTGCATAGCAGTGTTATAACGGCAGCTTCCCCATGTGCTGAGCCATGCAAAGCCCTGAGGAGTTTCCTTGCCGCGCCATGTATTCAGACACTTTCCGAGGCAGTCATCATCCCAGAAATCCTTGAATACATACTGGTTCTTGCCCTGTGCATCTCTGATGTGCTGAACGAGGTCAAGCTCAGGGTGTTCCTGATTGATGACAGCCCACATCATAGCAGCTCCGCCCCACATATCGTTCCAGTTATAGCAGTAACCGGAGGGAGCGTAGTAGTCGAATACTTCATATGCACCGTGGTCGAATACAGTAGCATCGCCGGTCGCAAGATACATCCATGCAGCAGCCCAGCAGTAGTCATCTTCCCACTTGCCGGATCCGTAGAACTGAACAGGACCGTCGTCGTTGTCAGACAGCTCTTTCGGGTGTGAATTTGCGAAATCCCAGAGAGCCTTAGCGTAATCCAGTGATTTTTCCGCATACTCAGCGTCTGTATCCTTGAAGTTGAGGTAGTTTATCGCGAGTGAAGCACAGGCAGAAACTACATAGTCAGTCTGAGGCTTGTCAGCCGTGAGGAAGAACGCAGGACGCGGCATAGTATCGACCTCGGGTGAATTCCAGATAGCGTGGTCGATATTACCCTCGCCAACCTGATAGCAGTGAGCGATAACATTACCGTCCTTATCGCGGAACGTACACTTCATCAGATAGTCGTTGAAGTGACGGAGGATAGTCTCGATATGAGCATCCTGTTCAAGTTTTTTGTAAACGTCACGGTACTCGTAGTAGCCCCAGCCGAGAGTAGCGGCAGTGTAGTTTTCGGGGATACCGAATTCAACATGGTCGCCGGCATCGTGGAAGCCGCCTGCAACGTCTATAGTGCCGTCGCCGTCCGGATCAAGGATATCCTTGTACTTTTCCATGAATTCAGCGGAAAGGTTTGTGCCTCCCTTGCTGGATTTGGTTTTCACTCCGTCCCATTCGATCATCGGAACGTGAGCATCATATGTGTGACAGTTTCCGCGCCATGAAAGAAGTGTATGATCGTCAACGGTATCTCCGCACATATTAGCGTCATAGAAATAGAGCGAATACTGCAATGCGCGTGCGTAGTCTACATCAAGACCTGAGTCCTGGACTACTTCGCTGATAGGAGCAGAGTATGTCTTCTCCTCTGAATCTTCAGCGACCGTTACAAGTGCCTGTGACATTGGTGAAGCGGCAGTCAGCGCACACAAGACACCGGAAACTATGCGTTTTGAAATCTTCATGTGATTTCCTCCTCATATATTAAATTTATCTATAATGCCGAGCTTGTAGCTCTGGATCTCAAGTGCGTCATTGTTAGTGATACCGTCACCGTGAGATGCTACATCGGCATTTGCTTTTCCTTTTTCAGTGATACCGTCGGGCTTGTTGAGACCGTAAGTATCCGGGTTGGCAAGATACTGCATTACAAGTACCGCGTCTGCCATATTTACTTCGCCGTCGCAGTTAGCGTCTCCCCAGAGAGTATCTTCGTATTCGGAAGTGCTGCCGGTAACTGCTGAAGCACCTTCCGTATCTATCGGATAGGATTTCAGGTCAGGAAGTTCGTCGAGAGTTATGCAGTATTCACTGTTGTATATCTCAACGAGATTGTCCACCGGGTTATTCTGCTCGCTGGTGAGGTAATTCATATACCATGGGCAGAAGTAGAGCCATGCAGCCCTGTCGTTGACCAGATTTTCCAGCGAAGGGATAGAGTCGTTTTCGGACATTGCCACCATTTTCTGACCGTCCGTACTCTGAACAAGGCTGTAGAAAGTGGAAGCTATGGAACTGAGATTCGGCAGACCGTCAGCTGCGTTGTACTTATCGTAGCCGACTATATCCACCACATCGTCACCGGGATACCAGCTTGAAGAAGCAGGGGAGGTATAGCCCGTCCATACCCAGATGAGATTGTCGAGACCGTACTCATTCGTGAGCTTGTCATAGAGCAGGCGGTACAGTTTCTTGCAAGGCTCCGGACCTTCTGCACCCCACCAGAACCAGCCTCCCTCAGCTTCGTGCAGAGGTCTCCAGAGTACCGGAACATCGGCGTCTTTCAGCTTTTTGAGTTCGCCGGCGATAAGGTCGATATCGGCAAGCAGCTTCTCGTTTTCCCATGTGCCTTCCTTCAGAGCGTTGCTTATGCTGAATGTAGTGAATTTAGGGTTTGCGGATTCCACATAGAAAGCGACATCATCGCTGCCCTCTTCGAGCGGAACGTTCCAGTGCCATGTCAGAGTAGCTATGCCGTGATACTTGTTGGTCCATTCGATAGCACGTTCCGGCGCATGGTCACGCCAGTCTGAAGTGGTATTGTAAGCCAGCAGGTCTATGCCGCGGATAGCAGGCTGTTTTCCGGTCTGTTCCTGGATGTAGGTGAATTCGGCTTCGTTGTCCTTGATGAACACATCCGGTGAATTCCAGAGGTTGTAGTTATGCTCGCCGCAGTACTCCTGCTGACCGGCAAGGATATGGTGACCGTACTGATCGCAGAGGTAGCTGTAGAGCCTTTTTGCTGAATCTGAAGCATTCGGGTTGGAAAGCTGTTTTGTAGGTGAGAGACTGGATATCTTCTCATCTGCCGGTCTGAGCGTAAGGTAATCGAGGAACGTATATCCCCAGTAAGCCTTGAACTCTATCTTGTTTACACCTTTTTTCAGGTTCACAAGGCCGCCGGAAGTTTCTGTGAATGACGGAGAATAGGGAAAAGTCACTTCACCCTGATTGCTGCCGTTGATGTTGAGATACTGTACCTTCTTATTCGGATCCGAAGGTTCACAGTAACCGACGCTGAGTTCGTAGAGACCGGCTTCCGGCACATCCACATCCACGGAAAGGGTAGTACCTTTCTGGTCGAGGTAAGCGAATCCTTTTCCGGAGAATCCTGTGAGGTCAGTATTTTCCGGATAGTCATTCATTTTTACTCCGGCTGTACCGTTGGAATATATCTTTCCGCCTTCGGTGGAACCGTCCTCGAATTCGTATTTGAGTGTGCTGTCTGCCGCTGATACAAACTCCGGTATCTCAGGAACGAAAGAAGTTCCTGCGGCAGTGATCGTAGCTGCCAGTGCTGTGCAGAACGATCTTTTCAGCAGTTTGCTTTTCAAATCAAGCCCTCCTTTAGATTAAATTATAAAGATTTAAGTTGTGAAATTAAGTTGAAATTCGCCAAAATTCAACTAAACGTATTTATACGAGAATATGATATCACATCTTGAACAAAAAATCAAGAGATTTTTCCAAAAATCCCAAATTTCGGTCAGTTAATTAAAGGATGCAATATTTGGTCAGCGTCATGGTTGAAATGCCTGTTGACAAACGAGAACAAATGTGCTATTATATGATATAAGAACAATAGTTCTGAATATATGTTTTGTTTACAGGCGGTGAGATAAATGAAGAGAAGCATACTTCATGTTGACTGCAACAACTTTTTTGCATCCGTAGAGAGCGTATACCAGCCACAGCTGAAAAATGTACCGTGCGCAGTTGCCGGCAGGAGCGAAGACCGGCACGGAATAATACTTGCCAAGAATGAACTTGCCAAAAAATACGGAGTGTCCACAGGCGAAGCAGTATGGCAGGCGGTCAGGAAATGTCCGGATCTTGTGACCGTTGATCCTCATTTTGACCGATACAATAAGTATTCGAAGCTTTTTAAAGGGATATGCTTCCGGTATACTGATCTGCTTGAGAGTTTCGGCATAGATGAGTGCTGGCTGGATGTCACCGGAAACAGAAAAAGTCCGCTGGAAATAGCGGAAGAGATACGCAGAAGCGTAAAAGAAGAGTACGGACTTACCGTATCGGTAGGTGTCAGCTTCAACAAAGTGTTCGCCAAGCTTGGCTCAGACATGAAGAAGCCGGATGCGGTAACAGTCATAACAGAAGACGATTTTCGCAGCAAGGTATGGCCGCTTCCGGTCGGTGACCTTCTGGGCGTAGGACGTTCGGTTTCGAAAAGACTGCATTCGTATGGCATTGAAACTATAGGAGAGCTGGCGGATACAGATCCGGATACTCTGCGCAGGTGGTTCGGCAGATCCGGGGAGCAGCTGTATCGCTATGCCAATGGACTTGACACATCCCGAGTGTCCAGATTTGATGAAAAGTATGTGCCTAAGTCGGTCAGCAGCGGTTCGACGCCTTACAGGAACATTGAAAACGACGCTGATGCCCGTATACTCATAACTGCGCTCAGCGAAAATATCGCTTCACAGCTCAGAAAACTCGAACTCAGGGCGAGGATGATATCTGTGAATGTACGCGGATGTGATCTGATACATGTAAGTCACCAAAGCAGATTTGAGTGCAACATCTCCGACAGCACACAGATAGCGGAAGAGGCTTTCCGGCTGTATAAGGAGATAGCCATGCCGCTGCCGGTTAGGAGCCTGACGGTGTGTGCCGCCGAACTGGTGCCATACACGGATGAGATACAGCTGGATTTCAGCGGCGAGGCACTGCGTGACAGCAAAAAGGAGAGCGTGAACCGCGCAGTGGATATGATAAGGAAGCGTTACGGATACGGCGCAGTATACCGTGCTCTGCTGATGCAGGACAGAAGACTTGGCATGTTTGATCCGAAGGAGATAGGAGATGCACATCCGGTGGGGTTCAGGAACAAGGCTTAGTGCTCGCTGTTTTTGGTAAGTTTCAAGACGACTATAAACAGTATGAGGAACATCATCATTCCGGCAGCTATCAGTGCCGGAGGGATACTGTCCTGCTGCTTATCCGGAGGAAGCTCTGAAAAAGCCTGAACAGCTTCGGATGCTTCTGTAAAAGCGAATCCGTTTGTTTCTGCGTAGTCCATAGCAGCCGAATCCAGTCCGCCGAGAACAGTGAATCCGTCACTGCGGTTACATTCACCGTCGTTCCCGGGAGTGAAACCTGCGGCACAGCAGTCTATCCCCCGGACAGTCTCCGGTATGTAAATGCTTTCAAGAGAGGGACACATATAAAAAGCGTATTCTCCGATACTTTCAAGACCGCTGTTGAGAGACACATATTTAAGACCGGTACAGCCGGAAAAGCAGAATTTTTCTATGGTGACTATGTCCGGAGGCATGACTATATCGCTCAGTGAGGTGCATGCACGGAAGCACGAGTCCGGAAGCACGCTGAGAGCCTGCGGCAGACTTACAGCTGAAAGCGAAGTACAGCCGCAGAAGCATCCCATACCTATTTCCTTAGTGCCCGGCGGAAGAACGATACTTTCGAGAGAGGAGCAGGCGTAGAAACAGTGGTGTCCCAGAACAGTTACAGAATCCGGCAGACTGATACTGCGCAGGGATGTACACTGATAAAAAGCGTTGTCTCTTATTTCAGTGACAGGATATCCTTCGAGCGTATCCGGTATACCTATATAAGAAGGAGTTCCGGTGTAACCGGTTATTATTGCTCTTTCACCGATGATAGTGTATTCGTAACCGTCAGCTTTCTCTTCCGGCAGCGTACCCGAAAAGAAACAGAAGAAAAGCAGAAAAGCGGATAATATGGCGGTAAAACGTGACATTGCGGCATTGCTCCTTTGAACTTACTGATATACAATTATACAATATCCGGCAGCGGTTGTGAACGGAAAGAATACGACCGGCAGCGACATTCATCGACAGCATAGAAGGCAGTGCAGCGTGTTTTTCCTTTTTTCGTCAGAGAAATATATCATATAATGATATCTGGAGCAAAAAAATTTTTGCGGAATAAGTCGATATTCAGCACGGAAGGCTGTGACTCTTGTATTTTTCACGATCTTGTGCTGCAATATTTAAAAAGCGAGAGAGTGAATAAAACGGTTTCTGCCCGTCAATCCTCAGGTATGAGGTGACGAGAATGAAAAAATACACATCATTTATAGCAGCAGCCGGCATGATAATGACGCTGGCGGTAACATGGATATGCGGATTCATCAAGGACGGGCGGACGCTCGAACAACTCCGCGGAAGTGTGCTCAGACTGCACATACTTGCGAATTCTGACAGTGCCGCCGATCAGGAACTGAAACTGTGCGTCAGGGATGCACTTCTTGAACACAGCGAAGAGCTATTTGGAGATGCAGCCTCACTGACAGAGGCTGAAGAAGCAGCAGAAGATAAGCTGCCGGAGATAGAACACATAGCAGAAGAGACGCTTGCGGCACACGGCTGCAACTATAAAGTACATGCAGAGATAGCAGATACAGTATTCGATGAGAGGGTATACGGTGATATCACCATGCCGGCGGGCGAGTACCGTGCGCTGAGAGTAGAGATAGGCAAGGCAGAAGGTCACAACTGGTGGTGCGTGATGTATCCGCCTTTGTGCATACCGGCAGCGGTCAGCGTTAAGGATGATAAGGAGACGGAAGAGGAGTATTTCAGCGATGAAGAGCGTGATGTCATATATCATCCTAAAAAATACCGCATTCGTTTTGCAATATGGGATAAGGTGAAAGGCCTGTTCTGAAAAATATTGTGCAAAATAACGAAAATTACTGATGTGCTTGACAAACGCCGCGCATTAGAGTATACTTGATAAGGAAACAAAGCAGAACTATGCGTTCTCACCGTAAAGCAAAGGCTGAAACGGTCAGTATGTTGATGTATTAATGAGCTTGCAGGCTCATCAGGATATTAGCGTATTGTGTGAGTGCGGATAGTCCCGCACTCATTTTGTTTTATATTATTAGCTTGGAGGTGCTTGACCATTAGCAAACAGGAACTGCAGATCAATGAAGAGATAAGAGACAAGGAGATTCTCGTTATCGACGCTGACGGAACTAAGCTCGGTGTGTTATCGGCTAAGGAGGCTCAGCAGATCGCCATTGATAAGGATCTTGATCTCGTTAAGATAGCTCCGCAGGCAACACCGCCCGTGTGCCGTATAATGGACTACGGAAAGTATTGCTTTGAGCAGGCTAAACGCGAGAAGGAAGCAAGAAAGAATCAGAAAGTTGTCGCTATCAAGGAGATCAGAATGTTCTCCAACATAGATACTCACGACTTCGAAACAAAGGTGAATCAGGCTGTTAAGTTCTTACAGGGCGGAGATAAGCTCAAAGTCTCAGTAAGATTCCGTAAGCGCGCCATAGCTCATCCTGAGCTTGGAAATGAGCTTCTTGACCGTTTCAAGGAAGCAGTTTCAGCGGTCGGCGCTGTTGACAAACCGGCTAAAATGGAGGGACGCAGCATAGTGATGTTCGTCTCACCTAAAAACAAGTAAGGACTAATCTGTTCTGAATTAAGGAGGATCATACAATGGCAAAGGTAAAAGTAAAAACTCACTCAGGCGCAAAGAAGCGTTTTAAGATTACAGGAAGCGGTAAGGTAAAGTACCAGCACACAAACAAGAGACACAGACTTACACAGAAGGATACAAAGCGCAAGAGAATCGCTCGTAACGCAGGTGTAGCTGACTGCACAAACGCTCCTACAATCAAGAAGCTCGTACCGTATCTTTGATCCGGGGCAATAAGGATTTTAACCGTTTTTGTATTTTTAATATTGGAGGTATAATACTATGGCACGTATCAAAGGTGCAATGATGACTCGTAAGAGAAGAAATAAGACATTAAAGCTGGCTAAGGGCTACTTCGGAGCAAAGAGCAAGCACTTCAAGATGGCTAAGCAGGCTGTAATGAAGTCCGGCAACTATGCATACATCGGAAGAAAGCAGAAGAAGAGACAGTTCAGACAGCTCTGGATCACAAGAATCTCAGCAGCAGCTAAGCTCAACGGCATGAACTACTCAACATTCATGAACGGCTGCAAGAAGGCTGGTATCTCTCTCAACAGAAAGATGCTCTCCGAGATCGCTATCAATGATGCAGCAGGCTTCACAGCGATCGCTGACAAGGCAAAGGCAGCTCTTTAATCGCGAATACAAAACACGCTCCTTATAATAAAAGAGCGTGTTTTCTTGTAGGAGGCGGAGCAGTCGCCGTTCCGCCTCCTGCGCACGATACAGGAGGCGATCTTAGTATTGAACAATATCATAACATCAAAAGATAATCCGGTGATCAAGCTGTATCAGAAGCTGTCTTCTTCGAAAAAAGAAAGGCTTCAGTACGGCTTATTCGTGTTGGAAGGGCTCAGGATAGTTGAAGATGCTGTAAAAGAGCATGCTGATCTGACACATCTCATCATCACAGAACGTGCAGCTGAAAAGGACGGTTCGCTGCTGCAAGCTGATTTGAGAGATACAAAAGTAATTGTGATCTCAAATGAACTTGGAAGCAGGATAGCTTCGACGGATTCTACTCAGGGCATATTTGCAATATGCAGGATACCTGAGAGCAGGAGGCTCCTTATAAAAGGAAACGGGCGCTATATCGTGCTTTTCGGACTTCAGGATCCCGGAAATGCGGGAATGATAATCAGGACAGCCGACGCACTGGGAGTAGACGGCATTATCATGTCCGGAAGCTGTGACCTGTACAGTCCAAAGGTGATACGTTCAACGATGGGCTCAGTGTTCAGGACAGAGATATTGATAGAGAATGACGCTGACGAACTGTTCAGGTACCTTGCTGAAAACGGCGTAGTTACATCCGCAGCTGTTATCGACAAGGATGCGGATACGATCAGCAGCATAGGATTCAGCGGATGCCAGGCGGTATTCATAGGCAATGAAGGAAACGGACTGCCGGCTGAGATATCAGCACGCTGCACGCGCAGGATAACTATACCGATGAACGGTACGATAAACTCCCTTAATGCAGCTATGGCAGCCGGCATTATAATGTGGGAACTCACCAAAAACTGAGTTCACTGAACGGAGGTGTTACTGTGGACGAGACCAGATACTGGATGTGGCTGACCATGGTGTTCGGTGTTGGCAGCCGCAGGATATGGGAAGCTATGTGCATGTTCGAGACGGCTGAGGAGGCGTACGCATGCCTTACCGGTTCGGAACATGATATGAATCTTGAAGAATCAGAACTCCATAATATACAGACCATAAGCACGCATCAGGCGGTGCAGTTCCTTGAGCAGTGCAGGAGCATGGGCGTAGAGGCAGTGGGATACAGCAGCGAAAAATATCCGCATCAGCTGCGCCACATATCGAATCCGCCTGCGGTCCTCTTTTATAAAGGAAATATAGGATGCCTGAGCGGAACTAAGACAATAACGGCAGTTGGTACACGAAACGCATCCGAATACAGCCTTGGAGCTGCACACCGAATATGCAGCGAACTTGCGTCTGACGGATTTGTGATCGTCAGCGGATTTGCAGTAGGCACTGATATCACCGCACATCTTGCGGCGGTGGGCGTTCATCGTCCGACAGCCTGTGTTCTCGGCTGCGGTGCAGATGTGAATTACCCGAAGAAGAATTTTCAGTACAGGGATGCGGTCATCGAAAACGACGGGGTATTCATAACCGAATATCCGCCCGGAACACCGGCGTATCCGGCGAACTTCCCGAAGAGAAACAGGATACTCGCAGGTCTGGGACGTGCAGCAGTTGTATTCGAAGCCTCCGCAAAGAGCGGCTCACTTATAACCGCGAACCTTGCAGCTGAGCAGGGCAGAGACGTATTCTGCCTTCCGCCTGCGGATATATTCGCAGATTCATACAGCGGAAATGTCGAATTACTGCGCAGTGGAGCGATACCGCTTTTCGGTGCATCTGATATAACCGACAGGTTCCTGATAGGAAGTTCGGTTGATACAGAGATACGCTCTGAAAGATATACAGGGATAAGCAGTTTCGGCATAGCTGGACGTGAAGTGAAGCGCAGGAAGAAGCGCACAGAAAACGAAAATAGAAAAGCAGCTGAAATACCAGTCTCTCCCGAAGTGAAGAATGAGAAACTGAAAGCTGACAAAAAAGCCGTACCGGAGCTGCCGGATGACCTTACAGAACTCCAGAAGCGGATAGCAGAGACACTGCTCTCAGGACCTGTACATGCTGATATCATGGTCCAGCAGCTTGATATCGACGCTTCCGAGCTCATGATGGAACTCACAGAGCTGGAGATAATGGGTATAGTCAGGTCGCTCCCGGGAAAAATGTTTGAAATAAGCAGATAAGGGGACATCAGAATGTCTGATTTAGTAATAGTTGAGTCGCCTGCAAAGGCAAAAACCATACAGAAATATCTTGGCCCGGGCTATGAAGTAATAGCATCAATGGGCCATGTCCGTGATCTTCCTAAGTCAAAGATGGGCGTTGACAAAGAGCACGACTTTGCACCTCAGTACACTGATATGAAGGGCAAGGAAGATGTGATAAAGGAACTGAAGAAACGCGCCAAGAAGAGCGGCAAAGTATATCTCGCTACCGACCCTGACCGCGAAGGAGAAGCCATATCATGGCACATAGCCCAGATGCTGAAACTGGACATGAACGACAACAACCGCGTGGCATTCAATGAGATCACTAAGAGCGGTGTGCAGTCCGGAATGAGCAATCCGCACAAGATAGATGTTGATCTTGTGAATGCACAGCAGGCGAGACGCATACTCGACCGTCTTGTGGGATATGAGCTTAGCCCCTTCCTCTGGAAGAAGGTAAAGCGCGGACTGTCAGCCGGACGTGTACAGTCAGTTGCAGTAAGACTTGTGGTAGACCGCGAGAATGAGATACGCAGTTTCATCCCGAAGGAATACTGGTCTATAGACGCAAAATTCACAGCACCGTCATCCAGAAAAGTATTTGACGCCGCACTTATCGCGGTTGACGGAAAGAAACTGGAGATACCCGGACAGGCAGAAGCAGATGCACTGCTCGCAAGGCTTGAAGGTGCAGAATATACAGTAAGCGCAGTAAAGAAGCGCGTTACAAAGAAACAGCCGGCACCGCCTTTCATCACATCAACGCTCCAGCAGGAGGCATCACGTAAACTTGGTTTCAGCGCAAAGCGGACAATGAAAGCTGCACAGGAGCTTTACGAAGGTGTTGACGTACAGGGCGTAGGCGCAGTAGGTCTCATAACTTACATGAGAACTGACAGTCTGCGTATATCGGATGAGGCAAAAGCAGCAGCGGCACAGTACATCGGAACGGTGTACGGAAAAGAGTACCTCCCCCCGGAGCCGAGAAACTACCGTTCCAAGAACAACGCTCAGGATGCCCATGAAGCAGTTCGTCCGTCAACGCCCGAGCTCACACCGGAACGTGTAAAATCGAGCCTTTCAGCCGATCAGTACAAGCTCTACAAGCTTATATGGGAGAGATTCATAGCGAGCCAGATGGCGAACGCTCTTCTCGATACAGTTTCGGCGGATATTGAAGCGGCAGGATGCACATTCAGAGCATCCGGATACTCAGTTAAATTTGAAGGATTCATGGCACTTTACGTTGAGTCCACAGACAGCGAGGAAGGCAGCAGGAAAATGCTTCCCGAGCTGAAAGCGCAGGATAAACTGAAGCTCAAGTCCATAAACGGCAATCAGCATTTCACTCAGCCGCCTCCGAGGTATACCGAAGCCTCGCTCATCAAAGCACTTGAAGAGAACGGCATCGGCAGACCGAGTACCTATGCTCCCACCATAACCACTATAACATCGAGAAGGTACGTCGAGCATGAGGGCAAAGCACTGAAACCCACAAATCTCGGAGAGGTCATAACAGAGCTGATGAAGGAGCATTTCAAGAAGATAGTAGATGCCAAATTCACAGCCGGCATGGAGAGCAGTCTGGATGAAGTTGAACACGGCGAGAAGGACTGGGTAAGCACATTGCATGAGTTCTACGATGATTTTTCGAAGACACTGAAAAAAGCCGAAGAAGCAATGGACGGCAAGCGCGTAAAAGTACCCGATGAAGAGACAGACGTGGTATGTGAGATGTGCGGAAGGAACATGGTCATAAAGTACAGCAAGTACGGCAAATTCCTCGCATGCCCCGGATTCCCCGAGTGCCGCAACACGAAGAGGATAGTGACCGAAACAGACGGCAGCTGTCCGAGATGCGGAAAGAAGATGCTGCTGAAAAAGTCGAAGAAGGGCAGGAGTTTCTACGGCTGCGAAGGATATCCTGATTGCAGCTTTATGACGTGGAACGTTCCGACTTCCGAACTCTGTCCCGTATGCGGAAAGACACTTTTCAACAAGGGCGGAAAAGCCGGAAAGCTCATATGCGAGAATGAAGGCTGCGGATACGAAAGAGAGCTGAAGAAATGAGCACAGCCGTTAGTGTTATAGGAGCGGGACTTGCCGGATGCGAGGCTGCATGGCAGCTTGCACAGAACGGCATAAACGTCCGCCTGTATGAAATGAAGCCTGAAAAGTATACTCCGGCGCATAAATACACCGGTTTTGCTGAACTGGTATGCTCGAACTCATTAAAAGCCGCAAGGCTCGAATCGGCAGCAGGATTGCTGAAATACGAAATGGAGATGCTCGGCTCGCTGACAGTTCCCTGTGCCAAGGAGAATTCGGTAGAAGCCGGAGGAGCGCTTGCGGTAGACCGCGAGAGATTCTCGGACGCTGTGACGTCAAAGATAACGGAGCATCCTCTTATAGAAGTTATTCACGGCGAGGTGACCGAACTTCCGGAAGGCGTAGTGATAATCGCGACCGGACCGCTGACGCAGGGAAAGCTTGCGGAAAAGATAAAGGAACTCTGCGGAGAGGGACTAAGTTTCTATGATGCAGCAGCTCCCATAGTGACATATGAGAGTCTTGATAAGGATAAGGTATTCTATGCTTCAAGATACGGAAGAGGGGATGCTGACTACATCAACTGTCCCATGAACAAGGAAGAGTATCTTGCATTTTACGAAGCACTTATATCAGCGGAAAAAGTTCAGCTCCACGATTTTGAGACGCATCCCTTCAGCGTATATGAAGGCTGCATGCCTATAGAAGAACTGGCGTCACGCGGAGTTGACACCATGCGTTTCGGACCGATGAAGCCGGTGGGGATAGATGATCCGAAGACAGGCAGACGTCCTTATGCACTTGTGCAGCTCAGGCGCGAGAACCGTGAAGGGACACTCTTCAACCTTGTCGGCTTCCAGACAAATCTGAAATTCGGAGAACAGAAGAGAGTGTTTTCCATGATACCGGGACTTGAAAATGCAGAATTCATGCGTTTCGGAGTAATGCACCGGAACACATTCATAAACAGTCCCGATCTGCTTGCGTCTGATTTTTCGATGCGAAGCAGACCTGATATCTTCTTTGCCGGACAGATGACCGGTGTGGAAGGTTACATGGAATCAGCGGCAAGCGGTATAATTGCCGGCAAAGCCTGTGCAAGAAGGCTCAGAGGACTGGTGCCCATGTGTCTCCCTAAAGAGACTATGACAGGAGCGCTTTCGGCATATATAAGCGATCCGTACAACAGCGGGAGCTTCCAGCCGATGGGAGCGAATATGGGAATACTGCCGGATATCGGCAGACGCATAAGAGACAAGAAGGAACGATACGGTGCATATTCTGCAAGGGCAGTTGAAGCACTTGCCAAGGAACTTGAGAGGTTGGATCATGAGGATAATTGTTGATGCCTTCGGAGGAGATAATGCTCCTCTTGAAGTTATAAAAGGCTGCGCAAGAGCTGTAAAAGAGCTTGATACAGAGATAGTTCTCACCGGCAGCAAGGAAAAGATAGTAGCATGTGCCAGAGAGAACGGCATAAGCCTCAGAGGCATAAAAGTAGCACATACAGATGAAGTATTCGATATACACGACGAACCTAAGAACATAATCAAGAGCGGCAGGAACAGTTCCATGGGACTTGGTCTTCAGCTTCTTGCTGACGGACACGGCGATGCATTCGTATCAGCCGGCAGTACAGGTGCGCTTGTAATGGGCTCATCATTCATCGTCAAGCGCATCAAAGGCATCAGACGCATCGCACCTTCACCGATAATGCCTGCTGAGAACGGCAGTTTCCTGCTTGTAGATGCAGGCGCGAATACAGAATGCCGTCCTGAGATGCTTGTGCAGTTCGGAGTAATGGGCAGTGCGTATATGGAAAAAGTAATGGGCATAGAGTCACCGAAGGTAGCTCTGCTCAATATAGGTGCAGAAGAGACAAAAGGCAGAGATCTTGAGATAGAAGCATACAAGCAGCTTGAAAGATCGGGACTGGATTTTGTCGGAAATATCGAAGCCAGAGATATGCCTCTCGGCGATGTACAGGTAGTGGTAACAGACGGTTTCACAGGAAACGTTGCGCTGAAGCTCTACGAAGGAATGGGCAGCTTCTTCGGCAGGAAACTCAAATGGATATTCTCCGGTACAGGAAAGGCAGGAGCACTGTTCTCTCTCGGAAAGATAAAAGAATTCCGCAAGCAGATGGATTACAAGGAAGTAGGAGGCTCTCCTCTTCTCGGACTGAGAAGACCGGTCATCAAAGCCCACGGCAGTTCTGATTCCACAGCATTTTTCAATGCAGTCCGTCAGGCAGTAAGGTGTGTAGAGGCGGATGTTTGCGGTGAGATAGCTTCATATATAGCAGGTATGTCAGGAAGTGAAAAAGAATGAGCAGCATTGATGAGTTACAGGACAAAATAGGATACAGATTTCACAACACGGAACTGCTTCAGCAGGCACTTTCACATTCATCCTACGCCAATGAGCGAAAGCATATGGGCGGAAGCAATGAGCGCCTTGAATTTCTCGGCGACAGTGTTCTCTCAATAGTGGTATCGGATTATCTCTACAAGAACCTTAACGTGCCGGAAGGGGAACTCACGAAAATGCGTGCGTCTCTGGTATGCGAGAAGTCGCTTTATATATTTGCGAAAAAGATAGATCTCGGCGAGTATCTCTACCTTGGAAAAGGCGAGGAGAATACAGGCGGCAGGGAGCGTCCTTCCATACTTGCCGACGCATTTGAAGCTGTGATAGCGGCAGTATATCTCGACGGCGGTATCGAAGCCGCAGCAAAGCACATCCTTCATTTCATGCCTGAGGATCTTCAGCATGCAGGTAAGCCGGCATTCAGGGACTTCAAGACAGTCCTTCAGGAAGTAGTGCAGAAGAATCCCGAAGAGAAGGTAGAGTACGCGCTGATAGGCGAAGAAGGACCGGATCACAACAAGCGGTTCGTAGTTGAAGTACGTCTCAATTCACAGGTAATAGGACGCGGCAAAGGCAGGAGCAAGAAAGAAGCTGAGCAGCTTGCCGCAAAAGAAGCTCTGGAGCTGATGGGATATGAAACACAGTAATATATCCATATTCATCCCGCATGTGGGATGTCCTCATACATGCAGTTTCTGTGACCAGAGGACCATAAGCGGCGCACAGCATCTGCCGGACGGGGACGAAGTCAGGAGGATATGTGCCGGCGCACTTTCAGAAGTGAAAGAGCCGGAGAATACGGAGATAGCGTTTTTCGGAGGCAGTTTTACAGCAGTGCCGAGAGATTATATGACTGAACTGCTTGAAGCTGCGCACAGTTTCACAGGCAGCGGCAGGTTCAGAGGCATACGCTGTTCCACACGTCCTGACTGCATCGACGAAGAAGTGCTGGATATACTCAGAAGCTATGGCGTTACGGCGATAGAACTGGGAGCACAGTCGATGAATGATGAAGTGCTTGAAGCCAACGAACGCGGACACAGTTCAGCCGACGTGGAAAGAGCAGCAGAGCTTATAAAGGCAAAAGGTTTTGAACTGGGACTCCAGATGATGACAGGGCTGTACAAGAGCAGCATCACATCAGATGAAGAGACGGCGGAAAAGATAATCGCACTGCGTCCGGACACAGTCAGGATATATCCGGTAGTAGTACTGCGCGGCACAAAGCTGGCAGAACTGTATGAAGAAGGCGTATATGAGATGATACCGTTTGAAGAAATGGTCAGCATGTGTTCGAGGATAATGCTGCGTTTTCAGGAGAATGGCATCAGAGTGATAAAATGCGGACTTCACGCCAGTGAATTCGTGGAAAAAGACATGGTAGCAGGATACTATCATCCGGCATTCCGTGAACTCTGTGAAAGCGAGGTATATCTGAGCAGACTCATGGAGATAGCGGACGGATGCAGCCTTCTGAGGATAACAGTGCCTGCTAAAGAGATAAGCAAAGCTGTCGGACACAAGAAGAGCAACATAGAGCGTATGAAAGCAATGGGGACGATAGTCCTGATATATCCTTCTCCCGGCGAGGGGATAGAGATCATAGAAAGGCGGTGAATCAGTGTACCTCAAATCATTGGAAATACAGGGCTTCAAGTCGTTTCCCGACAAGATAAGCCTGACCTTTGACAAAGGACTTACCGCAGTAGTAGGACCTAACGGCAGCGGAAAAAGTAACATCGGCGACTCAGTCCGCTGGGTACTTGGAGAGCAGTCCACCAAAACTCTCCGCGGCAATAAAATGGAAGACGTTATTTTTTCCGGTACTGTTGCAAGGAAACCTATGGGATTCGCAGCTGTAACGCTGAATATCGACAATACAGACAAGACTCTTGCAGACATGGAAGATGAAGTTGCGGTCACGAGAAAACTTTACCGCAGCGGAGAGAGCGAATACATGATAAACGGCAGGCAGTGCCGTCTGAAGGACATAAACGAGCTCTTCATGGATACCGGACTCGGCAGAGACGGATACTCTATAATCGGACAAGGCAGGATAGCCGAGATAGTCGGAGCAAAGAGCAGTGAGAGAAGAGATATTTTCGAAGAAGCAGCAGGAATATCCAAATTCCGGTACAAGAAGCTCGAAGCTGAAAGGAAACTGTCAGCAGCGCAGGAGAACCTTGTGCGTCTGACAGACATCCTTTCCGAACTGGAAAGCCGCGTAGGACCGCTGAAAACCCAGTCTGAAAAGGCAGAGAAGTTCATAAAGCTGGCAGAGCAGAAGAAGAGACTGGAGATATCTGTCTGGGTGCGAAAGCTTGAAGAATACAAGACGAAGCTGGACACACTGGATGAGAAACTGCTGATATGTCAGAACGAGTACACCAATCTTGAAAACGACATCCGGCGTGAAGAGCAGAAGATAGACGACGGATATCGCAAGATAAACGAAAGCACAGCACGTCAGGATGAGATACGCAGAAAAATGCTTGAAGAGGAGCAGTCGGCTTCTGACATGAAATCCGGAATAGCAGTATATGAAACTGATATCAGGTACTGCAGCGAAGCAATTGAAACAGCGAAGAAGAACATATCCGATTCCGGAGAAGTACGCAGACAGCTTCTGTCTGAAAAGGCATCCGCAGAGAAAAAGCTCTCCGAACTGGAAGAGACGAGAAAAGCACTTGAAGCTGAGATCGCCTCAGCAGCTGCTGAATTTGAAAAGGCAGAGAAGGACAATTCGCAGATCGGTGAAAATGTTGATAAAGCCGGCAGCGAGGTGAACAGTCTTTATATAAAGCAGAGCGAATACCGTTTTGCGGTTGAAGCTGCGAAAAAAGCAGCTGATGAGCAGCGCAGAAGGCTGGCTGAACTGAACGACAGCGGAAACGCAGCCGAGAGTACACTTGAAGAATACCGCGGACGCATAAGGGCATGTGAAGACAGGCTTGCAGAGAACGCTCAGGCTGCCGAGAGCATACGCAATAAACTTGCCGGAACAGAAAAGCTTTACGGTTCGCGCAGAGAGCGTTTTGAGCAGGCGAAAAGCGAATTTGAGAAAGCTCTCTATGAACTGAAGGACAAGCAGCAGCGCCGGAGGATACTTTCTGATCTGGAAAGCAATATGGAAGGCTTTGCGGGCAGCGTCAAGCAGGTCCTCCGTGCTTCAAAACAGGGACGCATCGGAGGCGTGCTCGGAACAGTAGCGCAGAATATCGGAGTTGCTCCGGAGTATGCCGTAGCAGTTGAAACAGCACTTGGCGGAGCGATGCAGAATATCATAGTTGAGAACGAAGACATCGCCAAGAGGTGCATCCGTTTCCTGAAAGAGCAGAAAGGCGGAAGAGCGACATTCCTTCCCATAACTTCAGTGCGCGGCAATGAACTCCGGGAGCAGGGGATCGAGAACTGCGAAGGCTTTGTAGCAATGGCAGTGAAGATCATCGACTTTGATCCTAAACTGAGCGGCATAATGACGTCGCTTCTGGGACGCATAGTGATCGCAGAAGACATTGATACAGCGACTAATATAGCCAAGCGGTACGGCTACAGATTCCGCATAGTAACACTGGACGGACAGGTGATAAATGCCGGCGGTTCATTTACCGGCGGTTCAGCGCAGAAGTCCGGAGGAGTTATAACGAGAAAGAACGAGATAGATACACTCGACAGGGAGATATCAGATCTTTCGGCATCCCGTGATGAACTCAGCAAAAATGTGGACAAACTTCGTGCCGAGGCAGAAAAACTGAGATACGATACCGAAGCCGCAAAGGAAGAGCAGGCAGCCAATGAGGCTGAGTCATTCCGTATAAAAGCGGAAAAAAGCAGCCTTGAACAGCTGATAGAGCAGTTCATAGCGCAGGCGGAGAATTCCGGAAAACTCATAGAAGATACCAAAGCGCTCATAGCCGGGCATGAAAAAGCAGCAGCTGATGCTGAAGCGGCTCTTGCCGGAACTGATGAGCTGATAAGAAAAGCTGAGGAAGCCCTTGCAGAAGAGCAGGGCGTTCGCGAGAAACTGCGTCTGAAGCGTGCAGAATTATCCGAACTGCTCTCTCAGAAGAGGCTGAAGGCGGTAGAACTCGCCAAGGATACTGAGGCTCAGGAACGTGAAGTGCAGCGCATAGAGGAACAGCTCAAAGATCTCGAAGGCGGCAGCAAACGCTTTGAAGATGAGATATTCCGTCAGGAAGACATAATCACACATAAGCAGATCGAGATAGACAAGCTGAAAAATGCTCTTGCCGGACTTAAAGACAACAGTGCCGCATATCTTGAAGAGATAAAGCGCTGGCAGGACATGAGCACAGAGCAGAATCGTCTTGTGAACGAGATGAAGAAGGGACTGCGCGGGCTGAATGAAGCAAAGGAAAAGAGCTCAGCGGACATGACGCGCCTTGAATCCCAGAGAGAATCCGTGAACCGTGACGCATCCGGCATAGTGAATCAGCTCCTTGAAGTGTATGAACTCACAAGGTCTGAGGCGGTGCAGCTTGCGGAGAAGATAGAGGACATGAGTGCAGCACAGGCTGAACTGACCAGCATCAAACGCAGCATAAGCGCACTGGGCAATGTAAATGTGGGAGCAATAGAGGAATACAAGGAAGTATCCGAGAGATATGAGTTCATGTCTCAGCAGATTGCAGACGTACAGCGCTCCAAATCTGAACTTGAAAAACTCATAAGCAGCCTCACAGAAGAGATGTGCAGGATATTCTCTGAGAGTTTCCAGATAATCAATTCAAATTTCAAGTCCATATTCACAGAACTTTTCGGCGGAGGAAAGGCAGAGCTCATACTCAGTGATCCCGAGAACGTGCTTGAATCCGGTATCGAGATCAGCGTAGCGCCGCCCGGAAAAGTAATAAAGAATCTGATATCGCTGTCCGGAGGCGAGCAGTCCTTTGTAGCGATAGCGATATATTTTGCGATACTCAGGCTGAGACCTGCGCCGTTCTGCATACTTGACGAGATCGATGCAGCTCTTGACGAAGTAAATGTAAGAAAGTACGCGCAGTATCTGAAACACTTCACAGATACCACGCAGTTCGTGCTTGTAACGCACAGACGCAGCGCCATGGAAGAGGCAAATGTACTCTACGGCGTAACGATGCAGGAAGACGGGATATCCAAGCTGCTGAAAATGGAGCAGGTGGATTTCCAGGAGGATGCAGCTGATATACAATAACCTACCATTCAGGAGGACAATATGGGAATAATAGCAAAGATAGCAGCCGGTCTCAGAAAGACAAAGGACAATTTCCTTGGAAGGCTGAAGCGCATATTCAACTCATTCACAAAAATAGATGAAGAACTCTTCGAAGAACTTGAAGAAGCCATGATAATGAGCGATATAGGAGTCGAGACCTCTGAGGAGATATGTGACAGACTGCGCAAGACCATAAAGGAGCGCGGCATCACCGATCCCAACGAGATCATGGATCTTATACAGGAGATAATCGCAGACATGATGGGCGACGACACAGGTCTTGACCTCACGAAAACTCCGGCAGTAATAATGGTTATCGGCGTAAACGGAGCAGGCAAGACTACCACGATCGGAAAGCTTTGCTATCAGTTCAAGAACGAGGGCAAGAAGGTTCTTGTAGCAGCAGCAGATACATTCCGTGCAGCTGCGATAGATCAGCTTGAAGTGTGGACACAGCGCGCAGGCGTTGACATAGTGAAGCATGCCGAGGGTTCGGATCCGGGAGCAGTAGTATATGACGCACTTGAAGCAGCAAGAGCGAGAGAGTGTGACGTAGTTATAATAGACACAGCAGGCCGTCTCCACAACAAGAAGAACCTCATGGAAGAACTTGCGAAGATAAACCGTATAATAGACAAGAAGTCGGAAGAGTGTTCAAGAGAAGTCCTTCTCGTACTTGATGCGACAACAGGTCAGAATGCGGTAAATCAGGCGAAACTTTTCAGTGAGACAGCACCTATCACCGGCATCGTGCTCACCAAGCTTGACGGAACAGCCAAGGGCGGAATAGTCATATCCATAAAGAACGAACTCGGCATACCGGTAAAGCTCATCGGCGTCGGCGAGAAGATAGACGATCTCCAGCCATTTGACAGCCACACCTTTGTTGAGGCACTGTTCAGTGATACTGATCTTGATGATGAAGATGAAGAGCGCACAGACGAAGCCGGAGAAGCTGAAGATGCTGACCTTGAAGACTATGACGCAGATACCGATGCAGAAGATGCAGACGAGGAAACAGATGTACAGGAAGCAGAAGCAGCTGTATATGAGTATTACGGACAGTCCGTACCTGAGGAAGATGAAGAAGAGTCGGCTGACGGTCTGAACGCAGATGATGAAGACGCATCAGAGCCGGAGAATGTATCATTTGCAGCTGCATCAGCAGAGAATGATGCGGATGACGAAGAGACATCAGAAGAGTCAGGCGAGGGATATGACGAAGACCTCGGCGATGCTTCTGAGGAAACCGATGAAGATGAAGAAGAGGAAGAGGCAGTTCCTGCTGAACCGGAGAAAAAGAAGAAGCGCGGATTCTTCAGCAGACTTTTCGGCAGAAAGAAGTATGAGGAAGAGCCTGAAGAGGACGATGATGACGGCTCAGACGATGACCTGAGCGATGATGAGGAAGATCAGGATGAATAAGATACTTATGGCGACCAACAACGCCGGGAAGCTCCGTGAAGCGAGGGAGATACTGTCTCCTCTCGGCATAGAAGTGGTATCGCTAAAAGAACTTGGCATAGACTGTGATCCTGACGAAAACGGCGTTACATTTGAAGAGAATGCCGGGATAAAAGCGAGAGCTGTCCAGAAAGAGGCAGCCCGTGCGAATGGTATAAAGATAGCGGTCTTTGCAGACGACAGCGGACTCTGCGTAGATGCTCTCGGCGGCAGACCGGGGGTACATTCCGCGAGATACGCGCCTGACGGCGAGAAGTGCGCAAAGCTTCTTTCAGAAATGGAAGGAGTGTCCGAAAGCGAGCGCGGAGCAAAATTCGTATGCTCGGTGGTATTCGTGGATGAAAACGGAGAAGCCGCATCAGTAAGCGGCGAGTGCCGCGGCAAGATAGGATACGAAGAGCGCGGTACCAATGGTTTCGGCTATGATCCGGTATTCGAATACGGGGGAAGGACACTTGCGGAGATGTCCGCAGATGAAAAGAATTCCATAAGTCACAGAGGTGCGGCAATGAGAGCGCTGTACCGTTTACTCAAAGAAAGATATGGTGAATGAAATGCTTACAAGCAAGCAGAGAGCATACCTCAGAGGTATAGCATCGACATATGAAACGATATTTCAGATAGGAAAAGGCGGAGTATCCGAGGCAATGTGCAAGGATATCGGCGAAGCCCTCCGCAAGAGGGAACTCATAAAGCTGAGAGTACTTGAGAATTCAGGCTATACGGCAAGAGAAGCAGCTGATGCCATAGCAGAGGCAACAGGTGCGGACGTAGTTCAGGTGATCGGCAGCAAATTCGTGCTTTTCAAGCGCAATCCGAAAGAGCCGGTCATAGAGAACATCCCGAAGGTAAAGTAAACCATGAAAGTTATTTTGATAAGCGGCACAGTCCATAAGGGTTCGACTTACAGTATCGGGCGAATGACAGCGGAAAAGCTGACGACAGCGGAGAATATCAGCGAAGTGTTCCTGCCCCGTGATTTCGGCGAATTCTGCTGCGGATGCACAAGCTGTTTCACCAAAGGAGAGACGACTTGTCCGCATTATGAAAAACTGCACAGGATAACCGAAATGATAGACGCATCGGATGTCATCATACTTACATCGCCTGTTTATGTATATCACTGCACAGGGCAGATGAAGGCATTTCTCGACCACTATGGCTGGCGCTGGATGGCACATCGTCCGGAGGAGAAGATGTTCAGAAAGCAGGCAGTAGTTGTTGCGACGGCAGCCGGAGCAGGCGTGAAGTCAACGCTTAAAGATATGGCAGACAGCTGTTTCTTCTGGGGCATACCTCAGACCTATAAACTTGGAAAAGCTGTAGCAGCGACGGACTGGGACGGTGTTAAGCCTGAGAAAAAGGAAAAGATAAAGTCAAAGGCAGAGGCAATAGCAAAGAAGATACTGAAAAGGCAGGGGAAAGTATCTGTTCCGCTGAAGACCAAGTTCTTTTTTAAGATAATGAGCATGGTACAGCGCAGCGGCTGGAACAAGACAGATGCGGACTACTGGAAAGAAAAGGGCTGGCTCGGCAAAAAACGCCCCTGGAAATGATCGGAGGTAAATAATGCGCATAGGAATATTCGGCGGCAGTTTTAATCCTGTCCACAACGGTCATATACATCTTGCACGTTCGGCAGCTGATGAATTCTCGCTGGACAAGGTGTTCCTTGTCCCTTCAAGGATATCGCCTCACCGTTCAAGTTCTGAGTATGTATCTGCCGAGGACAGACTTGCTATGCTGCATGCGGCAGTTTCGGTGGATGAAAGGCTGGATGTCAGCGACTATGAGCTCAGCGTAGATCGTGTCAGCTATACGATATACACCATAGAGCATTTCCGCAGCCTTTACCCGGATGACGAATTATTCCTGCTGGTGGGCAGCGACATGCTCATGTGCTTTGATAAATGGTTCAGATACGAAGATATACTTGAAGAGGCATCATTGTGCGTGATATCGCGTATTACCGGAGACTCTGAGCAGCTTCGGAAAAAAGCTGAAGAACTGGGAAAATTCGGCGAAGTCCTTATCGGAAATGCCGAGCCGCTTGAGATATCATCGACAGAGATACGCAAAAAAATTGCAAAAAATAAGAATATCTCTTGCTATCTGGACGAAAATGTAGTACAATATATAAGATTGAAGGGATTATATTCATTACGAGGTGAAACAAAAGTGCATTACGATCCCGACGAAAAGAAGAAGTATCTCAAAGCGCATCTTTCGGCAAAGAGGTACGCACATTCACTGAATGTGGCGGCTGAATGCAGAAAACTGGCGCAGAAGTACGGAGAAGATCCTGATAAAGCATATTACGCAGGACTTCTTCATGATATATGCAAGGAACTTCCGGATGAAGAGCAGAAAGCTCTTGTTATCAACAGCGGATTCACAGTATGCCGCGAAGAACTTGAAACGCGGTCACTCTGGCATGCTATAGCAGGAGCGTATTTCATAAAGACTAATTTCGGAGTTGAAGACATAGACATCCTTAATGCGGTAAGGTTCCATACAGTCGGAAGAGCCGGAATGTCAAGGCTTGAAGAGATAGTGTATCTGGGTGACCTTATCTCGGCTGAAAGGGACTATAAGGATGTTGATAAAATGCGGAAACTGACCTACACCAGTCTGAATGCCGCAATGCTTGAAGCGCTTTCATTTTCGATGAAAGCGGTCATAAAGAAAGGCGGACTCATCCCGGTATGTACAGCAGAGGGGTATAATTTCTATATCAGACTGGAAAGAGAAGAAAAGAGCAGCAATTCGAAAAGAGGAACAAAATGAACAGCAATGATAATTTAGAGGCGCAGGGCGTGCAGGATAAAGAGCAGCGTCCGAAACCGCTGAAGAAGCTTGTTAAAGTTGACAGAAACGCAAGGTCCGGTGAAGTTTATCACGGACAGCACGAAGCTCCTCCGCAGGAGTATCACGGCAAGCATGAAGCACCTCCGCAAGAGTATCACGGACAGCACGAAGCACCGCCGCAGGAATACCACGGCAGGCATGAAGCACCGCCGCATGTGTACCGCGGACAGCATGAAGCTCCTCCGGCATACGGCAATATGCCGCAGAACGGTCAGTATCCCGGAGGAAACATGCAGGGCGGATATATACCGCCTATGTATGAGGCATACAATGAAGCCGATGAAAAGAAAAAAGGAAGCTGGCTCGACGTAGTCCTGAAAGTAATGTCGATAGCGGTGAGCCTTGTGATAATAGCGGTAATGGTGCTGAATCTTCCTATCGTATGGTACAAGAAGAACGGCAGCAAAGAGCGAGTATCGCTGATAACCTATTTCAAGCGCTGGCAGCCGCTCGTTGAGATCGAAGGTGAGCTTGACAAGACGATAGTTGATCCGAAGATCAACGAAGAAGTAGTTCCTGAGGATTTCAATGACGGACTTGACCTTCCCCAGATCGTCGAGGGACAGTATACAGTACTTTTCCTCGGATTTGATGAGGAATCCTTCAATACCGATGTTATGTGGCTGTGTCAGTTCGACATCATGGCAGGAAAGCTGAGGATACTCCAGATACCGCGAGACACAGCTGTCCCGGATTTCACAAGCTGCGTGAATACCAAATTCAACAGCATATATTCAATGGGCGACCAGAATATAAATCCGCCGATACAGCGTGTTTTCAACGCAGTATACCAGTGCTTCGGCATTGCGATAGACGCCTATGTGACCACAACATGTTTTGACATAGTAGATCTTGTAGACTGCGTCGGAGGCATACCGATGACTCTTGATGCGCCTATCCAGTATGACGGTGTCACAATAGTAGATTCCGGTGATGTCGTTCTTGACGGCGTACAGGCAGAGTGGTTCATCCGCTACAGAGCCGGCTGGCTTGAAGGCGACATCGGACGTATGCAGAACCAGAGAAGATTCATGGCAGCAGCGATGCAGAAGATGCTGGATATTTCAAAGAACGAAGGCAAGACAAAGCTCTACAGCTACATGAAGCAGATCTACGATCACAAGTGGATAGCCACAGATATGAGTGTCGAAGACCTGAGCAAGCTGATAGATTTTGCATCCAATCTGACAATGGAAGATGTACAGGTCGATATGATACCCGGAGAGGGAAGCGACGTAACAAAGCCGTATATCGGTCCTGACGGAAATGAATACTCAATATACTCCATCCACCTTCAGGAGACACTTGACCTCCTGAATAAATACTACAGACCATATCAGAAGCCACTGACCAGAAATGATACAGCAATAATAGAGTGGATAACAGAACATGCAGTATCAAGCTACGATGATAAAACAGTAACTCTTGACGAGGTGCTCAACTCAGCTGAGCCTGCAAGAGCACCGAATTGACCGAATAATGAAAGGCGGTAATTATGAGCGAAAAAGAAAAACTCGAACTTATAATCAAGACACTCGACCTTAAAAAGGGAGAGGACATACAGGCGATAAAGATATCAGACCTGACAATACTTGCGGACTACTTTGTTATTGCAAACGGTACGAGCAATACTCACACCCGTACACTGGCAGACGAAGTAGAGTTCCAGCTTTCACAGCAGGGCATAGAGCCTGAACGCCGTGAAGCAGATACCGGCAATACATGGATAATCCTTGATTATGCCGATATCATCGTGCATGTTTTCTATAAAGACACCCGTGATTTCTACAAACTTGAAGGCCTCTGGGCAGACGGAGAACAGATAGACATCAGCAGCCTTATAACAGAGGATTGATGACGTATGATGAACAGCAGCAATGAAAACGGCAGGAAAGTCTGCGTCATGATCGGCATATACCTTATCGTAAAGACCATACTCAATATGGTCTTGGGCGGAGGTCTTTCGATACTTGGCATAATTATCGCGGCAGCAGAAGTTGCGGTACTGTATATAGGGATACAGTACACCAACTATATAGCAGCGGCACTTCTTGTGCTTGTGGCGCTTGTGCATCTGCCGGATAATATCAGCAATATCAGTTCAAACTGGATATATCTTGCTGAGGGCATAGCAGACATTGCCTGCGCCGCAGTTCTTGTGACTAAGGGCGACGTTAAGGAACATTTTACATCTGTAACGATAGATGACCTGATAAACAAATGAAAAAATAATATAAAGGAATGATATGAAATGGGCAGATATGATTTCAGATCTGTAGAGTCAAAATGGCAGAAATACTGGGATGAGCATGAAACTTTCAAGGCGAGTGATGATTACTCCAAGAAGAAGTTCTATGGCCTTGTTGAGTTTCCTTACCCTTCCGGACACGGCATGCACGTCGGCCATATCAAGGCATATTCCGGACTTGAAGTGGTAAGCAGAAAGAGACGCCTTGAAGGCTACAATGTGCTTTTCCCCATAGGATTTGACGCGTACGGACTTCCTACCGAGAATACAGCTATCAAAGAGAACATACACCCGAGAATAGTTACAGACAGAAACATCGAGAAGTTCACCGGACAGCTCAGGACCGTCGGATTTTCATTTGACTGGTCAAGAGTTGTTGACACCACAGATGAGAAATACTATAAGTGGACACAGTGGATATTCCTCAAGATGTTCGAGAACGGACTCGTATTCCGTGACAAGACATCCGTAAACTACTGCCCCAGCTGTAAAGTCGTACTCTCCAACGAAGATTCACAGGGCGGCAAATGTGACGTATGCCACAGCGATATAATCCAGAAGACAAAGGAAGTATGGTACCTCCGTATCACAGAGTACGCAGACAAGCTCCTTCAGGGACTTGAAGAGGTTGATTACCTTCCCAACGTAAAGCTCCAGCAGCAGAACTGGATAGGCAAGTCCACAGGTGCATTCGTGAACTTCGGGATAAAGGAGCAGGATGAGAAGCTGAGGATATACACCACACGTCCTGACACACTCTATGGTGTAACCTTCATGGTCATTGCTCCTGAGCATCCGATCATCCAGAAGTACCGTGATTCCATAGCAAACATACAGGCACTTGACGATTACAAGGCTGAATGTGCAAAGAAGAGCGAGTTCGAGAGGACACAGCTTGTAAAGGACAAGACAGGAGTCAAGATCGAAGGACTTACAGCAGTAAATCCTGTGACCGGCAAAGAGATACCGATCTACATATCCGACTATGTAATGATGGGTTACGGTACAGGTGCTATCATGGCAGTACCTGCACACGATACCCGAGACTATGATTTCGCAAAGAAATTCGGCATAGACATAATCGAAGTAATAAAGGGCGGCGACATTTCCAAGGAAGCCTATACCGGCGAAGGTGAACTGGTGAATTCCGGTGAACTCAACGGCATCTCAAACAAGAAGGACGCGATAGAGAAGATACTCAAAGTCCTTGAAGAGAAGGGATGCGGAGAGCGCGGCGTACAGTATAAGATGAAGGACTGGGCGTTCAACC
>DFJW01000111.1:0-144 GCA_002373775.1 Ruminococcus flavefaciens | reverse complement strand
AGCCTATCCCGATAGTACACTGCGACCACTGCGGAATGGTAGCTGTACCTTATGAGGAACTTCCGCTCAGACTGCCTGAGGTCGAGAATTTCGAGCCCGGCACAGACGGTGAGAGCCCGCTTGCAAAGATAGACAGCTTCGTAA